>JAFQMC010000016.1 GCA_017421045.1 Clostridia bacterium
CCATTTTTGTAACACTATTCGGTATTTCAATGCTCTTTAATCTCGTACAATTAGCAAATGCTGCTTCTCCAATTTCTGTTACATTATTTCCTAACGTTATTGTTGTCAACATATCACAAGCAAAAAAAGCATGATAACCAATAGTCTTAACTGTACTTGGTAACGCAACGCTGGTCAAGCTATCACAATCGTCAAATGCATTGCTTCCTATCGCTATTACAGCATATCCATTCAACGAAGACGGTATCACAACGCTTCCGCTTATCTCTACTCCAACATCAGTAATAGTTGCCTGATTGTCCGACAAAATATATGTATAGTAGCTCGACTTATACTCTGTAGCCGCTGATACAGATAATGGCATTACCGAAAAAAAAGACAAAACCATTAATAGAACCAACACCAAAGATAATACTCTCTTTCTCATTATAAACTCCTCCATTCTTTTATTAGTATAACACCAGTTTCACTCGTTTGTCTACTAATTATTTGTATGTTCGCGGGCATTCCATATCCATACACTCACTACAATTAACATCATACGATGTACAGCAGAGCAGATAGTTACATTCATCGCAACAGCATTCTACGAGGTTACCGTTTTCGTCAAAGTGTTTTCCGTTGCCTTTGCAGTCTTCTCCGTTGTTTCCCGGAGTC
Organism: Clostridia bacterium; assembly: GCA_017421045.1. Classification (GTDB taxonomy): domain Bacteria; phylum Bacillota; class Clostridia; order Oscillospirales; family Acutalibacteraceae; genus Ruminococcoides. The sequence continues at coordinate 658 of JAFQMC010000016.1, forward strand.
AGCTCTATCCCTGTAACATCAATAATCATATCATCACCTCTTATACAACTATACCATATATGGACCACAAAGTCCATATATGGTCGCTATTATACTTTCAAAATGTATACACTAATAGTAGTAGTACATTTTGAGGTGATTTTATGGACACAAGAAAGGCTGTTGCTAATAGACTACTGGAGTTATGTGAAGAAAAGAATTTGTCTGTTAATGCTCTTGCTCGAATCTCAGCTGTTCCGCCCTCTACTCTCAAGAACATCATCAACGGCGGAAGTCAGAACGCAGGAGTAGTTACTCTCAAAAAGCTCTGTGACGGATTGGAGATTTCTCTCTACGACTTCTTCAACACCGACGTATTCAAGACCTTAGAACAAGAAATCAGATAACACTTCTATTTCTTGACGATAAAAAAATGTTATGCTATGATTTTGCCAAAGGAAAATTATTAACTGAGAACACGAAAGGATGTATTGACTATGGGATACAAACGAGCCGAATGGCACAGCGGTCTTACATACAAACAGCTGTGTAAAACCTGCAACACAAATGTCACCTATCAGGACAATGCTCTGGGATTCCGCCCCTGGTATGCTGATGGCTTTGTGTACTGTCCTAACTGCAAAACGCCTTTGAGACACAACGAGGATTATGCTATTGACAAGCCTGCTGCACCCAGAGAAATGACCATCCCTGCTCCCACTACTGTTGAGACTCCTACTCAGCCTGCTGAGGAAATCACTCAGCCCGTTGTCGAGGACTCGCAAAAAGCTGTGGCAACTGCTGACGAGGCACCCGTGTTCTGTACTCAGTGCGGAAAGAAATTCAGCGACGTAGATATCTTCTGCTCAGGCTGTGGTACAAAGCGTCAGTAAAAAGTTTATCAATGAATAACTTGCTCACCGCAATTCTTTTATAGGATTGCGGTTTTCTTTTTGCAAGCATAGATTAACATATCATTTGCTCGCATGCACAAAACTTGCATTATTATGCAAAATGTGGTATAGTACATATTATTCATATTTTGAGGAGGAGTAATATGACATCGAATAACATCGTTATTCTTGTGACCATTGTGGCTTATCTGATCGGAATGGTTCTTATTGGTGTGGCTTTTACCAAAAAAAATAAAAGCTCTGACGACTTCTACCTTGGCGGAAGAAAGCTGGGGCCTTTGGTCACTGCGATGAGTGCTGAGGCATCTGATATGAGCGGTTGGCTGCTTATGGGATTGCCTGCGGTTGCTCTTATGACAGGTCTGCCCGAGGCGTTCTGGACTGCTTTGGGTCTTGCCGTAGGTACATACATCAACTGGCTGATTGTGGCAAAGAGGCTTAGGGTTTACTCTCAGAAGCTTGACGCGTTCACACTGCCCGACTTCTTCTCCAGAAGATTCGGCGACAAAGCTCACATCATTACTGCTATATCGGCGATTTTCATTGTTATCTTCTTTGTTCCCTACACTGCATCTGGTTTTGCCGCTTGCGGCAAGCTGTTCTCTTCCCTGTTCGGTATGGACTATATGACTGCTATGCTTATCAGTGCTGCGGTTATTGTTCTGTACTGTACATTGGGCGGATTTTTGGCGGCTTCTACAACCGACTTCATTCAGAGTATCATTATGACTGTGGCTCTGCTGGTTGTGCTCGGATTCAGCGAGGGAATTATGCACGGCTTTGACAATGTGTTTGCAAACATTGCTGAGCTTGACGGATATCTGGATATATTCAAAGGCTTCAACGTAGCAACAGGAGAGACTCTCAGCTATGGCGCCCTGCCTGTTGCATCCACACTTGCGTGGGGTCTTGGATACTTCGGTATGCCTCACATTCTGCTTCGATTCATGGCTATTGAGGACGAAAACAAGCTTAAGCTCTCCAGACGCGTAGCATCTGTGTGGGTTGTTATCTCCATGGGTATTGCTGTGCTTATCGGTATTACCGGTTACTCACTTATGAAGAGCGGTATTATTCCCACCTACGAGAGCGCTTCTGCTGCTGAGACGATCATTGTTGACATTGCTAAAGCAATCAGCGGTTACGGCTATATTCCTGCTCTGGTTGCCGGTATCATTCTGGCAGGTATTTTGGCATCTACCATGTCCACTGCTGATTCTCAGCTTCTGGCTGCTGCATCCAGCATATCACAGAATCTCATTCAGGAAACTTTCCGCGTGAAGCTTTCTCAGAAGGCATCCGTCTGGATTGCACGCATATCTGTTATTTTGATTTCAGTTGTAGCTGTTTTTCTGGCAAGCGATCCCAACAGCTCGGTGTTCCAGATTGTGTCCTTTGCCTGGGCAGGCTTCGGCGCTGTGTTTGGTCCTATTATGCTGTTTGCACTTTTCTGGAAGCGTACAACCAAATGGGGTGCGCTGGCCGGAATGCTCGCAGGAGGTATCACCGTGCTTGTTTGGAAGCTTGTAATCAGAGCAAACTTTGCGGGCACTGTGCTTGATTTCTATGAGCTGTTGCCTGCATTCATCCTTGCTTGCGTAGCAGTTGTTGTTACAAGCCTCTTGACAAAAGCTCCTGAAAAAGAGGTCACAGACACCTTTGAGGCAGTAAAAGCAAAATAAACTTTCAAACATAAAAAGACAGGTTTCATCAGAAGCCTGTCTTTTTTCTTATATAGCATTATTTATTGTTACGATTATGAATCAGGGCAAAGCATTCGTCCAGATAAATCTTGTGAGCAACAGCGATGATGGTGTTTCTCAGCATGGTCTTTTCGTCGGAATCCTCTTTGCCTACTGCGTCAAGAGAATCTTTGAGGCCGAACACATAAAACAGAACGTTGGTAAATTCACGAACAAAATACTCATAAGCGGTTTTGTTTTCGTATACCTTCTTCTGCACATCCATGAGAAGCTGTATATCCTCAAGAGACAGCACCGACTTTGCAATAGCGATAAACATAAGATATGCTATCTGGTCCCTGAAATAGAGCTTCTTCACGGGATTGTCTATGAGCCCTTTTTTGACATAGTTTCCAATCATAGAGCTTGTGATTGTAATGCCGTGGAGCTTCTCAGTATGCTCAGAAATATATCGTACTGTCTGGTCAAGATACAGCCCCATGTCGGGTATTTCGGCGTATGTGGGAAGTGAGAAATCCCTTATTACATCTGCAACCTGACCAGTGATGCGAGTTGCCATATATATCACCTGCCGAGTTTATTCTATCACAATGTGACAAATATATCAAGTAGTTACAATAATTTTATTATCGGTTTTTGAAAACCTCTTGACAATGTTTGCGATACAGGTTAATATATTCGTATCGGTAATATATTTGGTGTCAACCATCTTATTATGTAACCAATCAGGTGATATTATGGCTTTGAAGATGAAAATAGTTGCAGACTCGTCCTCGGATGTACTGAAACTCGAGGGAGTTGACTTTGAATCAGCTCCGCTGAAGATAATCACAAACAATACAGAATATGTTGACGATGAAAATCTGGATGTTGATAAAATGGTATCAGATTTATCGGAATACTCTGACAAATCCGGCACTGCTTGCCCCGGTGTGGAAGACTGGCTGAAAGCTTTCTCGGATGCAGACAGAGTGTTTTGTGTTACGATCACCAGTGCGTTATCGGGCAGCTACAACTCTGCCTGCGTAGCGAAGCAGGAATATGAAGAGATGTATCCTGACAGAAAAGTGTGTGTTATCGACTCTCTGTCAGCAGGACCTGAGATAGGACTTATTATCGAGAAGATCAGCGAGCTCATTGCAGAAGGAAATGATTTCGAGGAAATCTGCAAAAGTATATCTGAATATCAAACACATACCGGTGTGGTATTTATGCTTCAGTCTCTGCGCAATCTGGCAAATAATGGCCGTGTTAGTAAGATTGTAGCAGGTGCTGCAGGAATTCTGAACATCAGGGTTCTCGGAAAAGCCAGTGATAAGGGAACCCTTGAGCCTATGGCGAAAAAGCATGGCGAGAGGCTATCTCTGCCCTATCTTAAGCAAATGCTGGAGGAGCAGGGATACAAAGGCGGAAAGATACGCATCAGCCACTGCTGTAACGAAAGCTCCGCACAGAAGCTGAAAGAGCTTATACAAGCTGAATTCAAGAAAGCTAAGATTGAAATCGGAAAAACCAGAGGGCTGTGCAGTTACTATGCTGAAAAAGGCGGACTGCTCATAGGATTCGAGAAAAACCTCTGCACTACATAATTCACTTACTAAGAGTCGCTGTTGCGGCTCTTTTATTTTTTAATCAATCTGTATACTGAACAAAATACTATATAATAATGATAGACTGCAATACTTGCTTGACGATAAAAATTATGTTATAATTTCTCAGAATTTGTAAAAAGGCAAGGCATATTTATGAAAGAAAGTATTAACAAAGCCTTAGTCAGCACCAAGGAATACACCCTGGCATTTGTACGCTGGCTTCTGCTGGGAATAACGGTTGGCGCTGTTTGCGGACTTGTGGGTACCGCATTCGCCAAATCCGTGAGCTTTGTGACAGAGCTGAGAGAAGCGCACGGTTGGCTCATACTGCTTTTACCTTTGGGCGGTCTTGCATCTGTAGGCATCTACAAGCTATGCCGTGTGACTGACGTGGGCACTAATCAGGTGCTTAAAAGTGTCAGATCAGAAAAGACTGTTCCCTTTTTGCTTGCTCCTGCGGTATTTATCGGCTCGGTTCTGACGCATCTTTTCGGTGGTTCTGCCGGCAGAGAAGGTGCGGCATTACAGCTCGGCGGAAGTATATCGGCACTTCTGAGCAGTATGTTCCGACTGGATGAAAAATCCCGCCATGTCCTTACCATGTGCGGAATGGGTGCTGTTTTCTCTGCACTTTTTGGCACACCTCTGGGTGCTTGTGTGTTCGCGCTGGAGGTTGTAAGTGTAGGACAAGTTTGCTCGGCGGCACTGTTCCCTTGCATTGTATCCAGCATCACAGCTTTCAGCATTGCTAATCTGCTGGGTGTGGAACCTGAAAGATTCCCGCTGAGTTTTGTACCAAAGCTCTCGGTAAGCTCTATGTGGCAGGTGCTTGTAATTGCAATTATCGGTGCACTGGTGAGTATTCTTTTCTGCTATGCACTTCACTACACAGAAAAGCTCTTCAGGAAGCTTTTCAAAAATCCGTTTCTCAGAATCGCTGTGGGCGGTACTGCCATTGTACTGCTGACTATCATCGTAGGAAACGATGACTACAACGGCGGCGGTATACATGTAATCAACCGCATTATCACGGAAAATCAGGTAAACTACGAAGCCTTTATCCTAAAAATTATTTTCACCGCCATTACTGTTGCTGCAGGCTACAAGGGTGGAGAGATTATACCTACGATGTTCATCGGCGGAACACTTGGAGGCAGTCTGGCACTGCTTCTTGGGCTAAATCCGGGATTCGGCGCCGCTGTGGGAATTGCCGCTTTGTTCTGCGGTGTTACCAACTGTCCTCTGGCTACCATTATTCTGAGCATTGAGATGTTCGGTGCTGAGGGTGCTGTGTTCTTCGCTCTGGCGGCAATAACAAGCTTTCTGCTGTCGGGAAAAGCAAGTCTCTACTCGGGGCAGAAGTTCCTTTTCTCAAAGCTCAGAGAAGAAAGTTCTGAAACCCCAGAGAAGGCAGAGGATGCACCTGAAACATCGGAGGACGAAAACTTAAACGAAAACTCAAATATAAACGAAACAGAATCACAAGAATAAAAAATGCCATCTGAGAAAATCTCAGGTGGCACTTTTTACATATCCTGCAAGTCGGCGGCAGTGATGTCGTTCTCCAGATTATCCCTTGCAAGGTCTGTATCAATGGTTGAATAAACCGACGCGATAGGCTTCTCCTGTGCAAAGGGAATGGTGTGGTAAACCTTTTGCGAGGGTGGCTCTGTGCCTGCGATTATGAGATTCGCCTGTTCTTTTGTGTGCTTTGCTTTGCCCTGAATCTCGGGCACGGGGGCAACTTCGTTTCTGGGTTTTACGTGAGTGCGGTCAATGCGCTTCATACCTTTTTTCGCCATATATTTCACCTCTTGTATAGTATTCCACCATTTCATAAACATATTAGCAAACAAAAGAATCCGAAATTTTATATAAAAAACTCTCTGCTTTCAGAAAACAGAGAGTTTATATACAAATATAGAATTTACTTGAGATTGAGATATGACAAAAGCTCGTCAAAATTCCCGTGAGGGTACTGAGAAATATCAGCATTTTCATTATTGATGAGGCAGTCTGTGAGAAGAAAAACCTTCATTCCAAGCTTTTCTGCCACCATGTCGTCGGATACATCGTTGCCCACCATGAGACACTCCTCGGGAGATACTCCCATTCTGCGTGCTACCTCTTTATAATACTCAGGATTCGGCTTGCAGAAGCTGATATTCTCGTATGAAGTGTAGACTTCAAAATCAGAGATATCAAGGCCTGCCCAGGAAAGTCGGGTTTCGGTAGCTATTGAGGGAAATATCGGCTGAGTAGCCAGTGCAACTCTGTAACCTGATGACTTTATCTTCTTTACGCTTTCAGCTGCTTTGGGATTAAATCCGCACACATCCCTGACGGCATGATACTCGTTATGGTAATAGTCATCAAACAACTTCTGGTCTGCAATGCAACGCTCACCCAGAACCTCGGTGAGACGCTTCCAGAAAACTTCCTCGTTTGTATTTTCTCCTGTATTTTTCATCATATCCTTGGTGCCTGCCCAGATAGCACTCACAAGCTCTTTGGGGTCATAACCAAAGTTTGCAAGCCGCTTTGAAAGCAGTCCGAAATATGCCTTGACGAACTCCTCCTGTTTCATGGGCAGAAGTGTTCCGTCCAAATCAAACAGTACAGCTTTTATACTCATACACCTTCACCTCGTATAGAAATCTGTTCTATTATAGCAATCATTAAAATAAAAATCCAGTGATTTTGCGACGGATTTATGTATCTTTACAAATTTATAAAATTCTTCTTGAAATTAATAATTGTATCTGCTATAATACTCCTCGAAATAAGGGAGTAGTCAACACACTTGTGTGATGTTCGCCAACATCCTGGATTTTATCCTGGCTTCATCTTAAATGACGAGACTTATCTGCAATGCGGATGAGTATCGTCTTTTTTTGTTTCTGTGAAGTATATTTTACGTATGGAACAAAAAATAGATGTATAAGACTCTCCCGTGGATTCATAGGCTTGTGTAGCAAGCAAAACTTCATAATCAGGAGGAAAACCAATTGACTTTTCATGACCTAACTAACGACAGGGTTCTGAGTGAGCTCGGTACTGACAGGGTATCGGGACTGAGTGCACAGAATGTAAATTCGCTCAGAGAAAAATATGGACCCAACAAGCTCAGGGAAAAAAAGAAAAAATCTACACTGCAGAGGTTCTTTGACCAGTTCAAGGATGTTATGATTCTCATCCTTATTATCGCAGCAATTGTATCTTTTGTAATTGTATGTGTGGAAAAGAACTGGGGTGAGTTGTTTGAACCTGCACTCATTCTGCTGATTGTCATCCTCAACGCCATTATGGGTGTTGTGCAGGAAAGCAAGGCAGAGAAAGCTCTGGACGCGCTTAAAAATATGTCGGCACCTCACGCAAGAGTTATCCGTGACGGTGAAGAAAAGATTATTGATGCATCCGAGCTTGTGCCCGGAGATATCATCAAGCTTGAAGCTGGCGACTTCGTTCCTGCTGACGCAAGACTCATACAGAGTGTAAGCCTTAAGTCTGAGGAATCTGCTCTGACAGGCGAATCTGTTCCCTCTGAAAAAGATGCAGAGGCAGTGGTGGATGCAAAAGCACCTCTCGGCGACAGAAGCAACATGGTATTCTCAGGATGCAGTATCACATACGGAACTGCCACCGCCGTGGTAACTGCTACGGGTATGGATACTGAGATGGGCAAGATTGCAAATCTGCTTGCAGGCGAAGGCGACAGCCAGACACCCCTGCAGAAAAAGCTTGCAAGCCTTGGCAAGTATCTGGGCTTTGTGGCTCTGGGTGCCTGTGCAATTATCTTTGTTGTGGGACTTCTGAACGGAATTCCCGTGCTTGATATCTTTATGACCGCTGTTTCGCTGGCAGTGTCGGCAATTCCCGAAGGTCTGCCTGCTATTGTTACCATTGTGCTATCTATCGGTGTTCAGCGCATGGCAAAGAGAAACGCTCTTATTCGCCGACTGCCTGCTGTTGAGACTCTTGGCAGTGCATCAATCATCTGCTCTGATAAAACAGGAACACTGACACAGAACCGTATGACTCTTACAAAGGCTTATACAGACGGCAATGATAAAACCGAAGATATATGCGAAACCAACTCCGATTCTGTTAAAAAACTTCTTATGTACGGCACTCTCTGCTGTGACGGTTCAGTTATCCTGAACGGCGACGAAGAACAGCATATCGGTGATCCCACCGAGACCGCCATTGTGCTTGCTGCTCACAAAAGCGGTATGCCCAAAGACACACTTCACGAAAAATATCAGAGACTTGCTGAGATTCCCTTTGACTCTGACAGAAAGCTTATGACCACTGTCAACCGCATTGACGGAAAGAACATTGTTATCGTCAAGGGTGCCTTTGACATGATGCAGCCCCGATGCGTCAAAGGAGACCTTGAAACTGCAAAACGCATCACCGAGGAAATGAGCGAAAATGCTCTCAGAGTGCTTGCGGTTGCATACAAGGAAATTGACACTGTTCCTGAGAATCCCACCTCTGAGGAACTGGAGTGCGGACTTACCTTCATGGGACTTGTGGGTATGATTGATCCTCCGAGACCCGAGGCAAAAGAGGCTGTTGCTGTATGCCGCAAGGCAGGCATCAAGCCTGTTATGATTACCGGCGACCACGTTGTTACCGCTTCTGCCATTGCAAGGGAGCTTGGAATTCTGCTTGAAGGCGATATGGCGATCACGGGTGCTGAGCTTGACGCCATGAGTGACGAAGAGCTTGACAAGAATGTTGAGAGCATTTCTGTATATGCCCGTGTGTCACCTGAAAACAAAATCCGCATTGTCAAGGCTTGGCAGAAAAAGGGTCAGGTTGTATCCATGACAGGTGACGGCGTTAACGATGCACCTGCGCTGAAAGCGGCTGACATCGGCTGCGCCATGGGTATCACAGGCACCGATGTTGCCAAGGGTGCCGCTGATATGACTCTGACAGACGACAACTTTGCAACTATTGTTGAGGCCGTGAGAGAAGGACGAGGAATTTACGCAAACATCCGCAAGGTTGTGGGCTTCCTCCTTGGAACAAATATCGGCGAGGTTGTTGCAGTATTCGTTGCAATGCTTCTGTGGCATGAGACTCCCCTGCTTTCAATGCAGCTTCTTTGGATAAATCTTGTGACCGATTCCCTGCCTGCCATTGCACTCGGCATGGAGCCTGTAGAGGCTGACGTTATGGAAAGAAAACCCAAGCCCAAGGATGAGGGTATATTTGCAAACGGTTTAGGTGTGAGAGTGGTTCTGCAGGGCATTATGTTCGCCGCACTTTCACTTATAGGTTACTTTATCGGCAGGGAAGCCACAGGTACAATCGAAGGCGGTCAGACCATGGCATTCATGGTACTGGCACTTTCTCAGGTACTGCAGGCATTTAACATGCGCTCCGAACGCTCTCTCTTCAAGATTGGATTCTTTACAAACAAAAAGCTCAACTGGGCAGTGCTTGCATCTCTTGTTCTTGTACTTCTTGTTTTGTTCACACCTGCAAGAATTGCATTCAACCTGGTTATCCTGCCTCCTATGCTCTACCTCATCGCATTGGGACTTATACTTGTTCCCACAATAGTGATGGAGATTTCAAAAGCTATAGGCCTTATTAAGCATCACAAATAATTACACAGCAAAAAGCTGTTGCACAGGTAACTGTGCAACAGCTTTTTTAGTTTGTATCAGATTAAATCAGAATAAGCAACACGGCTACATAAGCCAGAATGACAATGGCAGAGCCTACGAGCATTATGATGAACGCACGGCGGTATTTCTTATCCTTTACAACAACCATAAGGGTTATTGCAAGACCTACGAGAATAAGAGGAAGAACTCCGAACACTACCGTACAGAAAACAAGAGCAACTCCGGTGCTGACATCCTCTGTAACAATCCAGTCAAGGTCATCCTCGGGAATTGTATCGTAGCAATCCAAGAGTCTCTTTTCAAGCTCGGGATCCTCCAGAATGTATACTGTGACATCCTCGTAGTTGTCTATAGCGAAGGTACCGTCGCTGTAAAAATACGACCTGTCGTACTCGCTGTATCTGAGCAGGTACAGCTCGTCGGTTTTATAATCACGTAACACCATTGCGCACTCATACTCAACTTTTCCGGTATTGTCGCTGGCATAAATATAATACTGATCATGAGCCATAAGTTCGTATGCCGTGATAGTCATTGGGGTGCCGTTGCACCACGAGTCAAATTCACTGCGTGAAATTGTCATCTCTGTGTCATAAAAGTTATCTGTGCTGTATGTTGAGGAGTCGCCCTGAGCAAGCTTCTCGTATTCAGCCAGATGTGACTTTTCAACGTAGAGTGTGGTTCCCACGTATGAATCCCGTCTCCATATTTCCACATCAAGAGCTATGGGTTCGCCGAATTCGGGATCATATATGATGTTGTATAGACTTGAATCCATATATAAGGATTTTGTCTCTGCATCGGCGAAGTCAAGGTCTGTGTAATATCCCACGAAATCATCTTCCTCATCTTCGTAGTCAATCACATAGGTCCTGTCTGAATTCACGGGATAAAAAACTTTATCATCGTGAGTAATATACTCTGCATTCTTTGCAAGCACCCAGTCACTACCTGCGGCAGAAGCCGTAAGCATCATAGGACAAAGCGACAGACACAGAATCAGAACTGTAAGTAAAACTGCTGAAAATCTCTTCATATCCGGCACCTCCTTACTCAAGATTCAGGCGCTTATCCAAAAGATAAAGCTCCACAAAATAAAGTGCTGCTATGAATACGGTGAGAAGTCCAAGGACACCAATCATCATAAACATAATTGCCGCCTTTGCAAGTGCTTCGTCAAGACCTGTTACCATTGTAATAACGGTGCTGACGCCTCCGTACATAAATATCTGAACAAGACCTGAGACTACCATGCTCACACCGTAGTAGATACCGATGGAGAGGAGTATCTTGTGTCTCTTTGTGATAGCAGATGCCAGGGTGATGCACACATAGACAAGGAGTGTTGAGCTTATTACAGTTGCTAACATAATAAGCACAGCGAGCACTGTGTAGGGAGCGCCGTAGATGCCCAAGGCTTCGTATATTTCGGAGAATAATTCTCCGATGTAAGTCCAGAAGCGACCACTGAAAAACTCCTCGGGGATTCCGATTGCAAGCATTGTGAGTACATCTGCAATCATTACAAAAATTGTTGAAACTCCGAAAATCAGGTATGTTGCAATTTTTGAATCAAGGAGTGAGGTACGCTTTACGGGAAGAGTGAAGGTGAGATATCCTTCGTCGGTGAAAAAGTGTTTGTAAAAACGCACCAGCACCAGAATCTCGGTGAGTATCGGAAGAAGATACATACCTATTAAGGAAAACACCAATCCGATGCCTCCGAGGATGGGGATAATCTCGTAGCTTGTGTAGTCGATATCAACTATCTGTATACAAACTCCGCCGAATACGGCTATCAGAAGGGACGCCACGGCTCCTATCCACCAATATTTGAAAACGGATTTTGTATCATACTTTAAAAGTTTTGAGAACATCTGAACACCTCCCTGAAAAGCTCATCAAGTGAGCAACCGTTCTCGGTTCGGGCTTCTTCTGCTGAGCCCTGCTTGAGTATCTGACCGCCAAAGGAAAGGAACACAAAATCGTCCAGCACCTGCTCTACATCGGTTATCAGATGGGTTGTTATGATAATTGTTGAATCGGGGTCGTAATTACCCACAATTGTGCTGAGGATGTATTCTCTTGCGGCAGGGTCAACGCCTGCAATTGGCTCATCCAGAAGATAGAGCTTTGCACGTCTTGACATAACCAGTATCAGCTGAACCTTTTCTTTTGTACCCTTGGAAAGAGTCTTGAGCTTTGCCTTGGGGTCGATGTTGAGGTCGCTGAGGAGTCTGTATGCCTTCTGGGCATCAAAGTCGGAATAAAACTCAGTGAAATATTTTATGAGTTCTTCAACTCGCATCCAACCGTTGAAATATGTTCTCTCGGGCAAATAGGACACGAGAGCCTTTGTCTCCTCTCCTACCGGTTTGCCGTCGATTAATACTTCGCCGGAATTGGGCTGAAGAAGGCCTGCAACGATTTTGATAAGCGTAGATTTTCCGCAACCGTTAGGGCCTAAAAGTCCCACGATACGGCCCTGAGGCACTGAAATATTGAGACTGTCAAGCACGTTGTTTCCTCTTTTATATGCTTTTGTGAGGTTTCTGCATTCAAGTATGCTCATGTGGTTTCCTCCTCTATCATTTTTATAAGCTCATCTCTACTGATGGATAAGCTCGCAGCTTGCTTCAGAAATTCGTCAACAAGTTCTTTCGCTGCTGTATGCCTTGCAGATGCGATAAGCTCTGCGTCCGTGGTTACAAACCTTCCTGCTGTGCCCTCGGAATAAATGAGCCCCTCTGCTTCCAGAGCTGTCAACGCGTGCTGAACAGTGTTGGGATTGACAGCCGCCGTCAGAGCAAGCTGTCGGACAGAAGGCACCTGAGATGCAGGCGGATAGTTGCCTACTATAATCTCGTTGCGTATTCTTTCTGCAATCTGCAGATACACGGGTGTGTGCTTATCAAAACTCCATGCCATAGAGATCCCCCTTTCTGTATTGTTGTTGTACTACTGTACTACCACAATAATACAGTGCATTTTCCGAATTGTCAATACTTTTTTTGGAAATTTTTGTATAACGAAAAAAATCACCCCTGCAGAAACAAACTGCAAGGGTGATGATGAATTCAATTATCAGAACAAGAGAATTACAAGCTGTGATACCAGTACAACCGTTATGAGTGCAATGGGATACGTAGCGGCATAAGCGGCGGCTACATCCTCGGTTCCTGCAACATGGATGAGAGTACCCAGTGCAGGGGTGCTGGTCATTCCGCCTGTGATGGAACCAAGATTGTTGAGAAGCTTCAGTTTGAGTACAAACTTCGCAAACAGGAAACCTAAAATCATAGGCAAAACAGTCATTATAATTCCGTAGAGGAAGTATACAGGCTGGAAAAGCTCTACGAATCGGGCACCGCCTGAGATACCTGCTCCCATCAGAAACAGTACCAGACCGAACTCACGGAAAACCTTGAGAGTTTTGTCGGGAGGCATAATACTGATTGCAACACCTTGTCTGTCACCTTTTGTGCGTCTCAGTACAATCTTTGAAAAATGTCCGAACACCAGTGCCGTGAGCAAACATCCGCCTGTAGTTGTCAGAGAAAAATTACCTGCTTTTGCAGAGCCGATGAATACACCGATGACAGCGGCAAGTGCAAAAGGCATTATGCCGAAATCATCAATCTCCAGAATCTTACCTGCAAAAGATTTTTTCTTTGAATCGTCATCTGAATCAGAGATAAATGCTCTCTCTTTTGCCATATCGGCTTTGAGCAGTTTGGGAATAACCTGAACAAAAAGCACAACACCGATAACACCGAAGAGATATGCAATACCGTAACCTACGGATACAGAAGCCTCCAGAGCCTCTCCGCCCTTGGCAACTGCGGCTTCCTTTGCCGCAGAAAAGGCAGGAGTAGAGGTTAGAGAGCCTGCGAGAAGTCCAGCCATCATGGCCGACAGTTCGTCAGGGGTAAGCTCGGTGAAGTTGCTCTCAATCAGCAAACAAAGAACGCAGGCGATACCGCCGGATATAATAATCACGATTCCAAGCAATATGTAGGACTTGAAATTGCGGACAAAATTGCCGAAGAACTTGGGACCAGCAATAAAACCTACTGCAGTCACAAACAGTATGAGTCCCATATTTTCGACAATTTTGAGTGCATTGGAAACATAGCTGACACCTTCTACTGAGAGCTGAGTCTCAAGTGTGCCGTAAAACAGACAACCATACAGCAACGCCACTATAAACACACCTGCCGTGCCCAGTGATACGCCCTTGATGGTAATTCTGCCCAGCAAGTATCCAAGACCAATGATGGCAAGCAATGAAAACATCAGAAAGGTAACTCCCGTAATGGGAACTACTCCGCCGAATAAAGACATTTTTCCATCTCCTTAAGAAACCTTAATGTAATCAAAACCAAAAATCAAACTTCGCGTGTATACTTGGGAAGAAGCTTGGGAGAAACCACGTCGGTGCAGATACCTGCCTCCTCTATCTCCTTCTCAAATTTTGCGATATGCTCAAGGGTGAGGTCGGAGAGTTCAACCGACTTACTCTTTTCTGCGGCATTTCTGCCTGCTGAGCGACCGAAAACGATGATATCAAGGAGAGAGTTACCCATGAGACGGTTTCTGCCGTGGATACCTCCTACCGCCTCGCCTGCAACATAGAGATTCTCAACTCCTGTTGTCATACAGTCCTCGGTAATATCGAGACCGCCGTTCTGGTAGTGAAGTGTGGGATATACGAGGATAGGCTCCTTGCGGATGTCTATTCCGTATTTCTCAAACATACGCATCATTGCAGGGATTCGCTTTTCGATTGTTCCCTCGCCGCCGATTTTTTCGATCATTGGAGTATCAAGCCACACGCCCTTGCCGCTTCCTGTATCAATGCCGTTGTCTCTGTCGGAACATTCGCGGATGATGGAAGCTGCCGCAACGTCACGGGTCTCCAGAGGATGCATGAATACCTCGCCTTTTTCATTGACAAGTTTTGCACCCAGAGAGCGGACTTTCTCGGTAACGAGAGCACCGAAAATCTGCTCGGGGAATGCAGCTCCAGTGGGATGATACTGCAAAGTCTCTGCGTAGAGAAGTTTTGCTCCTGCACGATAGCCCAGCACCAATCCGTCGGCAGTTGCGCCGTAGTGGTTGGATGTGGGAAATCCCTGATAGTGCATACGTCCTGCACCGCCGGTCGCGATAATTACGGTCTTTGCTCTCGCAACAAGGAGTTCTTTTGTCTCCATATTCATAAGCACTGCACCGGCTGCGTTACCGTTGGAGTCAAGGATAAGCTCGATTGCGGATGTGAAATCAACAACGGGGATTCCGCGGTTGATAACCTCATCACGGAGAGTACGCATAATCTCGGCACCCGAGTAGTCCTTTGCCGCATGCATACGTTTGCGTGATGTACCTCCGCCGTGGGTGGTAATCATATTGCCCTGTGCATCTTTGTCGAACTCAACACCCAGGTTGCTAAGCCACTGAATAGCCTCGGGAGCATCGCACACAAGCTTGCGGAGAAGCTCACGCTTGGCTGCAAAGTGACCTCCGCCGAAAGCATCGACAAAGTGGATTGCAGGAGAATCGTTGGGCTTATCTGCCGCCTGAATTCCTCCCTCTGCCATCATGGTGTTGGCATCGCCGATGCGAAGTTTGGTGACTATCATGACGCTGGCACCTGAGTTATGTGCCTCGATTGCGGCAGATGAACCTGCACCGCCACCGCCGATGATGAGTACATCAACATCGTAGTCGGGGTTTGCAAGGTCTACGTCCTCTGCCTTGATTCTTGAGTGAGCCTGCAGAGTCTCGGCAAGCTCGTGGGGCACTTTGTCGCCCTTATTGGGACCGATTAAAAGCTCGGTGAACTCATCCTTTTTATAGTCAGGATGGTAAGACGCCAGCAGTTCTTCTTTCTGCTGAGCTGTCATACGCTGAGGCTCAAAGGCAATGTTAGCCTCACGGGCTGCTTCTACAGCCTTGAGGGATTTCTGAAACTGTTCGCTGTACATAACACTACCTCCTTACTTCTCTATATCGCGTGTATTATAAAGCTCTTTCATTTCCTCCACGGGCTTCTGCATTAATGCCTCGATAAGCTCTGTGAAGGTGCCGTCTTTGATTTCTTTTACTCTGTCCTCAAGATGCTGACATCCCGGTGCAAGATACTTGCCGTTTATGCGACGTGCAAGCATTGCAACCTGAGGATGAGAGATTCCCGCAGGACAGCGTGAGGAGCATACACCGCACATTACGCAGTCGAAGGACTCCTCGGCACAGCTCTCAAAATCTCCGCGCTGTGCGTAAGCTATGTACTGCATAACATTGAGTCCCTGTGTGCAGGCTTTGGTGCAGGCGTTACATCCGATGCAGGCGTATATCTCAGGATAGAGCTGCATCATGACCTGCTCGGTGGTTGCTATCTTCTCAATATCATAGACCTCTTTAACAAGAGGAAAAAAAGGCAGGGTTGCGACATACATATTGTCCTCTACCTTGGTCTGGCAAGCAAGACAAGCCTTGAGCTCTTTGTCGCCTTTGATTCGGTAGATAGTGGCACAAGCACCGCAGAAACCGTTTCTGCATCCGCAACCACGGACAAGCTCGTAGCCTGCGTACTCCATGGCACGCATTATTGTCAGGTTATCCGGAACAGAATACTTCTTTCCGAACAGAAAAACGTTTACCATATTTTCCATATCATTACTCCTCCTATCAATACTCATCGGGAAGCTCGCTGAGCTCGTCACAACGGAACACGGGGCCGTCCTTGCAGACGTATTTGGAGCCGATGTTACATCTGCCGCACTTGCCCACACCGCACTTCATGCGAAGCTCCATAGTGGTGTAGACCTGCTCTTTGGCAAATCCCATCTCTATCATTGCATCAAGTGTGAACTTGATCATAATGGGAGGTCCGCAGATGATAGCGGTCTTGTCGGTTGAAAAATCCAGTTCCTTAACATAAGAAGGAACGAAGCCTACATGACCGTTCCAGCCCTCCTGCTCGCGGTCGATGGTCAGATGAACGCGGATACCCGTATCTTTAGTCCACTCATCTATAATCTCATTGTAGTCCACAAGGTCGTCCATACTGCGTGAACCGTAGACTATGTCGATTTCGCCGTATCTGTCGCGATAATGACGGCAGTAGTTGATAACGGAACGCAAGGGTGCAAGTCCGATACCGCCTGCGATGAACAGAAGATTCTTACCTGCGAATTCATCATCTACAGGGAAAGGTCTGCCGTAGGGGCCTCGGATTGTGAGCTGCTGGCCTTCCTCTGCCTGATGAAGCCAATCGGTTACACATCCGCACTTCTTGATAGAAAACTCCATATACTCCTGATTTGTGGGAGAAGATGTGATAGAAAACATCGCCTCACCCACACCGGGAATGGAGAGCATTGCACATTGTCCCGGCTTGTGGTCGAAGGCTTTTTTGCCATCGGGAGTGACAACACGGAAAGTCTTGACATCGGGAGTATCAATGCGAACATCGGTGATAACACCTAAAACAGGAATCAGGGTTTCTGCACGATTATTCATTTTTATCCCCTCCCAGACTCTTCATAACTTTTACTATATTCATAGAAATCGGACACTTGGAAAGGCAACGACCGCAACCTACACAGCTGAACAAACCATCGTTATTCTCGGGATAATACACAAGCTTGTGCATAAATCTCTGACGAAAACGCTCAGTCTGGGTGAGACGAGGATTGCCGTGTGCCATTTTTGTAAATTCGGAGAACATACAGGAATCCCAGCATCTGTAGCGAATGACACCTGAGCCTGTGTTGAAATCCTTGATGTCGTAGCACTGGCAGGTGGGACATACAAAGGTGCAGGTTCCGCATCCGAGGCAGGACTGCGATAGCTCTGCCCACTGAGGAGAATCGAACAACTCCTTGGTTTTGCCGCTACCGAAAGCATCTGTAGAAAGATCTTTTAGGGGAAGTTTGCTGAGAATATTCTTTGTCTTATCCTTTTGTGCCAACACTTCGGAATCATCGCACGCTTCTGTAATATGCTCGATTTTGCTCATCAGTGCCTTGCCTTTTTCGGTTACAGGCTGAAGATAAAGGTGCGACTCTGTCATCCATGCAGAGATATCTCCCATAGGCTCTGTGGGATCAATGCCGAAGGTAGTACAGAAGCAAGTCTCGGAGGGCTTTGTGCAAGCCAGCGAGATGATTACTCCGTGCTCACGGCGTGTAGCATAGTAGCTGTCCACAGGGTCAGAAAGGAAAACTCTGTCCAGAATATCGAAGCTCTTTACGTCGCATCCGCGGACACCGAAAACCGCAAAATCTTCGGACTCCTGACGGATATCAAGGATGTCGATATTCTTGCCCTGAAGCTTGAACTCCATTAAATCCTCGGTATGAGGGAAGAAGAAGTTCTTGGGGCTTTTTACTGTATTGAGGGTGTTGAGATACTCAACTCCATCTTCGTATTTTGTATACACCGCTCCTCCTGCATTGTCTGACGCAGGAATGTACAGTGTCATTGATTTACTTATTTCTCCAAAAAGGGAATCAAGTGAATAAAGTGAAATTCTGCGCATTACTCACTGTCCCTCCTCTCGAACACATCACAGGCCTCTAAATCGCCCAGGTCATAATCAACCAAAGGTGCTCGCATACCTACCTCGGCACCTGCCTGATAGTCACCGTAGAAGGAGTTGATATCCTTGATAAACTTGCGGTTCAGAAGATGCAGAGGAATGTTCTGAGGACAGACTCTGGAACATTCGCCACAGTCTGTGCAGCGGCCTGCAACATGAAAAGCACGGATGACATGGAACATCTGCTCCTCGAAGCTGTTTGTGGGAGCTTTGCTCTCAGCGCCTGAATTGGGATTATCAAACACACACTTTTCGCAGGTGCATGCAGGACACACGTCACGGCAGGCGTTGCAACGGATGCAACGTGAAAGCTCACCCTGCCAGAATGCGAAGCGCTCTTCGGAAGTCATGCTCTCGAGCTTTTCAACCTCGTCAAAGCGAGCAGAATCGATAACCTCTCCCTCATCGCCCAAAAGCTCGTCGTACGCTACGTGCTTTTTGCTTTTGCAGTTGAGACAACGCTCAGAGAGCACCTCGGCATAAGGGATTTCTTTTGGATTTTCATCGTAGATGGTTGTGACCGAAAGTCCTGCACCCTTGCTCTCAGCACAGACTATACCCTCGCCTGAAACGGCTTTCACCTTGGAAATATCAACCATTCCCTCACAAGGGATGCCTACGACATAGACACTCTCACGGTTGAATCTATGCTCGGTGAGAAGCTGGTTGAAGCTGTATGTATCGCAGGGTTTCAGAAAAACAAGGAGCTTGCCATCGATGTTCTTTGTCTTTGATACTAAATATTTTGAGAAGTTGGCACCGCAGAAATCGTTCCAGACGAAATTTGCTTCGATGTCCTCGGCGGTGTTGAACACAGAGGGAGTCACATCATAGCAGAACTCACCCTGACGCCAGCCGAGAACAGCAGAAACTGTGCCGTCCTGAAGCAGAGAAACTGCTTTGCTCACAATTTGGTCACGTGTTATTTTTTGCATCGCAGATCCTCCAATCTCTTGTTTTCTCCAAGGGCTGCAACGGTCTCGGCGAAGTCGTTCATTGTTGCCGCAAACTTTGCACCCTCGGCGGCAGATACCCACTCAAGACGTGTACGCTCACGCTCAATGCCCAGATAGTCAAGCATTGAGAAAAGCAGAGCCATACGACGTCTTGTGTAGTAGTTGCCTGATGTATAGTGACAGTCGCCGGGGTGGCATCCACAGATGATTACACCGTCGGCACCGCGCTGAAAAGCACGGAGTATAAACATAGGATTAACACGGCAGGAGCAGGGCACGCGGATAATCTTGACATCTGCAGGATAGTTCAGGCGGTTGTTTCCTGCAAGGTCAGCGCCTGCATAGGAACACCAGTTGCAGCAAAATGCAACAATAAGGGGTCTGTACTCGTTTACTTGCATATTGCATCCACCTCCGCGATAATCTGTGAGCTCATAAAGCCTCTTAAATCCATTGCACCCGACATGCAAGCTACCGTGCAGGCACCGCAACCCTGACAAACTGCAGGATTGACCTGTGCCACGCGACGCACAGCCACAGTGCGGTCAGGCTGAGGAAACTCTTTGTCTATATAAGTGATAGCACCATAGGGACATACTCTCTCGCAAGAGGAGCATCCGTTGCACATAAGCTCGTTGGGCGATGCTATGCAGGGGTTGCCCGTGAGCTTATCCTTCACGAGAAGTCCTATGACCTTTGCCGCTGCGGCACTTGCCTGAGAGACTGTCTCGGGAATATCCTTGGGTCCCTGACATGTACCTGAGAGGAACACGCCTGCTGTGGGACTTTCCACAGGACGAAGCTTCGGATGTGCCTCGGTGAAGAAGTCGTTGGTATCCATGCTGGCTGTGAGCATTGTTGCAAGAGGACGGGCAGTCTTGTCTGGCTCAATAGCCGCCGCAAGCACCACCAGATCAGCATCAATATGAAGCTGTTTGTCTGCAAGCAAATCGGATGCCTGAACCTTGAGTTTGTCGCCTTCGGGAGTTATCTTGCCTACCATACCCTTGATATATCTGACACCATATTCCTCCACCGCACGACGGTAAAACTCATCGAAGTTCTTGCCC
Organism: Clostridia bacterium; assembly: GCA_017421045.1. GTDB lineage: Bacteria > Bacillota > Clostridia > Oscillospirales > Acutalibacteraceae > Ruminococcoides. The sequence continues at coordinate 21,122 of JAFQMC010000016.1, forward strand.
GGAGTTCTCACGTCTATGTAGAACACGTAAACCTCGGTATCGGGGTATTTATCACGCACAAGCATTGCGTGCTTTGCTGTGTACATACAGCAGATTTTGGAACAATACTCCTTACCCTTTTCGGCACAGGCATCACAACGGGAGCCAACGCACTGAACAAAGACGATAGTGTGGGGATGCTCCAGATCGGAGGGTCTCAGAAGCTTGCCCTGTGTGGGACCTGCTGCGTTAGTGAGACGTTCAAACTCAAGAGAAGTAATAACATCCCTGGACTGATTGTATGCAAACTCATCGAACTTATCCATGCTGATGGGATTGAAGCCGGTGGCAACAACGATTGCACCGTACTTCTCCTCGATTAATTCGTCCTTCTGCTTGTAGTCGATAGCTCCTGCGGTACAAACCTTGGAGCAGATACCGCACTTGCCCGATTTCAGCATATTGCAGGCAGAGGGATCAATGGTTGCAACCTTGGGAACTGCTTGTGCAAAGGGAATGTATACAGCACGGCGGTTGTCCATACCCAGATTGAACTCGTTGGGAATCTTCTTCATGGGACATTTCTCAACGCAGGCACCGCAACCTGTGCAGATATCCTCTTTGACGAAACGTGCTTTTTTCTTTATCTTTACGTCGAAGTTACCAACGAAGCCTCCTATCTCCTCTACTTCGCTGTAGGAGAAGATACGGATGTTCTCGTGCTGGGCAACATCAACCATCTTGGGTGTGAGAATGCAAGCGGCACAGTCAAGTGTCGGGAAAGTTTTATCAAGCTGTGCCATTTTGCCGCCGATGGTGGGATTCTTCTCCACGATATCTACAGGGAAACCTGCATCGGCAATGTCCAGAGCTGTCTGAATTCCGGCGATACCTCCGCCGATAACCAAAGCTCTCTTTGTAACAGGGGACTCACCGGGAGTGAGAGGTGTGTTGAGGTTAACTTTTGCAACTGCTGCCTTGCCCAGGATGATAGCCTTCTCGGTGCCAGTGAGCATATCCTTATGTACCCAGGAACACTGCTCGCGGATGTTGGCTATTTCTACCATATAGGGGTTGAGACCTGCGGCGGCTGCAGTCTTGCGGAATGTAGCCTCGTGCATGCGGGGTGAGCAGGAACAGACAACGATGCCAGTAAGGTTATGCTCCTTCACAGCATCCTTGATTATATCCTGCCCTGCCTGCGAGCACATATATTGATAGTTGGTGGAAAAAACAACACCCGGCTCACTCTTGAGAGCTTCGGACACTGCCGCAACATCAACCGTGCCTGCAATGTTGGTTCCGCACCAGCATACAAATACGCCAATTCTCTGCATGTGTTTTTTCCTCCTTACTTAGTATATTTTCTGAACGCACTGACGATTGCCTGCTGAGGCAAATCGGGGTCGAGCATTTCGGGAATATCGTTTGCTGTCAGGTGGTTTGCACCCTGCTGTCTTATGACGGAAAGACGCACTGCCTCCACAAGCTTTGCAGGCTCTACGCCTCGGGGACACCGGTCCACGCAGGCAAAGCAACTGAGGCATTTGTAGAGGGACTCCGAACTTAGCAGAGGCTCTATGTCTCCGGACTCTACCATATAAACAAACTGGTGGGGATGATACTCCATCTCATCGTATGCAGGGCAAGTGCCTGAACATTTACCGCAACGCATACATTTGGAGGGGTTGACTCCGCTTCTGCGGATAATTTCGGACTTCATTTTTTCGTTATCCTTATGCATTAGTCTCGTCCTCCTTTACACCCAGAGCCTCGGCAAGAAGCTCGGTGAAATACACGACGGGAACGGAGTTTCCATTTTTGTCAAGATTATACTTGCACAGAGGGCAGGCGGTGACGATACACTCCGCTCCGAAAGCGGTGGCATTGTCGGTGACAGCCTTGCTCTTGCTCTTTGCAAATTCGGGGTTTTCCATTGTGACGTATCCTCCGCAACATTCGTTGCGCATGGAATATGCGACAGGCTCACCGCCGAGTGCACGGATTAAGTCCTCGAAAATCTGAGGATTTTCAGGGTCATCCATCTGCATAACGGTATTGGGACGAAGCAAAAGACAACCGTAGTATGGGGCTATCTTTCTGCCGCCGAGGGGATTTACCACTTTTTCCTTCACTTTATCAAAACCCACTACATCACGGAGAAGCTCCAGATAATGATATACCTGAGTGTCTCCTGTGTACGGAGATTCAGGTGCTATGTAGCGATTGACCTTGTCTGAAAATTCTGCGTCTGTCTGAATTGCGTGGTTGGTCTGTTTTATAACATTGTGGCAAGCTGAGCACACAGACACCAGAGGCTGATTTCTATCCTGTGCATATTTCAGTGCACGGACAGAACTGAGCTTCGTGGCGACCTCGTCCTTGGAGGTTGTGAACACTCCGCCGCAACACTGCCAGTTTTCTATTTCCTCCAGAGTAACACCCAGCACCTCGGCACACTTGCGTGCATATGTATCGAGGATGACCGCCTTATTCTTCAGTGTACATCCGGGAAAGTAACTTACCTTCATGTATATTCGCTCCTTATACCATCTCTTCGGGATGGAATACCTCGTCGAATCTCTCGGCTGTGAGGAATCCAAGCTCTACGCAAGCCTCTTTGAGAGAGATGTTGTCTTTGTATGCCTTCTTTGCTGTTTTTGCGGCATTCTCATATCCGATGTAGGGATTGAGCGCAGTAACCAGCATCAGGGAGTTATGCAGGTTGTGGTGCATCTTTTCTTTATTTGCTGTGATGCCAACTGCACAGTTTTTATTGAATGAAAGAATCGCCTCGGAAAGCAGTCTTGCAGACTGGAGGAAGTTGTAAATGCAGACAGGCATAAACACATTCAGCTCAAAGTTGCCCTGTGATGCCGCCATACCCACTGCTACATCGTTGCCCATAACCTGAACTGCAACCATGGTCACAGCCTCACACTGAGTGGGATTGACCTTACCGGGCATAATGGAGGAACCGGGTTCGTTCTCGGGGATGAAAATTTCGCCCAGACCGTCACGGGGACCGCTTGCAAGCCAGCGGACGTCGTTTGCTATCTTCATCATATCACAAGCAAGTGCCTTGATAGCACCGTGCGCAAACACCAGCTCATCCTTGGAAGTGAGAGCGTGGAACTTGTTGCCTGCTGTAATAAAGGGTTTGTCTGTAAGTTTCTTGACGTTCTCTGCTACAAGCTCTGCAAAGCCCTTGGGGGTATTGAGACCTGTGCCGACGGCGGTGCCGCCCAGTGCCAGCTCATAGAGAGGTTTCACTGCCATACGGAGAAGCTCTACGTCTCTTTCAAGGCTTGAACGCCAACCGCTAATCTCCTGACTGAAGGTGATGGGAGTTGCGTCCTGCAGATGTGTACGACCGCTCTTGACGATACCCTCGTTGTCTTTCTCCAGACGGATAAAAGTATTGATGAGTGTCTCGGCGGCAGGAATGAGCTTGTCCTCGATTATTGACACTGCAGCGATGTGCATTGCTGTGGGGAATGTGTCGTTGGATGACTGGCTCATATTGATGTCATCGTTGGGATGAAGAATTTTTTTGCCTGCGATTTCATTGCCTCGGTTTGCAACAACCTCGTTCATATTCATATTGGACTGTGTGCCCGAACCTGTCTGCCACACAACCAGAGGGAAATGCTCGGAGAGTTTTCCGTCTATTACTTCGTCACAAGCCTTGGTGATAGCAGAGAGTTTTTCCTCGGTCATTTTCTCAGGCTTGAGTTCGCTGTTTGTCATAGCTGCTGCCTTTTTGAGTATTCCAAAAGCGTGGATTATCTCTTCGGGCATAGTCTCAATACCTACGCCTATCTCAAAATTTTCACTTGAACGCTGGGTCTGTGCTCCCCACAGCTTGTCTGCAGGAACCTTTACTTCGCCCATTGAATCGTGCTCTATACGGAAATCCATTATCTATCTGTCCTTTCGGTTATCATTTTTAATCTAAAAATATCAGATGTTCACCTTGTTGATTACTTCTTTCAACGTGTCGGCACTTGCCTTGAGCTTTGCAACCTCTGCATCATTAAGAGGAAGCAGAACCTTGCTGTGTGCGCCGTTGTTGCCTACAACGTTGAGAAGGCTCATGCACACATCGCTGATACCGTACTCGCCATTGAGCATTGTGGAAACCGTGAGGGTGGTGTCCACACCGCTGAGGATGCATCTGCACAGGTGGCAAACAGAAACAGAAACCGCATAGAAGGTTGCACCCTTACTGCTGATTATCTCTGCTCCTGACTTTTTAACGTACTGCTCTACTTCTTCATACTTGAGCTCGGGATATACTACGTCTGTGCGATGAACGCTCTTTCTGTACTCTTCAATGGGAACATTCGAGATGTTACACAGTGACCAGGGAATAAATCCTGAGTTACCATGCTCTCCCAATACGTATGCATGAACATTGCGCTGATTAAGGAAATAGTATTCAGAGAGTCTGGCGCGGAGTCTGGAAGTATCAAGAATTGTACCTGAGCCGATTACTCTCTCCTGAGGAAGTCCCGAAACCTTGCAGAAAGCATATGTGAGAACATCCACGGGATTGCTGACAATTACATAGATTGCATCGGGTGCGTATCGGGTAATCTCCGGGATGATGCTCTTTGTGATGTCTACATTTGTCTGTGCAAGATCAAGCCTTGACTGACCCGGTGCACGTGCCACACCGGAAGTGAGAACTACAATATCAGAGCCTGCAGCATCCTGATAGCTGCCTGCATATACAGTGCATGAATGACAGAAAGGTGTGCCCTGACGGATATCCATGGCCTCGCCCATTGCCTTCTCCTTGTCGATGTCGATCATGACTATCTCAGAGCAAAGGCCTGCAACAGTAAAAGTGTATGCAAGGGTAGCTCCTACATTACCTGCTCCAACGACTGTGATTTTGTTCATAATACTTCTCCTTTTAATAAAGCGATTAGGTTCTGTTTCATATGTGGATAAACCACCTTTTGTCCACAGGGAACGCGAAAATGAAAACCACTTTCTTTTGACTAAATATGCACAAATTCCCAGTGTACAAATTAACGTTATTATATCATATTTACGCGAAGGGTGCAATAGAAAAAGGCATACTTTGTTAAAAAATAAACAACTTCGCTATATGTACTGAAATATTGTCGTTCTCGTTGATTTATTTTATATAATACTGTATAATTATCCGCAAAGCCGAGCCAAAATATTTATCGTTGTTCGATATACAAAACCCGCTTTTGATATTCTTATAGGAGCGAGTGTCCCACAGAAAATTACGCAGGCAGAATTCAGCAAACGGTGAGTGGTAATATGAGGTACAATAACATAGTTGAAGGAGTCTTTCTGAGCAGACCGAACAGGTTCATTGCGAAGGTTGAAACTTCAGGCAGAGAAGAGACTGTACACGTTAAAAACACCGGCAGATGCAAAGAGCTTCTGATACCCGGATGCAGGGTGTTTCTGTCGGTTTCGGACAATCCCTTACGCAAGACAAGATACGACCTTGTTGCGGCGATTAAAAAGAGAGAGAACCTGCCGGATTTACTGATAAACCTTGACTCTCAGATTCCCAACGACGCAGCGGAAGAATGGCTGAGAGGAAGGAGTTTATTCTCCGAAGATGCCACCATACGTCGAGAGGTAAAATTCGGCGATTCCCGATTTGATTTTTACATAGAAGACAAGGGCAAAAAAATATTCTTGGAAGTCAAGGGAGTAACTCAGGAAATTGGCGGTACCGCACTATTCCCCGATGCTCCTACTGAGCGTGGAGTCAAGCACATTGAAGAGCTGATAAAGTGCGTTGATATGGGATATGAGGCATATATCCTCTTTGTGATACAGATGAAAGGAATAGACATTCTGAGGCCCAATGATGACACCCACAGGGCTTTCGGCGATGCACTGAGAAGAGCTTCAGACAAAGGTGTCAGAATCCTTGGGATGGACTGCATAGTCACACCTGACTCTATGGTCATTGACAAAGAGATACCTGTAATACTCTAAAAAGCAATATATTCAAACAGCATCATCAGGATTACCACATCTTTGGGATGCTGTTTTTCTTCTGATTCTTTTCTGCCAAAATCATATAATATTTGCCACATCAAGACCGTAATTTAGTGAAAACATATATATTTATAAAACGCCTTGACTTTAGCGTGATATAGTGTTAAAATTGCAGACATATTATTAGATAGTATATAACTATATCTAAGTTTGAAAGGAACGGCTGAATATGAGCAATATTAAAAACCCGGAAACTGACGCTCTTTTCGAGGCAATACTTAGCCTTGAGAATACCGAAGAATGCTACCGCTTTTTTGAGGATGCCTGTACTATCAAAGAACTCCGTGAGATAGCTCAGAGATTCCACGTTGCAAGACTTCTGCACAGCGGACAGAACTATCAGGAGGTAAACGCAAAGACCGGTGTCAGCACTGCGACAATCTGCCGTGTAAACAAGTGCCTGAATTACGGCGACGGCGGATATCGCACAGCTATAGAGAGGCTCGAAAAGGAAGGAAACGCAACCCATGACAACTGATGATAAGATTATTAAAAACGACGAACGTGCCATATTTGCTCTGAGGGCATTGTACAGACAGTACGGATACTCTCAGTTCAAGATGAGCCGTTTTGAAGAATATGACCTTTACGTAAAAAACAAGGATTTCCTTTTATCCGATGAGGTTATCACCTTCACTGACAGAAGCGGTAAACTCATGGCGCTGAAGCCTGACGTTACTCTTTCAATTATCAAGAACTCTGTTGACCGCGAAGGCGAAATTCAGAAGGTTTACTACAACGAGAATGTATACCGTGTTGCCAAAGGCACACACTCCTTCAAGGAAATCATGCAGGCAGGTCTTGAATGTGTGGGTGATCTGCACAGCTATGATATTGCAGAAGTTGTTCTGCTGGCTGTGAAGAGCCTTGCACTCATCAGCAAAAAATATGTGCTTGATATTTCCCATATGGGACTTGTGGCGGCAATACTTGAGGAGAGTGGTCTCAGCCATGACGGAAAAGCACAGGCACACGCATGTCTGCATCAGAAGAACACCCACGAGCTGAGAGAAATCTGTAACGCTGAGGGTATTGCAGACGAGGAAACCGAGAAGCTCTGCGCACTTGTTGAATGCTTCGGCAGTGCAGGCAAGGTGCTTTCCTCCATCTCTCCCCTGCTCACCACGGACAAAGAGCGTGAGGCTTTTACTGAATTTGAGAATCTGTGCAAAATCATTGAGATGAGCGGATTTGCAAAAGCCGTGAGAGTTGACTTCTCTGTAGGCAACGATATGAAATACTACTCAGGCGTTGTTTTCAAGGGCTATATCGAGGGAATCCCTGCAAGCATCCTCTCAGGCGGTCAGTATGACAGACTCCTGAAGAAAATGGGCAGAAAAAGCGGTGCTATCGGTTTTGCGCTGTATCTTGATTTGCTTGAGAGAATGGCTACCACCGAGGAAAGCTATGACATAGACACAGTCCTGCTTCACGATGCAAACGCAGACACCCTGCTTCTGACACAAGCAGCTGACAAACTTTCAAAGAAGGGCAGTGTGCTCATAAGCACCAATGTACCCGAGCAGGTAAAATGGCGCAGGCTGATGAGATTTAGTGATGACGGGAGGATAGAGACACTTGAAGACAATGGTTAACGTTGCTCTGCCTAAGGGCAGACTTGGAGAAAAGGTTTACGACTACTTTAAAAAGGCGGGCTTTGAGTGCCCCTCTATCGAAGAGACAAACCGCAAACTGATATTCGAAAATCCCGAGAAGGGTGTGCGCTACTTCTGGGTTAAACCCTCTGATGTAGCAATATACGTTGAACGTGGTGCAGCCGACATCGGCGTTGCAGGCAAGGATATTCTCCTTGAGTACGAGCCTGATGTGTACGAGCTTCTTGACCTTAATATAGGCAAGTGCCGTATGGCTGTTGCTGCAAAGAAAGACTTCCGCGACCCCAAGGGTACAACACTTCGGGTTGCAACAAAGTTTGCAAATATTGCAGGAAACTTTTACGCAGAAAAATGCCGCGACATCGACATAATCAAGCTCAACGGCTCCATCGAAATCGCCCCTATTCTGGGACTTTCCGATGTTATTGTTGACATCGTTGAGACAGGCACCACCCTCAAAGAGAACGATCTGGAGGTTGTGGAGACTATTGTGCCCATCAGTGCCAGACTCATCGCTAACAAATCAGGCTACAAATTCAAGAACGAAGAAATCCTTGCGATCCGCAAGGGTCTTGAGGAACAAGTGAGGATACGCGGATGATTAAAATCATGAAATACGGCGAAATCTCCAAGGAGGAGATCTTTGCCCGTCAGGAACAGACCGTTGATGTAACAGGTATTGTTGAGGACATTATTGCCAATGTACGCCAAAACGGCGACAAGGCGGTGCTTGAATACAACCTTAAGTTCGACAGTGCTGACCTTGACACTCTGGAAGTAAGTGAAGAAGAAATTCAGGAAGCTTTTGATGCAGTTGAGCCAAGATTCCTTGATATACTCAGAAATGCCGCAGAAAACATCCGGGCATTTCACAAAAAGCAGGTACGCACCAGCTTCATCATGAACGAGAAGGCAGGCGTTGTAACCGGACAGAAGATCACACCTATCGAGAAGGTGGGTCTGTATGTACCCGGTGGCACTGCCGCCTATCCCTCCACTGTTCTTATGGACAGTATCCCTGCGCAGATTGCAGGATGCAAAGAGATTGTCATGGTGACACCTCCCTCAAAAAACGGCAAGGTGAATCCCGTTATTCTGGCGGCTGCAAAAATCGCAGGCGTTGGACGTATTTTCAAAGTCGGCGGTGCCCAGGCAGTTGCCGCTCTGGCATACGGCACAGAGACTATCACAAAGGTAGACAAAATCGTAGGTCCCGGCAACGCTTTTGTTGCAGAGGCAAAGAGACAGGTCTTCGGTCAGGTCTCTATTGATATGATTGCAGGACCCAGTGAGATACTGGTTATTGCAGACGGCAAGAGCAACCCCAAACACGTTGCAGCCGACCTGCTCTCTCAGGCAGAGCACGACAAGATGGCGAGCGCTGTCCTTGTTACCGACAGCGAGGAGCTTGCACAGGCTGTATCTGACGAGCTTGAGCGTCAGATTCCTCTGCTCTCACGTGCTGAGATTGCAAGAACCTCCATCGACAACAACGGCAAGATCATCATTGCAGAAAACCTCAGAGATGTGATTGATATCTCCAACGAAATCGCACCCGAGCATCTTGAGCTTATGGTGGACAACCCCTTTGACTACCTTGATGCCATCGAAAACGCAGGCTCCATATTCATGGGCAGAAACTGTCCCGAGGCACTTGGCGACTACTACGCAGGCCCCAACCACACACTTCCCACAAGCGGTACTGCAAGATTCTCAAGTCCTCTGTCAGTTGATGACTTCGTGAAGAAAAGCCAATACACATACTACACCGAGGATGCACTGAAGGCTATTGCCGACGAGGTAGCTTTCTTTGCTGAAAAAGAGGGGCTCACAGCACACGCAAGAAGTGTTACTGTGAGAACTGAGGACTAAGATAATGAGCAGACTTCTGAAAGAAAATTATCAAAAACTTGAAGCATACATACCGGGCGAACAACCCAAAGACGGCGAATACATAAAGCTCAACACCAACGAGTCACCTTTTCCGCCTTCACCCAGAGTTCTTGATGCACTTAAAAGAGAGGATATTGAAAATCTGAGGCTTTACTCTGACCCCACCATGTCGGCACTCAGAGAAAAACTTGCACAGCTCTACGATGTAAAAAGCGAAAACATCTATCTCTCCAATGGTTCTGACGATATTCTGAACTTTGTGTTCATGGGATTCTCTCAAAACGGCGCCGTATTTCCTGACATCACCTACGGCTTTTACAGTGTGTTCTCAGAACTTCACGGCGTAGATTACAAAGAGATTCCGCTCACTGAGGATTTCAGGGTGAACTACAAGGATTACATAAACAAGGACAAACTCATTGTTATTGCAAACCCCAACGCACCCACCGGCGACTGCCTGGGAGTTTGGGAGATTGAAGAAATAGTCATGAATAATCCCGATAATCTGGTTGTTATCGACGAGGCATACATCGACTTCGGCGGTGAGAGCTGTTATCCCCTGACTAAAAAATACGACAACCTGCTGGTTGTTCGAACATTCTCTAAATCACGCTGTATGGCAGGCGCAAGGCTTGGATATGCCATAGGACCCAAGGGAATCATCGAGGATCTGGAGAAGCTCAAATACTCCACCAACCCCTACAACATAAACAGACTCACGGCTACTCTCGGAGAAGCTACCGTAGAGTCTGAGGATTACTACCTGAAAACATCGGAAGAAATAATCCGTGTCCGCGAATACACAGCGAAAAAGCTGATAGAATCAGGATTTGAAGTCCTGCCTTCCAAAGCAAACTTCCTGTTTGCAAGGTCAAATAAAATCTCAGGCGAAAAGCTCTATCAGGAGCTGAAAGCCCGTCATATTCTGGTACGGCACTTCACAAACCCTAAAATCGAAATGTTCAACCGAATTACTATCGGCACACAGGAACAGATGGACATCCTCCTCGGTGCTATAGAGGAAATACTAAACGGAGGCACAAAATGAGAACAAGCACTATAACCCGCAAAACTGCGGAAACTGATATAAGCCTTACTCTTAACCTTGACGGAAGCGGAAAATCAGAGATAAACTCAGGCATCGGATTTCTCGATCATATGCTGACACTGTTTGCATCTCACGGCAGATTCGACCTGACACTCAGCTGTACAGGCGACACTGAGGTTGATGACCACCACAGCGCCGAAGACATCGGCATCTGCCTCGGCAAGGCATTCGAGGAAGCTCTCGGAAATAAAATGGGTATCACACGCTACGGCAATATGATGCTCCCTATGGACGAGACCCTGATTCTCAGTGCCGCTGATATTTCAGGCAGAAGCTGTCTGTGCTATGACATAAGCTTCCCCACTGAGAAGATCGGCACATTTGATACAGAGCTTGTTGAGGAGTTTTTCCTGAGCTTTGTCAGAAACTGCCCCATGAGTCTGCACATCAGAATGCTTGCAGGAAGTAATGCTCACCACATCGCAGAGGGCATCTTCAAGTCTGTTGCACGCACCCTGAAAAATGCTGTTGCAATCGACCCTGCACTGAAAGGCGAAATTCCGTCAACAAAGGGTGTGCTCTGATGATAGGTATTATTGACTACGGCGTCGGCAACCTGTTCTCGCTTAAATCCTCCTTTGAGGCTATTGGCGAAGAGGTTTTTGTATCGGGCGATAAAAACGAACTTGCAAAGGCTGACGGACTTATACTCCCCGGAGTCGGAGCCTTTGAGGATGCGGCAAACAAACTGCGTCAGAGCGGACTCGACGAATTCGTGAAAGAGGAAGCAGATAAAGGCACTCCGCTGATGGGCATATGCCTTGGAATGCAGATTCTGTTTGAAAAGAGTTTTGAGTATGGAGAGCATCAGGGACTTGGACTTTTAAAGGGTCATGTGGTTCCCATGGAGGGTTCTCTTCCGAAAGAGCTTAAAATCCCCCACATCGGCTGGAACTCACTGCACATTACAAGCACTGACTGCGAGCTTCTGAGAAACATAAACGAGGGTGACTGCGTATACTTTGTGCACTCTTTCTATGCACAAGGCTGTGAGGATTCTCTCATTGCAACCGCCGAATACGGCAAGGAGCTTACTGCCGCGGTTGCAAAAGGAAATGTATACGGCTGTCAGTTCCATCCTGAAAAAAGCGGAAGCGTGGGACTTCGGATTCTCAGCACATTCAGCGAAATAAGCAAGCAAACAAGATAACGAGGGTATTATGATAATTTTTCCTGCAATAGATTTATACGAAGGCAAGGCGGTGCGTCTTTACAAAGGCGACTACAACCAGATGACCGTCTACAGTGAAAACCCTGCAGAGGTAGCAAAGAGATTTGTACAGGCGGGTGCAACGCATCTGCATCTTGTAGACCTGGAGGGTGCAAAGCTGGGACGTCCCGGAAACCTGGACACAATCAGCAAAATCATTAAAGAGACCGACCTGTTCACAGAGGTTGGCGGCGGAATCCGCAACATCGAGACCGTTGAAGCCTACATATCCATCGGTGTTGACAGAGTTATTCTAGGCACTGCCGCTGTGAATGACCCTGAATTTCTGAAAGAAACTCTCAAGCGTTTTGGTGACAAAATTGCTGTGGGAGTTGACCTTAAAGACGGCTTCGTAGCTATTAAAGGCTGGACAGAGAAATCTTCTCTGTCTGCTGATGAGTTTCTCGGTGAAATGGAGACTCTCGGAGTCTCTACCATTATCTGTACCGACATCTCCCGCGACGGAGCAATGCAGGGCAGTAACAACACACTGTACAGAGAGCTTTCCGAGAAATACAACATCAATTTCATTGCATCAGGCGGTGTCTCCACTATCGAGGACGTTAAAACCCTGAGTAGTATGAATATGTACGGAGCCATCATCGGCAAGGCGTACTACATCGGAGCTATTGATCTGAAGGAAGCTATCGAGGTGGCAAAATGATAACTAAACGCATTATCCCATGTCTGGACGTGAGAAACGGACGTGTAGTAAAGGGTGTAAACTTCGAGGGACTTTCCGATGTATCCTCCCCTATTGAGCTGGGCAAATACTACAGCGACAACGGCGCAGACGAGCTGGTGTTCTATGATATCACTGCTTCTGCAGAGGGCAGAGCGCTTTTCACAGACATCCTCACCGAAGTTGCAAAAACCATATTTATCCCGCTTACCGTTGGCGGTGGCATCAACACACTGGATGATTTTGACAGAGTTCTCAAATGCGGTGCAGACAAGGTGAGCGTCAACTCAGGCGCAATCCGCGACCCTGAGCTTATCACAAAAGCCGCTAAGAAATACGGCGACCAGTGCGTTGTTATTTCTGCGGATGTCAAGCGCGTTGACGGAGTATTCAGGGTGTTTGCAAAAGGCGGCAGAGAAAACACGGGCATGGAGGCTATAAGCTGGATTAAGTCCTGTGTAGACAGAGGTGCAGGCGAGGTTGTGCTCAACTCCATAGACACCGACGGTGTAAAGGGCGGATTTGACCTTGAGATGCTAAGAGCCGTGTCCGATGTAGTAAACGTCCCTGTCATTGCATCAGGCGGTGCAGGCTGTATCGACGACTTTGTTACACTGTTCAACACTCTGCCAAAAGTTGACGCAGGTCTGGCGGCTTCTATCTTCCACTTCGGAGAAGTTGAAATTCCGGAGCTAAAGAAAGTTCTTCAAAAGAATAATATCAATGTGAGGTTATGAAAATGTTAGATATAAACAAGCTTAAATTTGACGAAAAAGGACTCATCCCTGCTATTGTTACTGATATTGATACAGGAAATGTGCTGACACTTGCATATATGAACAGAGAGAGCCTTGAGATTTCTATGAAAAAGGGTCTTACTTGCTTTTTCAGTCGTTCAAGACAGGAGCTTTGGCTCAAGGGTGAGACAAGCGGTAACTACCAGCACATTGTCTCAATCACTGCAGACTGCGACTATGATGCTCTGAATGTAAAAGTCCGCAAGGACGGCCCTGCCTGCCACACAGGCACAGACTCCTGCTTCACAAACCTTCTATTTGAAGGCGAGGAGGCAGAGGGTTTCTCCATGGACGGACTCTACGAGCTTCTCAAGGGCAGAAAAGAAAACCTGCCCGAAGGCTCATACACCACATACCTCTTCCAGAAAGGTCTTGACAAGATTCTCAAAAAGGTCGGCGAGGAGTGCACAGAGGTTATCATCGGTGCAAAATCCAACGATAAAGCCGAGACAGTTTACGAGATTGCAGACCTTGCTTACCACGTAATGGTGCTTATGGTTGAGATGGGAATCACTGTTGACGATATCAAAAAAGAACTTGCCTCCCGCCACGTTATCGACCACAAGGTAAAGCAGGAAAAAATGGTATGATAAAACGCAACTATCACACCCACACCTTGTACTGCGACGGCAAAGACACCCCCGAAGAAATGGTCCTCTCTGCCATTGACAAGGGTTTTTCCACTCTGGGATTCTCGGGACACAGCCCGCTTGAGGGTACTGACTGGGGAATGAACGGCGACAGATTAAACAAGTATAAAAACGAAATTCTCTCGCTCAAAGAGAAATACAAAGATAAGATAGAGATTCTCTGTGGAATCGAGCAGGACTACTACAGCGGGAATTCTCTTGAGGGATACGACTACATCATTGGCTCTGTCCACTGTCTAAAGGTCAGTGACGGATATCTGCCTTTGGATGATTCTGCAGATATTCTGAAAGAAGGAATCGTGAAATATTTCGGTTCAGATCCCGTAAAACTTGCAAAGTGCTATTATGAGACAGTGAGCAATGTTGTAAACAAAACGGGATGTCAGATTATCGGTCACTTTGACCTGATAACAAAGTTTGACGACACTGCCCATATCTTTGACACAGCCAATGCTGAATACATAGAATCAGCAAAGACAGCCATTGACAAGCTATCGAGAACAGGTGCACTCTTTGAAGTTAACACGGGTGCAATGACAAGGAGACTTAAAAGTCTGCCTTATCCTGCGAAGGATTTGCTTGAGTATATCAGAAACTGCGGATGCGATGTGGTAATCAACTCTGACTGCCACGATAAAAACTATCTTGACTTCGGCTTTGACACGGCGTTATCGCTAATCAAAGAATGTGGATTTGAAAGAATCGCTTACATCTCAGAGGGCGGCATAAAATACACAGATATATAAAGAAATGCCCGGGAACATATCCGTGTTCCCGGGCATTTATGTTGCGTTTTTTATGATGTCATAAATTATTTTGCCTGACCCTTGATGCTGTCAATAACCTTGTCGTTTTCATCAAAGACAAGCTTTGAATCCTCGTCGGTGAAATCAGCAAGGCTGATTCTCTCGTATGTGCCTGCAAGCTCCGTGCCGTCCTGCTCTGTGAACTCGGTCTCAAAGGCGTAAATCTTTTCTTCACCGCGAGTCTGAACATAGGTAGTGTAGTCGGCGGATGCGCTCATATCCTCACCCTTGACAATGTATGCACGATTGCTGTCGTCGGTATAGAGGCAGATTGTAGGTGCTTTATCATCGGCAGTTGCTTTGGAGGTGATTTCCTCGTCGAGCAGAGTAGCTGAACCATACTCAAAACCTACTACCATCTGTCTGTTCACGTAGGGAGTTGTACCGTCTGCAAACGCCACGTAAAGCTCATAGATACCGTCGCCTGTGAAATCGAGAAGTCTTGCAACTGCAACACCTGTGAGCACATTGCCGTAAGTATCGTCAGACTCAACCTTTGCTTTGCCGTACTGATCAACCAGATTGTCGTAATAGGTCTGGAAGTAGTTTGCTCTGTCAACATTGCCAAGGTCATAAACAATAGCACCTGACATATCACATGCAGCAAGAGAAACAACACACATAACAGCCAGAAGCATAGCAAAGATCTTTTTCATAGTAAGAACCTCTCTGTAAAAGTTAAAATTATTAGCTACTTGATATTTTACTATGTTTTCTGACAATTTGCAATAGGCAAATTAAAAAGGCGACAAGCTTTTGCGTGCCTGTCGCCTTTAGAGACTTTATTCAAACGTGAAAGTGAACTCTCCGTCAACATAATCACAGAGAACTTTGCGGGCATCGCCGAGTTCTCCTGAGAGAAGTTTCTCAGACAGGACATCCTCAATTTTTGTGGTAATTGCTCGTCTGAGAGGTCTTGCTCCGTAGCTTTCGTCAAATCCGACTTCGGCAATCTGCTTTATTGCGTTGTCTGTGACCACAAGCTCTGCTCCAAGCTCCTGAAGTCTTTTGCCGAGGACTCTCAGCATAAGACGGGCTATCTGCTCTGTCTCCTCAGCTTTCAGCTTGGAGAACACTATGATATCATCGATTCGGTTCAAAAACTCCGGTCTGAACACCTGTTTCAGCTCGCCCATAACCGTGTCTCTCAGCTTGTCGTCAGAGGATTTAGCGCTGTCGGGAGTAAATCCCAGTGAAGCGTTATCCGATGTAATCAGCCGTGCTCCCACGTTGGAGGTCATAATAATCACCGTGTTCTTGAAGCTGACTGTACGCCCCTGAGAGTCGGTTAGTCTGCCGTCTTCAAGTATCTGCAGAAGCATATTGAACACATCGGGATGTGCTTTTTCGATTTCGTCGAAGAGTATGACGGAGTAGGGTTTTCTGCGGACTCTCTCTGTGAGCTGTCCACCCTCGTCATATCCCACATATCCGGGAGGTGAACCGATAAGCTTTGCCACGGTATGCTTCTCCATGTATTCACTCATATCAAGGCGAAGCATAGCGTTTTCATCGCCGAACATCGCCTGTGCCAGTGCTTTTGTAAGCTCCGTCTTTCCTACTCCCGTGGGGCCGAGAAAGATGAACGAACCTATGGGACGGCTGGGGTCTTTTAGTCCTGCACGGCTACGGCGGACTGCTCTTGCTACTGCCGACACCGCCTCGTTCTGTCCTATAACTCGGCGGTGAAGCTCTTCTTCAAGGGTTAAGAGTCGCTCTGAGTCCTCACGGCTGAGCTCCTGCACGGGAATACCCGACCAGTCTGCCACGGTCTTTGCAATATCCTCCCGCGTGACCTGAGCGTGAGATGTAGTGGAATCTTCGTGCCACTGCTTTTTCTGAGCTTCTAACTCTTCTTTGAGAGTTTTCTGCTCATCCCGAAGCTTTGCCGCACGCTCAAAGTCCTGCTGGTTTATTGCCTCGGACTTCTCTTTTTCCAAATCATCAATTCTCTGTTCCTTCTCTTTGAGATTTTCCGGCTCCGTCTGGGACATAAGGCGAATTCTGGAGGCAGACTCATCGATAAGGTCGATTGCTTTGTCCGGCAGAAATCTGTCTGCAATATAGCGTGAGGACAATTCCACGGCGGCCTCTATAGCTTCGTCGGTGATTGTCACCTTGTGGTGTGCCTCGTATCGGTCACGGAGTCCTTTGAGAATGAGTACCGACTCCTCCGCTGTAGGTTCTTTCACCTTTACAGGCTGAAATCTTCGCTCCAGTGCTGAGTCTTTCTCAATATACTTTCTGTACTCCTCCAACGTGGTGGCGCCTATAACCTGAAAATCTCCTTTTGCAAGGGAAGGCTTCAGGATATTTGCCGCATCGGCAGAACCCTCTGCCGAGCCTGCACCCACAATGGTGTGAAGCTCGTCGATAAAGAGAATCACATCCTTGGCTTCAATAAGTTCTTCGATGACGCTCTTAATCCTCTCCTCGAAATCACCGCGATACTTGGTGCCTGCTATCATTCCCGTCAGGTTGAGGCTTACAACACGTTTGTCACGAAGAAGCTCAGGCACCTCTCCATCGGCAATTTTCAGTGCAAGCCCCTCCGCCACGGCGGTTTTGCCCACACCCGGCTCACCAATGAGGACGGGATTGTTCTTTGTTCTGCGCGAAAGAATCTGAACAACCCGATTTATCTCCTGTTCCCTGCCGATTACCGGGTCTATCTCTCCTGCTTTTGCGGCAGAAGTGAGGTCTCTGCCGAACTGATCAAGTGTCTTTGTTTTGCTGTTACCCTTGCTTGTTGAAGTCGGAGAGTGCTCCTGTGAAAAATGCCCCTCCGACGGTGAATCGCTGAGACTTGCTCTGAGGGTGGTCATAAGTGTGGAGGTGCTGAGACCCAGCTCCTGAAGAAATCTCACCGCGTAGCTGTCTCTCTCTGAGATAATGGCGATGAGCAGGTGCTCAGTTCCTACGAAATTGTGACCTATTCTGGCAGACGCCAGAACCGCCGCCTGCATGACACGCTTGGTCCTTGGTGTGAAATCATCAGGAGAAAGTGACATCTTCTCTCCCACTCCCACAGACTGCTCTATCTTCCTGCGCAGAGAGTCTGTATCAAGACCGCACTCAGCAAGCGCTGCCGAGGCAACACCGCTTTGTTCCATACACAGACCCAGAAGCAGATGTTCTGTGCCTATATAGGTGTGACCCATGGCTCCTGCCTGCTCGATAGCGATATTGAGGGCATCATTTGCCTTCTGTGTAAAACCTTTGAAGCTATACATAATTCTTCATCCCTTCCAAAAGATGTTATCTTTTCAGGGTTACCTTCCAAATAACCCTATTTTTCATATACCTTACTTTAAATAGCATCAAATATTTTATGTTATTAAGTTTTATTTCTATCTGAGTGTAGCTTTTATAAGCTCTGCTCTTGCTTTGTCTCTCTCCTGAGGTGAGAGTTTTCTTTGCTGTGCACGCATAAGGCTTGCAGGATGTATACTTGCCATCAGCTCATCAACGGCATCAATGGTTACATCATCAATTATGCCCTCGGTGATTCCCAGTCGGACATTGGAGAGAAGCTTCATCGCCTCTGCATGAGATATAAGCCTTGCTGTAAGAAGTATTCCCATACTGCGGCTTATCTTGTCCTGATACTCCATGCTCTGCATAAGAGTTTCTCTGCTCTGAAGCTCTGAGCTTGCAAGCTGAGTGCAGATGTTCTGCAAATTCTCGATTGCGGATTTTTCAGATATTCCCAGTGTGACCTGATTGCTGAGCTGATAGAGCGCACAGGACACATCCGTTCCCTCGCCGTAGGTGCCACGTACCGCAAGCCCCAGCTTTGAGAGGTTAGACGCTATTCGGGAGACGGCACGGCTGTCTGCCAGTGCACACAGATGCATCATAACGGAGGCTCTCATACCGGTGCCCAGATTGGTGGGGCATTGAGTAAGGAACCCAAGCGTATTATCAAAGGCAAAATGCAGAGTCTTATCAAGCTCAGTGTCGATTCTGTCAGCTATTGCGTAAGCCTCCCGCAAAGACATACCGGGCTTTATGACCTGAATTCTCAGGTGGTCCTCCTCGTTTATCATGATGCTGATGCTCTCATCCTCTGTGACCGCCAAGGCTCTGCCCGCTTTGCTGTTTGCAAACTCGGGACTTATGAGATGACGCTCCACCATGGCAACTGCATCAAGCTCGTTCACATCCTCCATGGAGACAAACATAAACTTTTCATCGCAGTTTTTGAGTGCTTCTCTGACCTTCTCTGCTACTTCGGTTCGCTGTTTATCGTCCATTCTGCAAGGAAAGGGATAGTCTCTAAGATTACGTGCCAGACGAATTCTGGAAGAAATAACTACAGGGTCTTTCATTTATTTTCCCTCCATTTCTTTTATCTTGTCGCGAAGCTCTGCGGCAAGCTCAAAATTCTGCTCTTCAACAGCTTTATTAAGCTGAGTCTTTAAAATTCCGATTTGGTCTTCTTTCTGATTTGCGACCGACTCCTCTGCCAGCGCCATATTAGGACGTTTTCCACAGTGGGTGGTATTGCCGTGGATACGCTTGACCGAGGGAAGCAACTCGCTGAAGAAAGTGGTATAACACTTTGCACAGCCAACCTTGCCTGTGTTTGTGATATCTCCGTAGGTACTGCCGCAAGAGGGGCAACGGGTTGCCTGACTTCTGGAGGGCAGGGCGGTACCGAACAAACTCTTCACAAGACCGCCGAACATATCGGGCATTGCTGTGTCAAAAACATTGTCAAAGCCCATCTCGTGGGCGCAGTCGGCACAGAGCATATACTCCTCATACGCACCGTTCACTATACGTTTGACCTGGGTTGTTGCATTGTTCACTTTGCATTTCTGACATTTCATATTATCTCCTCCAATCACATCAATGCTAAAAGCATATTCTTAAAAATTGCCGCACGGGTCTCATCCCTGCTTGAGGGTGACACAGGCGAAAGACTGCGCTCTGAAGCGGCGGCAGAAATTAATCTTGCTGATTCATTAGATATTATTGACGCAGATTTCAGGTTGTTAATCATTATCTGGGCAGTAATATTATCAAGGCTTGCGCCTATTGAATTAATTATATGCATCAGAGTAGTGGAGTTATCCGCCTGAATACGGCTGATGCGGATATATCCCCCACCGCCTCTGCGTGATTCCACAATATATCCCTGCTCGGGAGTGAATCGTGAGGTTATGACATAGTTAATCTGACTCGGAACACATCCGAATCTGTCTGCAAGCTCGTTTCTGCGAATCTCGGCATTGCCGCCATCTTCCATCATATCCATTATGTACTGAGCCAGCACGTCACTGAGTCTCATATAATCACCTCGGTATTGAGTGTAATGCAGTAATGGTCGTTTGACCTTCTCTGACTTTAACTATATTCTATACATTTAGTCAGAGAAAGTCAAAGTCAGAAAAAGTCAAACTCCGCAGAGTTTTCTTGTTCTCTGCGGAGTTTTCTTTGATTATCTTCTGTTTTCTTAATTTTTCTTGATTTTTCTCGTTGTATTCTTTCAGGTTATTAAGTGAGAAGTTATACCATAAGTTCACAAATCATATTGGAAAGCTCTACGGGATTCTCAATCTCCAGTCCGCTTATCTGGCGAGCCTGTGCGTAGAGAATCTTTGTATAAAGGCTGAGCTTGTCCTTGTCGGATGCGAAAAGCTCTTTGAGGGTATTGGAGAGCTTATGGTTGATGTTTATCTCCAGTGCTGTCTCAGCATTTGCAAAAGCTTCGTTGCCGGGCATACGGCTGAGGATTCTTGCCATCTCGGCAGAAATGTAACCCTCACTGGAAAGTGCCACGGGGTTATCTGAAAGTGTTGCAGAGAAACGCACAGACTTTACCTTGCCTGCAAGTGTCTCCTGCATAGCAGAGAGCATCTCTGCGTTGTCTTCGTTGGCTTTTTTTACTGTGTCTTTCTCCTCGTCTGTGGAAAGGTCAAGGTCGCCTGCTGTAACATTCTTGAATGTTTTTTCTGCATACTTATCAATGGCGCTGAGAGTGAATTCATCAATGTCATCACTGAGCAGAAGCACAGCGTATCCCTTGGAGACAACAGCCTGTGTACGAGGCAGTGCTGCTGCAAGCTCAGCAGTATCGGCAAAGGCGTAGTAAATCTCCTTCTGGCTTTCGGGCATTGCGTCAACGTATTCTTTCAGAGTGATATATCTCTCTGAAGATGTACTGCGGAATACCAGCAAATCCTGAAGCACATCCTTGTGCATACCGAAGTCGCTGTAAACACCGTACTTGAGCTGTGCACCAAAGGACTTGAAAAACTCCTCGTACTTCTCCCTTTGCTCTTTCTGCATTTTCTGAAGCTCTGACTTTATCTTCTTTTCTATACTCTTTGAAATTGTGCGTACCTGATAGTTCTGCTGTAAAGTCTCACGGGAGATGTTCAGTGTGAGATCGGAGCTGTCCACAATACCGCGGACAAAATTGAAATAATCAGGGAGCAGGTCAGAGCATTTCTCCATGATCATAACTCCGTCGCTGTAGAGCTGAAGTCCCTTTTCGAAATCCTTGGAATAGTAGTTGTGAGGTGCATTCTTGGGTATAAACAGAAGCATCTCGTACTCAACACTACCCTCCATACGGGAGTGAACTGTGCGCAGGGGTGCATCTCTGTCGTAGAAATGGCCCTTGTAAAACTCCGCGTACTCCTCCTCGGAAACATCTGAGGCTTTGCGATGCCACAGAGGCACCATGCTGTTGAGTGTGCGCACCTCGGATACTGTCTCGTACTTGGGTGATTTATCGTCGCTTTCTTCACCCTCTTCATTCTCGATAAGACGTGGTGTCTCCACCTGCATACGGATGGGATAACGGATATAGTCGGAGTATTTCTTGATAATATCGCTGATGCGGTAACTGCTGAGGAAATCACTGTAGTTCTCGTTTTCGGCATCCTCTTTGAGATAAAGGACGATCTCGGTGCCGACCTCGGCTTTCTCGGTCTCTGTTACTGTGTAGCCGTCAACGCCCTCTGACTCCCAGCAAAACGCGGTGCCTGTGCCAAGTGCTCTGGTAGTCACAGTGATTTTGGAGCACACCATAAAAGCAGAGTAAAAACCTACGCCGAACTGACCGATGATACTGATGTCGTCATCTTTGTTATCGCTTTTGAACTCACCTGAACCGCTCTTCGCGATTGTGCCAAGGTTGTCGTTCAGCTCATCTTCGGTCATACCGCAACCATTGTCGGATACAGTGATGGTGCGTGCCTCGTTGTCAACGTCAATAGTAATTGCGTACTCGTCTCTGGGGAGTCCCAGCGAGGAATCGGTGAGTGAGCGGAAGTAGCGCTTGTCGATAGCGTCAGATGCATTGGATATAAGCTCGCGGAGAAAAATCTCTTTGTTTGTATAGACGGAGTTTATCATCATATCAAGCATCTTTTTTGATTCGGTTTTGAACTGTCTTTTTGCCATTTTACTTATACCTCCATGGAAATTTCTTCAAGACAATATCACTATTTTAGTCTCCACTCAAAGCAAAGTCAAGGTGAAACCAAAAAAGTTCAAACAATGTTAATAGAAAAAGCCGTGTCGAAAGATTGCTCAACGACACAGCTTTTATAAAATCAGATTGATTATTTTGAAACGAAATATTCTATTGCTTCCTTGTATCCGTCGAAACCTTTTCCGGTTATGACCTTCTCGGCGTAAAGAGAAACATAGGAAAAATGTCTGAACTGCTCACGCTCTGAGACCTCAGAAAGATGTACCTCCGCGGTAGGAATAGCCACAGCTTTCAGCGCATCCAGTATTGCCACACTGGTGTGGGTATAGGCGGCAGGATTGATAATGATTGCATCGAATCTTCCCAGACACTGCTGAATCTCGGTGACGATGTCACCTTCGCTGTTGCTCTGGAACATCTCGTGCTCTACTCCATGCTTAGCACACACAGAAGCCACGAACGCTTCGAGATCTTTGTATGTACTGCTGCCGTAGATACCCGGCTCGCGGATTCCCAGCATATTCAGGTTGGGGCCGTTTATTACCTTAACTTTCATTTTACAACCTCCGAAAAAGCATCCAGGACTCTCTGTGCTACTGCCTCGGCATCACCATTGCCGTCCACTGCGATGTCAGAAAACTCCTGATACTTGGGCAGGCGTTTCTGATAGAGTTCAGGAAGATTTACAGATAAAGGTCTGTCGTCTTTGGCAAGAACGTTAATATTTCTTTCAAGGAATATTACTGCACCATTCTGCCTCAAAACATCCAGATTTTCAGGGATAGTGACAGCTCCGCCTCCTGTGGCGATAACAGTTCCGCTCTCTTTGCAGATGCTTTTGAGGACCTCTGTCTCAATAAGTCGGAATGCACGCTCGCCATCTTCATTAATAATTGCAGAGGGTGCTCTGCCGGTCTTTGCCTTAATTTCTTCGTCTGCGTCCACGAAGGGTCTGTTGAGCGCCTTTGCAACCAGCTTGCCCACTGTGGTTTTGCCGCAACCGGGCATACCTACGAGAACAACATTCTCGGTCTGAAGAGCAACACTCTTGCGTATTGCTTCTATGACATTATCAGAAAGTGTGCTGTCTGTGAAAATCTCGCAGGCACGCTTTGCCTGAGCCACAAGCATCGAAAGTCCGTTGACACAGGGGATTCCCAGACGCTCTGCCTGCTGCAGAAGTGCTGTGCGTGCAGGATTATATATAACATCGGCAACACCGATACACTGAGAGAATTGCGCAAGGTTAACAAGGGAGACACCGGTGTTCGGATACATACCCACAGGAGTTGCATTTACAATGAGACTCGCATCAGAGTGCTGACTTATGGTGGAGTAGGTATTCTCCCCTACCAAATCAAACACCAGAAACTTAGCACCTCTCTCTGAAAGCACCGCCTGCACGGTTTTGGATGCTCCTCCTGCTCCGAGGATGAGGGCTTTCTTGCCTTTTATGTCAATATTTAATGTATCGAGCATATAGGAAAATCCGTAGTAGTCGGTGTTGTCACCAAGGAGGCTACCGTCTGCTCGCCTTACAACTGTATTAACAGCACCGATTGAACGTGCCGCATCGGAGAGACTGTCGCAATACTTCATTATCTCCTGCTTGTAGGGAATTGTTACGTTGTAGCCGTCAAGCCCGCAGGTTTCTACCCAGTTTTTCAGTTCGTCTTTTTCTACCTCATGCAAAGCATAGGGATAATCTGCCATCTGCGCATGAATCTGAGGTGAGAAGCTGTGGGACAAATGTTCGCCCAAAAGTCCGAACCTTTTATCTTCAAAACCTTTTATATATTCCATAGCTATCACACAAGCTCGGTGTAACTTCCGAGATATTCGAAGTCTTCTACCTCTGCATCAAGTTCACACAGAAGGGTTGAAAGCACGGGAGAGTACACTGACTCGGACACATCAAAATAAAACATAAACTCAAAGTCGGAACCGGGCAGAGGACGGCTCTCCAGTTTTACAAGATTGATACCTGAAGCAAAAAACTTTGCCAGAATATGATACAGAGAACCGGGTCTGTGAGGAAGTGTGAGCTTGACACTTGTACGGTCTGCTCCGGGATAAACCTCCAGCTGTTTGGAAATACAGATAAATCTGGTATCGTTAGCGGCGTTGTCGCGGATGTTACGCTTGAGAACATTGAGAGAATAAAGCTCTGCACAATCAGGAGAAGCAATGACAGCTACGTCTGTTCTGCCTGACTCAGACACTGCCTTTGCAGCAGAAGCGGTATTTTCAAAGGGGAT
The DNA here is from genome assembly GCA_017421045.1 of Clostridia bacterium. GTDB lineage: Bacteria > Bacillota > Clostridia > Oscillospirales > Acutalibacteraceae > Ruminococcoides. Next base: position 45,631 of record JAFQMC010000016.1, read on the forward strand.
GACCTTTATGTCCTTGTGAGCTGCAAGAAACTGAGAGCACTGGCTTATTGCCTGCTCGTGAGACCATATCTCCTTGATGTTGGAGATGTCATTGTTTTTGGCAAGGAGTGCGTGGTTGATTCTGCAACGAACACTGCGCACTATGTAGAAATTGTACTGCGACATAAGGTCGTAGACCATATTCACAGAGCCTGCCGTGGAATTCTCCAGAGGAAGGATTCCGTATTTGCACAAACCTGAATCAACTGCTTTGAACACTGCTTCAAAGCTTCCCATATACATTATCTGAGGGAGCTTGAAAATCTTGTCGCAAGCCTGCTGAGAGTATGCACCCTCGGTTCCCTGACAAGCAACCATTGCTCTCTCGGGAAAAAGCTGAGGAGTTGTCTCAAGGGCGGTGCTTATTGTCTCAGAAAGCTTTTTATCCTTATTGAGGAGTCTGCTCTGATATGCACGGCTGACGTTTGTGAGGGTTGAAAACAGCACTCTTGTGTAAAGCTCTGTTTCTTCCGGCGACTTACCTGCAGCCTTTGCAATGAGCTGACGCTCGCGCTGACCGTCATAAAGAGGTGCGCCTGACTCCTTTTTATATTCAGCAACGCCCTTTACAACTTCCATTCGTTCATTGAAAAGTCTTACTAACTCCTCGTCAATTCTGTCAATTTCCTGTCTGTATTTTTCTATGCTCATAATAATGTCTCCTTACAACATTTATATATATAAAGCTTAATATATCAGAGTATAAAGCCGTCTGCGTTTACCAGTGCCATGGCGGCAGCGGCTTCAACAACCGCGGCGGCTCTGGGCACAATGCAAGGGTCATGACGACCATTGATAATAAGCTCTGTTTCTTCCTTTTCGCGAAGCTTTACGCTCTTCTGGGGTAAAGCTATGGACGGTGTGGGCTTGAATGCCGCTGTAAAGGTCAGGGGCATACCCGATGATATTCCGCCGAGGATTCCACCGCAGTTGTTGGTGGATGTAATTATGTTGTCCTGTGCATCTGTGGCGAAATCGTCGTTTGCCTCACTTCCGCTCATAGCGGCGAATTCAAAACCTGCACCGAACTCCAGCCCCTTTACAGCAGGAACAGAAAAGACTGTCTGCGCTATTAAAGCTTCAAGTCCACCGAAGAAATCACTGCCGAGTCCTGCAGGCAAACCGTAAACCGCACACTCTATAGCGCCACCGAGGGAATCCCCCTGTTGCTTTTTGAGCAGTATTGCGTCAGTCATCCGCTGCTTTGCATCCGTGTCTATAACCGGAAAAGCCGAGTGTTTCAGCTGTTCGTTAAGCTCCGGGTCAGGTGCAAGAGTATCAAGTGAAACATCACTGATATCACCGATACGGCTTACATGAGAGACTATGGTAATTCCCTTTTTCCTCAGCAGTTCCAGACACAAAAAACCTGCGGCACACATCGCCGCCGTGAGTCTGCCTGAAAACTGTCCCCCACCACGGATATCGTTATGTCCGCCGTATTTCACAAAAGCGGAATAATCAGAATGGGAAGGACGGGGCGTCAGTGAAATATTTGAATAGTCCTTTGAGCGGGTATCTGAATTCTCAATCATCATACATATGGGAGCACCGCAGGTAACGGAATCCACAACACCCGATTTAAAAATAACTTTGTCTCCTTCGTGGCGCTGAGTTGCAAGCTCACCCATGGCTCTTCGTCTATCCATAAACGCCTGAAGCTTTTCTTCATCAATGCGTACCCCTGCAGGGATTCCGTCAACTATTGCACCGATAGCAGGTGCGTGTGACTGACCGAAGAGAGTTACCCTGATTTGATTTCCGAAAGTTGCCGACATATTTATTCCTCCAATCTGAGCTTTGCTCCCAGATTTTCCATATCCCTGAAGAAATCAGGATAGGATTTGCCTACTGCGCCTGCATCCTTGATCACAACAGGCGAGTCGCAAATTGTAGCAGCGATTGCCGCCGACATAGCGATTCTGTGGTCGCGGCAGGCATCAACCTCGCCGCCTGATAGCTTTCCGTTGCCCGTTATAACTATGCCGTCATCTGTTATCTTGCAGTTACCGCCTAAGTTGTTAATCATATCAGTAACAGTAGCAAGGCGGTCAGACTCCTTGAGCCTGAGTCTTTTTGCACCGAAGATTCCGGTTGTGCCCTTTGCAGCAGCCGCTACAACCGCAAGCACAGGCACCAGATCGGGAACGTTGGTTGCATCTATTTCAATTCCTGCAAGCTCATTACCTTTGGCAGAAACGCATTCATTCTGCGTTTTTATTTCTGCACCGAAACGGGAAAGAATCTCCGTTATTCCTCTGTCTCCCTGTACAGAATTCAAATCCAGACCTTTGACAGAAACCTCATTACCGAGAGCCGCTGCTGAAAGCCAGAAAGAAGCATTCGACCAATCACCCTCAATGCTTGTGTCACGCAGGTCGTATCTGCCGCCGACGGTATATGTTCTGTCATCACAGCTCACTTTCACGTCCGCTTCCTTAAGCGCTGAGGCGGTCAGGTCAACATAGGGCTTTGATTCGAAATCTCCCGTAACCGTGACACTGCCTCCTCCGCACAGCGGAAGCATCATAATGAGACCGCTTATAAACTGAGAACTTACATCTCCGGTAATTGAAAAGTCACCGGGAATGGCTTTTCCGCTTTGGATAATACGATTGTTTTCATCACGGCTGATAACAATCCCATGGGATGTGAGTGCATCTACAAGAGGGTCAAGGGGACGCAGAAACAGTCTGTCGCTACCCTCGAAATATGCACACAAGCCAAGTCCCGCCGCGATACACATCATTAGCCGAAGAGTTGTTCCGCTCTCGTTGCAGTCAAGGTGCACTGTCTGCCCGGGATGCACTTTCACCTTGGGCACAATGTAGTAATTACCTATTCGTGTTATGTTACTTCCCATAGCTTTGAGGCAGGTAATGGTTGCGTCGATATCCTGAGACGAAGCCGAGCACCTGATACGCGTGAAGCCCTCTGTCATGGCGGCACAAATCAAAAGTCGATGTGCCATAGATTTTGAGGGAATTGCATCCACAGTGCCGCTAAGCTTTGAGGGATAAACTGTAGCTATCATACTTTGCCTCCCCTACCCTTTGAGAGAATCTCTCTGAGGAAATCGGTAGTTGTTCTGTGAAGATAACATTCTCCTATATCCCTTATCATAACAACTGAGATTTCTCCGCCTTCTCGTTTTTTATCGGAAAGCGATGCATCAAAAAGCGTTTCGCTATCGATTTCACTATCGATGGGAAGTTCAAACTGAACACATAGTTTCTCAATAAGTTTTGCTGTATCTTCAGAGCATATGCCCATATTCGCACAAGCTCTGGCGACAATACACATTCCTGCGGCAACGGCACTGCCGTGGGCAATTCCGAAATTGCTTGAACGCTCAATGGCGTGACCTACGGTATGGCCAAGATTCAAAAACTGTCTTTCGCCTCTGTCAAATTCATCGGCGCAGACATAGTCGCGTTTTATTCTCACACATTCCTCAACAATCTCATCTATGACCTTGTCCGCATCATCCTGCAGAAGGCTCAGGAGTTTGCCCGAACGAAGAACTGCGTACTTGATAACCTCTGCCATTCCGTTGGAATACTCAGCTTTTGGCAAGGTAGACAGGGCCGATGTATCACACAGCACGGCAGAAGGCTGATAGAAAGCACCGAACATATTCTTGCCTTTGCTGAGGTTCACTGCGGTTTTTCCGCCTACAGAGGAATCCACCATTGAAAGCAAGGAGGTAGGAATCTGCACAACAGCCACTCCTCGCTGATACAATGCACCGCAAAGTCCTGCCATATCGGTGATAACACCGCCGCCCAAAGCTATTACTGCATCACTGCGGGTAAGTCCCGAATCAATGCAGAAATCAGCCGCTTTGATAAGATTCTCGGGATTTTTGGACTCTTCACCTGCTGGGATGACAAACAGTGAAGTCTCAAAACCGCTTCTCCTCAGGCTTTCGCATACCCTTTCTCCATAGAGAGGAGCTACGTTGGAATCGGAGATTACAAGGGCTTTTCTGCCTTTAACAAGTTTAGCTGTAATATCTCCGCAGCTATCGAGGAGTCCTTGCTGTATGTATACATTATAGTTTGTGGAAGCGTTTATTTCTACAATCCTCATTTTTCCGCCGCCTCCTTTGCAAGCTTACCGTCAAGAAGAAGCTGACGGAGCTTTTCGCTATCGTTATCTTTAAGTGCTTTTGAGTACTCAGTGAGATTCTCAATCAACACATCAATCTCTCTGCAGAGGTTATCCTTGTTGTCAAGAAAAAGTTCCGTCCACATATTCTCGTTGAGATAAGCAACACGGGTAAGGTCTCTGTAGCTTCCTGCTGAAATCCCCTTGTGGGATTTAGCGCTGGGACTCTTTACATAGGCGTTGGAAACCACATGGGCAAGCTGGGATGTATAGGCAATCAGCTCGTCGTGACGCTCGGGCGTCATTACCGATACTCGGGAGAATCCCACGCTGAGGACTACCTCTCTTGCTTTTGCAATCAGCTCCACGTCCTCGGCATGCTTCGGGACCAACACGAAGCATGCGTTATGAAACATGGTGTCCTTGGAATTTTTGATTCCGCTATACTGAGTACCTGCCATGGGATGACCTCCTATGAAATGGAAGCCTTTTTCCTCTGCTGTTTCAAAGCAGGGAGAGCAGACACTGCGTTTAACACCTGCACAATCCAAAACAATAGAGTTCTTTTTGAAGTGTTCTGCATTCTCCTTGACATAAGACACGGCGGCTTCGGGATACAAGCATACAAACACTGCGTCGCACTCGGACAGCGTATCGGTGTTAAGCTCTCCGTTAATAATTCCCGAGAGCATTGCGTATTCAGTAACACTTCTGTCGGCATCGAAACCATATATCCTTGCCTCGGTATTTTTCTTTGCGGACTTGGCGATAGAACCGCCGATGAGTCCAAGGCCTACTATACCAATATTAAGCATCTTATGTCACTCCTATGTGAAAACATTCGGTTGATTCACCGAACAACATCTGATATTTACTCTGCAATTACCTTGCGGATTTCGTCAACCTTCCTTGAAACCTTATCAAACTGCTCGAAGGTCAGGGACTGTGCTCCGTCACACATTGCGTTTTTGGGGTCGTTGTGAACCTCGATAATAAGTCCGTCTGCACCGCAGGCTGTAGCCGCATATGCCATAGAAGGCACCATACGAGAATGTCCGCAGGCATGAGAGGGGTCTATAATAACGGGCAGATGTGACATCTCTTTGAGAGAAGGCACAGCGGAAACATCCAGCGTATTTCTTGTGTATGTTTCGAAAGTACGGATTCCGCGCTCGCAGAGGATAACATTCTCGTTACCGCCTGCCATGATATACTCTGCACTCATGAGAAGCTCTTTGAGAGTATTTGCAAGTCCGCGTTTGAGAAGAATAGGTTTGTTGGTTCTGCCAAGCTCTTTTAAAAGCTCAAAGTTCTGCATATTGCGTGCACCGACCTGAATCATATCCACATCCTCAAACAGAGGCAGATGGTTGGCGTTCATAATCTCACTGACAATGGGAAGGCCCGTTGCCTGCTTTGCTTTGAGCAGAAGCTCGATGCCGTCTGCCTTAAGGCCCTGGAAATCGTAGGGAGATGTACGGGGTTTGAATGCACCGCCGCGAAGGATGTTGGCACCTGCCTCCTTCACCTTCTGTGCAACAAGGATGATCTGCTCCTCGCTCTCGACAGAGCAGGGACCTGCAATCTTAACAAAATGGCCCTTACCGATTTTGACACCCGAAACATCAATGACGCTGTCGTCGGGGAAGAATTTTCTGTTTGCTTTCTTGTAGGGTTCGCTGATTCTGCGAACGCTCTCAACAATTTCGAGACCTTCAAGAAGATCTATATCCACACGGCTTGTGTCACCGATAAGTCCAAGAACTGTGTGAAACTCACCTTCGGAAATGTGAACTTTCAGGTCCATTCCCTGAAGCCAGTTGATAAGATTCTCCTGCTGTTCTGCGGGTGTGCCCGGTCTGAGTACTGCGATCATAATATTACCTCCAAAATCTAAGGCCACGGATAAAAACAAAAACACCGCAGTGATTATTCACTGCGGTGGTAATATCGGTATCCGAAAAGTTAATCCCAGAAAATTTGCAGCTCAAATCACTTCTACTATTTTAGTCCTGGCTAAAAAAGTAAAAGTAAAAGTAATATGCTGCGAAAGTATTCTTGTTCATAACATATGGTCTCCTGAAAAATTTGTAATTATTTTATCACACTAAAATTACAATGTCAACACATATCTGAATAAATTTTCTATGGCACATAAACTTTTCGATGATTATATCTGTGTTCTTTGTAAACCCGCTGAATAATTATGCGGAAAACGAAGAATATATATTCCACATGCTTTTATGAATCTATTTTTTCCGTCAAATAATAAAGCCTTAACACAACAGATTCAGTCATCGAAATTTGTGTTTGCTGCAAAAAACGGGAGCCGAAGCTCTCGTATTAAAGGTGCATTATATTAATAAGTATCAGCCAAGAAAGACCGTAGTAGGTAACCACGGCCACAAGGTCGTTCACTGTGGTAATAAGAGGACCGGATGCCACAGCGGGGTCGATACCTACCTTTTGAAATATCACGGGGATTACAGATCCCGACAATGCCGAAGCGGCCATTGCAACAACCATTGCGACTCCCAAACAACCCGAAATGCTGAAAGCAAAGAAATGTTCGTTTCCTGTAAGGCACAGATATCCTCCGATAGCCACAAAGGAAAGCACTCCTAAGATTGCGCCGTTAACTAAACCGATGCGACATTCCTTCCAGATGAGAGAAGCCTTCTTCTGCCCTGAAATGCCGTCATCCATAAGCACCCTTATGGCAACAGCCAGAGATTGAGTTCCTACGTTACCGGCCATATCAAGAATAAGGGACTGAAAACACATTATGACAGGCAGATGTGCAACAATTGATTCAAAAAGTCCAACGGTTGCTGACACCCCTGTGCCTAAAAGCAGTAATACAGCAAGCCACGGAAGTCTCTTGACTATACTCTTCTTCATAGGCTCGCAAAGATCAGTGTTCGTCTCCTTGGGCATAACCTCTGCAGACTTTGTCTGAGGGGTAGTGTGTGTGAATTTTTCTGATGATGATACAGCAAAAATGCTGTTTCTTTTTAATACTCTGTTCATTGTAAGTGCCTCCTTTACACAAATTCAGTAAAGGCGGTGAGCTTTTCTGCCGACTAAAAAAGGGCATAAAAATACCACTGTCGGTGGAAAACAGTATACTCTACACCGCCTCAAAAGCTTGTGTAGCGTCGCTATTCACAGACAATGGTTCTCTATACTATAAAAAAACGCAGAGTTAAACCGCAGACGGAGCCAAGTCGTCTGCAAAAATAAAGTATAAGAAAACCCTTGCCGTACTTCGACTACTACTGCCGTCCATAGTTTCACCTCGCATTCATAAATTTCTGCATGCATTTTAGCACAGCGGTTTTCAAAATACAACCCCTATAGTAACATTTTCGCAAATGGTTCAAAAAAACAAGAATACTATACATATTTTAGGCAATTATTTCAGAATTGTATAATGGGATATTAGATTCCTGCGTTTTAGAATCAGAAAGATATCGAACATCAAAACTGTTTTTGCCTGCGTCTCGGTGTTACACCTACACTTTGGCACAGCGCCTCAAGTCCCGCCACAACGCACAAGGCTGTAAAAATAAAACAAAGGGTACCACAGTTGGTACCCTTTGTTTTATTGGTGCGAGTGACGGGACTTGAACCCGTACGCGTCTCCACACACGCCCCTCAAACGTGCCTGTCTGCCTATTCCAGCACACTCGCATTTTTAACGTGCTCGATTATTATAGCACCAATGTAAGGGATTGTCAATAACAAATTTGAAAATTGCTGAAAAATATTTTTAAATTTAGATGTCGACACGCTGAAATGGATTGCTGGCCTGCAAGAAACTCGGTTCAGCTTATCGACGGATATGTAGTCGTAAAACTCGCCGATATGACTACCGAATAATTCATCGGTTTACGCAAAAGTATCTGCCACAAGACACAGAGTATCAACGCATTTATCCAAACGAAACTAAATCACCTCAACCTTAGAAATCATCTAAAGTTGAGGTGATTTTTTCTGATTGACTTGTTTTGTGACAATTATGAATGCATCAGAGAAGTCCTGCGACGAACTTCTGGATTGCGGTTGCATCTTTGACGGTGATGCGGGTGTCCTTGTCGTAGTCTGCAAGGCGCAGAGCTTCATCGTCAAGGATTGTGAGCAATGCCACGTGCTTCTGGATAACGGTTGCATCCTTGACGTTGACAACACCGTTGCGGTCAACATCTCCCAGCTCATCGGGAGTTGCCTCGTCTGCTGAAGAAGAAACATAGTTGTAGCCGTGCTCCATTGCAAACTGCTCTGCGTATGAGCCTTCGGTCACATAGAGCACCATATCCTCGGGAGTATCGATGAAAGCAATGCTGTCGATGGTTGAAACGCTTGCAGGGAGAGTTACACTTTTCAGGTTTGTGCAGCTTTCAAAGATACCGTCCTGCAGGGTTGTTACACCTTCACTGAGAACGACACTCTCAAGCTCCGGGCAGAATCCGAAAGCAGATGCCTCGATAGTTTTAATATTAGAGGGTACAGTAATCTCTTTAAGTCCTGTTCTGGAGAATGCCATCATTGGTATGGTATCCATATTCTCGGAGAAAGTTACGTCCTTGAGAGAAGAACACATCAGGAACGCAAGGTTGTCAACTCGCTTTACACTGTCGGGGATAGTAATCTCATCCAGTGAGCTGCAGCCGAAGAATGCGCCTTTGCAGATATACTTAACTGTGTTGGGAAGCTGAATCTCGGTAAGGTTTCTGCAACTGTCAAAAGCATAACCTGCGATGAGGGTTGTGCCGTCTTTAACTGTGAGTGTACCGCTATGCTCGGGATTTACGCTGATGAGATAGTTTTCAAGATAGAGATTTCCGTCGGTCCAGTTTTCTTCATTGTTGTAGAAAGCTGTAGTCATAAATGCACCTGCATCGATTTGCTCCATATTATCGTGCACATTGATTGTCTCCAAGGACATACAGCCCATCAGAGAATTTCCGTAAATTGCAGTAACTTTCTCGGGATAGGTAATGCTCTTGAGTGATGTGCAATACAGGAAAGCTCCGTCGTTTATTACCTCAACGCTCTCGGGAATGTTTATTTCGGTGAGAGCTGTTGCATATGAAAATGCTCGCACATCAATCTCTTTGACTGTATCGGGAATTGTGTATTCGGTCTCTTCTCTGCCTGCAGGATAAACAAGAAGCTTGGTTGCATCCTTGTTATACAGAACACCGTCGATATCAATGTAGTTCTTATTATTATCATCAACATTTATATCTGTGAGGCTCTTACAGCCTGCAAAGAAGAAATCTCCGATACTCTCAACGCTTGCAGGCACATCAATGCTGTCTATGGATGAGCAGTCAGCAAAGGCGCTGTCGTCTATGGTTACAACTGTATTGGGAATAACGCACTCTGTCATACCCCAACAGGAGTAAAATGCATATTCACCGATTGTTTCGAGTCCCTCGTTTAAAACAACGCTCTCAAGTGCTCTGTCATATGAAAAAGCGAAATGGTCGATGGATTTCAGTGTGCTTGGGAAATTGACACTCTTAAAAGCATTATTATTTGCAAAAGCATATTCGCCGATATACTCCACACCTTCAGGAATATAGATACTCTCAAGTTTTGAACAACTGTCAAAGGTTTTGGCTTCGATTCTCTTTATCTTTGAGGGAATGTTGATGTCCTTGAGTCTGACACTGCCCTCAAAAGCACCGGCTCCGATACTCTCAAGACTCTCGGGAAGAGTGATGCTCTCCATTTTCAGAGTTGTGTTGAAGGAGTTTCTGCCGATGCTGACAACACCCTCGGGGATTGTCATAGAAGTGATAGTTCCGAGATACTCAAAAGCACTGTCCCCTATTACGGTAAGAGTTGAGGGAAAGTTGATTTTCTTGAGATTTATGCAGGATGCAAATGCACCTGTGCCGATTGTATCTACACCCTCGGGGATTGTATATTCATCTGCAGTGGATCCGATAGGATATGCCATAATCTCGGTCATATCCTTTGTGAATAAGGCTCCGTCAACCGAACAGTAATTTGGATTATCCTCGGAAACAGTCACATACTCCATATTGAAGTTGCCTGTAAAAGCACCGGGGAGAATACGGGTTACTCCGGCAGGGATATACACGCTCTTTATATTTTCGTTTGATGAAACAGCATAGGCATAAATCATTGTAACGGGACAGCCTCCGAGGGTGTCAGGAATGACTACCTCATCAGCGGTACCGATATAATTCATAACCACTGCATTTCCCATCAGAGTTACATACTCAAAATCCGACTCTGTTGACGCTGCCGCAGAAGCACTCATCACGGGAACACAGCTCAGAATCATAAGAACACTGAGTACGCAAGCGAGAATTTTACTACAGGATTTTTTCATTTTTATTACCTCCTCTTTATTTGAAGCACGCTAACTCTAATCAATTTGATTGACAAAGTCAACACTCTTTTTAAAAGAAATCTAATATACACCATACTTTTTGAGCTTAATCATAATATTTGCATATAAAGTATTAAATCGATTACAACTCGTTAACAAGCAATTAACAAATACAAGAACAAAAAACGCAGGCGCTAACCTGCGTTTCTTTATTTGCTTATGTCGTACTTATCAAAAATATCCTGATAGAAATAATCAAGTTTTCCATTCTTTGTCTTTGGTAATTTTTCAACACACACTACCTCCTTTGGCTTCAGATGCTCAGGAAGGTTTCTTCGTATATATGTATTAATTTCTTGTTTGATCTTCGGGTGATTACTGCCCTTGGGGACAACCACCGCAACGGGACATTTTCCATGAGAATGCTCTGTATCATCAACTGCAAGAACTAAACACGATTTTACTGCCGAACAACCCAATATCATTTGTTCTATTGCATAGGGCGATACTTTTGTACCATCGTATCTCACAAACATGCGCTTTATTCTCTCACAGAAATATATATACCCCTCACTGTCCACATAACCAATATCACCTGAATGTAACCATAGCTTACCATCTCTATGGATTTTAAGCATTGATTCAGTAGAAGAAATATCGTTTAGGTAACCTTTGAACACAGTTGGACCGGCAATACAAATCTCACCTTTTTCACCACATGGAACAACCTCATTAGTTTCAGTATCAACGATACAAATCTTTGTAAGCAGAGTTGGTATTCCAACGCTTCCTTTAGGAGTATGCTTCGGATGCCATGTTGCGGTGGAAGCGGTTTCTGTAAGTCCGTAACCGATCATGAGAAATGCCTTGCTGTTACATTTCTCAAATATGCTGTTAACTCTATCCTCGTACTCAGCATCTACCCTATCTCCTCCTACAATTACGCACTTAAGAAAAGAAAGGTCGCAATTATCAAAACTCTCTGTTTCAAAAAATTCCCAATGAGAAGGAACCGTAATGATATAGTTAGGACTATATTTAAGCAGTGTTGATTTCATCTTTCTTGCACTAAATAAAGGTATCAGTCTGACACTGATTCCCATTATCAAGGGTAAGTGAACACCGAGCGTTGTACCGTAGCAGGTGAATAAAGGCATAATATTACACATAATATCCCCTACCTCATAATCCACTTCTGATTGAGAATGTTGCCATACAGCCATGTTTATGTTTCTGTTAGTAAGCACTGCACATTTTCTTCCGTAGGTTGTTCCGCTTGTATAAAAATAAGCACAAACATCATCGCCTGTTATGTTTTCGGCTTTTTCTTTTTTCTCACACGTTTCCATAGCGAGAAACTGAGAAAAGGCAAGTATTTTGCTATTCTTTCTCTTTATATTACTACGTCCGGTGAATACATCTGCAATACAGGAAGTAAAAACAGTGAATCCGCCAATCGAGTTAGTAGAGCGTATACACACAATAGGAATATCCATAATATTCTTAAATTCAGGTAAATGAAAATCAGCGACAAAACATACCTTTGGCTGAACTCTTTCCAGTGTTTCTTTAATCTCACACTCTGTACTACGGCAATCCATACCGCAATATATCCCACCCAGCCGATTAACAGCATAAAACAAATATACTGCCTCAGGTATTGCCGGTAGGGACACAACCACAACATCACCCTTGCCTATTCCCATACTTAATAGTGCATTATACACTATATCAATCTTTTTCATTAGTTGTGCATAGGTTATGTTTATATTGTAATAACTTAAAGCATTATAGTCTGAGAATTTCTCTGCCTTACTGCGAAAATACTCAAACACACTAACATCCCATGGCATATCACCTATGTTTTTTATTTCATTTTTTTCGCTCATAAACCCACCTCGTTAATATAAGAAAAATAATAAATAAAGATTATTGTACCGATTCATAGCAAATAAAAAGTTTAATATTAGTTATAAATTAACTATCATTGTACATTATAGTTATATTGTAACTTTTTGTCAATATTTTAAGTTAATAATGCTATATTGTGAATGGGGTGATATTATGAATATAGGTGAAAAAATTAGAAATGCAAGAGAAGATATGGATATGTCGCAAAGCGAAGTTGCTTCTCTTATTCCTATGAATCAATCTAATTATTCAAAAATTGAAAGAAACGTACAAGAACCAAGTCTGGAGCAACTAAAAAAAATCTGCTTGATACTAAATCTCGACCCTGCGTATCTTTTGGAGCTTGGGGAATTTCAGCACCTATCTCCCGATGATAATCGTTTGCTTAAAGATATAAAAAACTTTATAAACACACACAAAGACGGTGTCTGAACGACACCGTCTTTTTTCATTACTATTGTTATTGAATTTGATTACGTCACATGGTATGATAATAAACAAGACAACAAACACAGAAACAACTTATATTTATAACTATGAGAGATTTTAATCTATTCAAAAAAACATTATTAATACTTTTAATTACTACACTTTCTCTGATGTGGGGTTGCAGTGCGCCGTCACAGAAATCAACCGCGCAGATATACGCGCTTGACACTGTTATTGACATAACTGCCTATGGCGAAAATAGCGACGAAGCTCTAAAAGCCGCAAAAGATGAAATCCGTCGTCTTGAAAAGCTTTTATCAGTAACCGACAGCGAGAGTGATGTATACAGAATCAACCACGCAGACGGAGAAGCTGTCACCGTAAGCCATGAGACCTATGAGCTGATAGAGCGAGCTGTGGAAATCTCTGAGCTTACCGAGGGCAGATTTGACGTCACAATCTACAATGCGGTGAAGCTTTGGGGATTTACAACCGGTGAATACAAGGTCCCGACAGAGGAAGATATCGAGAAGGCTCTCGGCAGTGCAGGCTCTGACAAAATACATCTGCAAGGCGACAATACAATCATCGTAGACAAGGGTACTCAAATCGACCTCGGCGGAATCGCCAAGGGGTACATCGGCGACAAAACAGTGGTTGCAATGACGGAATCAGGTGCTGAGGCGGGACTTTTATCTCTGGGCGGAAACGTGAGAACCTTCGGCAAAAAGCCTCGGGGTGAGAACTTCGTTGTAGGAATACGCCACCCTCAGGAAAGCGGTCACTTTGCCGAATTGCAGGCAAATGAATGTGCGGTAATCACCTCGGGAGGATATCAGCGGAATTTCACCGAAGAGGGTGTAAACTATCATCATATAATAAACCCTGAAACGGGCAAGCCCTCGGAAAGCGATGCGCTGTCTGTAACTGTTGTAGGAAATGACGACACCCTGTGCGATGCACTTTCCACCGCAATCTTCATCGGAGGAACAGAGTACGCGGCACAGCTTCGCAGTAAATATGACAGCTTCGAATATCTGATACTCACAGAAAGTGATGAGGTTATCGCATCAAGCGGACTTCAGGGAAAAGCTACACTCGCCCGAGGATTTGAAAATCTGAAAATTGAATACAGATGACGTTGAATAGATATGACCCCTCTGCTAAATAATGCGGAGGGGTCATTAATTATTATTTACGATATGGATACAGATTCGCCAATAGGCAATCCGGTGTCAAACCCTGCTATATGTTTTTGAATAACAGTGGCATCTTTTATGTTCAACTCGTCATCGCCTGTAGCATCTGCCAAGAAAACACCATTGTCCGTAAGTGAGATAAGCATCGCGATGTGCTTCTGTATGGCTGTGGCATCCCTAATATCCAGTTTGCTGTCGTAGTTTGCATCGCCGAGAATTCCTATAATTTCCACAGGCGCCGTTGTCTCGGGAGGCAATGCCGGAAGCACTTCGGATGCAACGATATCACCGCAAATACCACAGGTGCAAACTCTTAATCCGTCTTCATTGTACATTGCTTCGGACACTGTAGCCCACTCTGTTTCGGGATGACTGCACTGACCATATACAGCACCAATCCAGTAGGTGCTTGAGAAATCTCCATAGGTTGTAAACTGCGCTGTGCCTGTGCTGTCAACAGTAGTCTGGGCAATGTAAAGGACTGGAGAGTAACTGAGCGAGTAATCCTCGGCTATCCCCTTAAACACAATCAGCACCGCCTCGGTTCCGGGTGCAAGATTTGTGCGCGAATAGGTTTTTTCTGCGACTGTACCATAACCTACTGAGGATAAACAAACGACACTTTCGTTCGTTGTTTCGACATAATCGTAGTGAACAGTAGCATTATCTAAACTTGTATTATCACTGCCAACAATGATATTATACCATTGCATTATAGTTCCCGTGTAATATACATCTGTCAATTTGTCACAATAACTAAACGCACTGTCGCCTATACTTTTAACACTGTCCGGAATCATTACACTTGTTAAATTCAAGCAGTTATAGAACGAGCCTTTTCCTATACTTACAACCCCTTCGGGAAGTGTTATGCTTGCTAAGGAAGCACAGCCGGAAAATGTACTATTATTTATGCACGTTACACCGAATGGTATTGTCACACTTTTTAAGCTTGTACAGTAACTAAAAGCACCGCCTGCTATGCTTGTAACACTATCGGGAATTGTTATGCTCGCTAAGCTTTTGCACAAATCAAATGCATTTTCACCTATACTTGTAACACTATCAGGAATTGTGACACTTGTCAGATTAGTGCAACCGGCAAACAATTTATTATTTATTATTGTAACACGCCGAGGAATAGTTACATTCGTCAGACTTTCGCAAGACTCAAATACATTGCTGCCTATGCTTATGACGCTTTCAGGAATTGTGACGCTTGCTAAACTTCTGCAATTACGAAATGCACTGCCGGCAATTACGGTTGTACCTTCTCTTATGTAGCATTCTGTTATGGATTCTTTTGCATCAATAACATATGTATTAATATAAAGCACATCGTTATTCCAATTTAAGTCGTTGTTACAGTAAGCTGTATTGGAAAACGCATCACTATCTATATTTTTTATGCCGTTGCCAAGCTTTATGCTTTCTAAATTACTACAACCGGAGAATGCTGAAACACCTATGGTTTTAACACTGTCAGGAATCATTATGCTTGTTAAGCTATAACATCCGTAAAATGCATAACTGTTTATAAGAACGGTACCTTCCTTAACAGAACATTCTTGTATAGATTCTTTTGCGTCAACAATACAGTTATCGACATAAAGCACACCATTTTCCCAGTTGGAACTGTCATCACAATATGCCGTACAATAAAAAGCATCAGAACCTATACTTGTTATTCCTTTGCCGAGATTTATATCGGTTAAGTTGTAACAATACATAAACGCACCGGCGCCGATGCTTGCAACACCATCGCCAATATACACGCTTTTTAGGTTTGTGCAAGATTCGAACGCATCCTCCCCAATACTAATTGCATTATCGGGAATAATTATGCTTGTTAAACTTTCGCACCAACTGAAGGCACTGTCGCCTATACTTTTTACACCACTGCCTAATTTTACATTTACAAGGCTATTACATTCATAAAATGCACTTTCTCCGATACTCTGAACACCATTACCGATTTTTACACTGGTTAGGCTTTCACACCACTCAAAGGCGCCCGCACCGATGCTTGTTACGCTGTCAGAAATAACAACGCTTTTCAGGTTTTTCAGATTTCGGAACGCATCCTCACCAATAGCGGTTACACCCTCACCTATAACCAGCGTTTTTATGACTCCTCTATACATATCCCAGGGAGCTAATTTAGGATAGGGACAATCCCGAATCGCACCGGCACCATTAACTTCCATTCTTCCGTCGCTGTAAATGACATACTCTGTATTATATCCGCATCCTCCGGAACCAATCACATCCGCCTGAGGATTACCGTCAATTACAACTCCGTTTTTACCAACATTTGACTCATCTGAATCCGGAAGAGAAATCACCCTTTTCTTCGGACCTGCTACTTCCATATAACAAATACGAACACGGGCATCTTTTACAACACATACAGAGTGTATTCCCTTTGGCAGATATATAGCCACCTTACCTTTTTTGTTTGTTTCGTATCCGTTGACGTCTGCTCCCTCTACCGGATCGTTATCTGAATCAACAACAGTGATTTCCTGCCTGTATTTAAAATTCGGGCATGAGGTAAAGG
Organism: Clostridia bacterium; assembly: GCA_017421045.1. Lineage (GTDB taxonomy): Bacteria > Bacillota > Clostridia > Oscillospirales > Acutalibacteraceae > Ruminococcoides. Next base: position 62,249 of record JAFQMC010000016.1, read on the forward strand.
CAAATTGATTGGTGCTGAAAGAATAATAGAAGTCGGATATTTTAAACTTACGTGATAATGCAGCTGCTTCCCATGTAAGATTATCTCTGCCAAATATGCTTAATTTGAAGGAGAGTTCGATTTTAAAGTACAGTTCGCCTTCTATGCAGGATGTGCATGTATGTATTTCTTTTTTCTCCTTTTCCGTGCTCGCTTCATATTTCATTTCCGCGGTTATTTCCACTCCGGTTTCAGCTTCCATTGACACCTTGATAACCGAGCCTAATATTCCGATATGGGGTTCAAAGGCTACACCGAGGAACAGCTTTCCTTCAACCTTGAATTCAGATTCAAAATGGGCAGGCTTGCTATCATCAATGAACTCACCGGACTTAAACTTTTTACCCACCTGCCCGGTGAGGACACCCTCGAGACTTACACTTACCTCTCCTTCAAATACAAGAGATGGGGTAAATCCCACATATACACCTGCAACGGGAGAAAAACCAATATCACCAAGCTCTAACTTTTTTTCAAACGCCTTTAGTGTTAACTCAGCAGAGACCCCTATTTCATAGCATAGCTTAAAAGAAAACTCCTCTAAGCTGAGAAGCTCTGCATCATAAAAACACTTGATTGTTACAGAAAATCCCGCTGAAATTGAACCTTGGATTTTAGACTCTCCAAATTCTTTTTTCAGCAAATACGACAATTTGGTTTTTGCTGTAATTTCATCGTCAATGCCATCAAAGCCCACCGGTGCAAGGTTGTCCTCGTCGGAGACTTCTTCGGCAGGACTATCTGCACCGACAAACTCAAGTCCTTCCTCCAGATTTGAATTATCCACATCAGGGTCAACAACACCTTCATCGATGTCAATTTTTACATAGTCAAAGACTTCTGTCATTGTAAGTTCTTCGCCTGTGATTGTTGCGGTTGTGCCGACAATATCTATAGAGTTGATCTTTACTATCAACAACTGTTCATCTTGTCCGTAGGTATGCGAAAAAACATCTCCTGCTTTTAAAGAAGATATACTTTCATCTATGTTCTCAATTACATATGTACCTGTTGAATCATCGACGCTGGTTACTACATTTGTTTCAAGGTTTCCTTCGGTCAATATAGTTTCGTCGTTGTAAACCAAGAAGTTGTTGGTAGAATCTTCGTCAAGATTCAACACCTTTTCCTCGTCAAAATCTGACGTTGTTTTTTCCAAGAACTCCTGCATTATTGCGGTATATGTATCACATTCGAATGCTTTGCAAAGAGGAGTATTGCTGATTTTATCAAGCAAATATACCTTCACCAAGAAAGTTTCGGGCATCGTATCAATATCAAAGTTGAGCGTTACGACCGTATCCTCGGGAGTAACTTCCAATTTTTCTGAAGTGTACATTTCCTGACCCATATCATCATAGAGAGCCACAACGAGCCAAGCATCGATATAGGTATGCACATCCACATATGCCGTTTTCCCCTCAACTTTTACATCTGAAATGAAGTTTCCGTTATCCTCCTGCGTGTTTTCTTCGTACATATCGGCCAGCATATTACCCAATGAGTCTGTGCCGCCGACCTCAAAATTTTCAGATGCATCCATATTCACACCATTTGTTTCGGCTGCACCCACGGGCAATACAACCGCTGTCATAGTGCTTACAAGAAACAGTGCACTCAAGAGAATCGAAATCACTTGTTTAAAAAGCTTCATAATTAGCCTCCTCAACTCAAATCAACAAAGTCCGACAATACTTTTACAAATAGATTTTACTATGTTTTTACATAGTTTTCAATAACACAAATAGATTTAATAGAGCAAAAACTAATAAAACTTTCGCCTCGTTCTACACTGATTGTTATACTGATAATATTTGAGACTCATGCACTCCCCTATCACATTCACAACACTTTTGAAATAAAATATATTGTCACGGTATAAACCATTTTTATCATGGCAAAAATATTAACAAATCAAAGCGTCGGAGTGTGAACCATGAACATAAAACGAGGAGACATATACTATGCAGATCTGAGCCCTGTGGTGGGTTCTGAGCAAGGCGGTGTGCGACCTGTACTGATTGTGCAGAATGATGTGGGAAACAAGCACAGTCCCACGGTAATAGCTGCCGCAATTACCAGCCAGCAATCCAAAGCGAACATTCCTACACACATCTCAATCGGAAGCGAAACCTGCGGACTTGCGAAGAACAGCGTGGTGCTTCTGGAGCAGGTGAGGACCATTGACAAAAAACGTCTCAAGGAGAAGATGGGCTCTGTAAGCCAGAATGCCATGAGCAAAATAGACCAGGCGATTTCCATATCTCTGGGACTTGGAGTATATTAATAAAAAGGGCTGTGAGGTTCAAAGCGAACTTCACAGCCTTTTTCTCTGTTATTCTTATGCAAGCTCTGCAACTGCGGATTTGAGAGCATCAATGCGGTCTGTTGCCTCCCAACGAACACCAAGGTCCTCACGACCCATATGGCCATAGGCGGCAAGGGGTCTGTACTTGGTATTGAGCAGATCCAAATCACGGATGATGCTTGAAGGACGGCAGTCAAAAACCTTGTCTACTGCTTTGGAGATAACCTCGTCTGCGTACTGTGAAGTACCGAAGGTATCTACAAATACGGAAACAGGCTTTGCAACACCAATAGCGTAAGCAAGCTGAACCTCGCATTTCTTTGCAAGACCTGCTGCTACGATATTCTTGGCAATATAGCGACAGTAGTAAGCAGCACTGCGGTCAACCTTTGTGGGGTCTTTGCCTGAGAATGCACCGCCACCGTGACGGGAATATCCGCCGTAGGTATCAACGATGATCTTCCTTCCTGTGAGACCTGAGTCACCGCAGGGTCCGCCGATAACAAAGCGACCTGTGGGATTGATGAAATACTTTGTGTTCTCATCCAGAAGCTCTGCAGGGATTATGGGCTTGATAACCTGCTCCATAAGGTCTGCACGAATAGTCTCAAGAGTGACGTCTTCGCTGTGCTGAGTGGATACAACAACAGTATCTATGCGACAGGGCTTATCGCCGTCATACTCAACGGAAACCTGAGTTTTTCCGTCGGGATAAAGGTAGCTGAGGATACCGTTTTTGCGGACTTCGGTGAGTCGAAGTGCCAGCTTGTGAGCAAGGGATACAGGCAGAGGCATAAGCTCCTCGGTCTCGTCGCAAGCGAAGCCGAACATCATGCCCTGATCGCCTGCACCGAGCTGGTTGAGGGTGTCTGCCTCTCCGTCTTTAAGCTCCAGAGAGTTGTCAACACCCATTGCTATGTCGGAGGACTGCTTATCAAGAAGCACGTTTACCTTGCAAGCCTTGCCGTCAAAGCCGCAACCCTCATTGTCATAACCGATATCGCAGGCTACGCGGCGTGCAATAGTCTCCACGTCTACGTCACAGTTTGCGGTAATCTCACCCATTACATTGATAACACCTGTTGTGGCTGTGGTCTCACATGCAACGTGAGCGTTCTTGTCGTTTTCCAGAATAGCGTCCAGAACTGCGTCGGAAATCTGGTCACAGAGTTTGTCGGGATGTCCCTCTGTAACTGATTCTGATGTAAATAGATATCTTGCCATAAAAATTCTCCTTCCAATTCCTTATTAAGATAACATAAAAAAACCGCTGCCGGAATCCGACAGCGGTATAAAAACTCATCTTTCGGTGATTCCGCAGGATTTGGCACCTTACAAAAGCAGGTTGCCGGACGTCACAGGGCCTGTTCCCTCAGTCTCTCTTGATAAGCGGTTATTAAATTGTACGTGCTAATTATAGCACCAATAGACAAAATGTCAAGTGTTTTATCTTTCCTCTCTGAAATACGACAGTCCCAGATGTGCAGGAGGCTGATGCTCACGCTTTTTGCGCATGCTGGTAAATACAAGCACGATGATTGTAACAACATAAGGCAACATCTTGAACAGTTCCTGTGTCTCAACACCAAGACCCTGAGCATAAACGTTGGCATTGCAAAGTGCACCGAACAGAAACGCTCCGAGGATTGCCATGTGAGGCTTCCACAGTGCGAAGATAACCAGTGCGATTGCCATCCAGCCTCTGTCGCCGAATGCATCGTTTGACCAGCTGCCGTTAGCATATGCCATAACGTACTGAAGTCCGCCAAGACCTGCAATGGCACTACCGATGCAGGTTGCAAGGTACTTATACTTTGTAACATTGATTCCTGCTGCATCTGCGGTTGCAGGGTTCTCGCCCACAGCTCTGAGGTTTAGGCCTACTCTTGTCTTAGAAAGGATAACAGAAGCAATAATTGCAATAATTATCGACAGATATGTAAGGAAATCAAAGGACAAAAACAGCTCGCCGAACCATCCGAGGTCATCTGCAAAAGGAAGCTTTGTGCAGAAGAAGTTACTTGTCTTTGTAAGTGCAACAGAGGGAAGGTCGCTGTCTACAAGCTTTATGAGTGATGCACCGAAGAAGTTGCCCAGACCTATACCGAAGGTAGTAAGTGCAAGACCCGTTACGTTCTGGTTAGCTCTGAGAGTTACGGTGAAGAAGCTGTAGATAAGACCCATAAGTGCTGAACCGATTACTGAGCAAAGGAAAGGAATCAGAACGCTCAGGAAAGGATTCATATTTTCAAGCACATTGCCACAGGCGTTCTCGTAAAGGAACGCACCCGTAACACCACTTATGGCACCAACATACATGATACCTGGAATACCGAGGTTAAGGTGTCCTGATTTTTCGGTGATAATCTCGCCGGTTGCACCGTAGAGCATAGGAACACCGATGAGTATTGCTCGACAGATGTAAGAAATCATACCCTAGCCTCCTTCTTTGTGTGATGGAACTTGATTGAATATCTGATAAAGAACTCACAGCCAACCACAAACAGAATTACTATTCCAACTGCGATATCCGCAAAGGAAGAGTTGAGTCCGCAGTTATCGGCAACCTTGGCAGAACCGAGATTCAGGAAGATTACCAGCGCTGACATAAGAACCATAATGAAAGGATTGAACTGGCCAAGCCATGACACCATAATTGCAGTGAATCCCTGACCGCCAACCGTGTTTGTATCAATGGAGTGATCGGTACCTGCAACAAGGAGCATACCTACAAGACCGCAAAGAGCACCCGATACAATCATTGTGCGGATGATAACCTTCTTAACATTGATTCCTACATAGCGGGCTGTGTTCTGGCTCTCACCTACAACGGTAATTTCATATCCGTGTTTGCTGTAGTTGAGATAGATATACATCAGAATTGTAATAACAAGGATGATAATTACATTGAGGGCGTATTTATTATCGCCGATCATAGGCAGATTCCCCTCAGCTACAGGGTTGATTTTATTGGAACCGCCGCCTTCTATGTAAAGATAGTACTTAACTATCTGAGTGGCAACGTAGTTCATCATAAGTGTAAACAGGGTTTCGTTGGTGTTATACTGAGCTTTGAAAATTGCAGGAATAACACCCCAGATGGCACCCGCTACAACGCTTGACAGCAGGATAACCAGAATCAGTGCGGGATAAGGAAGCACATCGCCAAGCTCTATCATACATATCATAGAGGCAAGTCCGCCGACGAGAGCCTGTCCCTCTGCGCCGCAGTTCCAGAACTTCATCTTGAAGGCAGGTGTGACTGCAAGGGAAAGTCCCAGAAGGATGGCGGTCTTCTGCAGATACTTCCACAGCATTACCGTTGAGCCTGTTTCAAGCTTACCGAAAACACCGCGGTACATGGTCTCATAAATTGTAAAGAAACTCTCCTTGGTAAGGAGCATGGATATAAACCCGACAAGCAAAAGTGCAACGACAATGGCGGCTATTCGCACAAGCCATGCCTGCCACCACTTCATATCATCACGCTTTACAAGGTGAAAAAGCGGTTCCCGCTTGTGAACGGTTTTTGTTTTACTCATTCTTATCACCCTCACTCTCGTATCTTGACTTGGTCATCAGAATTCCAAGCTCTTCCTTGGTGGCGGTACGGCCGTCAACAATTCCGGTGATTCTGCCCGAACCGATAACCATAATTCTATCGCAAAGCTCTATCAGAGCATCCAGGTCTTCGCCAACGAAAACTACGGCTACACCCTTTTCTTTCTGTTCATTGAGAAGATTGAAGATGGTGTAGGAGGAGTTGATATCCAGACCTCTGACGGGATAGGCAACCATGAGAACCTTGGGCGAAGCCGCAATCTCACGGCCTACCAGAACCTTCTGAATGTTACCGCCTGAAAGCTGTCTGACGGGAGTGGACACGCTGGGAGTAACAACACCCAGCTCGTCAACGATTTTCTCTGCAAGGGTCTTGGGCGCTTTTCTGTGAAGGAACATGGACTTGCCCTTGCGATAGCTTCGGAGCATCATATTATCGGTGATGTCCATATTTGCCACGAGTCCCATACCAAGTCTGTCTTCGGGAACAAAGGAAAGGCGCACGCCCAGATCCCTGATCTGCTTGGGAGTTTTGTCCCTGAGGTTTTCTATGGAATTGGTCTTGGGATTCAGGTAGGTTATCTCGCCGGAGTTGACTTTCTGAAGTCCCGCAATAGCTTCCAGAAGCTCTCTCTGTCCGCTTCCTGCGATGCCTGCTATACCAAGAATTTCTCCGCCGCGTGCGGTGAAAGAAACATCGCTGAGCACCTTGACACCTGAGCGATTGACACACTCAAGACCCTTGACAATAAGTCTGTCGGTGGGGTTCTTGGGTTCGCTTCTGTTGATATTAAGAGAAATTTTCTTACCCACCATCATCTCTGTGAGCTCATTCTCGTTGGTTTGAGCGGTAGTTACAGAGCCAACATATTCACCCTTGCGAAGAACGGCAACTCTGTCGGAAAGCTCCATAACCTCGTTAAGCTTGTGGGTGATGATTATGATTGATTTTCCGTCTTCTCTCATTCGGCGCAGAACATCAAATAGTTTCTTGATTTCCTGAGGAGTCAGAACTGCTGTGGGCTCGTCAAGAATGAGGATATCGGCACCTCGGTACAGCACCTTGACAATCTCAACGGTCTGCTTCTCTGAAACAGACATGGTATATATTTTCTTCTCGGGATCGAGGTCAAATCCGAACTTGTCGCAAATCTCGCGGATTTTCTTTGTAGACTGCTTGAGATTATATTTTCCGTCGTTAATTCCGAGAACAATATTCTCTGCAGCAGTGAAAACATCAACAAGCTTGAAGTGCTGATGAATCATACCGATTTTATAGTTGTAAGCATCCTTGGGAGATGTTACTACTGCTTCTTTTCCGTCAACGAATATCTGACCTTCGTCAGGGAAATATATTCCGGAAATCATATTCATAAGTGTGGTTTTTCCTGAGCCGTTCTCACCGAGAATGGACAGGATCTCACCTCGGTATGCAGTGAGGCTAACATTCTTGTTAGCGACCACCTTACCAAAGGTTTTGGTGATATTTTTCAGTTCGATAGCTGCTTTTTTCTCCATACTTATCCCCTTTCTCATAATTCTCAACAAAACGCTGTCACGTCCGCTTTGTTCAGAATTATACCTACTATAATAAGTTATAGGCGGGGCAAGAAGCCCCGCCTCTTAATTACTTTATTAGCCGTAGTTCTCGTCCAGAAGTGTGATTCCGTCGATTCTCAGGTCAAAGTAAGGTGCAGATCTGAGTGAAGACTCCTCAAAAATGCCGTCCTTGATAACCTCTGTATCAGGTGTGAAAGCTTCGTCAGTGTCAACATCTGCAAGATAAGATGTCAAAGCCTCGCCCTTAACAGTGAAGTTAGCTGTATCAAATACCTTAATGGTACCATCAAGAATCTGAGCCTTAACTTCCTCAATCTTCTCTACTGTGCCTGCTGCTGCAGCCTTCTCGTTAACATCTGTCAGAACAACAGAACCTGTCTCGATTGTACCTGTCCAGTCAGTCTCGATAGCTTTGCCTGTCTGTACGCACTCGATCATATGCTTGAAGTAGGGAGCCCAGTCAATACGGGAAGAAACGATAAAGGTGTTGGGGCAAGCTGCAACTGTGGAGCCGTTGTAGGAAACGTTGGGAACGCCCTTGGACTCGCAAGCTGTGGGAGCACCCATGGAGTCAGCGTGCTGAGAAATAAGAACGCAACCGCCGTTGATAAGTGCAAGAGCTGCCTCTTTCTCAAGAGTCTCATCGTACCAGCTGCCTGTGAACTTAACATCCATTGTTACTGTGGGGCAAACGCTCTTTGCACCGAGGTAGAAGGATGTGTAACCGGACATAACCTCTGCGAATGTGAATGCGCCTACATAGCCCATCTTTGCCTCTTCAGCAGTGATGTCGCCTGCCTCGATCATCTCGTTGAGCTTCATACCTGCAGCAACACCTGCAAGATATCTGCCCTCATAGATGGAAGCAAATGCGTTGTGGAAATTGTCAAGACCTGCTGTGTGAGCCTGTGTGCCTGTTGCATGGCAGAACTGCACATCGGGATACTCCTTAGCAGCTTCCATGAGGAAGGATTCGTGACCAAAGCTGTCTGCAAAGATTACGTTACAGCCGTCAACCTCGATGAGCTCGATTGCTGCATCTGTGCACTCTGTGGACTCGGGAATCTGAGTCTTCTGTGCATACTCAACGCCCATCTCTTCACATGCTGCAACTGCTGCATCCATGAAGTTCTTGTCGTAGGTGGAGTTCTCGTCATGAAGGAAGATGAAACCAACCTTCACCTCTGCGAGATCTGCGTTAGCAGCACCTGTGGTAGTGTCTGTGTCTCCGTTTGCTCCGCAAGCTGCAAATGCCATAAGCATCAGAACAGCAAGAAGAGCGCAAAGAATTCTTTTCATTGGAAATTCCTCCTAAAAAAATTTATAATATAGGGCTTGCCCTAAAATTATCTATAATTAAATGGGCGGGGTATTTATCGGAAGGTTATCTCACCTGTTTCGGGATTCATGCTCTCAACAATCGCAAGGGACTCTACGCGTATTCCCTTTTCTCTGAGTTTGTCTCCGCCGTGCTGAAAGCCTTTCTCAATAACAATTCCGCAACCGACAAGCTCGGCGCCGGAGCCGTTGATTATATCGATAAGGCCACCAAGGGCGCATCCGTGAGCAAGGAAATCGTCAATAACAAGAACCTTGTCTCCTTCACCGATAAAGTCTTTGGATACAATTACATGATTTACGTTTCCGTGTGTGTAGCTCTTGACATCACTCTGATAAAAATCATTACTGATGTTGATAGACCTGGACTTCTTGGCGAAAACCACAGGACACGAAAAAAACTGCGCAGCAATACAAGCAATACCGATGCCTGAGGCCTCTATGGTAAGAATCTTGTTTATCTCGCAGTCCTGATACAGGCGCTTGAACTCTGCTCCGATTTCGCGGAGAAGCTCAACGTCCACCTGATGATTGAGAAAGCTGTCAACTTTCAGAATGTTTCCGGGAAAAAGCTGTCCGTTTTTGAGAATTCTATCTTTCAGAAGTTGCACACTCTCACCCCAAAATCATAATACATAAGATAATTATATACGATATTTTCTTTTTTTTCAAGCTGTACAACCAGTTTATACAAATAGAAATAACTGTCTCTAATTTGTACAAACTGACAAAAAACGACCCGAAACACATAAGTGTTCCGAGTCGCGTAGGTTGAATAATCTGTTATGTTGTTATTTCGTCAAGTGTCGCCCGGTCCTGGGTAGTCGACAAATCCATCTTGTCGCAGATTATACCGTACTTAGCAAGCAAATCAACAATTTTGTTATAAAGCTCAGCATCGGCAGGATTACTGGTGTCGTTAATAAGCGCAACCGTCACCAACTCTCCCCGACTGTCAGCTCTGTTCAGGTAATTCTCCAGTTCTTTATATGTGACCTCTTCATTTTCGTTGAGAATAATTGTCTCACCCGACACGGTGATTGCTATAATCTCAGGCTCAGCATTCGTTGTATCATCGCCAAAAATCAAATCAGAGACTATAATTCCTCCGAAAACAACCACGCAGAAAAGCACAACAAGAACGAGTATACGCAGAAAAACTTTCATTGTTTTTTTAGGAGTAGGCTTTGGCGCAGGTTTTTTCTTAAGTGTCTTTCTTTCAGGCTTTGCTTTCGAAGACAGCCTCTCTCTCTTGTTGCGAGGTGCCCCATCAGAAAACTCTGAAGTCGTTTTATCTTCCCGAGTTATTGCATCAGCTGTACCCTCGGAATCAGAAAAATAAAACTCATTCATATCTTCATTTCTGAAATCTTCACTCATTACAAATCACCCTCTCAAGATAGGATAATGTATTTTACCATACTATCATTAATTTTGCAAATTCAGCACATTCAGGACAGGAGCGGTATCCGTTTCAAGTGAGGCATTATTATATAATACACAAGACCCGTAAGTGCACCTGTCGCAACGGACGCAAGAGACAACACGGGAAAATACGCATATACTGCATCGGATACCAGCACAAGCGCCACCAGAAGCTGTCCGCAGTTGTGAAGGAAAGCACCTGCTATACCTATACCGAGGCATCCGAATTGAAGTTTTTTTATGCGTAGCATCATCCACATTGCCAAGGTAGCAAGCACTCCCCCAGCAAGGCTCATAAAGAACGCAGTAACCCCTCGGGTCAATAGTGCAAAAACAGCTTTAGCCGCCACAACACACACCGCACCCGGCAAAGAGCATAGCTCCAGAGCAAACATTACCGCAAGATTGGATAACCCCAACTTCATTCCCGGAAGAGCAAAGGGCAGTGCCGGGATCATATTTTCAACTGCTGACAAAATCAGTGCAACAGCAGACAACAAACCTATTCGGGTGAGTACAAGCACACTTTTATTCATCATAACCTTTTCTTTCATACTATCACCCCGACAAAGCATCTATTCCGCCTGATTCTTCTGAGGATATAAGCTTCACAGAAACCCGTGCAGGCAAACACACCGCAGACTGACCCGAACGAGAAATCATCCCTGTATTGACACAGAGTTTATCCGGACAATCGGAAGTCACAAAACGGACTCCATCCGAAGATATCAGAAGCACCGCTTCCCTATCTCCATGAAGTGTAAGCTCGTATGGCTCCTTTACAGCATCAAGAGCCACCTCGGTGTAAACCTCACCTTCTACCGACACTACTGCCGTCAACCCTTTTTCGTCCTTTGGCGACAACAAGAAGACCACTCCCAATACTACCGAAAGCACGATCACCGCAAGAGGAATCAGATCCGCCATACGAAAATAAGCTCTTTTTGTATTGTCTGATGAATAGTTCATAAGAAAACTCCAACTTATCTGAATACACTTATAATTATACTAAAGCATGACTCCCATTGCAAGCATTGCAGAACAAACCACCACTCGCACAAATAAAAAACATCTTGATTTTTCCGATGATTCAATATATAATTGATTCGTTCCGAATTGAATGTCTATATGCGGGTGTGGCGGAATTGGCAGACGCGCCAGATTTAGGTAAAGCTACCTTGAGGGAACTGCCCTATATCACAACAAAATCTGCGTGACATACGCAACACCATAGGTTCTGTTACCTCCATGATAATCGGCATAATTTTCAACATCTACTTAGTCGCTAAAAAATTTGCAATTTCATCGCACTGATAGAGCGATGAAATCCGAATTTCTGACAAATCATAAATTCGGATTTCGCACTATGTTTTCTTTATTAGTTTTTCTAATATAATTTTGATATAAAATCAAGCTTTGCTTGTTTTTATATATTAGTGGATATTTATCACCTACAACTACTCACCAAACCTCATCGGTTCCTCTGTGTTCACAACGAAATTTCTCCCCATTCAACAGAGAAAAAAGAGGTTAAAATTCAACAAACACACATGCGGGCGTGGCGAAATTGGCACACGCACAAGATTTAGGTTCTTGCGGAGAGATCCTTGCAGGTTCAAGTCCTGTCGCCCGCACCAATCCAATGTATCCACAACAGCCTAGTTGTGGATACGTTTCTTTTTATGGTCATTACAATACATTCATCGAACCAAAATAAAGTCCCCCCTCTTAATTGACATTTTTTGCTATAATTTGCTATAATATAGTATAATCAATTACATCAATATCGATGAGGTAGCGATTATGGGAAAATGGGAAACATTTAAGAATAAACATTTGGGTAAGATAACCAAGATTATCTCTTGGTTAATTAACATTGCTGGATTGGTTTTAGCTATTTTATCATTTATAAATTCAGAAGCCGATTTAGGGTGGTTTGTGGTTCTATCCATTGTTATACTTAATAGTATTTTTTTAATTGTTGTATCCATTTATGAAACTCTGATATATAAGAAAGGGGCCGCTATTGAGAAAAAGTTATCTCACGAAAAGAATACTGAAATATCAAATTTGGAATTAGCTCTTAAAATCAATGAAGATTTAACAGAAAAGTTAAGATATTATTATAAGTATATAATTTCAACACTAAACAAATTCACAACTCAATTATGTGCTGTCAATAGTAAACTCGCTAAATCACGAAAAAGCATAGAAGATCTTCTTGATGAATATGAAAGTAAAGGAGAGAAAATAGACGAGAAGGTTGAACGGTTTGTTATAGAACTTAAACAAACCTCAGAGCAAGACTACAAGCGATCAATGATGAAAGAATATAATCATTTTTTGAGCAACATCACTAATAAACTAAAATTCATTTTAGATGCTTCGCTTAAATCCAAAAATTGTATTCTTGAAACCTCAATATCTATAAAACAGTTCAACAGAATAGTGACAGATCCTACTAACATAAGCGATGTTACCGTAATAACAACATTTAGAGATAGCCAAGCTTATTCGCAAGGAAAAAGAGAAATCGGAGTGACTACATACTGCATAAACAAAAACACTGATTTTATTTACTGTTTATCTCATCCATATTTTATTAAAAATAACATTAAAGCTTCTGACAGGAGTTATGATAATGAAAATTTAAGTTTTTTAAAATCCTATAATTGTACTATTGTAGTACCAATAAAATATGCTTATCCTGACTGCAACCACATATATGGATATCTAACATGCGACATACTGAATGACGACTTTACAAAAGACAATCTTCTTGATGAAAAGATGGCTGAAATTATGGAAGCAACCGCTAATATAATTGGTACTTATTTCGACAACATGGATTACCAATGGGAATATATACTAGAAGATGATTTTTTAGATATTGTATTTAATATGAAAAAATCCAAATAAATCGGAGGATAAACATGAGTTCTGTAACACAGATAAAATATAGAAAATCTCAGTATTTTCATTCAGCAAGACGTACGACCATAACCAAGTCAGATATAAATTATATCATTAAGAGTTCTAATTTCAAGAAAACAAGTAGCATTATGGGTTGTGGTTTTTACAAATCTAAACAGAATTAAGCTTACTACAAAAAAATAATCAACAACAGTGATTCTTTATCTATTAATAATACCTTTCAAGATATTTATTTTATTAATCTATAAATTCACCTATATACAATCAAAGGACACACTCTGTTTCCCACAGGGTGTGTCCTTTTTCACTGCTTCACTTGAAGATAACATATTAGTTACAGCAATATTATCTTCATCATATGTCATAATGTGGTTAGTAAATTTTGCGTTGAGTTTTATTTGGATACTTATCATTCCATTCCGCTCACTTACAACAATCTTGTTTACCAACATACGAATATTCGCATCGCTTATTTCTCCTTCTTGAATTATCATTTCTAGCAACTCAATAGTACTCTTGATATCAGATTTTCTGCTCTTGATTGTTGCATTGTAGTCCATGATTGAATTGATTTCTTTCTCTATCCATGCAATTTGCGACTCACATTTTGTAATCATATCATCATAGATATCGGCATGTGCTTTATCTCTTATTCTTTCAAGAAGCAAGGCTTTTAAATCTTCTTTATGCAAATCAAGTTGTGCATTCAGCTTATCAACGGTACCTTTAACTGTACCTTCTTGCCTAATCCAACGTTTGATATCATCTTCAACCGTCTGATATTTTGCCATCGCAAGTTCTTTTATTCTGAGAATCTCATCATATATCAGTCTGTCAATTTCTGTTTCGTTGATTCTGTGAGGAGTGCATTGATTTCTACCGTAGCGATGATATCCGTTACATACATACTCAATTCTGTCGGCTTGTCCATCTCTTTTTCTTATTTTGCATGAGAAGATGCATCCACAGTCGCCGCATTTAATCAATCCTGTGTATCTGTGACACGGCTTAGAAGTTGACGCTCTTACATGACTTTCAGCTTTCTGACTTATTATATGTTGAACTTGTTCCCACTTTTCTTTCGAAATAATCGCAGGAACATAATCCTCATGAACAAATCGTTCTCCCTCAGGTATGGCAGTTCTTGTATGATTAATTTTGCTTGTAGCAGACTTATGACATATTAATGTACCCATATAAAATTCGTTCTGTAAAACTCTTTTTACTGTAGTAGCATTCCAAAGATACTTTTTACATATATCCGGGCGAGTATATGGGAGTTTCTTTTTGTATCTGAGATTTTGATAATACTGAGGAGCCTTTACTCCTTCATTGTTGAGAAGATTCATAATAGATTTCATTCCATAGCCTGATAAGTAAAGCTCATATATTCTTCTGATAATCTGAGCTTCTTCCTCAACTATCACAATCTCATCTGTATTTTTATCTTTGTAATAGCCCATAGGAGTTGTTATGATGATACCATTTTTCTGTTTTTGAAGGTATCCTGCACGTATCTTCTTTGATATATCTTTTGCATATAAGTCGTTGACGATACCTTTGAAACCTACAAGCAAGTCATCGTTTTCATCACTTGTATCTATGTTCTCTGTAACTGATAACACCTTGACTTTGTGTTGTCTTAAGTAATCAATGAACACTGCAGTCTGAGTTCTGTGTCTTCCAAGTCGTGATAAATCTTTAACTATTACGGCATCAATAAGACCTTTGTCCACAGCTTCGCAAAGTTTATGTATTCCCTCTCTTTCAAAATGCATACCGCTTACATTATCATCAAAGGATTCTCCTACTATATCGTATCCTTTACTGTCAACGAAGTCTACAAGAATTCCACGCTGATTATTAAGTGAATTAAGTTCTACATCTTCATCTCTTGATAATCTATAATATAACCATACACGTAAAGTTCTTTTTGTATGCAGAATTTCATTTACCATGTGCAATCTCCTTTCGGCTTAATTGGGATATTGTTGTCGCACTATCTTGGTGCAACAACAACATATCACAAGAGTTCTGCAATATCCAGCTTTAAATCGATCTTGTCCGAACAAATCCACTCTGTTCGTCAGATGTTACTTGACTTCCAGTTATGTAATCTCTAAAAACGCATTTTAAAAAGCTAACAAACTGTTCGTCTGTTCCTACATATTCAAACTGTACGGATTTGATTTTCATGTTTCCTGTTGTTTTATTTATTGGTTTCATATTCATTCTCCATTCGTTAAGTAAAATAATCTTCCGTTTTCACAGATTTCATAAATTCAGAAACTTCTTCAATGTTTCTTATCACAGGATATTTCTCCATAGCTTTGAAGACTTTACCTGTATATGACAAAGCTCTTGCTCTTGGGTCAAGTATAGATACAACTCCTGTATCGGTTTCGCTTCTGATTAGTCTGCCCACTCCCTGTCTGAGTTTAATCAACATATTGGGAGTACAGTATCTGTTAACAAACTCTTTGACATCAAAACAGTAATTCTTCTTTTCTTCCATCAGGACACTTCTTATTGGAAAAGGCAACTTGACGATTATTACAGATGAAAGACAATCGCCTACACAATCTACACCTTCCCACATTGAGCCTGAAGCAAATAAAACACCATTTTCTGACTTTTTAAAGTCAGATATAACACTGTTAGTACCTCTTGTCATTTTGAACAGCTCACATTTTGCAAGCTTGTCCGCAAGTTTTTCATATACCATCGCCAACATTCGATATGAGGTGAAAAGTATTGCCGTATGTCCGTTAGTAGCTTCAATTATCTTATATATCTCCTTTGAAATTATTTCGATATACTGCTCGTCCTTGTTATCTGGGAACGGCATTTCAAGCGGAACATAGAGCCTTGCGTTTTCTTTATAGTTAAAAGGTGATACTGTAGTAGATTCTAAAATCAATCTGCTTTCGATTTCTGACAAACCATTTTCTTCTTTAAAATACTCAAAGTCTGTACCGTCTGACATTGTTCCGCTTGTCAGCACATAGCTTACATTTCTATCCCAAACACTCTCTTTGAGTTGTTTGGTAATATCTCGTGGCACACTGCAAATATACATTTCATCATTCTCGTCTGTATTTATCCAAACGATATTTGAAATATCATCCTTAATGGCTGTCAGTTTTGTAATCAAACTCTTTCCTATTATGGGCAAATAATAATTTGCTCGAACTTTCAGGCGTTCAATGCTAATAATTGTGTTTGCCATCTTATCAATAAGCGATGCAAGTGTTTTTCCAACATTGATAACTGTATAACTATCCTCATCGGCATCAGAAAGTCTGCGAGAACTTTTTATATACCTGAATAATTCATTGTGGGTTTTATGTGCCATCGCAATTAAATATTTATATTCCTGATGTTTTCTCTTATCTGCACACAAGGTATGCACCGCATTAAGATATTCAGGAATATCACTTTCACAAAGAACCTCGCCAAATGTTGTTTCAGCCGCTTCTTTCAGTTTATGTGCTTCATCTACCACAACAAAGCAACTGTCTTTGATAATTCCTTTTTTACCCGGCACTCTGTTCTTCTGTGAATCGAGATACATATTGTGGTTTGTCACCTGAAAATCAATGCCAACTTCTTCTGTAGCATCTGATATATATTGTACGTATCTGCAGAGTGAACGCTTTGAGCAACCTGAGCACGAACCCTTCACACAAATCCTGCTTTTTATAGCATTGGGAATTGTAATTTTATCAAGGTCTATATTGCTGTCGTTTTCAATCTTGGTTTTCAATGCAAAGATTTTTCTGCTGTTATTATCGGGATACTTGAGAATATTGGTAAGATAATCTTTATATCTATATGAGCACAGAAAATGTTCCTTGCCTTTTCTAAGTACCGCCTTTAATGGCTTTGAAATAATCCCAAAACTCATAAGCATTGTTGACAGCTTTGGAATCTCCTGTTCCGCTAAGGCTTTCTGCAACTCGATGCTTGATGTAGTAATGGTCACAGGCAAGTCCTGCCCGTATTTTCTTTTATATACAAGCCTCGCTACAAGACTCGCAACCATATATGCAAGAGTTTTACCTGTACCTACCTCTGCTTCACAAATTGCAACCTGTTTATCCGTAAGTCCTTTATACATTGTTTTTGAAAGGTCTATCTGAGCTTTTCTGATGTTGTAACCGTAGCTTGGCATAACCACATTGAAAATGATATCTATCATTCCGATGGGATTATCAACCATCTTCTGAACAATATCCACCTGACGGTTATCTTTTACTGTTTCCAATATATATGGTATAAGTAGAGTGGCAGTTTCTTCTGTAAACTGTTCGCTCGGCTTAACTGTTGTCACTACCTCAGAATCACCTGTAGCTTTATCGATAGCTATATATCTGATCTGATTTCTGAGAGCGATATGATAAATGATAAATCTATCTTCAAAGGTAAAGTCATACTCTCCCCCATAATAGGCTTTATCGCAATTAACGTAACTTTCAAATAACTCATGGTCACTATATGTAAATTCAAACACTTTTGATTCTCCTTTTCTTCGATATATGAGCAACAGAATGGTATGCAGGAACCTGTTCGGCTCCTGCACAGTAGTTCTATTGCTCATTAAATAAATTAGAGCATTCGAAAAGATGTAGAGTATCTCGCAGCATTTGTTTTACTATTAGGTAAAACCGAGCTTCATATATAATGCAACAGGCATACGCTCTCAGCCTGAACCACTATATCCCGTATCGCAAGGGCTGTGCCAACAGAAGTATCATTATTACCCACCGAGGTCATGGCTAATTGAGAGTCTGCTGTTTATCTCTCAACTCGGTACATAGTTTATCGCTCTCTCTTTCGAGGTCTTGGCGCCTATGCCCGACAGCTTTCCTTTCGGCTCTGTGGGTATTACCCTCTACATCCGTTTATTCAATTATCAAAGTACAAAGACGGATTTATAAAACCCTCTCATATGTACAGGAACGGAAATCGGGTTTTGCACAACAAAATCAGAAAAATTTTTTTATTTTTTCTAAAATTCTTACTTTGTGATAATGAATCGTATTACGAAAAACGCCTAATTTTGCAGCTAACGCTCTCTCGGTAATCCTATTTTCATATAATGCTTTTATGAATATTCTTTCTTCAACAGTCAACTGACTCATTGCAAATCGCAACCGCTTCAATCTTTCGTTATGAATTATCATTTCTTCAAGATTAAAATCTTCATCTTCATATTCATGAAACTCATCTTCCGAATCATCGTCATCGCCTATTAAGCAACTCATCGGATATGTATGGGTTATGTATTTAAGGTCGCTTTTTTCAACTCGCCAGATTCCTCTGCGAAACTCATCATAAACTTCTTTTGTTACAGGAACGGTTTCTTCCGTGCCAGTTGCAGGATTGAAAGTAATTATTGCGTAAGTTTTACTCATATCTTTAATCTCCTTAAAATTTTTGATTTTTGTCTTTGATCAAAAATTGGAGATTAAGGATAACGAGCAATATATGGTTGCCACTTCTTGTTCATAGCGTTTTACCAAAAAGAAAAAGCCGAACACTCAGGTCAGAAACTATCTGTGGTAAGATAGTTCATAACACTTAGTGTTCGGCTTTTAGAACGTTTTACACTTTGCCATAAAACACATAGTTAATAAGCTATCCGTTTATTAGATAGTTCCGACTATAGTGTCCGGCAATTTGGTGTCGCACAACTTAATATAAAGCTATGAACCCATGGGCGCGGTACGCTCAAATGTCCGTATTATTCAATTGTCCTTTCAAATTATTTTATGCAATTCTATATTTAATCCCACGGCCTCTACGCAAAGATAAATCTATTCTTACTCTGCGATGACAATTTGGGCATTTCACTTCAACTACACCTGATGTAGCACCTATTTTGTCAAGTACACGCCAATTACAATTAGGGCATCGTTTTATAACCTCAATCTTTACTTCGTTCATGATATACCTCCATAAACATCCAACAATGCAGTAGGATTATCCAACTGTTCTCTGTCAAGTAAGCCTAAATATTTCATTCTGATTGCCAATGCTTTTTTTGATACTCCAAGGTATTCCGATAGCATTGAAAATCGTTTATATACATCTTGAAAATAAAATCTGTTAACACAACTGATTTTATCTCCCAACCCAAACAGGAACATACCTTTCTGAACAAGGTATTTAGGTAGCAACAATGCAGAGGCAAGTGTATTTGCCTGCCATTCGTCCCAATCCTGAATGGGTTTTAAATTATCCGTTTCTGTTTTATAAAAATGTAGTCTTTCTGATGTCGTTACTACACCATACTCTTTCGGAAACATCATCTTAAAGATTTGGTGTGCCCCTTCGTGGGCTTTAGTAAAGTTACATCTTCCAAGTTTGCTTATATCTGTTTGTAATGACATTTCAATAACAACCGTTTTGCCATCCAAACACAAAATGTATTCCTCATCAGTTTCGTCATACACTAAAACATCAACCTCATCAAAAGATGTCAGTCCGAGTATTGATTCGTTTGACGATAAATGAGCATACTCTATATTCAGTTTAAGAACCTTTGTCAAAAGAACATCGGGGTCAATCCTGTATAGCTCTCTGTCTTTTATTTCCGGAAGTTTTCTATATTCGTTTATGATTCGCTCTGCTATTTCTTCAATATTGGCTCTTGATAGCACCTTCACTGTTATCCCTCTATTCATTACATTGTATATGATATAAAGTTCTATATTGATGAAACTCTCCTTTTTCCAACCTAACATTTCCCAAAAACCATCTAAAAGAAGCGCATCTGTCGAACATTAGTTCCTTGTCGTGACTACATAATAACAGAATTTTTGTTCGATTTCAATACCTGTTTTCAAATTTATTACAATTTTGTCATTTTATACAAAATAGCATCTTTAAATTGCTATATAAAAAACAAAAGCTCGATACTAAATAAGCATCGAGCTTCAAAACATCTTAATAAATGTTATTATATTTTGAATTAAGTCTTTTCAACAGTTCTTCTACAAATTCATATATCTTCTCGAAGTTTACTGCTAGCGTGGCGCAGTTTGGATGCGCGCTTGCTTTGGGATTATGGTGCCGTTTTCATGGTCCTGTCCGAAGAACCGCATAAACACTGGCTTTTTTAGCTATTGAATTTCAATATTTTGGGTTTTGACCACAATTTTGACCACAATTACAGACTTTTTCTGTCTGTTACATTTGTTCCGTCTGTTACGGATCTTCACAAAGTTTTTATTATGTCGAGGCGTAGCTCAGTTTGGTAGAGTGCCTGGTTTGGGACCAGGATGCCGCAGGTTCAAGTCCTGTCGCCTCGACCAAAAAAGGCAGTAAACATCAGGTTTTCTGCCTCATAAATGGGAGCATAGCTCAGCTGGGAGAGCATCTGCCTTACAAGCAGAGGGTCACAGGTTCGA
>JAFQMC010000017.1 GCA_017421045.1 Clostridia bacterium
CCTTAATTTTATCATAATCAAGAAATCCGAGCAGTTCTTCATCTTCCTTGCTGCCGTCAATGACTTCAAGCAATTCAAGAATTTCTTGTTCATGAACGAACAGCTTATGGCTACCGTCCTCGGCTCTGCTAACGGACTTGGGTTTAAAGAGCGCAGAGAAAGCATCCGACATACCGCTTTCACGCAAAGCTGCCATGCGTTTGCGTGCGGATTCATTCGGGTTAAATGCAAATCTTATCATCTGAGGAAAACCGAAATAGGGGTTCTCCCATTCTTCTTTCGGCTCGTCCTTAGCAAAGTTATCTCTATCCCATTCCTCTTGCTCGCGGACAATATCGGTAAACTGATAAAAAGCAATTAAATCCTGCTCTCTATCAAACTCATCGCTCATCAAAATGCGATAAGGCGTACCTGAGAGGTGAACTGTTATATTAACATCAAATTCCTTTGTGCTTTCCAAGATATCCTCAACGGCATATTTTTCTTCTTTGGATAGCTTTTCACCTTGACTTGCACGAAGAACGGCACCGTATTTTTCGGCTCTTGCACCGAAATGTGTTTCGTCAACGAGAAGAAGGTCAATCTTACGACCGAAAATCTGAGCATGCTTGTCCTTAATATTTTCGCCTTGAAGATCCTGCAAGGTCAAGAACACAACGACCTTCTTCGGATCGGTAGGATGGTCAAGGGTATCCGTAACAATGCTATAATTATTCTCCAAATCAGCAGAAGAGAAAAATTCATAATCGTTTCGGAAGTTTTCTGCACTTTCAACTGTCTTACGCCACTCGTCACGCACGTCGGCCTTTGCAGACACAACGACAACGAGCTTTGCACCCATTTCCTTGGCACAGCACATTGAGGTAAAAGATTTGCCGAAACGCATAACGGCGTACATAAGCAGATGAGTTCTGCCGTTTTCCACGGCTCTTTTAAACGCATCTATAGTTGCTTGCTGATTCGGACGTGGGAACCACATACCTGTGGAGGCATATTTTTCCGTGGTGGGCAGTTGCGTTTTAGCATCATAGTACTGATATCTGCCTGTTTTGCTGTGATAATCGTCGTTAATATCGGCGATTGCTTCTTCCACGTCACCTACGGTTGCTTCTCTAAAGAATTCTCTTGAATAATATACTCCTTCGGGGAGGTCTGTTGGTTCAAGACGGATTCTACGCTTTTCAGATTCCAAGAAATAATGAACCGCAAAATCACGAAAATACACATCCTCGGTAATTTTTGCGCTGCCTTCAAATTTCTGCTCAAGATTCGGAAAATACTCTCTCCATTCACTGAGTCGTTTCGACACGGGGCGGTAGGTATCGCCAACCTTCAAATAGTTCGGAATCGTATTCGTGGTAAAAGCATATATATGGGGTTCTACGCGCCCTGTTATTAAGCTGTCAAGTATGCTTAAATCTTTCATTATAATGCTCCAATCAATCTTTTTTTAAGAGGGACACGAAGGTGACCTTCTTGTTTGCCTTCCAATCCTTGATGATACAGTAAATGCCGGTGTGAGCATAGGGATCGTTTTTTGCACATCCGGGACAAGGCTGCTTTTCAGTATTCATATCAAATAACGTAAGCTGGCCTTCTTCTACTTCTTTACAGCTTTCGGGGATAACGAATTTCAAGCCATCCATCTGCCATATGTTCCACGAAAGTATATCAGCAATTTTTTTGAGAACATCAATAGGCGGCTCTTTATCAAACTTTGCCTTGTAGTAGTCGATGAAGGTAAAGAGTAGGTTCTCTCTTGCCAGAAGAACATTATCGCCCTGCCAATCATAGACATAGGTATTTTGAAAGGATTTTATCGCCCATTTTAACCATTCTTCCTCTGTATGCGTGTTCTCACTTACGATACGTAATTTTCTATCAAGCAAACCGATGCGCTGTGAAAGCTCTATCATATATCCACTTACGGTATCATAACGGCTGACGAGATACGGTGCTTCACCGCAAGTAATTTCCAAGCGAACATCGTTTATATAATCTTGCCACGTCTTGCCTGTTACGGTAGGAAACACAATCGGCTCGGTGGTTGCAGTCCAAGTTTTATCTTTTTCTTCGTTGAACACAAAATCTGTTCCGAACCATGCGTTATCAACGAGATTATTCTGTTTATTACATATCCAAGAAGGCGTGAACACTTCCGCTTTGTCACGGATGCGGTCTGCTTGCTCTTTTTTGGATTTTTCGGTTCTCGGCTTTACTACGCCGCCTTTATGACCGGTAATCGCCATAATAGTTATCTCATCTGAAATTTGATAACCGAATCCTTTATGCGCATAGTTGTCTGTAGCCCAAATAATGTTTTTCTTCGAGGAGCGATCTTTTAATAATATCTCCAGCAGTTCATTATTGAGCTTATATATAAAATTTTCTTTTATATCAATTCGATTTTCTTCCATAAACCTCACCACGATAAAACTATTCTATCAAAAGTGTTGTACCATAAACCGTACTTTAATTTGACAATCAATAGTCTCTCTGAGTCCAAATTCAATCTTTTTTCATATACTTTTTGCTGCTGCCGCGACCGACGATAACGATCAGTCCGTCTTTTTCCATTTTCTTCATCAGCGTATAGGCGCGAGTGTTTTTGATCTCAAGTAATTCTTGTACCTCGCTGTCGGTAATTTGACCGTTTTCTTCAATGAAATCAAGGACAGTCTGCATTTGGGGAGTTATGGCTACCGTCGTAGTTATTGTTTCTTTCGCGTTATTGCTGTTCATATTGGGAAGAACGATTTTGAATGTGTTTGCCGTAACTTCAATACGAGGTTGAATGGCGCAATTATTGTAAAAATTATAAATTCTGCGAATGCCCGTGCCGTAGGATTCAATCAAGTGCAGACGGTGAAACACTTCTGCAAGTTTTTTATTACGCGGCTGAGAAATTCCACTACGAATATCGTCGGGAGATAAGCCGGGCAATAAGCCGCCTATTGATATAAATTCCATCTCGTTATCATTAACATTGATAATGATGCTGCCGCTAAAACTGTAATCACGGTGTACAATTGCATTGAGTAATGCCTCACGGATAGCTTCTTGCGGATAATCAGAGCGTTCCACTCTCTCCAATCCCTTGAAGGTTGCGACCGTCTTATTACAAAGCATAAGATATCTAAAAGCATCCTCAAGCTGCTCGAATACCGAGCCTGTGAATTCTTTGCTGTCGCGGAATTCGGTATTGGAATCGTTTCCGAACACAGCCACCTTTGTTGTGTGCATGCATTGGTCGGATAAAACAAGCGCAAGATTTGTGTAAAGAGAATTGGAATCATCGGTAATTCCGAGAACGCGATATTTTTCCTCCGAGAACTCCACATTATATTTCTTAAACATTTTCTCTGCGGCGTGGAAGGAGAGGGATTGTTCCATGGAACGCATATCTTCAAACACATCACCGTCCGATTCCTTAATCATTTGGCGAATTTGTTCGGGAGAAGCCTGAGCACTTGATGTGCCTTGACGAATATAAACACCGCTTGGCTTTAATCCTTTTGATTTGAGATAATAAGGTTTATAACTTCCTTCACCCACAGTGATTTTGACAACCTGATTATCTTGCAAAGTATACTTTACAAACATAGTAACATCGGGTTGAATGGCATCCCTAATACCATTGGTGATTCGAGTATAGGTTTCATCAACATTATCAATGCCGACTACATTACCATTGTCATCAATGCCAATGTATATAGTGCCACCATCGGTATTTGCAAACGCAATAACTTCTTTATAAATTTCATCTGTAACTTGAGACTTAAATTCAATGTTTTCAGTTTCAAAAATCATAGGGAATACCTCCATATAAATTTACACTTTATATTATACACAAATTTTCGCAAAAGTCAACTGAACGGAGTGAAAATTCAGCGAATTTTCACTTTCAGAGAGAATAATCCTACACGATTTTATGTGTCGTATGCTTCAACCGGTGCTTTTTATTGCACTGCCAAAGGAGTGATTTTGGGGCAAAAATGTGCATAGGTCTATGAAAAATTCTAATAGACTTTCCCAAAAATCCATTAGAACTCGGCAAAATCGGAGAAGACTTTTAGACCCTGATTTTCACTGTGTTTTCGGATATAAAAATGATAAACCCCCTGAAAACATCGGGGTTTTCGGGGTTCTCTTTGTTGCCGTTATATTCCGTTAAATTCCGCCAAGTTCGTTTTTTGACACTTGACTCGAAATGCTGTGTCCCGAAAGGGACCTAGGGTTCGAATCCCTAACTCTCCGCCAAAGCTCCCTGCAAATTCTTGCGGGGAGCTTTTTTGCTGTTAATAACAAAAGCAACAAAATTACCGTCATAACACCATTAAACTGTTAAGATTTATCCAATGTTTTTCAGTTGACAAGATAATAATATTATTGTAAAATTATGTTGTAATTTACATGACTGACGGATCAGCGGAGCACCGCAATGAAATGTAAATTTTTATATGCCGACCGTCTGGGCGATTCAGTTTAAATTTTAAGCTGTATTGCCCTTTTTTTGTTTTTAGCAGGAGGTATAATTATGAGATGTGAAAATTGGAACGGATTTAAAGAAGGCAAGTGGCAGGATGAAATCAACGTTCGTGATTTTATCCAGAGTAACTACTCGGAATACTGCGGAGACGACAGTTTTCTTGAGGGTGCTACCAAGCGAACATCTAATTTGATGAAAAAAGTTCAGAGCCTCTTTGAGCTTGAACGTCAGTTTGGCGGTGTGCTTGATGTAGATACCACCACTGTGTCATCATTGACAAATTATGCTCCCGGATATATTGACCATGAAAATGAGCTTATTGTTGGCATGCAGACAAACCGTCCTTTGAAGCGTGGCGTAAACCCCTTTGGCGGTATGAGAATGGTAAAGCAGGCTTGTGAAGCATACGGCTATACCCTCAGCCACAAGGTTCAGGAGGAATTCCGTTACAGAACAACTCACAATGATGGTGTTTTCCGTGCGTATACAGATGAGATGCGTCTTGCCCGTAAATGCCATGTAATCACCGGTCTGCCCGATGCTTACGGCAGAGGCAGAATTATCGGCGATTATCGTCGAGTTGCTCTTTACGGCGTAGATAAACTCATAGAAGAAAAAAGAAATGATAAAAATGCTCTTGCTAAAGGAAACTTTAACACTGAGCAAGTAAGAATGGACGAGGAGCTTTTCCAGCAGATAACTTTTCTCGGTTATTTAAAGGAAATGGCGGCTTCTTACGGATATGATATCAGCCAGCCTGCTGCTAATGCACGTGAAGCTATCCAGTGGACGTACTTTGCATACCTGGGTGCCATAAAAGAACAGAATGGTGCCGCCATGTCTTTGGGCAGGGTATCTACTTTCTTTGATATTTATATTGAGCGAGATATAAACAACGGCACTCTCACGGAGAGCGAAGCTCAGGAGCTTATCGATGATTTTGTTATCAAGCTGAGAATTGCTCGTCACCTGAGAACTCCTGAGTATAACGAGCTGTTCGGCGGTGATCCTATGTGGATTACCGAGGCTGTCGGAGGTATGGGAGAAGACGGCAGAACATTAGTTACCAAGAGCAGCTTCCGTATCCTTAATACTCTGTATACTCTCGGCTCCTCCCCTGAGCCTAACCTGACCGTTCTCTGGTCAACCAAGCTCCCTAAAGGTTTTAAGGAGTTCTGCGCCAAGGTTTCCATAGATACCGATTCTATTCAGTATGAGAACGATGATCTTATGCGTCCCATATATGGCGATGATTACGCTATTGCTTGCTGTGTCTCCGCTATGAAAGTGGGCAAACAGATGCAGTTCTTCGGTGCTCGATGCAACCTGGCAAAACTTCTCCTAATTGCTATCAATGGCGGATATGACACAACCAGCGGTATACATATCGGTCCTCAGATGCCTGCGCTTAAAGAAGATGTGCTCGACTATGATACAGTTATGGAGCGTTATCAGATTTATATTGAGTGGCTTTCAAATCTCTATGTAAATACAATGAATGTCATCCATTACATGCACGATAAATATGCCTATGAGAAGACTCAGATGGCACTTCACGATACAGAAGTAGGAAGATTCATGGCTTTTGGTATTGCAGGTCTATCTGTTGTTGCAGATTCACTCAGTGCCATAAAATATGCAAAAGTCAAGCCTGTCAGAAACGAGCTTGGATTTATTACCGACTTTGTTACAGAGGGTGACTTCCCCAAGTTTGGTAATGATGACGACAGAGTAGATTTGATTGCAAAAGATATGACACACACCGTTATTTCTGAGCTGAGAAAGACTCCCACCTACAGAGATGCTGAGCACACACTCTCAGTGCTGACAATCACATCCAATGTGATGTATGGCAAGAACACAGGAGCGACACCTGATGGAAGAAAGGCGCACGAGCCTTTTGCTCCCGGTGCCAATCCAATGCACAACAGAGAAGAAAACGGCGCTCTTGCCTCTCTTAACTCCATCACAAAGCTCAGCTACGATGATTGCAGAGACGGAATCTCCAACACTTTCTCTATAACACCCGAGGCGCTTGGTAGAGAAGATCAGGATCGCACAGCTAACCTCGTTACTATTCTTGACGGATATTTTGCTAAGATGGCACACCACATCAATGTAAATGTTCTCAACAGAGAAACTCTCATGAAAGCATACGAAAACCCTGAAGCATATCCCAATCTCACAATCCGTGTTTCTGGCTATGCCGTCAACTTCAACAAGCTTTCCCGTGAGCAACAGCGAGAAGTAATCAGCCGTACCTTTCACGAGGCTATGTAACTATGAAAGACGGACGTATTAATTCTATTCAGTCCATGGGAACTCTTGATGGCCCCGGGGTCAGATTTGTTGTATTTACACAAGGATGTAATCTTAGATGCGGATGCTGTCATAATCCCGATACTTGGAATATGGCAGATGGAAAAACGTGTTCATCAACAGAACTTGTTGAGAAAGCACTCAGATACCGCGAATATTTCGCAAGTGAGGGCGGAGTAACCGTTTCGGGCGGTGAACCTTTGCTACAGCCTGAGTTTGTCTCCGACTTCTTCAAATTGTGTCACGAGAATGGACTCAACACCTGTCTTGATACTTCAGGTAGTTTACTTAATGACACAATTAAAGAATTGCTGAACCACACTGACAGAGTGCTGCTTGATATAAAATACACAACCAACGAACAGTATTCAAAGTATGTCGGATGTTCACTTGATGCTCCCCTATCTTTCCTGAAATATCTCAATGAACGAAAAATTCCCGTTACACTCAGACAGGTAATTATCCCGACTCTCAACGATAATGAGGGGAATATAATCAGACTGAAGAGAATTGCGTCAGAGCATCGATGTGTTGATAATATTGAGTTGCT
This sequence comes from Clostridia bacterium, assembly GCA_017421045.1. GTDB lineage: Bacteria > Bacillota > Clostridia > Oscillospirales > Acutalibacteraceae > Ruminococcoides. The sequence goes on from JAFQMC010000017.1 coordinate 7,359, forward strand.
TCCATTCAAAAAGATTTGTCAGGTAAAATATGATAGCTTGGGAATTGAATTTCCTTTTGCCTCTCTCCCACAGCCTACTCCTGAGTCAATCAATCACCTGAATACCTTGCTAAAAGATAAAAGCCTTGAGATTTAAAAGTCTCAAGGCTTTTGTTGTGTGGATAAATTATTATTCTTTTGTTTTGGTCTCAGAATCTTCCGTGTTAGTTGTTATCGGTGCTTCGTCACTTGCCCAGGTGTCAACTTTGTCTACTCCCTTTTTTACAGAGCGGACTACTGATTTACCTAAATCTGTTCCGAGTTTTTTGAAATCTTTTCCAACCGATTTCCAATCATCTTTCAGTGCCATATAGCTAAACTCCTTATTAAAATTATATATAGAACCGCCACAGTTTATCTCTGTATTCTTTTGTGGCGTAATCAATGCCAATACGTGGAGATGTCTTTATCTCTTTGGGTTTAAATCCGTCATCCTCTAACCAGATAATATCAGAACTTACAAGATCGACCCCGTTGTGTTCGCAGGTGATACCCAAAGCTTTGGTCAGTTTTCCGGGGCCACTTAAACCTTCAACTCCCCTGAGCAAAACTCCTTGGGGATGCTCATCGGGTCCTGTGATTACATTCATCAGTGCATGAATTCCGTAGCATAAATAGACATACGAAACCCCGCCTTTACGGTAGAGTATTTCAGTTCTCTTTGTTCTGCCTTTGTGAGCATGGCAGGCGGTGTCATCCTCGCCGAAATATGCCTCTGTCTCTGTAATTCTTGCTTTCTTAACTGTTCCGTTTGTATTCACACATAACAGCTTTCCGAGGAGAAGCGGAGCAACATCTACTGAATCGAGTGTGTATATTTCGGGATTAATTCTGTTCATTGTTGAATTCATATCTGTTGAGCATCTTAGGCTGTGCATTTTCAACTTTATCTATATAGATAAAAGTAGTGTTTGAAAGGCCGTTTTGGTCGAAAGTGATTGTGTCTGTGACACCGAAATATTCAATTTCCTTTAATGCATCCTTTACCTGAGATACGGTAATCTGATTATTCTCGTCGCCGGTCTCAGCTGTTGCTTCTGTAGAAAATGGAGAAAGAGATTGTGAGTTAGGATTAAAGTTGCGCAACACCTCATATATGGTCATATAAGCATCGTAACCATATGCAATAGAGGGTGTGACTTCAGTGGTTTTAATTCCATTTTTTTCAGAATAAGTATTAATAAAATCAGAACCGATGTAGTTATTGTCGTCAAGTTCAAAATTGCTTATAAAGCTGACGTTGTTATAGGATTCGTCATGAAGCTGAGCTTTGTCAATAACTTCTGAAAAAACAATCTGTGATGCAAATCCTGCATCCACAAGCTCCGTATAAATGCTGTTTCTGGATGCATCATCAGCGATGATAAAAGCAAAATCAAGACCTGCTCCTGAAATAGCTTTTGCGCTGAAGTTCTCTTTTTCTCCTGTGAAGTAATAAGTAGATACAGATTTACCACCGCTTGCCATAAAAGCAGATTCAAACATTTCTGCTACAGTTGTCATATATTCACTATCGTCACCTAAAACAATAGCACCTGTGGATAATCCTTCACTGGTTAGGTACGATACCGCAGCAGACGATTGGTAGTTATAGGGTGTTGAAATCGAAAAAGCATTATCAGTCGTTTGGATAAGGTCGCTGTGATTGCCAATAAAAACAAGAGGTATTGAAGTGTCTTCGAAAGCTTTTATGATTAAATCCGTGTGAGTTTTGTACGAACCATCACAGATAACAGCGCAAACATTCTGAGAAAGAAGTTCTGAAGCTGTGGTGTTTATGTCGTCATTGATAGAATATGTCAGGGTGTTTATCTTATACTCTTTGTCAATATGCACGAGCGGTGCAAGCGAAGAGGCATAGTCCACTCCTTTTAGCACAGAATCATCGGATGCAATAATTCCAATATTAATACTATCGCTGTTATTGATAGTGTAATCAGAAGTGCTTTTTGTACAACCACAAAGTAAAATTGATAAAATCAATATACATGCAATAGCTATGACGGCAAACTTTTTCATTTACTTCCCTCCGCTTGAAAAATTATAAGTATATTTTACACTACCTCAAAAGATTTTTCAATATTGTTTGCCTTATATAAAAAATATATTATAATATTACTATACTTAATTGTGAGTGATGTTATGTATTGTTATATGTTGTCTGACTATCTGAAAGCAGAATTCGGAGAAAAAATATATAAACTTACTCTGTCAGCAGGAATGACCTGCCCGAACCGCGACGGCACCTGCGGAGACAGAGGCTGTATATTCTGCAGCAGAGGTGGCTCGGGAGAATTCGCACAAAGCGCCCTTCTGCCTGTATCAGAACAGATTGGGCGAGCAAAGGCTCAGCTTTCGAAGAAAACAAGCTCAGGCAAATATATTGCGTATTTTCAGCCCTATTCAAATACTTATGAATCTTATGAGTATTTGAAAGAACTGTATACTCCCGTTGTTCTGCGTGAGGATGTTGCAATACTTTCCATCGCCACAAGACCCGATTGCATAAATAACAAAACGATAGAGCTAATATCTGAGCTGAATAGCATAAAACCTGTATGGGTTGAGCTTGGTTTACAGACAATTCACCAATCCACATCAGACTATATAAGACGAGGATATCCCCTATCTGTTTATATTGATGCGGTGTCTATGCTGAAGAAAGCAGGAGTCAAGGTGATAACCCACCTTATATTAGGTTTGCCGGGTGAAACAAAGCAAGATATGATTGAATCTGCAAAATTCGCAGGAGAACTGTCGGACGGGATCAAGTTCCATATGCTCTATGTACTGAGTGATACAGATCTTGCTGATGAATATCTATCAGGAAAATTCAAAATGATTACTCGGGATGAATATATCGATACATTATGCGACTGCATACGATACATACCGAAGAACGTAGTAATTCACAGAATCACCGGCGATGCAGAAAAAGAATCGCTTATTGCTCCAAAATGGAGCTTAGATAAAGTTAAACTTCTTCGGGAGATACATAACGCGTTTTATGATAAAAATGTAATACAAGGCGAATATCTCAAAAATAACAAAAGACACCTGTCGTGATTTGATAGGTGTCTCTTGATAAATCTACATAAATAGAAAAAAACCGCACAAGCTTATTTGCCTATGCGGTGTTTTTTGGCGGAGAGAAGGGGATTCGAACCCCTGATACGGTTATAGCCGTATACACGATTTCCAATCGTGCTCCTTCGGCCAGCTCGGACATCTCTCCGTTTGTCGCCGCAGATTATTATATAATAACCGAAGAAAAAAATCAAGTGTTTTTTACAATTTTTTTAATTAAATAATATATCCCAAAATGCAGAGTATTCGCTTATGGCATAATCGCACAGATCACTGCGTGGATTATCTTCGTTGCGTAGATACAGACACGTGGCTATACCTGCGTTTTTGCCTCCCTGCATATCCGAGGATAAACTGTCTCCGACTATGATAACGCGAGAAAAATCGGTAATACCTATATCCTTAAAAACATAATCAAAGTATCTTTTATCAGGCTTAGAAAATCCGATTTTTTCAGAAATATACATACCTTTGATATATTCTCTCACAGGGGAGTTTTTCATTCTTCCCTCTTGGCAAACCGCGGTTCCGTTCGTGACTATATATACGTTGCAGTGCATAGAAAGCTTTTGGACAAAATCCAGAGCGCCGTCGAGAAGTATACCTGTGTTTCCGAGCTTTTGCTCATAATGTTTGCAGAAATCATCAGCACAGATATTCTCCACACCCATATAATCAAACCATTCTTTAAACCTGAGAACTTTAAGCTCTTCTCTGCTGACCGCTCCAAGCTCTAATTTTTTCCAAAGAGAAAGGTTGATTTCACTATATTTCTTTGCATCAGAATCTGTTGCAGAAATCCCGAACTTCTCTGCAGTATCAAGCAAGGAGATCTTTTCTGCTTGCAAAAAATCGAAGATGGTTTCATCGGCATCCAGAAGAATCGTGTCAAAACGTGTATTACTCAAATTCCTCCATCCCCTCTGTATACATATTAAGCTTTACAATATCATAATTAATCTCTTTGTTAATATGATTTTCAATTGCTTTAAATACAAGAGGCAGTGCGACGTTTTTAGTGTTGCCTGCAGGAAGAATAACAGAGAGTCTGCAGTTTTCGGAATCACTTTTGTCAAAATCCATAGCTTTTATATACGGCAGAACGTCCACATCTTTCATGCCCTTTTTGGACTTCTTCTTGATTGTGACACATTCAAGTTCACACAGAGCTGATACAGACTCGCGCAGTTCTGTTGCAGTCATGCCGTCAACTGATATAGTAGCCTCATATTCTGCAAAAGTAATAAACTTTGCATCGGTTTTTGGAGTTGTTGCGTCAAAAACCTGAATTCCACGCGGGAGTAAAGGATTCATTAGTTCGGGAATTTGTGATATTTCAAAATCATCATCTACAATCCGTATATCCATGCACTCTCTTTTTGCACTGATGCCAAGAGATATAGGCAGCGGAAAGGTTACAAAAGGATGAGGGTTAAAACCTTCTGTATACCATATAGGCAGCTCTGCTCTGCGAACAGCTCTGAGCATGCATCTGTTCAGGTCAAGGTGAGATATATATTTGCATTCAAATTCTTTTGTAAACCAGATTCTAACGTTTTTCAACACATACCCCTCCTTTGTAACAAGCAGCACCGCAACCTGAGCATTTTTCGCGACAGTTAGGTGTTGTTTCGCTATTATATGCTTTTTCACATTCTTTTTTGAGGAAGTCCTTGCTTACACCGTAGTCGAGGAAATCCCAAGGAAGTATTTCATCAAACTCTCTTTTTCTGCTGGCATAAAACTTCGGATCAATTCCGCACTCTTTGAATACATCCATCCATGCTTCAAAGTCAAAACAATCGTTCCAACCATCAAAGTGGAATCCTCTTTCAATGGCTTTTGAAAGCACTTTGCAGAGCTTTCTGTCGCCGCGAGCAAATACACCTTCCAAGAAGCTTGTGTATGCAGCGTGATAATTGAATGTGATTTTCTTAGTTGTGATTGATTCTTTAAGATGCTTTTGCTTTTTTTCGATAGTTTCGATGCTGTTTTGTGCTTCCCACTGGAACGGTGTGTGAGGTTTAGGCACAAAGGATGAAGCAGAAACAGTAACGTTTACTCCCCTACCCTTTGCTCTGTTCTCGCATCTATAAAATTCGTTTACAACGGCTTGTCCCAGTTTTGCGATTCCCTCAACATCTTCATATGTTTCTGTGGGAAGTCCGATCATAAAATAAAGCTTTACATTTGTCCAGCCGCCTGAGAAAGCAACGTGGCAGGTTTTGAGAAGTTCATCTTCGCGTACATTTTTATTGATAGCATCGCGCAGACGCTGTGTGCCGGCTTCTGGCGCAAAAGTCAGACCGCTTTTGCGGACAGTTTTAATTCTGCTCATAATGTCGTCGGTAAATCCGTCAACACGTAAAGACGGCAGAGATAAGCTGACTCCCTCATCATCTGACCATTCGCTGAGACAAGTAAGCAATCCCACTATGTCTGAATAGTCACTGGATGAAAGTGATGAAAGTGAAATCTCGTCGTATCCTGTATTTTCACATAAGGTTTTGCATTGAGAAAGAATTGTTTCTTTTGACTTTTCTCTGACCGGTCGGTTCAGAAAACCTGCCTGACAGAATCGACAACCTCTGATGCAACCTCTGAAGATTTCTTCAATTGCGCGGTCATGAACAATTTCTACAAGAGGAACAACGAAGGAATCAGGATAGTATACATTATCCATATCCATAATTAAACGTTTTTCTACCCTCGCAGGAGCACCTTCTGTAGGCTGAAAACGACAGATGGTTCCGTCTTCATTATATTCTACATCATAAAGTGCAGGAACATAGACACCCTTTATCTGAGCAGCAAGGCGCAGAAACTCCTTTTTGGTGCAGCCTTTATCGCGACACTTACGATAAAGTTCCATAACTTCAATGTCAACCTCTTCTCCCTCACCGATGAAGAATATATCGATAAAATCTGCCAGTGGCTCAGGATTGCTGACACATGTTCCGCCTGCAACAACTATATTCTTAAGTTCCGTTCTGTCTTTGCTAAGCAGAGGGATTCCGGCAAGTGAGAGCATATTGAGTACATTTGTATAGGAAAGCTCGTACTGAAGAGTAAATCCGATGAAATCAAACTCGGTGAGAGGGTCTCCGCTTTCCAGTGCGTACAGTGGAATATTACGCTCACGCATAAGCTCTTCCATATCTGTCCATGGTGCAAACACACGCTCACACCAGATATGTTCATATGAATTGAATTGGCTGTAAAGAATCTTCATTCCCAGATGAGACATTCCTATCTCATAGGTATCAGGAAAACAAAAAGCAAATCTGAGATCTACTTTATCCTTATCCTTGATAACACTATTGATTTCGCCGCCGGTATAACGACCGGGCTTTTGAACTTTCAGTAAGATTTTTTCAACTTCCTTGCTATACAAGAAAATCACCGCATTTCTTTTGATAATATATTGATTGTAAAGTATACTGCTATGAACAGCATTGAATAATTGTTTTTTGATAAAAACAGAATCAGAAATCCGATAACAGCTATCGGTACGATAAAAACAACCGTAAGTATGTTGATAATCCGCTCAGCAATCCTTGCAGATGATCTTAATAGCAATATAGATTCAAGTGTACTGGCGCCGTCAAGTCCCTTTATAGGTAGAATATTGAAAGCACCGATGCAGAAACTGCAAACGAAGAAATCGAATAATACTTTCGACCCTGTGATACTATACAGCAAATAAAACAAAGTGCCTGTGAGAAAATTAAAAAATACACCAGAAATACTAATGATAATATCCTGAAAAGACGTATTTTCAGAACAATCACAGACGATTCGCACTTCACAAGGATAAAAAGAAACAGAAGAAGGTTTTCCTGAAAACTTCGATATAAAAACTAAATGCCCCACTTCGTGTATGGCTGAACACATTATGCATACAGGAATCATATGGTTATCGCCACAAGATAAAACCAATGCAAGCGTGAGCAACGCAACCGACAGAAAAGATATATATACCCTGATACCGAAGATGCTAAATTTCATCTGGAGTCGCTGCAAAAAGATATGAATAATCAAGTTTTGAAACATCGCCGTCAAAATACAGTGAAGCTTTTATCTCTGTGTCATATACACCCTTAACTGCAGCGTAATATTCGGGTGCAAAAGTCTTGATTGAAAAAGCACCTATCAGAATTATAATACAAATAAGAAGCTGTAAAAAAAGTACAGGACTAGACTTTTTGATCCGCTTGGGTTGACTATTATCTGATTTAGAGTTGACAATATCCTCACTGTATAATGTATCATCAGCATTCAGAGGTTTGACGTCGTTGGTTGGTTCTGTCACCGTTGACCAGTTATCATCGAAATTTTCGAATTCGCTTTTTAAGTTGTCCATATTATCACCTACATAAGGATATGCAGGCAAAACATCAATCTTTACTCAATTTTGAAAAATCTGATTTATTGAGTTGCAGGAAGAAGAGAATTGCGATAAGAGTGCATCCCACCTCGGCAATCGGAAATGCAAACCACATTGCGTTGATATCGATTTTTGAAAGAACATAAGCTATCGGCAAAATAAGAACCAACTGGCGTAATACAGACATAATAAGACTGCGAACGCCCTTGCCTACAGACTGGAACAAAGCAGTCATTATCACACCGATAGAAGCAGGGATAAAGCACAGACTTATTCTGCGAAGTGCCAGAATACCCATATCCATCATGCTATCCGTTGTGTTGAAAAGACCAAGAATCTGCTCGGGTAAAAGCTGGAATATAAGTGTACCGGTGGACATAATAATGAAAGAAATAATTAGTGCATACCTGAGAGTCTGCATCATTCGCTTTCTATTCTTAGCGCCGTAGTTATAGCCTATTATGGGAGAAACACCCTGATTCAGACCGAATACAGGCATAAACACAAAGCTCTGAATTTTGAAGTAGATTCCGTAGATAGTCTGTGCCGCTGTATTTACATCTGCAGATGCAGGAGACATAGCGATAATCATATTGATTCCTGCAACAAGCACAGAACCTATCGCCTGCATGACAATGCCGGACAGGCTGACAACATATATTTCGCGTATTGTTTTAAAGCTGAGCCTGAAGTTTTTGAAAGTGAATTTTATGGCAAATTTCTTGAAAATCAAGGTAATAACAAGGAACATCATTGCAAGCCACTGTCCTGCTACTGTTGCAATCGCAGCACCTGCAGCGCCCATTTCCGGGAAAGGTCCGATACCGAAGATGAAAAGAGGATCCATAATTATGTTTCCGAAAGCACCGATAAGATGTGAAATCATCGGAAAAATCATATTTCCCGTTGCCTGTATACATTTTTCAAGCATAACCTGAATAAAAGACCCGAGAGAAAATATCAGAACTATTGATATATAGTCTACACCGAAATCTATTATTCGGGTGTTTTCTGCTCCCGCCATAAATGTAATAAAGGGACGTGAGAAGAATATTCCGATAATCGCAAACACACACCAAGTTGCAAAAGCAAGTATCAATCCCGTCACAGCAACGCGGTTTGCATCCTGAGTACGCTGTTCACCGAGACGTCTCGCAATAAGTGAATTAACACCTACCGCAGTGCCGACGGTAAAAGCTATCAGCAACAGCTGAAGCGGATACGCAAGAGAGACCGCAGTCAGTGCATCACTGTTTCCGCCGTAGTTCCCTAAAAACACACTGTCAACAACATTGTAAAGCGCCTGTATCAACATAGAAAACATAGCAGGCAAGCTCATTTTAAATATCAGTTTCAGTACGGGTTCCGTACCCATTTTGTTAGTCTGAATTCCACTCATTTTTTAACCTCTTTTTTTATACACTTTAATCGCAAAATGCATAATAATCAAAGCGACAAGAAGTCCCAGTGTACCGCCAATGGAGTCAATGAACAAATCTTTAAATTGAAATGTTCGTCCGGGAGAAGTAAGTTGTATGCTTTCGTCGATTATTGCTGTGGATATGTATATTGCAGGTGTAATAATAAGCTTGAACATTAAGTTATATGTATAGCTTGATACAGTAATAAACAACAAAAGACCAAGAACTGCAAACTCAACCAGATGTGCGCAGGTTCTGACAAATCCTTGCGTAAAGACACCTTCAAATCCCAACGATGTACAGATGCTGTTTAAAAACGCAACCACACGTCCGCTTTCTGCGCTTGATTCCGTAGCGGGCATCATGGATTGAGAGAAGATAAATATCACTACAGACACGCTCAGCAGTGTTAGCAGCATACGAGTCATGGTCTTTTTATTTGTACTTTTCATAAAATCACAACCTAATCTTATTTATTTTATCTAATTACGGATAAAAAGTCAATTTTCTGTTGTAAAAAAAGAATTTTTATTATATAATTATTAAAAATAAAAAATGTATTTCGAGGTAAATATGTTAACTAAACTTAGAATGCTCACTCTCAGTGCAACTTCAACTGCAGATGAATTAGGTCTCACTGAAAAACTCGTTAACACAATGATTGGACTTCTCGGCGGTCTGCCTGCAGAACTTATCGTTTTTATCATTTCGTTATTCCCGATTCTTGAATGTCGTGGTGGCATGATTGCAGCAGGTGTGCTTGAGGAAATGGGTCTGCTTTCTGTTAATATGTGGGGTGCAATGATAATCAGCATTATCGGTAATCTCCTGCCTATCCCCTTCATATTCCTCTTCATTGAGAAAATATTCAATCTTATGAAGAAGACTAAGTTTTTAGGCAAGATAGTCAATAAAATCGAAGCTAAGGCTATGAGTAAATCCGACAAAGTCACAAAGTATAAGAGATTCGGTCTTTTGCTTTTTGTTGGTATTCCTCTTCCCGGTACCGGTGCTTGGACCGGAGCGCTCATTGCTGTTTTACTCAAGCTTAATCTGAAAGATTCTGTAATCAGCATTTTCTTAGGTGTACTTATGGCAACGGGTATTATGACCTTTGTTTCTTATGGTCTTCCCTGGTTAATCAAACTTTTTGCATAAACAGACGTGGGCAATCTTTTTGATTGCCCATAATTAATATGGTGATGATATGAAAAATAACACGAAGAACTTTGACATAGCAATAGTCGGCGGAGGTGCTTCAGGACTCTTCTGTGCAGTTATGGTCAAATCCCGTGCGCCTCAGCTTAAGGTCGCAATATTAGAACGGCAGGACAGAGTCGGCAGAAAACTCCTTGTCACCGGTAATGGCCGATGTAATCTTACAAACCTGCATCTGACAAGCGACAACTATCACGGTAGTTTCGATGGAATTGACAGTCTGCTCGAAATGTGTCCTCCAAGCCTCATTGTAAGCTTATTTGAGGATTTGGGACTTCTTACATATGCTGAATCTGACGGCAGGGTATATCCTCTCAGCAAGCAGGCAAATTCAGTTCTCGACATCCTTCGACTCAACTGCGAAAGCTTTGGTGTCAGAACTCTCTGCGATTATGATGTTTCTGACATAAAAGCAAATACTAATGGGTTTTCTATAATAAATTCAAAGGGTGAAAAAATAAGTTCAGAGCGGGTAGTTATCGCAACGGGAAACAATGCATCCCCTACAACCGGTGCCGATAATTCAATTTTCAGTGTTTTACAAAAACTTGGACACACAGTGACACCGCTATACCCTGCCCTATGCCCTGTTGCTGTAAAATCACCTCATCTCAAATCTCTCAAAGGTGTCAGAGCGAGCGGCCTTGCCAGTATCATTAAGAACGGAATAGTTGTGAAAAAAGAATACGGAGAGATACAGTTTACAGAAAAAGCACTCTCGGGTATTTGTCTGTTCAATCTTTCTCGTGTAGCAAACACTGAGAAAGATACACAGATTTCTCTGTCTTTGCTTCCTGACTATAATTTTTCACAGATATTTGAACTGCTTAAACAAAAGAAAACAAAACTAAATAAATCAGCTACAGCTCAGGATCTTTTTGTTGGGGTTTTCAACAGAATGATTGGAAATGCTATTCTGAAAGAATCGGGCATTTCACCCGGCACTATAACAACCGATATTTCTGACCAAGAATTAAAGAAAATTTCAAGCCTTATTAATGACTGGCGCTTTGATGTAGTACCATCAACGGATTTTTCAAAAGCGCAGGTTACTGCAGGAGGCATCCTCGGCGATGAAATAACTCCTGAAACCATGATGAGCAGGAAAGTTAATAATCTCTATATTTTAGGTGAGGCCATTGACTGTGATGGCGACTGCGGAGGAATGAATCTGCAGTTTGCCTTTGCATCAGCATATTGTGCCGCCTGTGACTTAACAAAATGATTACAGTAAAAAACATAAGACTCCCACTTAAATATACTGACGACTCTGTATGCGATGTATTATCAAGAGTTTTGAAAATTAGCAGAAACAGTATCATATCAGCAAATATCAGCAGACTTAGCGTTGATGCCCGCAAGAAAAATGACGTACACTATATTGCGAGCATTGATGCTGAAATTGACGGGAATGAGAAAAAGCTCGTAGATAAAAACAAAAACGCACATATCTCTGTACGCGATGAATATTGCTTTCCCTATAGCAAATCCTTGAAAACAAAACCTGTTGTTATAGGCAGTGGACCTGCCGGTCTGTTTTGTGCTCTTATGCTTGCTCGTGCAGGTGCATCACCTATAATCATTGAACGTGGTGAGCCGGTTGAAAAAAGAACTGAAACAATAAATACATTCTGGCAAAAAGGAAAACTTGATATTGAGTCCAACGTGCAATTCGGAGAAGGCGGTGCAGGCACTTTTTCGGACGGCAAACTAAACACGGGTACAAATGATATCAGATCACGATTTATACTTAAGGAATTCGTGAGACATGGTGCACCGGAAGAAATTCTCATATCCGCAAAGCCCCATATCGGCACCGATAAACTTAAACCCACAATTATTGCCATCAGAAAAGAAATTGAGTCCCTTGGCGGAGAGTTTCACTTCAATACCAAATTTACAGATATTCTACTAAAAGACGGTAAACTAATCGGTGTCAAAACACAATGTGGTTCATCTGTTGAGGTCATTGACACTGAATATGCGGTTCTTGCTATCGGCCACAGCGCACGTGATACCTTTGAGCTTCTGAGGGATAGAGGCATCGAAATGCAACAAAAAGCATTCTCAATCGGTGCAAGGATCGAGCACCTCAGGGCAGACGTTGACGAATGCCAGTACGGAAAAGCCAGACATTTTCTTCCTGCTGCCGATTATAAGCTCAGTACACATCTCGGCTGTGGCAGAGGTGTTTACACTTTTTGTATGTGTCCCGGAGGATATGTTGTAAACGCCTCCAGCGAAAATGGTCTCCTGTGTACAAACGGCATGAGTTGCTTTGCTCGGGATAACGTTAACTCAAACAGTGCATTGCTTGTAGGTGTGCTTCCCGAGGATTACAACTGTGGCGATGTACTGGATGGTATGAAGCTTCAGCGACAAATCGAAAGATCCGCCTATGAACTCACTAAGGGTTACTTTGCACCTGTTCAAAGAGTGGGTGATTTTCTCGGGATTAACACAGGCAGAAAGAGTAATGTAGAACCAAGCATCAAGCCGGGATACAGTTTTTGTGATATAAGTAAGATTTATCCTGAGTTTATATCTGATTCTATGAAAGAAGGAATAATCAGACTTTCTGAAAAAATGTCAGTGTTTGAGGATATGGGTGCTGTTCTTACAGCTGCCGAAACCCGCAGCTCCTCCCCTGTACGTATTCTCAGAAACGAAACTTATCAGTCCGTAAGCTGCATTGGACTCTATCCTTGCGGCGAAGGCGCAGGATACGCAGGCGGAATAATGTCGGCAGCTGCTGACGGCATAAAATGCGCGGAGGCAATTTTTGATAATCAAAAATGAATATATAAAAGTTAAGGCTCTTTACTATTTTGTAAAGAGCCTTTAGCTATGCTTAAAAGTTATTCTGTTTCTTCAAGTTGCACGCTTGCAGTTTCAGATGTGCGGTATACCCAACATAAGCCGTTGGAATTCACCGTAATATATACAGGGACATCTACGTTAGTATCGGTAGTGCCTTCAATGCCGGAGAAGTCATAAACAATAGTGAAGGATTCTTCTGTCAGCTTAGAAAGTGCACTTGCTGTACCTATAGCTGTTACCGGGAAGTTGGTAGGAGCAGAGTAGGTGTATCCGGAGGGTAGATTCTTTACTGTGATTCGTGATGCAGGCACGTCGAATATTTCTGAATCAAGATACGAGAAATCAAGCTGAACTTTTATTGTCTCTACCCCATCGCTCTTGTTAACAAACTCCTTTCCAAGAATTTCGCTAACACTGAACTCTTCATTGTAAATCTGATTCTTATACTGAGAAAGCGAGCCGATATCAATAGCAAATTTTTCAAGTGCCTGATTACCCTCGATCAACTCTTCGGGTCCTGCAACACTGATTGTAGAAGGAGTTATTGAATAATAAGATGCAGAAAGCTTAACGTTTTCTGGGGTATACTTCAGCGAAAAGGGCATATCCTCATCAATCTTCAGATATCTGAAAGATACGTCGACGCTGGACATACTCATAGTGATATACTCCGTTGGAATCTCTTCTGCGTTATTTGCGGTGGGATCATCGGTTGAGTAGAGCTTTATATCATAAGTGTTAGTCACATTAGTAGCATTGGGGCTGTTAACGTTTCCTGATATATAAGCTACTTTCACCTTGTTGATTAGAGTCTCGGGACCAGTAATGTCTACTGTTTCAGGAACATTGTTATCAACATAATACCCTTCAGGACTATAGGTGAAATTGCTGACAATATTTACCGTCTTAGTTGCTTCGCGGTCAATCAACAGATTAATGGATTGCGGATCGATGCCCTCAATCTCAATATCGTGGTTACCTTTGTTCTCAGCAGTTAACTGATAAGAGGTTTCTGCACAAGGTTCAGTAATTGAGCTGAGGTCAACCGTAGCAGTAAAATCGTCGGCTGTAAGAGATTCTACAATTACACGTTTACCAGTAACCTGCAAGGAAACAGTATCAACCTCATTACTGTAAACCTTCAGCTCCTGAGCTACGCTTTCAGGCAAGCTGAAAGTAACAGGGACATCAGCTATGGTTTTTGTTATTCCGTCAGAACTGATAATCCAGAAGAAAAAGGAAAAAACGAAAGCTATAATAATAAGAAGTTTCTTGTTATCAAGAAGTCGGCTGAAAAGAGATTTATTCTTCATCTGATTTTCTCTCCTTCCTCTTCTTGAAAATAGAAGGCTTTTCACTTTCGGGATCTTTGGGGATAAGGTAATCTTCCAAGGTAGTTACCAGTGTATCTCTGTCAAAATTGCTTGTAAGGACTCCGTTGATTGCGACCGAGATGTTTCCTGTCTCCTCGGAGACAACAACTACCAATGCATCGGAAACTTCAGACATACCGATAGCGGCACGGTGTCTTGTGCCAATATCTCTTCTCTGGACTTCTTTACTGTTAAGAGGCAGGATGCATCCTGCAGCAAAAACCTTCCCTTCACGAATAATACAAGCACCATCATGAAGAGGAGCTTTGTTGAAAAAGATATTGCCGAACAGTGCAGTTGAAGTGTCAGCGTTGATAATTGTGCCGGTGGAAGCAATATCAGTAAGCTTGGTTTCTTTTTCAAATACAATTAGCGCTCCTGTCCTTGTATGGCTGAAAAGAACCGCTGTATCAGATACATCAGAAATAGCCTTATACACTCCGTCACGCTCTGCGTTTGAGATAAGACCACCCTGGAACAATCTGCTGAGATAACCTTTCGAAAACTTGGAGCGACCCAGTTGTTCAAGTGCTTTTCTGATTTCCGGTTGAAAAATGATAAATATGATAATAACAGAGAAATCAAGAAACGCTTTCAAGATCGAAGTGACCATCATCAGGTCAAAGATACTTGCCAGTGCATAGAACAGCAGAATAAGGACTATGCCTTTCAAAAGCTGCTCTGCTCTTGTGTCTCGGACAAGCCTCAACACACCGTAAATTAGCGCGGCAACAATGATAATATCTATCAAGTCAGTAAGTCGGAAGGTAGACAGCAAGGATATGAAATTGTTAAACCATTCTGTAATAGCTTGCATAAACGTCCTCCGCAATATGGTTTATATTTCTATTTTACCATTATAAACCTCACATTGCAATATCAATGAATGAATTTTTCTTTATTTATTATTTTTGTAACAGCATTTATAAAAATATTAATATCATTTCTGCTTGTAAACACTGACGGACAAACCCTGACAGTACCCGAATCTTCGGTGTTGTAGTGTCTGTGTGCAACAGGACTGCAGTGCAGACCTGCTCGAACAGCAATAGAAAATTTGTCGTCAAGCAAGCGGGCAACCTCATCACAATCGATTCCATCAATATTAAAAGATATTAACGGCACGTGACTTCCTTTGTTTGGGAAAGCTGTGTAAAGCCTCACTCCTTTAATCTGAGAAAGTCGCCTGTATAGCATCGTTATAAGTGACATTTCATGATGATATATACTATCAAGACCTTTATGATTCACAAAATCAATGCCTGCAGACAAACCTGCTATTCCACTTAGATTTACTGTGCCGCTTTCGAATTTATCGGGCAGAATCTGTGGTTGAGTTAATACAGAAGATCCGCTGCCGGTTCCGCCTTCATATATTGAATCAGGTATAGTATTGCTGTTTATTATCAGGAATCCTGTGCCCATAGGGCCGTATAGTCCTTTATGACCCGGTGCACATAAAAAATCGACGCCGATTTCATTTATATCAATATTGATGATACCTGCGCTTTGTGCGGAATCCAAGCAAAACAAAATGCCATAGTATCTGCACAATGCAGCTATTCTTGAAACGGGAAGTATATTTCCGAATACATTAGAGGCATGTGTGCATATTACTAACTTTGTTTTATCTTTGAAGGATTTGCGAAAGGAATCCAAGGTTTTATCGTTATCATTTTCATAAACCTTCGCAATATCGTAAGTGATAATTCCTGCCTCACAGAGTTTTTCAAGGGGTCTTACTACTGAATTGTGCTCCAAGGACGAAATGACAACATGATCTCCCTTTTTAAGCACACCTTTGATGACTGTATTAAGAGCCAGAGTACAGCTCAGAGTAAAGATTACATTCTCCGGCTTGTCTGTACCGAACATATCTGCAATTTTACTGCGGCAATTATAAATGGTCTCAGCGGCTTTCAAGGACATTTTATGTCCTGCTCGTCCGGGGTTTGCAGAATAAGCAAATGAATCGGACACAGCTTTTCTTACAATTTCCGGTTTAGGAAATGTTGTAGCTCCGTTGTCGAGATATATCATTCCTATTGCCTGCCTGTTCTGCCCAGTATATTAAATCCTTTGCTTGCAAGCAGATTTTCAGCAACATCAGGATTATCGGGCACATATACGCTGTAGCTACAGGAAGGTTTTCCGTTGACTTTCGGAGTTTTTTGCACAAATCCGTGGATACCGGCCGCCTCAAGTATATTCTTGGCTCTGACAGCAAGAGTTATATTAGGAAGCATTATTAGCTGGTTTTCCAAATTTATCACCTCATATATTTTATTACATACTATGAATAAAATATTAGGTGTGTGTTAAAAGTATCAGCCCAGCATATCCCCCATATCATACATACCACGTGACTGGTTGATGATAAATGTCGCAGCCGAGAGTGCGCCTGTGGCAAAAAGTGCTTTTGACTGAGCCTGATGTGTTATGGTCAGAACCTCGTCATTACCTGCGAAGATGACAGAATGTTCTCCAACGATGGTACCACCGCGGACACTATGCATACCGATTTCATTCTTAGCTCTTTTTGCTCTGTAAGCGTGTCTGTCATAGACGTACTGAGGGGTTCTTTCGAGTGTGTCGGAAATACCGTCAGCAATCATCAGCGCAGTACCGCTTGGTGCATCCAGCTTCTGATTGTGATGCTTCTCGATTATTTCAATATCAAATCCATCGCCGAAGACAGCAGTAGCCTTTTTACACAGCTCTATAAGCAGATTTATGCCGAGTGACATATTGCCCGAAGAAAATACGGGAGCAGTAGCTGACAAATCTTCAACCAAGGCTTTCTGGTTCTCGTCGAGTCCGGTTGTGCAAATAACGCTGGGCAGAGTATTTGTTTTTGCATATGCACAAAGAGCAGGAATGAGACTGGGATTTGAAAAGTCGATGATTACGTCTGTTTTCTCTGCAACTTCATCAAAGCTGTCATATACAGGAAAATCATAGTTTGAAACACCGAAGGGGTCTACTCCGCAGACGATTTTCATATCATCCCGCTGTGAGACAGCGTTTACCACAGCTTGTCCCATCTTTCCGTTGCATCCGTGCAAAAGTATGTTAATCATTTTTATCACTCCTAAAAAATCAGGCGTGCTGCAGACCAAGACAAGTCCGTCGGCACGCCGAAATTGAATATTTACTTAATCTTACCGATAAGGTCGTATTTTCTCATACAATCCTTGAGGTCATGATATCCGTGGTAGCTCATAGGTACAAGAGGTAAGCGACACTCACCGCAGTCAAATCCCATAAGATTCATAGCTGTCTTAACAGGAATGGGGTTAACATCAGAGAACATCATATCCATAAGCTCAATGTACTTGAAATTCATCTTTGATGCTTCTACAAAATTATTATCAAGACAAAGCTGACATATCTCGTGCATCTCTTTAGGGCAAATGTTAGCAAAAACTGAAATAACGCCCAGTGCGCCCAAAGACATAAAAGGTACGGTCTGGTCATCGTTACCTGAGTAAATGTCCAGCTTATCTCCACAGAGAGAACGGGTCTTGGAAACAGAAGATATATCTCCGTTTGCTTCCTTTGTAGCCACGATGTTGTCGTGTTTGCAGAGTTCTGCATAAGTCTCGGGCTTGATGTTACAGCCTGTTCTCGAAGGAACATTGTAAAGAATCATGGGAATATCAACAGCATCAGCTATTGCAGTAAAATGTCGGATGAGACCTGTCTGTGAGGTCTTGTTATAATAAGGTGTAACACTGAGGATAGCATCTGCACCATAGGTTTTAGCTGCTTTGGAAAGGCTGATTGCAGTAGCTGTATCGTTACTGCCCGCACCAGCAATAACCGGCACTCTGCCGTCTACTTTGCGAGAGACGAACTCCAGCACCTGGCAGTGCTCTTTCTCGGAAAGAGTTGCAGCCTCACCGGTAGTACCACATGCAATAATAGCATCGGTGCCGCCTTCAATCTGATATTCGATAATTTTACCAAAGGAATCGTAATTAACGCTTCCGTCAGAATTCATGGGTGTGATAATTGCAACACCGGAACCTGTAAAAATAGGAGTATTCATTATATTACCTCCAAATTAACTGTTTGATTAGTCGATATAACCCTCAGCACAGAGAAGCTCTGCAAGAAGTACAGCACCGCCTGCTGCACCACGAAGTGTGTTGTGAGACATACAAACGAACTTGTAGTCATACTGGGAATCTTCTCTGAGTCTGCCGATAGATACAGCCATGCCGCCTTCAAGGTTTCTCTCAGACTTGATCTGAGGACGGTCAGGCTCTGTGAAATAGTGGAGGAACTGCTTGGGAGCGCTGGGGAGATTAAGCTCCTGAGCTCTGCCTGCATATTCGTTCCATATTTTAATAATCTCATCAACGGAGGGTTTGTTCTCTGAGTCCTTAAAAGACATAAAGACAGCAGCTGTGTGTCCGTTTGACACAGGAACACGAATACACTGAGAAGTGATTGCGATGTCGTCTGTCATTTTGATCTCATCACCCTCAATCTTACCCCAGATTTTCAGAGGCTCAATCTCGGACTTCTCTTCCTCACCGCCAATGTAAGGAATGATATTATCAACCATCTCGGGCCAACGCTCAAAAGTCTTGCCTGCGCCTGAAATTGCCTGGTATGTACAAGCAAGCACTTTGTCAACACCGAACTGCATCAGAGGATGAATAGCGGGTACGTAGCTCTGGAGAGAGCAGTTAGACTTAACAGCGATAAAACCGCGCTTGGTACCGAGACGCTTCTTCTGGCTCTCGATGATTTTTGCGTGGTCTGCGTTAATCTCGGGAACAATCATGGGAACGTCGGGTGTGAGTCTGTGTGCAGAGTTATTGGAAACAATCGGGCACTCTGCCTTAGCGTATGCTTCCTCAAGAGCTTTGATTTCATCCTTCTTCATATCAACAGCGCAGAAACAGAAATCTACCTCTGCTGATACTTCCTCAACATTAGCTGCATCCTTGATAACAAGGTCAGCCATATTTGCAGGAATGGGAGAATCCATAACCCATCTGGATTCAACAACTTCTTTATATGTTTTGCCGGCACTGCGGGGACTTGCAGCAAGGCAAACAACATCAAACCAAGGGTGGTTCTCAAGGAGCAGAGCGAATCTCTGACCTACCATACCTGTGGCACCGATAATGCCAACTTTATACTTTTTCATAAAAACCTCCTGAAAAACACAGAAAAAAGTTGAGTTTTTTCTGAATATATTATATTATTAGTAAAGTAAATAAATTTGCCGTAAAAAGCAAACATACACCCACTATCTATATAATATATCACTCAACGGAAAACTTGTCAATGAATTATGAGCAACAACCACATTATTTTTTGATAGTAATTCCAGAAAGGAAATATAAATGAAAAAGAGCGATTTTTACTATGATCTGCCCGAGGAACTGATAGCTCAGACACCTTTGGAACAAAGAGATACATCAAGAATGCTTATTCTAAATAAACAGACCGGCGCTGTCACCCATTCTCACTTTTATAACATAATTGATAATCTTAACCCGGGAGACCTGCTTGTTATGAACAACTCCAGAGTTCTACCTGCGAGAATTTTCGGAAACAGAGTCGACACGGGTGCAACCGTTGAATTTCTCTTGCTTAAACAAGTTGAAAACAACAAATGGGAAACTTTAGTAAAACCCGGCAAGAAAGCCAAACCCGGTACGGAGTTCGATTTTTCCGGCATAATGAAAGGACATGTTGAGGAAATCGGCAAGGAAGGCATTCGGATTGTAAGGTTTGAGTCGGAAGAAAATATTTACTCAGCACTTGATAAAATCGGTCAGATGCCTCTGCCTCCATATATCAAGGAGACTCTCAAGGACAAAGAAAGATATCAGACAGTGTACAGCGACCCGATAGGCTCTGCGGCGGCGCCTACTGCAGGTTTACATTTTACCGAAGAATTACTCGAGAAAATTAAATCTCACGGAGTAAACACCGCATATGTTACCCTGCATGTAGGTCTTGGTACATTCAGACCAGTGAAAGAAGACGAAGTCACCAATCACATAATGCATAGTGAACACTACGAGCTTCCACAGGAAACAGTTGATCTGATTAACGAGACAAAGAAAAACGGCGGCAGAGTGATTGCTGTCGGCACCACAACAACCAGAACACTGGAAAGCGTTGCAAGGGACAAAGGCGAGCTTGTTGCTTGTGATGGTTGGACAGATATATTCATATATCCCCCATATAAATTCCGAGTACTTGACGGACTTATCACGAATTTCCATCTTCCCGAAAGCACACTGATAATGCTTGTATCTGCTTTCGCAGGATACGATAATACAATGAACGCCTATAATGAAGCTGTAAATGAAAAATACAGATTCTTTTCCTTTGGCGATAGTATGATGATAATTTAAGGAGTACATATGTTTAAGGTAATTAAAAAAGAGGGCGCTGCGAGACTCGGCGAGTTCAATACTCCTGACGGTCTTGTAAAAACACCATGTTTCATGAATGTCGCCACTGCAGGAGCGATTAAAGGCGGACTTTCAGCTTATGACCTGAAAGAACTTGGCTGTCAGGTACAGCTGTGTAACACATATCATCTGCATGTGAGACCCGGTGACGAGGTTGTAAGGAACATGGGCGGACTGCATAAGTTCACGAGATTTGACGGACCAATCCTTACAGACAGCGGTGGATTTCAAGTTTTTTCTCTTGCAAAGCTTCGCAATATCAAAGAAGAAGGTGTCACCTTCTCATGTCACATAGACGGCAGAAAGATATTTATGGGTCCCGAGGAAAGCATGAGAATTCAGGCAAATCTCGGCTCAACAATTGCAATGGCTTTTGATGAATGTGTAGAAAACCCCGCTACACATGAATACGCAAAAATGTCCAGTGAAAGAACCGTTCGCTGGCTCAAACGTTGCAAGGATGAGCACGACAGACTGATGAGAGAAGGTATCGGTACAAATAACAACCAGCTTTTGTTTGGCATCAATCAGGGAGCTACCTTCACTGACCTTCGTGTTGAAAACATGAAGATTATAAGCGAACTTGATCTGCCGGGATACGCAATCGGCGGTCTTGCTGTGGGTGAACCTGCAGAGGTGATGTATGAGGTTATAGAAGCCGTAGAGCCATATATGCCTAAGGATCGTCCAAGATACCTGATGGGCGTCGGAACACCTCTTAACATTCTCGAAGGTGTTCGACGCGGTGTGGATCTGTTTGACTGTGTAATGCCGAGCAGAAATGCAAGACACGGACATTTGTTCACAAGTCAGGGAATCATTAATATATCTAACGCAAAATACGAGCAGGACGAGTCCCCCATTGATCCTGAGTGTGACTGCCCTGCCTGCAGAAACTTCAGCCGTGCATACATACGGCATCTTCAGAAAGCGCAGGAAGCTTTGGGACTCAGACTTGCGGTTATGCATAATCTACGTTTTTACAACAAACTTATGGAAGATATCCGTCAGGCTCTCGCTGAAGACAGATACGAGGAGTTTTACAAGTCGAAAAAAGATATAATTTGCAGACGCATATAGTTCATTAATAATTTACTTGATTTATGAACTGATAACTGGTATAATTGGAACATTGTAAGGAAAGGAACTGAAAAATATGCTTAGTAACATTATTAATCTTATCAACCCCATCACTCTGTTTAATATGGCACCTCCTGCTACTTCTGCTGATGGTGCTGCAGCAAACGGTTGCGGTCAGGGCAGCTACACAATTCTCATTCTGTATATCCTGATTTTCGCAGCTCTGTATTTCTTTATGATCAGACCTCAGTCCAAGAAAAAGAAGCAGGAAGAAGAGCTCAAGAAAAACATCAACGTCGGTGATGACATCACAACAATCGGCGGTATTTCCGGCAAGGTTGTAGCTGTTCGCGATGAAGAGGAAGAAATCATCATCGAAACCGGCGCAGACAGAGTAAAGCTCAGACTCAAAAAGTGGAGCATCTACTCCAACAACACAGCTATCGCAGCTCAGGAAGAAGAGAAAAAGCGCGCCGCAGAGGAAAAAGCAAAGCAGAAGGCTGAGAAGAAAGCCGGCAAAGCTAAGGACAAATCCGATAAATAAGTAATAATCAAAAAGCCCCCTGAATATAATCTAACAGATTATTTTTCAGGGGATTTTATTTTGAAAACTATTAAATCATCTTTCTCACAAACGGGCACAGCACTCTACATAAGAGCTCTTTTGCTCGGCACGTTATCAGGCGTTGCAACCATTGCTCTCCTGCTTTGCATCGCAACCGGTGTCTTGATGATATCAGGAACCTTACCTCAAAAATATCTGGTTTGGATAGCTATAGCATTATGCGGTGTTGCTACACTTATCAGCGGATATATTACATCCCGCATAATTAAGTCAAATGGTATGCTCACTGGGGCGATTTCAGGAATTATAATGTTTTTAATACTGCTGTTTGCAGGTTTTGCAGGCAGTGAAGAAACTCTTACCTACATAACGTTGATTAAACTGTTTGCTTTTGTAATCTGCGGTGCCTTGGGCGGAATAAAAGGCGTTAATAAAAAGGAAAAAATACGAATAAAATAAACTAAGCCACAAAGTATCGTTAAAATACTTTGTGGCATTTTTTAGTCTACATTGATAACGTCATATTCACGCACACCGAGTCCGAGTTCTGCGGCTGCCTCAACTGTATGAATTCCATGCTTTGAATTCATTCTTTCAACGAGGGATGCCTTGCCTTCGTCGGGAGAGTTAACAACCGCATCATAGCAGGCCTGATCAAGCGCAACGGGATCAACAGATGCAAAGATTCCTATATCCCCCATCTCGGGCTCTTTCGGGTGGTCGGAGCAGTCGCAGTCAACGGAAAGACGGTTAGCGACATTGATATAAACAATGTTCTCCGCGCCCATGTAGTCAATTACACCTTTGCAAGCATCAGCCATAGACTCAAGGAATTCGTCCTGAGTAGGAAGATTATCAAACATAACTCTGTAATCGGTAGTTACAGCTTTTGTGTGTATATAGGTCTTGCCTTTAGTTGATGCGATACCGATGCTCATATTCTTCAGAGCACCACCAAAACCGCCCATTATATGTCCCTTGAAATGGGACAGCATGAGAAGTGAGTCGTAGTTTTCAAGATTCTTTCCGACAATGTTGGTTTTCAGATGATAACCACCTTCAACGGGAATTTCCATGTCATCGTGTTCATCCATAATATCACAAGGCGCAATATCAAGAAAACCGTGTTCTTTGATGGCTTTCCAGTGCTCCTTGGGATCGAGTCTTCTGCCTTCATAGGCTGTACAGCACTCGACGATTGTGCCGTTAACTCTATTAACAAGGTTTTTAATCAGCTCAGGTTGCAGGAAGTTGTGTCCTCCCGGCTCGCCTGTAGAAATCTTCACTGCGACCTTTCCTTTAAGCTCTCGCTTTACCGTCTCATAGATTCTCACCAGACTATCTGCTGAAATATCCTTAGTGAAATAAACTTTTGCTTTGCTCATAATTTTACACCTCATTTATTAAAAAATACAATTCAGATTTTTGCTTAATGTGAAAAGCAGTAAAATACTTTTCTTCCAAGGGAATCCATCTCTCTAAAAACTGTCTTGTTTTATTCTCACCTTCCCGAAGAAGCAATCTTTTGATTTGAGTGTTGCTATCTACGTCCAGGAATATATGCAAGTCGTAGTAGCTGTAAAGCTCAGGGTGACAGCTGTAAGAGCCTTCAGCTATACATACTTTCTGAGGAGTAACTGTTATCGTTTCCTTAAAGATTCCCGAATGGCAATCAAAAGGTGCGTATAGAAACTGTGACCCTTCACTCATGGGCTTAAGCACCTCTGTGAGAAATCTTTCATAGTCCACATTGCCACCCGGGATGCTGTATCTTTCACTTGTTCTTTGGTCAAAACGCAGGTAAAAGTCATCCATGTGAACAAGGGTTGCATTGAGTTTTTTAGAAAGTGCTTGTGCGAAGGTACTTTTCCCGGAAGCGCATCTGCCGTCAATTGCAACTAAGACAGAACTCTTGCTTTCAAGTAATTCTTTAATTTTTGATATAGCTACTTCTAAGGCTCGCTCAAATTCAAGTTCCATTTTTAGTCGCCTTTACGGATTTGGATTTTATGAAGGGCTTGAGATGGGTTTTATCAAGTGCCAGCATAATTCCGGGAATCAACAGAAGCTGTAAAATAATTCCCGGCAAAGCCTGCGCAAATGCTGTAGCAACAAAAGACGTGAAAGTAAAAGTATTCCCAGCAACACCCGAAAGCAGCAACATTACAACTCCCCATACTAACCTGCCTGCCAGCATAGCAGTTATTATGCATCTATACAAAGACTTTACGCACTGCCATCGTGCATTGCTGAATAAAAATCCTGCTACAAAGCCATATGTTGCAAGTTCAAAAGACATTGCAATCGCAGATGGATACATCACGGGCGCCGAAAACAGAAAAGAACGCATAACGGGCAAAATCGCACCTACTGCTAATCCGTACGGCCAACCGCAGATTAATCCGCAGAGAAACACAGGAAGATGCATAGGAAGCAACATCTTCCCTATTTGCTGTATCTGACCAGTAAAAAAAGGCAGAACAATGCCTATAGCAATAAACATTGCGGATAAAAGCAAATTTATCAAATGCTTGCTTCTGCTTTTCATGGCAAATCACCTTCAGACAGAATATCTATAAGTTCAGCTATGTCTTTTGGAACATCAGCCTTTATATCAATTTTTGTATTAAGTATCGGATGAATAAAGGAAATCTCATGACAATGAAGCGCCTGACGCGGAATAAGCTCTATACTACCACCGTACAGATCGTCGCCGAAAAGCGGATGTCCTATGGATGACATATGACAGCGAATCTGATGAGTTCTGCCGGTTTCAAGATGCAGATCGATTACAGTTGCATCATTAAGACTAACTATAGGTTCATAGTGAGTAACAGCAGGCTTGCCGTTTTCTGAAATATGTCTTACGATTTTGCTATCAGGTTTCAGAGCAATCGGTGAATCAACGGTTCCTTTTTCGGCAATTTTACCGTGGCACACTGCTATATAATGTTTTTCAATATCAGCACCTTGCAGCAGAGAGGCGGTGTGTCTGTCTCTTGCAATAATTACCGCACCCGACGTATCACTATCAAGTCTGTTAGCAGCTCTGAACAGAAAGTCAGAACCGGAGTTCATATATCTATAAGAGACAATGTTTGCAAGTGTGTCAAGCTGATGCTTTTTTACGGGATGCACAGGCATACCTGCTGGTTTATTGACTATGAGGATATATCCATCCTCATACAAAATATCCAGCTCACCCTCCACGGGAGTTATGGAGTTTTCTTCACTTTTGAGACGCATTTCAATTACATCGCCTGCATAGACATTATCTATAGACCGCAAAAGCTGTCCGTTTATCGTCAAGCCATTCTCAGTACGTTTAAGCTGTGCTAAAGTCCGTGCGGATAATCTGCACACCGTTCTGAGATACCTGCCTGCTTTTGTGCCGTCGTGTTCTTTACTTACTGTAAATTTTATAATCTCAGCCATTACTTTAATAAAACTAATATTACTATTGCTAATGAAATCTCTAAGATGAAAATCAGCGGAATACCTATCATAAAACGCATATGTTTCGTTTTGTGCCTGATTATAAGCATTGTTAGATACATACCGATACTTCCGCCTATTGCCGAAAGTATAAACAATGCTTTTTCGCTGACTCTCCATCGAGAATGTATAGCTGCCAGTTTATCATATACAGTTACAACTATAGAAACAACATTGATGATACATAGATATAAAACCAGAAATTCAAATACCATGGAGCACCTCCGGAGTTGTGATACTATGAAAAACAAACTTAATATGACAATGATACTGACAATCCTGCTGCTGATTGGTGCAATAATTATGTCTTCACTGTTAAGTGACAGCACGATATCTGATAATAAAACGGATAACAGCGCAATACACGAAACAACAAATGAAGAGATGCGCGGAATGTGGGTTTCGTATATCTCTCTTGATATGCAGGGCACAAACAGAAGTTTTGAGAGTTTTAAATCAAAATTTGCTGATATTATATCAACTGCCGAGAGTATGAAATGCAATACTCTGATAGTACATATCAGACCCTTTTGCGATGCCTTGTACGATTCCTCAATTTTTCCACCATCTCATGTACTTTCAGGAACACAAGGTGTTTACTGCGGTTATGATGCACTGGAATATATGTGTAAATCCACGCACGACGCAGGACTTAAAATTCACGCGTGGATAAATCCTTACAGAATAGCAAGCGGAAAAACTCCCTCTGCTCTATCCTCGGACAATGTTTTTAGTCAATCTGAAGAGATATGTGTTGAGCTTGAGTCAGGAAAATATCTCTCCCCTGCAAAGAAAGCAGCAAGAAAACTCATAAAAGACGGAGTAGCGGAAATCGTCAGTAATTATGATGTAGACGGAATTCAGTTTGATGATTACTTCTACCCTGCTGACGGAACAAACTTCGATTATGATGACTATCTCACATACAGAAAGTCAGTAAAAAACATAACTGAAGTGATGAATTTTTCCGACTGGAGGCTTAGTAATGTAAATCTGCTCATTGCAGAGGTATACAAAACAATAAAAGCAATAGACAACTCAGTGCTGTTCGGTATATCTCCTCAAGGAAATATTGAGAACTGTTATTCAATAAGCGCAGATGTAAAAACATGGTGCAAGGCTATTGGTTATGTAGATTATATCTGCCCTCAGATGTATTACTCAATCAATCATCCCGTGGTTAAATTCGAAGATAGCCTCAAGGAATGGAAAAACCTTGAAAGACACGGCAATCTGAAAGTATACATAGGTCTTGGAGTCTACAAAGCTGGTACAGACGCTGACAGCGGAACCTGGCTTACAGAAAGTAACATATTATCAAGACAGCTGAAATTACTCAGAAAATACGATTATCACGGATATATGCTGTATGATTACGGCGCCGTTAAAGGCGAAGATGCGCAGGAAGAATTATCCGTTTTCAAAAGCACTATCTGAGATTATACCAATACATTTGTCGTTTTTTACAGAAGTGATTTTAACGCGTATGCACTGTCCTGATAAATCGAGACCATGTGAATCTACCAGTACGGGAGTATAGTTTTTACTGTATCCTTCAAACAAACCTTGCTTGTCAGTTCTCTCAAAGAGAACCTCACAAACAAGACCTATTTGTGATTTCAGAAATTCATTTCTATTTATTTCTGTTGCCTGAATCATTTTCTTTGCTCGTTTTTCCTTAACAGATTTTTCCAGTTGCTGTGGCATTTTATCTGCCACTGTACCACTGCGACGTGAATAAGGAAAAACGTGAACTTTTGAGAATTCTACTTTTTCTACAAAATTCAATGATTCAGCGAATTCTTCATCGTTTTCTCCGGGAAATCCAACCATGACGTCGGTTGTAATAGCCGGATTTTCAAAATTTCTGCGGATATTCTGAACGATATCATAATATTCTGCAGAATTATAGTGTCGGTTCATGCGCTTCAATGTAGCGTCGCAACCGCTTTGGAGAGAAAGGTGAAACTGCGGACAAAACTTCTCGCATTCAGCTAAGCGCTTAATCATCTCGTTATCCAAGAGCTCAGGCTCAAGAGAACCTAACCTGATTCGCTTGATTCTTTCATTTGAAGCAACGACTTCCACAGCATCGCAAAGGTTTTTGTCAATGTCGGTTCCGTATTTCGAAAGATTAATGCCGACTAAAACGATTTCAGAATATCCGTTCTGTGCGAGTTTTTCTACTTCCGTAGAAATATCTTCAATGAGCTTTGAACGCACTCTGCCACGAGCATAGGGTATTATACAGTATGAGCAAAAACGGTCACAGCCATCTTCAATTTTGAGAAAAGCTCTTGTTCTTTCGCTGAAGTTCTCAACTGAGCACAACTCAAACTCTTCATTTTTTCGATCATGATCGGAGATGTCTATAATCCTTTCCCCTGTCTTTAGATATTCACTGATATATTCGGGGATACGGGTACGGGTGGTGTTACCAATGACAATATTGCAATCGGAGAAATTATCATATTTCCGCGGAAATGCCTGAGACATACAACCGCACAAAAGTATCACTGCATCGGTATTCTCTCTGCGCAGTTTATGAAGAAGCTTACGACATTTAGAATCGCTTACTGCGGTGACAGAACATGAATTGACAATAAATACATCGGTATTTTTGTCATCTTCAGAGTAATCATACCCTTCGGCAAGCATCAACTGTTTAATATATTCAGATTCATACTGATTAACTTTACATCCGAAGGAATAAATTTTAAATTGCACAGAGGCACCTCCTTGCAAGAATTTTATCAGAAGTCACCGAAAAGTGAGATTTGTGAGTTTTCGGGAATACCGTCGAGAGCCCCTATTTCTTTGAGAGCTTCAATGACGGCTTTTGTGACTTTTGTTTTTTGCTGCATCTGCTCAATTGAGAAATACTCACCTTGCTTGCCGCACTCAGCAAGAGAAATGGCGGCGGATTCACCTATGCCCGAGATAGACATAAAGGGAAGCCTTAACTTACCGTCTTCAACAACAAATCGTTTTGCATCGGATTTGTAAATATCAATCGGCAGAAGCTCTATGCCTCGGGCGAGCATCTCGTTGATAATCTGCAAAGTTGCAAACTCGGTCTTATCCTTCGCTGTTGCTTCGAAGCCTTTTTGGGTGATGTAATTCATTTTATTGACGACAGCCTGCTTTCCTTTGATAGCTGTCAGACCGTCAAAATCCTCGCCACGGACAGTGAAATAAGCCGCATAGTATTCAAGGGGTTTGTGAACCTTGTACCAACCGAGACGAAGGGTAGCAATCATATATGCAGCGGCGTGAGCCTTCGGGAACATGTACTTGATCTTCATGCAGGAATCAATGTACCACTCGGGAACATTGTTATCACGCATAGCCTGAATATGCTCCTCGGTGAGCATTTTTGTTGCCTTACCTTTACGGACAATCTCCATGATTTTGAATGCCATAGAGGGATCAAGCCCCTTATGCATAAGATAAGTCATAATGGAATCTCGTGTTCCGATAACCTCAGAGATTGTGCAGACACCGTCTCTGATGAGATCTGCGGCATTTCCTATCCAAACGTCGGTTCCGTGAGACAGACCTGAGATCTGCAGAAGGTCAGAGAATGTCTTAGGTTGTGATTCTACAAGCATCTGACGAACAAAAGAGGTTCCTACCTCAGGCAGAGAGAACGTTCCCGTCTGAGAATCGATATCCTCAGGTGTTACACCGAGAGCCTCTGTTGACGTAAACAGAGACATAACCTCGGGGTCACTCATAGGAACCTTCATAACGGGTATGCCTGTAAACTCCTCGAGATAGTGATATATTGTGGGCACATCATGACCAAGCTCGTCAAGCTTACAAATATTATCGTGAATAGAATGGAAGTCAAAATGAGTTGTAATATTATCAGAGTTTGTGTCGTCAGCAGGATGCTGAACGGGACAGAAATCGTATATTTCCATACCCTTCGGCACAACAACCATTCCGCCCGGGTGCTGACCTGTGGTGCGCTTAACACCGGTAAATCCTGAAGCGAGACGCTCTTCTTCCGCTTTACCGAGGTTAATCTCACGCTCTGCTTCAAACTTCTTAACGTAACCGAAAGCAGTTTTCTCCGCAAGGGTTGAAATAGTGCCTGCTTTGAAAACATTGTCTTTTCCGAACAATTCTTCGGTATATCGATGTGAACTTGACTGGAATTCACCGCTGAAGTTA
Source organism: Clostridia bacterium (assembly GCA_017421045.1). Lineage (GTDB taxonomy): Bacteria > Bacillota > Clostridia > Oscillospirales > Acutalibacteraceae > Ruminococcoides. Next base: position 37,469 of record JAFQMC010000017.1, read on the forward strand.
AGGTCAATATCAGGCACCTTGTCTCCTTTGAACCCAAGAAAGGTTTCAAAAGGGATTTCGTGGCCATCACGGTTAAGCTCGGTACCGCATTTAGGACACATTTTTTCCGGCAGGTCGAAGCCTGAGCCGTAACTGCCGTCAGTGATAAACTCGCTGTACTTACACTCGGGACAGATGTAGTGTGGTGCAAGAGGATTAACCTCTGAGATACCTGAGATTGTAGCAACAAAGGAAGAACCTACACTACCTCTCGAACCTACAAGGTATCCGTGAGCCTCAGAGTTTGCAACAAGCTTCTGAGCTGTCATATAAAGCACAGAGTAGCCATATGTAGTAATAGCGCCCAGCTCTCTGTCAAGGCGTTCTTTGACGATATCGGGCAGAGGGTCGCCGTAAAGCTCTTTTGCGCGAGTCCATACAATGTCCATGAGCTGTTCTTCTGCGCCATCTATAAAGGGTGGGAAATTTTCCTTGGGGATAGGTCGGATTTTCTCAACCATATCGGCGATTTTGTTTGTGTTCTCTACAACGATTTCATAGGCTTTTTCTTCGCCAAGATATGCAAACTCCTGAAGCATCTCAGCGGTTGTTCTGAAATACAGAGGAGCCTGATTATCAACATCGGAGTAGCCCTGTCCTGCCTGAAGAATACGTCTGTATTCGCTATCGTGAGGATCAAGGAAATGCACGTCACAGGTAGCTACAACGGGGATGTTCAGCTTCTCTCCCAACGCAACGATTTTTCTGTTGATGTTACGGATATCCTCAAAGCTTTTAACCATTCCTTTAGCAATCATAAATGCATCGTTACCCTCGGGCTGAATCTCGAGATAGTCATAGTAAGAAGCGATCTCGCAAAGCTCCGACTCAGGCTTTCCTGCTACTATCGCACGGAAAAGCTCTCCTGCTTCACAAGCAGATCCGATGATCAAACCTTCTCTGTGTTTGTCGAGAACTGTTCTGAGAATTCTCGGACGCTTATAGAAGGAATGAAGATGTGAATATGAAATGAGTTTGTAAAGGTTCTTAAGACCGGTTTTATTCTTAACGAGAATTATCTGGTGGTACGAAGGAAGATCCTTGTACTTACCGCCATAGATACCGCTATTGATTTCAGAGATTGTATTAATTTCGTAGTCAGTTCTGAGTCGGTCGCAAAGCTGTACGAAGATTTTTGAGAGAATTTCTGCATCGTCGCTTGCTCTGTGGTGATTAAACTCAGGAAGTCTGAGATATTTTGCAACTGTATTTAACTTGCAGTTTTCGATATCTTTGAGTATAGTGCGAGACAGAGCCACTGTATCAACAGATGTGAAGGAATATTCTTTACCGCAGCGCTCACATGCAGCTTTGATGAAGGATGTATCAAAGCGAGCGTTATGCGCAACGAGAACTCTTCCCTGACAAAAATCAAGAAATTTCTCCAGTGCTTCAGCTTCTTTCGGTGCACCCTTCACCATAGAATCGTCAATGCCTGTAAGCTTTGTTATCTTCTCGGGAATTGCGACTTGCGGGTCAACAAAAGTAGAGAAAGAATCCACGGCTTTTCCGTTTTTTACAAGAACAGCACCGATTTCTATTATTCTGTTTTTACTTGCAGATAGTCCTGTGGTCTCCAGATCGAAGCAAACAAACTCACCATCAAAGGGCTCGTCCCTATCTCCGTCAACTACATTGACAACATCATTGACAAAATACGCCTCTGTGCCATAGATGACCTTGATTTCCTTACCCTTATACTCCAGACCCTCACAAGCGTTCATAGCGTCAGGGAAAGCCTGGGCAACACCATGGTCGGTTACGGCAATTGCCGAGTGACCCCAGTCTGATGCACGGTTGATGAGATTGCCTGCAGGAGTGAGAGCATCCAGTGCAGACATATTTGTATGCAGGTGTAGCTCTACCCTCTTTTTCGGTGCATTGTCTACAACCTGATATTTTTCTGCTGTCATTATGGACTTGCAATTAATAACATAAGCCTTCATAAACGGGTCGAACTCATAATCTCCCCGAGCAACAATGGTTTTTCCTTTAGAAAGTGCAGACAGAGGCTTACACTCAGCTATGGGCGCAAAAACCTTGAGAATAGCCGAGCCAGTATAATCGGTGATGTAAATGGAGATTATGTTTTTATCACCTGACTTGGTGACTTTCGTCTCCATGCTGAAGATATCACCCCAGATCGTCACCTTTCCCGAGTCAAAAGACAGAGAGTTAATGCTCTGAGTTTTGCCTTTAATAATTCTTCCCCACAAAGGTCTTGTTGAACCGGGATAAATGCAGGGATAAAGGTGTTCCCCGCTACGGATTTCGATAGTCCGGGAAGGAGCATCAGGGGATTTATAGTTGGATTCAGATTCCTCGAAGGCTTCGAGTTCTTTTCTTCTCAATGTCTCTTCATAATGCTTGATGTTCTCAATATACTGGTCATCGTCAGCATTGATATCGGTAACACCTGAATACTCGATGTTGAAGCTCTTTCCGTATTCACTGTTAATTACATCTCTGAGTTCACGGTCAAAGCCCAGAGAATTAAGCGCAGTTTTGCCACCATGATGAAGCTCAACGACAAGAGTATCACCTTTGATAATAACAGTGCTGTCAGAGATAACACCATTCAACGAAGGGATGCGACGACGTACTTCTTTTATAACATCATCGTATCTGTCAGCAGAAAACTCTACGTCGGTATATTCAGGATAAATAATGACTTTTTCAAAAGACAGCGCCGATCCTGCTATCATTTTTTCAGTGGCGAAAAGCAGGTCTCTCTCTATAACGTCACTAAAGCGTACAGCAATTTCTGCTGTACGCTTTTCTTTATTTATATTAATTTTTTCAATTAGTCCCGCAGATACTTTTTCGCTGAAAGAACCTGCATCACTTAAAAATTTCTCAAAACAACTTCCTAATGTATTCATTCGATCCTCGATATATCATGTAAATTTATAGCTTCTCAATTTCTTCCAAAAGTGCATCAACAATTTTTTCTTCGGGAACTTTGTACAGTATTTCACCCTTACGGAAAATCAGACCGCAACCGTCACCGCCTGCAACACCGATATCGGCCTCTTTAGCCTCGCCGGGACCGTTGACAGCACATCCCATAATAGCAACGGTTATGTCCTTATCAACACCCATAAGTCGGGATTGAACAGTATTTGCAAGTCCGATAAGATCGATCTTTGTACGTCCGCATGTAGGGCAAGAGACAAATCGTACTCCTCCGTCTCTGAGACCGATTGATTTGAGCAGTTCAATTCCTGCAACAACTTCGCGAACAGGGTCGGCTGTAAGCGAAATGCGGATTGTATCGCCTATTCCATGAAGAAGCAATGAGCCGATTCCTGCAGACGATTTAATTATACCGCTGTATTCTGTGCCTGCTTCGGTAACTCCCAGATGCAGAGGGTAGTCACATCTTTGTGAAGCAAGCTCGTATGCTTTAACCGTAGTAGGAACTGAAGATGACTTCATGGAAAGGACAATATCGGTGAAATCAAATTTCTCTAATAATGAAGCGTGATAGAGAGCACTGTCACAAAGAGCCTCTGCAGTAGGATGTCCGTACTTTGCGAGAATTGATTTTTCCAGCGAGCCAGAATTTACGCCGATACGGATGGGCACAGAATGATTTCTGCACGCATCAGCAACAGCTTTTACCCTGTCGTCACTGCCGATGTTGCCGGGATTGATGCGTATTTTATCCACTCCAGCTGCAACACACTCAAGTGCGAGCTTGTAGTCGAAGTGAATATCTGCAACTATTGGTGCAGACACCGCCTCTTTAAGCGCAGGAATCAGTCTGACAGCGTCCTTGTCGGGTACTGCGGCACGTATTATATCGCAACCGGCTGCCTGCAAATTCTTAGCCTGCTGCACACTGGCTTCGATGTTGTGAGCAGGTGTGTTGAGCATAGACTGGACAGAAACCCGTGCTCCTGCACCTATTTCTACATTTCCTGCTTTAACTTTTATTTTAGACATAATTACCTCACACAAAGAGCATCCATACATCCTTGACGGATACAATAAGGATAAATATCAAGAGAATTCCAAGACCGATAGCGTTGACGATAGCCTCAACTTTTCTCGGGATGGGACGTCTGAAGATTCCTTCGATAAGAAGGAACAAAAAACGTCCGCCATCAAGAGCCGGGAAAGGAAGCATATTGACAACTCCGAGATTCACGGAGATTATCATCATAACATAAACAATGTTGAGCACCGCATCGCCAAAGCCTGTTTTAAGACCTTGCTGTGCAACCTCAACAGTTGCGGATGCCGCACCGATAGGACCTGAAACATCTGTGAAGCCAAATTCACCCTTAACAAGTCCTATTAATGAATCAACAACCATACGGACAACAGACACTGTCTGGGAACCTGTTTCTTCTAACAACGAGAGAAAAGTTTTATCCTTGGGGTTGGTATAAAAATCAATAGACATCTTTGGAGTTGGGTCGTCAGCGGTAGTGTAGGTTCTGAAGTCGACATCTTCGAGGAGAACCTCTTCCCCACTGCGAACAACTTTAAGATCGGCTCTGAATCGGGGTCTGCTGTCTTTTACTTCGATGGTGGGAACCTCTACGGTTTCAGAGGGGAAATAACTGTAAAGAACCTCTGCTCCCTCTGAAAGAGCGAGATCTGCTTCTTCTTTTGTATTGGCGGCGTTAACCTTTTCAGCAGCCTGACAGAGATCTGCGTATATCTGTTCATACTCTGCATCTGTGAAGCTGTCGAAGTTACCTTTTTCGTATTGATCATAGTAGATGTCGGAAAGAGCATTTGTGCAATCCTGCTTGTAAATCTGGAAGCTGTCACCGCTTACATCCTGCACTTTGATAGTTGCAAGGGAGTACGAAAGGTCCAGAGAATTGTTAACGGCGTATCCGTCAACGGCAATAATTTTATCTCCCTCTTCAAGTCCGCTGTTAGCACTATAGGACTGAGGAATAAAGGAATTGACCGTGGTGGAAGAAAAATTCTCCATGGGAAGCAGGAGCACCATCATGAGAATAAGACCCAAAACGATGTTCATAACAGCGCCTGCGGCAACAATTATGAGTCGTTTGTAAATCTTTACATTATTGAATGCTCTGGGGTTGTCGCTTTCTTCATCTTCTCCTTCCATAGCGCAGTAACCGCCGATTGGAAGAAGTCTGAGTGAATATTTGGTTTCACCCTTTGTAAAAGAAAAGAGCTTGGGTCCCATACCGAGTGCAAACTCGTTAACCTTTACACCTGAAAGCTTTGCAGTCACAAAGTGGCCGCCTTCGTGAAAAAATATGATAAGTTCAAACAATAGAACTCCGATAATAATCAGAGCCGCAGTGATCAGAATATTAACGAACACTGTCAAATGTAATCATCTCCGTAGAATTTTCTATACCGCAGAAATAACGTATTCTCTTGCGGCACTGTCGGCACAGAGCACATCATCAAGAGTATTGAGCGGTGTGCTTTTAATATCAGAAACAGCTCCTGAGACCAACTCTCCGATACGCAGGAAAGGAATCTTTCCTTCTCTGAATAAAGCGTTTGCAGCTTCGTTTGCACCATTAGCAATGGCGGGTGAAGTTCCGCCTATGGAAAGAGCAGTTTTGCACGCTGTGAGACATTCAAAAGTCTCATAGTCGGGTTTATCAAAGGTGAGAGTTGCTACCGAAGCAAGGTCTAATTCCTTAGCAGGAGAAGGTACTCTGTCGGGATAAGTCAATGCATACTGTATAGGAATACGCATATCAGGCTCTCCCAGCTGTGCAAGTACGGAATTATCAACAAACTCTATGAGAGAGTGTATAATACTCTGACGATGAACAACAACGTCGATATTGTCAGCGGTAACGTCAAAGAGCCATCTCGCTTCGATTATCTCAAGGCCCTTATTCATCATAGATGCGGAGTCAACGGTAATCTTTGCACCCATACTCCAATTCGGATGAGCGAGAGCCTCGGCAACAGTGACATTCTGAAGCTCTTCCCTCTTCTTGCCAAAGAAGGGACCGCCCGAAGCTGTCAGGATAAGTTTCTTAAGGTACTTTTTCTCAGGGCATCCCTGCAAGCACTGAAATATAGCACTGTGCTCGCTGTCAACCGGCAGAAGAGAAATTCCCGCTTCCTTGACAGAATTCATAACAAGCTCTCCGCCTGCAACAAGCGTCTCTTTATTTGCAAGGGCAATATTCTTCCTTGCCTTGCAAGCCGCCAGAGTAGGCTCGAGTCCTACCATTCCCACAAGCGAATTCAGGACTGTATCTGCTTCCTCAGCAGATGCTGCTTCAATGAGACCTGACATACCAAAGAGAACTTTGGTATCAGTATCAGCCAAGCGCAACTTAAGATCTGCTGCAGCTGACTCATCATACATAACAGCAAGCCTCGGCCTGAACTGCCTTACCTGCTCTTCAAGAAGTTTTACGTTTTTGTGAGCGGTAAGAGCACATATATTTAAATTATATTTATTAGCTACATCAAGTGTCTGGGTACCGATAGAACCGGTGGAACCCAGAACGGATAAACATTCAGTCATTACAAGTCACAACCTTATTATATCCATAAAAGACTGTAAAATATTACTTATACTGTTATAAGTCCCCACGACTGGGAAATGAAATAGACGAAAGGTGCACAGAAAATTACAGAATCGAATCTGTCAAGCAGACCGCCGTGCCCCGGCATTATTGAGCCATAGTCCTTGATGTTACAATCTCTCTTGATAACGGAGAAAACAAGATCACCAAGAATTGAAACTACAGAGCAGTATATACCGATTACAAGCAGTGCAAGGTAGTTGACACTCATATTGCGGTATACAATAAACTGGAACACCAGACCTGCAAGCATCATTCCTGCAACAGCACCTAACATACCGCCGATTGCACCCTCAACAGTTTTGTTGGGGCTTATATTGGGACAGAGCTTCTTTTTTCCGATAAAGCTTCCTGTAAAATAGGCAGCACTATCAGCAAACCAAGGACCGATAAGAGCCATAACAAGGTAGAAGCTGTGCCATCCGCCGCTGGAGAATACCAATCGGGATATCGTTGACATTGCAAGAGAGATTACAACAGAGCCTGCATACGCAAAGGTTATATCCCCTACTGTAACACTCTGTCTGAGGAAAACAAGCATAAAAAACATCAGCATTGAGTATATAAAGAGAGGTATGTACCAATAAGCAGTGCAAGCAACCAAAGGCATTGCAACTGCAAACAGGAGTGTGAGTATCAGAACAGGAGGGTTCTTCTGCAAACTTTTTGCAGTGAGGAACTCTGAACACATGATTGTATTAACAAGAGCCGCCGCAATTACGATGATTATAGGAAACATCTCTCCGAATATCATCAGCAATACACAAAAGATAATACCGATTATCGCGGTAATAATGCGTGTTTTCAATTTAAGAACCCCCTGTTGGCTAAGGTATAAGTAAAATCAGACACCGCCGAATCGACGGTTACGACTCGAAAACTCTCTGAGAGCTTCATCTAAGTCATCAGTTGTATAGTCAGGCCAGAGTTTGTCACAGATGATAAACTCGGTGTATGCTGCCTGCCATAATAGAAAATTGGAAATTCTGTATTCACCGCTGGGTCTAATGATAAGGTCAGGGTCGGGCTGACCTGCAGTGTACAGATGTGAACTGATTGTATCGGCATTAATATCATCAACACTGAGCTTACCGTCTCTGGCTTGCTCTGCAATTAACTTTGTCGCCATAACAAGCTCGTCACGGCTTCCGTAGTTCATAGCAATGTTAAGCACCATTCCGGTACGTTCTGCGGATTCTCTCTCTGTTCTCTCGATAAGTTCTTGCAAATCCGAAGAAAAAGCCGAGGTATCACCGATAAACCGCACAACAATACTATCATCCTTAAAGTCTGTAAGAGCTTCATTAAGATACTGCTTGAAAAGCTTCATAAGAGCAGATACTTCTTCAGCAGGACGCTTCCAATTTTCGGTGGAAAAAGCATAGACGGTGAGGTAACGGATGCCGATATCACTGCAATATCTGGTGATAGTACGGAAAGTCTGCGCGCCGTATGTATGGCCTGCACTTCTCGGCAGACCGCGTTTCTTCGCCCATCTGCCGTTACCGTCCATAATTATTCCTATATGCTGTGGAAGGACGATAGACTCGTCCTTCCCCTGTTTTTTACGCCGTGAAAATAAAAACGACATAGTTATCAGATCTCCATGATTTCTTTCTGCTTCTTCTGGCAGAGTTCATCGATATTCTTAATGAATTTATCAGTAACCTTCTGAATCTTTTCCTGACCGTCCTCCAGGTCATCCTCTGTGATTTCGGAGTTTTTCTTCATCTTCTTCAGGCGGTCGATTGCATCTCTGCGCTCGTTACGAACCTGTACCTTTGTATCCTCTGCGTTTTTAGATATTTCCTTAACGATCTCCTTACGTCTGTCCTCTGTGAGAGGTGGGAAAATAAGACGGATGCACTTGCCGTCATTCTGGGGATTGATACCGATATCGGAGGTCTGGATAGCCTTCTCGATTGCGCGCAGTACAGATGCATCCCAAGGCTGAATTGTCAGGGTTCTTGCCTCAGCTACAGCTACGGCTGCAAGCTGCTGAACAGGTGTAGGTGTGCCATAGTAGTCTACCATTACCTTATCAAGAACTGCAGGGTTAGCTCTGCCTGCTCTAACTCTTGCATATTCACTCTCGAGATAGTTCACACGCTTCTGCATGGATTCTTCAGATTTTTTAATAACGTTATTCATAATATATCCTCCTGATGAGATGTTCTAATTAATTAACTAAGGTTCCGATACCCTCGCCGCAGACAGCGTCGTAAATATTCATAGGTCTGTCTATGCTGAATACAAGGATAGGAATATCGTTCTCTCTGCACATGGTTGCGGCTGTACCATCCATAACCTTAAGCTGTTTTTCAACAACTTCGCCAAATGAAAGGTTGTCATACTTCACAGCATTTTCGTTGGTCTTGGGGTCACAGTCGTATACACCATCAACCATTGTTGCCTTAAGAATTATATCAGCTTCAATTTCGGCAGCGCGCAGCGATGCAGCAGAGTCGGTTGAGAAGAAGGGATTTCCTGTACCGCAACCAAAGACCACAACTCGGCCCTTTTCAAGATGACGGATAGCCTTGCCGCGAATGTAAGGCTCTGCTATTTCACGCATTGAGATGGCAGTCTGCACTCTTGTGTCAACACCGAGCTGTTCCAGTGCATCGCAAACACCGAGAGCATTGATGGCAGTAGCAAGCATACCCATATGGTCTGCACGAGTACGATCCATTTTACCGCTGGTTCTGCCTCGCCAGAAGTTGCCGCCGCCTACAACGATTGCAACCTCAACGCCCATATCAACACATTTTTTGATAGGCTCGCAGATTTTGAGTACAGTTTCAAAATCTATACCACTTTTCTGATTGCCTGCAAGAGACTCACCGGACAATTTAAGTAACACACGCTTATATTTCGGTTCCATTCAGAACACCCCCAAAGTGCTATATATAGTTATTATAATAATACATCATATTGTAAACTTTGTAAAGAAAATATAACTATATTTTTAACTTTTATCAAAATATTTTTCTAAAATAAAACAGCGTCCACTTTTCATAGCGGACGCTGTAAAATTCAGTAAATATTAAATTACTTAACCATGGATGCAACTTCTGCTGCGAAGTCATCCTGACGCTTCTCGATGCCCTCACCCTTCTCGTAGCGTACAAAACCGGTGATTTTGATGGAACCGCCGAGGTTCTTAGCTGTAGCATCTGTGTACTGCTGAACTGTCATCTTGTTGTCCTTAACGAACTCCTGATCTACGAGACAGTTCTCCTTGTAGTACTTGTTGATCTTACCCATAACAATCTTGTCTGCGATAGCCTCGGGCTTGCCCTCGTTGAGAACCAGCTCACGCATGATCTTCTTCTCATGCTCGAGAACCTCAGCAGGAACAGCATCTGCGTTGAGATACTGAGTGTTGAGAGCTGCAATCTGCATTGCAACATCCTTACCGTATGCCACGAAAGCATCGGAAGCAGTGTCAACGTCTGTGTCGAATGTTACGATAACACCAATCTTACCACCTGCGTGTACATAACCAACGCAAGCAGAATCAAAACGCTCGAAACGTCTGATCTGGAGGTTCTCACCGATTGTAAGAACCTTCTCCTGAAGGAGTGCCTCGACTGTCATCTCTGTGCCAACAGCTGTGCATGCCTTGAGAGCATCAACATCAGCGGGGTTGTTCTCGATAACAGTGAGTGCGCAGGTCTTAACGAAGTTCTGGAAGTCCTCGTTCTTAGCAACGAAGTCTGTCTCAGAGTTAACCTCGATAACAACACCTGCTGTATTTGTATCGTTTGTCAGAGCGTATGCAATACCCTCTGCTGCGATTCTGGAAGCTTTCTTAGCCTGCTTTGCAAGACCCTGCTCACGAAGGAAGTCAACAGCGGCATCCATGTTGCCGTTAGCCTCTGTGAGAGCCTTTTTACAGTCCATCATACCGCAACCGGTCTTTTCTCTTAAAGCCTTAACGTCCTGTGCTGTAAAACTCATTTTACATTCATCCTTTCAATAAATTACGAATATATGAAATTACTCTGCGTCAGCCTTGGGAGCCTCTGCAGCATCCTCAGCCTTCTTTGCAGATCTTCTCTTCTTAGGTGCGGGCTTCTCCTCAACCTCTGCATCATCCTCAACGATAGCAGCAGCGCCCATCTGACCCTCTCTGCCCTCGATTACAGCAGAAGCCATTGCGCCGGCAATAAGCTTAACAGCGCGGATAGCGTCATCGTTACCGGGGATTACGTAGTCGATTTCATCGGGATCACAGTTTGTGTCAACAATAGCAACAACGGGGATACCGAGTTTCTTTGCTTCTGCAACTGCAATCTTCTCTTTTCTGGGGTCAACGATAAAGAGTGCGCCGGGCATTTTCTCCATATCCTCGATACCGCCAAGGAACTTCTCGAGCTTCTCGATCTCGAGCTTGTGCTTGATAACTTCCTTCTTGGGAAGGAGATCAAATGTGCCGTCAGCCTCCATTGCACGGAGCTGCTTGAGTCTGCCGACTCTGCGACGGATTGTTGTGAAGTTTGTGAGCATACCGCCGAGCCAACGAGCGTTTACATAGTAAGCGCCTGCACGCTCAGCCTCTTCCTTGATGCTGTCCATAGCCTGCTTCTTTGTACCTACAAAGAGAACAGACTCGCCCTGAGTGGAGATCTCACGAACAAAGTTGTAAGCCTCCTCGAGCTTCTTAACTGTCTTCTGGAGATCGATAATATAGATACCGTTTCTCTCTGTGAAGATGTACTCAGCCATCTTGGGGTTCCATCTTCTTGTCTGGTGACCGAAATGAACACCTGCTTCAAGAAGCTGCTTCATTGATACTACTGACATGTTTATTCCTCCTAAGGTTAAACCTCCGACAGGCTTTTGGATTTTGCTCATTCAGATATCCGTCAGTACAGATACACCCACAGAGCAAGCCTATCGTGCGTAGTGCCTCAACATCATATCAAAATATACGGAAAATGTCAAGGGTTTTACTGCATATTTTGCATATTTTCAAGGTTACTTTTCTGTACAAATTAAATAAAGAATTTAGAATATAAAAAAGCAGCCGCCGTAGCGACTGCTCTCCTATTACCATCTGTCGAAAAATCTCTGGTTGTTGTACTGTACAACAAATTCCTGAGACTCATGGAAACCACTGGTGCAAAGTGCGGGAGCATAGAAGTAGATAACATCATGCTGAACAGCGGCACCACCCTGATCAAAGATAAACTCAACGGCCCTCTTTGCATCTGAGTTGGGAGTTCTGGAAAGTGTTGCCTGATAACCGCAGTTTGTTCTGACTGCCTCAACAGTCTTATAACCGTCGTTTACCATTGTGTCTCTGATTGCCTGTGCAACAAGACAGCAGCCGATATAACCCTCGGCACCTGCCTCGCCCATAACAAGGCGCTCAAGTACGTCTCTGTCGTATCCTGTGATTGAGATTGCTCGTCCCTCGTAAGAGTAGTCAGGATTTGCAATATCAAGAAGATACTCTGTGCTCTGTGTAAGAGCCGCTGCAGGCTTTACTTCAACCTCAGAAGCAACCTCTGTTGCCTCCTTCTTGGCAGCATCAAAGTTCTGCGCTCTCTGAGCAGTTGTATCGTCCTGCTTCTTTGAAAGTGCTTTATCATTACGATAAGCCTTTGTAACAGATCCGGCAGTTTCGCCGGTTTCGGTTGTGCCTGTTACCTCTGCTGCAGAAACTGTCTGAGTGCTCATAAAGAATACTGCGCAGGGTACTGCTACGATTGATATGATAAGTGAAAGTGATACTACGGCAGCCAACCTTTTGAATGTTTTAATCAAAAATTCGTCCTCCTTATTTCCGGGTGAAGTGATAGCTAACACTATCAGTACAGATACTGTACTCACCCTTGACAACTCAGCCGAAAATCTCACACGACCGGACTCTTCCAAGGTTCCTTAAGGCGGAATCATAAATTTTGGACATCCATGCCGTTTTTCGAAAGCGTTGTTTTTAAGCGGTAATATTTTGCTTAATCACACAATCTTGACTGAATTAAATCATAATTCTCTAAAAAAATCAAAATTTTAAATTTGTTATTATTTTTCTTTTACAGAATCATATGTGTGTTATTATTCTTCTGCAGAATCATTCTTCGTTATGTTGCACAATTTCTTGCACCTGTTTTCGTTACTGTTGCTCAATAGCACAAACTTTCGAAAACCGCAGATTAGCCAAAAAGTTTTGTTGTCTTTTTAGCTTTTTGTTGATATTTAATATTAGAACCTACTAATATCGTGTCCTGACCTATGAGCTGGATATCATCCCACGGAATTATCAGGTCCTCGTTTCTACCCATAACACCAAAACAACGTGGCCTTCCAAAGACTATAATTGACCTAACCTGAGCAGTTGCGGTATCTACTTCAACATCATCTACAAAGCCAATGCGACAACCGTTTGTGCTGTTAATTACCTCTTTGTGTCTCAGTTCTACAATTCTGCATACCATAACATCACCTGCAAACATTATAGGCTACACTTATTTATATACAGATATTTATCAGGATATGCATAATCCATCATTTACATTTATGTCTATATTCTTAATTTTTTATGATAAGTATTGAAAAATAGACCTCTTATTGATAAAATATAAATTGATTGGAGGAGTTTTGAAATGTCCGATATTCCTAATACCTCGCAAAAGAAAAACAATAACAAGAATATATATACAGTAATTATATGTCTGCTGACCGCTGTGGCTGTTGTCCCGCTTCTGGCGCCTACGCTTGTTGCCGTAAGCAGTGGTTTTACGCAGACAGATGGTACTGCAGAGAATATTTACTGTATATTCAGAGGGATTTTAGCTGTAGCTTTAGTTATCGGTACTGTATCATTTACTGTTAACAAGAAAAAATCCGCTTTGGCTATCCCCTCTTTTATTGCTTTTGTAACTTGTCTTTTTCCATTATTCGAGAATGTGACTCTGATGACCGATGCAATTCAGACAGTTCACAAGCTCAATATGACAATTGACTATACACTATATATAGTAAATATAGGACTTTATTTGCTGCTGACACTTCTGGGTTTGTTCAATGGTTTATTTGCCGCTGGAATACTTAAAAGCGATTTTATTGTCTTATTCCTCTCTGTGATAACATCACTGGCAACCATATTGCTTGCAATAGATAAGCACCTGACCTTACAGATACCTGTATACGAAATATTAACCTTTGTCTGCGCATCGCCTATTGCGTTAATCCCCACATTCTTAGTAATGTCATCAGACAAGACTACACCTAAAGAGAAAAAAACAAAAGCCAGGAGATACAGAAAATGAAGATAGTCCGAGATGTGATTCTCAAAGATAAGAACAAAACACCGATTATTATAATAGGAATTTCTGTGTTGATGTTAATACTTTCCCTGTGTAATGTGAGTATAAACTTTGCAGATGAAGTTACCCTGAGCGTTCAGTTCGGAGGACTGTGGTCAGCAGCACTTTCCATTTTGCCGTTGACCTGGGGAATGTCGACCGCCTTGCTCATGAAAACTAAAAAAGTATTCTTTGCTAAGTTACCGTCTTACATAATATGCGCAATGATTGCCATCGTCCTGATTCTTTATTATATTGCTTCTTCAAATGGCGATGTCGTAATCAATCTGCTGATTTTTGCTTTAGCAATACTTCTGGTTTATCCCTTTGTAATCGCAACACTCACCTTAGAAGGACGCCTTTACAACAAAGTATTTGCCACAGCCTTCAGTACAATACTTCTGGTTATTTGCATTATTGCAGCAGTAGCGGTAAGTTTTGCGATTAAGAGTTTTATGTTCTCAACTTTAATACCAGTACTTGTATACACTGAATTAGTATTAATTGTTCACTGCTTTGATCTGAAAAAGCCTCAGAAAAAAACTGACGTCGATTAATTAAAAAATAAAGTTCCCTGCCAAGCACATAAAAACTTAGCAGGGAACTTTTATATTATACGGACAGTAAATCTTACTATACAATCATCTGGGAGAAATTATTCTCAAGCATTTCTCTTGTTACATTGGTGAAGCTGGTATCATCAAGATATATAATAATATAGTTTTCTATTGTTTTCGCTTCGGTGACGGTCATCGTCTTGTTTATCTCGAGTTCTTCTTTACGGGTTGAAAGCATATCTTCAGCTGCTTCGGCAGAATCAAACTTATAAATATATATCATATTTTCAACATATCTGTTCTCATCGAAGAAAACAACCCAAGTATATGCATCGAAATAATTTATTACAAGTTTATCATCGTCGGTAACAAGATTATCAATATCTTCTGTTGTGCTTAAAGTATCAGTCTCAATTTTTCCATTATTTTCATGGCCTGATACTACAAAACCATCACTGCTGTCTGCACAGCCTACAGCGCCGAACGCAAGCACGACTATCACTATCAGTGAAACCAACAATGCTGAGGAACACTTAACTTTCATATAATCACCCAAATTGTAGAAGAATAATTTTTACATACCACAACAGGTTGTGCAAATGCATCTTCACAAGAAAAAACACACTATAAAAGCCCATAAACACTGGCGTTTTCATCACAATACCTTTTGTTGCATGAAAGAGTTTATCACTATTATTTTGAATTTTCAAACAACAATATTGTAATAGAAAATGACGTTGATGTTACTATCATCAACGTCATTTTTCTTCCATTTGAGAATATTAATATCCGTGGGCGTTTTTGAGCACCATATCCTTAACTTTCATAAGTCTGGTCTGGGTTGAGCGCTCGTTTTCGTCAAGTTTCATTGTTATATAACGGATCTTTTCTTTTGTTTCAGGTATCATCACATGCTCCAGTGCGTTAACACGTCTGCGGGTTTTTTCGATTTCTGCAGACATGAGCTGACAGGATTTTTCGATCTCTGCAAGTCTGAGCATATCGGGTAAAACGTCAGCCAGAGAACTCACTGCATCATCAAGATCGGCAGAAGTAAATGCCAGACCGTAACAATAGATATCGTTCTTGTCAGATGTTCTTGTATTGATGTTATATACAGGAATATCAACACTCATTACATTAGTGTATGAAACATCCAGATATACCTCCTGCTTTGGTGCAAGCATAGAAGCACTCAATGTCTGGGGGTTCATTGATGCACTGGCAAGAACAAAGTTCTTATTAGCCTCTGATATTGCTTTTTCCACCTTTGCACGAAGCTCACGGTTGAGACGAGCCATATCTAAAAAACTTCTCATAAGTTCGTCTCTCTTATCTTTGAGCAACTTGTGGCCGCGAGTGGCGGTTGCAAGCTTTTTCTTCAGACGTGTGAGTTCCATTCTGGTGGGATTGATTTGTGTTGAAGCCATAAAACAATCACCACTTACTTCTTGTCATAATACATATCGAGATATTTATCATCGATTCGTTTGAGTTCGGAACGAGGCAGAATTCTCAGAAGTTCCCAACCAAGGTCGAGGGTTTCTTCGATGCTTCGGTCGGTTGTGTATCCCTGAGAAACATAGCGCTTTTCAAACTCGTCAGCAAACTTTGCATAAAGTTTGTCAATATCCGTCAATGCTGCCTCACCGAGGATTACCATGAGCTCCTTGGCATCTTTACCTCTTGCATACGCGGAGAAGAGCTGGTTCATGGTGTTTGAGTGATCTGCTCGGGTTTTGCCCTCTCCTATTCCCTTGTCTTTAAGTCTTGAAAGCGAGGGAAGTACATCAATGGGAGGAGCAATGCCCTTGCGGTAAAGCTCTCGGGAAAGAATGATCTGTCCCTCTGTGATGTATCCTGTAAGGTCAGGAATCGGATGAGTCTTATCATCCTCAGGCATAGTAAGAATAGGAATCAGGGTGATTGATCCATTCTTGCCCTTCTGTCTGCCTGCACGCTCGTAAAGCGATGCAAGGTCAGTATACATATATCCGGGATAACCGCGACGTCCGGGAACTTCCTTGCGAGCGGCTGATACTTCTCTCAGAGCATCTGCATAGTTTGTAATATCTGTGAGAATTACAAGCACGTGCATATTCTCTTCAAAGGCCAGATACTCAGCAGCAGTAAGTGCCATACGAGGTGTGGAAATAAGCTCAATAGCAGGATCGTTTGCCAGATTCATAAACATTACTGTTCTGTCAATTGCACCTGTCTCACGGAAGCTTTCAACAAAGAAGTTGGATTCCTCAAAGGTGATACCCATGGCGGCAAACACAACGGCGAAGGGTTCGTTTGTGCCGCGAACCTTAGCCTGACGTGCAATCTGAGCGGCAAGATTTGAATGTGGAAGACCGGAAGCTGAGAAAATGGGAAGCTTCTGACCGCGAACGAGGGTATTAAGTCCATCGATGGCAGAAATACCTGTCTGAATAAACTCCTGAGGGTAGTTTCTGGCGGCGGGATTCATAGGTAATCCATTGATATCAAGTCTGTCTACGGGAAGAATCTCGGGACCACCGTCGATAGGACGGCCCATACCGTCAAATACTCTTGAAAGCATATCGTGGGACACAGCAAGCTCCATGCTTCTGCCTAAGAAACGCACCTTTGAATCGGAAAGGTTAATGCCTGCAGCAGAGTCGAAAAGCTGCACAAGTGCATCGGTGCCGTTGATTTCGAGAACTTTGCATCTGCGGATTTCACCGCTTGCAAGTTCAATTTCGCCAAGCTCATTGTAGCTGACATTTTCAACGCCCTGAACGAGCATCAGAGGACCGGCGACCTCCTGAATTGTTCTGTATTCTCTTGGCATATCAGTCCTCACCCCTTCTCACAATATCGGCAATTTCTTTATCAAGAGCAGAGAGGATATCTGAATACTGCTTCTTGATTTCATCGTTGGAAACATATTTAAATCTACCAATACGCTCTCTTACATCCATCTTAACAATGGCATCAATATCAGCCCCCTGTTCCAGAGCACCTAAAGACAAATCATAGAAATTGAGTATCAGCTCCATCATCATGAGCTGTTTTTCAAGAGGTGTATAGGTATCTGTGTCGTGGAACGCGTTCTGATGCAGGAAATCCTCGCGTATAGAACGTGCTGCTTCAAGCTTGAGTCTGTCGGGCGATGAAAGAGCATCCATACCAACAAGCTTAACAATTTCTTCAAGTTCTGCTTCTTCCTGAAGAAGCTGCATTAATCTTGTGCGACACTTCATCCACTCAGGTGATACATTCTGATCAAACCACTTTGAGAGAGTATCAACGTACAGCGAGTAACTGGTGAGCCAGTTAACTGCAGGGAAATGTCTCTTATATGCAAGGGATGAATCGAGTCCCCAGAATACTTTTACAATACGCAATGTAGCCTGAGAAACAGGCTCAGAGATGTCACCTCCGGGAGGAGAAACCGCACCAATAACGGAAAGTGTACCAATGCGCTCATCACTGGAGAGGGTCTCCACCTTACCTGCACGCTCGTAGAACTGAGCAAGACGGGATCCAAGATACGCAGGGTATCCTTCTTCACCGGGCATTTCTTCAAGTCGACCTGACATCTCACGAAGAGCCTCTGCCCAACGGGATGTAGAGTCAGCCATAAGAGCAACGGAATATCCCATATCGCGGAAATACTCAGCGATAGTAATACCTGTGTAGATAGAAGCTTCACGGGCAGCAACGGGCATATCAGAGGTATTTGCAATAAGCACAGTACGCTCCATCAGAGATTTGCCTGTTTTTGGGTCTATGAGCTCGGGGAATTCGTTGAGAACATCTGTCATCTCATTTCCGCGCTCTCCGCATCCGATGTATACAACAATATCTGCTTCAGCCCATTTTGCAAGCTGATGCTGAACTACGGTCTTACCTGAACCGAAGGGGCCCGGAACAGCTGCGACACCGCCCTTGGTAATAGGAAACAGAGTATCAATAACACGCTGACCTGTTACAAGGGGTGCCTCAGGAGAAAGCTTTCTCTTATAGGGACGCTGTACACGTACAGGCCACTTCTGCATAAGAGTCAGTTCTCTATCTGTGCCGTTATCAAGGGTCACAACAGCTATGGTTTCATCGACAGTGAATTCACCTGTTGCTATAGATTTGATAACTCCGCTTACATGAGGAGGAACAAGAATCTTATGTTCTACAACCTCGGTCTCCTGAACGGTGCCTGTTACATCACCTGAAGCTACCCTGTCCCCAACCTTCACAGATGCTACAAAAGTCCACTTTTTCTCTCTTGAAAGAGAAGGCACTTCCACACCACGCTTGAGACTATTACCCGAAAGTCGCATAATATCCTCAAGAGGGCGCTGAATTCCATCGTAGATATTGGAGATAAGTCCGGGTCCAAGCTCAACAGAAAGAGGACTTCCCGTTGACTCAACAGGTTCACCGGGAGCAAGACCCGAGGTCTCTTCATAAACCTGAATGGATGCACTATCGCCGTGCATCTCAATAATTTCACCTATAAGTCGCTGATCTGATACACGTACAACGTCAAACAAATTGGCATCACGCATATTATCAGCGATAACAAGAGGACCTGCAATTTTTCTGATAGATCCTACGCTCATTTGAAATCATCCTTTCACTGGATAATATAAGAACAAAACATTAAAGAATATCGGAACCGACAGCTTTTTCTACTGACTTCTTAACATAAGCCATTCCCTGACCTGTATTTCCCTTAACACCGGGAATCAGAATTATCGCTGGTGTAGGCTTAAAACTGAATTTTTCAATTTCTTCTGTCAGGTCTGCCGCAAGCTGTTCAGTTATATAAACAATAGTATATGTGTCGCCTGAAGTAAGTTGCTTAAAAATCTCTCTTCCTTTTTGCTGATTATCAGCATAGAAAACATCAAGTCCAAGGGCAGCAAATCCATATATACTGTCTCTGTCTCCGAGTACGGCTACTTTATACATACATTTCCCTTACCCTTTCACGAATTACCCCATCATCAAGGGCGTTGAGTTTTGCAGTAAGAATAAGACGAACCGCTTTGATTTCTGTCTGCTTAGCAATAATATATGCCACCAGAGGGCCAATAGAAAAGGGTTCGGATTTCTGGGTTTTCATCAGATTGATGATGTAGTTATCGCACCATTTTTCAAAAGCAGAAAGCGATTCCTTTATATATGAAACAGAATCTTTATAGTCAGTTGCTGAGAGATAACTGCATACTTCGTCAAAACCTCTGGCTGCTGATGATGCCAAAAGCTTAACATCGAGGCTCTCACAATCCGCCATAGACCTTAACAGAAAGTCGGCGGATTTCAAAAGCTTTGCACCACGCACGGCAATCTTGATATTTCCTGCAGCAACAAACACTTCGCAATATCTGCGGATGAGAGCGTCGCCACTGTTATTGCCCAGTCTTTCAACCTCGTTAAGACAGGCTTTGTCAATAATCGCATCGCAAAGCTGACCGTCACCTGTTTTGAGGAGAATAGACATGGCCTCCTGTGCAACAGAAGATAAAAACTCCGGCAACTCGCTGTATTCCTTGGACTTTACAGCTGAGTAGATATCCAAAGGACTCAGCACAGAACCGGATAAAAACATAAACTCCGGGTCAATATCTGAATACACCGCTTTTATGGAAGCTTTCAGATTATGAAAATCATTCTGAACTCTGAAAAAATCGAAACAGGACAAATCCCCTACCAGTTCTCTCATAAGTTCCCAGAGTGAATCCTGCTCGCAAAGAAGAATATCTTTGTGGCCATAATCACCGGATGTGCCCCAACCCTGCTCTGTGAGATATCTCTCTACAGACTGGGCATCCTTCATAGAAATCATCTGGTCGATATTCTTTGAGGAGAGAAGCTTGTTTTCTTTGCAACGGATTCGGGAAACCGCATAGATATACTCGTCTTTATTAATACGCATATCAAGGTCCTCCCAAATCAAGCAAAGAGGAGCTTTGCAACTTCATCGCTGAAACGCTCTGATTCTGCTGAGAATATTGAGGAGAGTCCACAGTTTACTTCGATTCCGCCGTATGTGAGAATAAATCCACCGTCGATATCTGCAGGAGAAGTGCCGATAGTAAGATTACCCTGGGCAGACTTTGAAAGCTCCTGATCATAATCCTTTGGCAAACGAGCTAAATCGCGAGCCGAAAAAGAAATCAAACCGTCTGCATCTTCGCTATACTTAGCTACCATTTTTGATATGACAGCAAAGTACTCATTATCGGGGAGATTATAAATGTACTCACGGGCGCTGTTTAGCGCTGATGCGATAATCTCCTGCTTTGTTTTGAGGATAACAGAACGGGACTCGATATCAGCAGTGGATTTTGCTCTCAGGATAATCTCGTCGTATTTGCACACAGCGTCTTTTTCACCATCGAAAACAATGCGTTCAGCCTGAGCTTTTGCATTTGCTATGATGTCGGCACACTGTGATTCTGTTGTTTTTTTGATATCTGCACAGGAGTTGTCTGCATCGAGCTTAATCTGTGCGAGAATTTTTTCTAAACCAGTCATAATGATACTCCGTAAAAAGGAATTTATCAGTAATTAATCAGATGCTGAGAACCTTGATGCCGTTGATAGCAAGAATGGAGATAAGCAGTGCAAGGATAGCGTATGTCTCAACCATTGCAGGAATGATGAGTGCCTTACCCATCTGGTCAGGCTTCTTGGAAACTGTGTTGATACCTGCAACAGAGCACTTACCCTGATGAATAGCAGACATAAGACCTGAAAATGCGATAGGCAGACAAGCAGCCAGATACAGAGCGCCCTTGGCAACAGAAATATCACCCACGGGATCGCCGATAACACCTACTGCCTGAAGTGTCAGGAAGGCTACGAGAAGACCGTAAATACCCTGAGTTGCAGGCAGAAGCATAAGAATCAGAACTTTTGAGAAGAGCGAAGGCTCCTCTGCAAGAACACCTGCAGCAGCAACACCTGCTTTACCAACACCGATTGAAGAACCGATACCTGCCATAAATGTTGCAAAAGCTGCACCTAAAATTGCAAGAAATAATCCAGACATAATTAAATATCCTCCTTGATATTATAATACTTTGTGTTGACTGCATAGGGCTTGAAATCTCTGCCTCCGCCCTCGTAGAATTTTCCGAAGAATTCAACGAACTGCAGTCTGTTTGTATGAACATACGCACCCAGTGCGTTTATTCCTATATTTAGCACGTGACCTACTACAAAAATCAGGACAAATGCCACAACACCAACAAAGCTGTTGCCAATCATAGCGCCGAGCTGGTTGAACACCTGAGCAACAACACCCGTAGCAAGTCCCAGTGCCAGAAGACGGGAGTATGACAAAATATCCGAGAGATAGCTTGTCACACCGTAAAGGTTATAAGCACCTTTGATGAGACGTTTGAATGGATTCTTGTTTCTGGCACTGCAGAACAGAATAAGTACCGCACCAACAAGTGCCATTATGCCACCGATTGTAAGCCACACAGGCGGAAGCTGGAAGCCTGCCATGGATGCGAGCATCTCTGTGGAGAGCAATGCAAACACTGCACCTCCTACAAGCAGAATCCAGGACACATCATCGTAAATTGCATAAAGCCATTTGCCGTTTCTTACATAATTCACAGCTTGCAGTATAAGTCCTGCGAACAGATGAATTATACCCAGCAGGAATGAAAACATCAGAAGCTTGGTAGGTCCTGCACCTTCTGTAGGATTGAACCATATAGGAGTTGTAATTCCGTATATGACGGGTGCTTCTGCACCGAAGAAGGTTCTGGATATAACCTGGACCGCATCTCCAAAGAAGCTGCCGAACATTAAGCCCCAGAAAAATGTAGAAACTCCGCACCAGAAAAACATCTTAAGAGACTTTTTCAGTCCTTGCTCCATGTTTTTAAATACCTTTACCGCTATACCGCAGGCGAGAGCCATCACAAGACCGTAGCCTGCATCCGAGAACATCATTCCGAAGAAAATATAGTAGAAAACAGCCATGATGCCTGTGGGGTCTATCTCTTTGCGGTGAGGAGCACTGTACGATAATACAACTCCCTCTACGGGTTCTGTGAATTTATTATTGCTCAGAACAACAGGAACGTCATCACCGTCAACATCTTCAAGCTCAACTTCTGCATCATACTTTTCAAGCAAAAGCTTTGAAAGCTTTTCGGAGTCTCTCTTTGTAACGTAGCCTGTCATGACAAACGTATGAGGAGAATAGGAGATGTTGTCAATCTGGGCGTAGCGGTCAGACTTCATTACAAAATAGTCTTCAAGGAAATTCAGAGAATCAAGCATATCTTTCTGAGCTGTTATGTTTGATATATGCTCTTCTATGAGTTTTTCGCGTCGTTCAATCTTGTTTTTGAGTTCCTTGATTGCCTCCTGCGGAGATAGCTTTGAATCAAAAGCAGGAAGAATGAAGCCGATTTTTCGAA
Organism: Clostridia bacterium; assembly: GCA_017421045.1. Lineage (GTDB taxonomy): Bacteria > Bacillota > Clostridia > Oscillospirales > Acutalibacteraceae > Ruminococcoides. The sequence goes on from JAFQMC010000017.1 coordinate 60,352, forward strand.
GAGCACTATTAAATCGCTCGATGTCTTTATTCATACATACAGCGAAAATGCAGGTCTGATTATCATCAGACGACACAATCTCCAAATCAAAAAGCTCCAGATCAGGATCAGTTTCTGCAATTCTGAGCCTCAGAGTCTCATAATCAAGCTTTTCCTGAAAAGAACCGATAACTGATGTAGTAGTTTTGGTTGCAGACTGTAGCATCGGAACATCAAGATTCTGCCATGGAGACAGTGCCTCCAACCTACTTTCATAAGCAACTATCTTAGCCTTGTTCTCTATTATTTTTTTGTTATCACTGATAATATCATAGGCTATCTTTAAAACCTCAGTGTAATTATCAGTGAGCTTGTAGTACTCCTCTTTAGACAGAGGTTTTCTGCCTTCAAGAGATGATAGCAACGACTTCTTGTACTTAACATAGGTAGATAAAATCTCGCTCGCAGATTTTACCGCTGCAGCACTGCGTCGATAGGACGCCTGAAAAGCCGACGTATCCTCACGGTAAAAAACGCTGTCTTCGATATCCACCTGCTCTACTTGCATAACACCCATTCTCTGGAGTGTCTCAAGGATTTCCTTGCAATGCTTATTAAGAGCATAGATATTGATTCGTTGCATCTGAAGTATTGCCATAGCAATTACACCTCAAACTCAAATTATAATATCCAGAATTTTTTTATTTATCTCAGGTTGTTTCTTCTTAGCCTCTGACTTCAGGGCATCAGCCTCTAAAAGTGCCGAGTTCTTTGCTGTGACTATAATCTCATCTGCCGAAGCACGTGCTTTATCAGATTTATGCTCTATACACAGCTTTGCCTTTTCGTGAGCCTGACTGATTATATCAGAGGCTTTTTTCTCAGCAAGTTCCAGATCTTGTCGGGAATTACTCTGTGCTGTTTCAATACTCTTCTGAGCACTGAGCTCAGCATCCCGTATACTTTCTATAGCAACAAAAGCCATATACAGTCTTCCTTCCGTATATCATTATGAACAATTTTACTCTTTAGAAAATTATTAGTCAAGATAATTAAGCCATTATTAGCAATTATTTCATAATTTTTGCAATTTTCAGGGTATGTATTGTCATATTTTTTTGTCCAATTAAATCAGCTCAATATTTAGTAACTCATTGTGACAAAATATTAAATTATAATGTGCAAAAATATATGTAAAAAGAAAAGGTGATATTGATGCAGGTAATTTATATTGATACACTTTTATGCGTTAATCTGTTTATCGATTATTTTATTCTAAACATTGAAAGACGGATACTACATATAAATTCAAGGCACATAAGAATACTTCTGGGTGCGGTTGTTGGTTCACTATCAACACTTATTGTTTTTCTTGATATTTACAGCACATGGTTTTCGCTTATATACAAACCATTGTCAGCAATATTAATTATTATAATTGCCTATGGATACGATTCAATACGTAAACTATTAATCCGTTCTATGGCTTTTCTGGGATTCAGTATGTTGCTTTGTGGCAGTGTTCTTGTGATTGATTTAGTTTTAAAACCTGAAAAGCTAGCTGTCTACAACGATACTGTTTACTTCGATATATCCCCCACTCTGCTTATATGTTCAACACTGATTACGTATTTAGCACTTTCTGTTTATCAAAAAATATCAGACTCAGGTAAGCTTAAATGTAAAGTTAAGAATGTACTGATATATACAGATACCAATAGTCGGATGAGCTTTGAATCTGCTGTTGACACCGGATGTAATCTGAAAGAGCCATTCTCGGGTCTGCCTGTTATACTTACCGAAAAAGAGTTGCTTGGAGCACTAAAAATACCACCTGAGCAGATGCGTGTGATACCGCTTAGCACAGTTGCAGGCGAAGATATGATTATGGCATTTAAACCCAAATCAGTATTCATTAATAACAAACTTGTACACAATGGATGCTATATAGGTATATGCGATAAAAAACTCAACGGTGAAATCAAATCAATTATGGGAACGGAACTCGCGGAGGTATCATGAAATTCTTTATTATCAACATCAAAAGCATAATCCGAAAAATCACAACACTTTTTCACGGCAAAAGCAGCGTACATTACATAAACGGAAGTGAGACTTTACCTGCACCTCTGAGTAATGAAGAAGAAAAAGAAATAATGGATGAACTCTCGAGAGGAAACGAAAATGTTAGAGAGAAACTCATTGTTCACAATCTGAGGCTCGTGGTATACATAGCAAAGAAATTCGAAAGTCCCAACTGTTCTGTGGAAGATATGATTTCTATTGGCACAATTGGTCTTATTAAAGCAGTCAACACCTTTTCGCCGGAAAGAAACATCAAGCTTGCTACGTACGCCAGCCGTTGCATTGAAAACGAAATTCTCATGTTTCTGAGAAAGTCATCACAACTTAAAAACGAGGTATCAATCGACGAACCGCTTAACACTGACTGGGACGGAAACGAACTGTTGTTGTGCGATGTTTTGGGAAGCGACCCTGACACTGTCAATACAGATATAGAAAAAGAGCTGGAAGCACGAGAACTGTTGATTGCAGTATCAAAACTCTCTGAGCGTGAATGTACCATTATGGAGCTTCGGTTCGGACTAAACGGTCAAAAGGAACACACCCAGAAACAAGTTGCTGATATGCTAGGTATATCACAATCCTATATTTCAAGGCTTGAAAAAAAGATAATTTCAAGGCTCCGGTGCGACCTTGAAAAGACAGTTTTTCAATAACATACAGCACAGGACCGACATAATTTCCTATGTCGGTCCCGCTGTGTGCAAACAAAGTCAAAGTACATTATTGCTTGTAGAAGAAGCGTTGTTAGTACCCTGTGATCCTGTGTTACCTGAAGCGGTACTGTTCTCCTGATCGTCGTTTCCGATTACTCCGTCTCCGTCGGTAACAGTTCCGCTATTGTGTACTGTTGTGTTGCCACCGGTAGATTCTGTAGGCATCATGGTGGAAATCATTGTCTCGACCATATCAGCCTCGCTTTTGCAACCGCTGAGAGCACACAGTGCACACAAAGCCAACAAGATAATAGCTGTGATTCTTTTCATAATTCACCTCATAGAATGTAAAAATACCGTCCTCTAAATACAAGGACGGTATTATTATGTGAATAAGATTTGATATTATGTTTTATTTGAGCAAATCATCTACAGATATTTCTTTTTTTATTGTTCTAAGGCTTTTCTCATCCCAGAATTCTACAGTAAATGTGTTTTCAGCAAAACCCGTGATTCGAATACCTCCGTTAACATTCTCGCAAGCGGAATCGATGTACATAAACTTACCGTTATTATCAAATCGCACACCGACGCCTGTGGGTTTGTTATCTTTCCAGGAACCTGTATGTACAATTCCCGTCTCGGAATTCACACCAACACCGAAGCCGTTGCGAAGATTATTCTGCCAATTTCCCCAGTAGCACAGACTTCCGTCTTTATAGTAGAAGCTACCGATGCCGTGACGCATATCAGCTTTGTAGTCACCGTCATAGGCTGTGTTCCCGTTTTCCATCAGAGTTTTTCCGTGTCCGTTGCGTTTTCCGTTTTCGTCAACATCACCATAGTAGAAGTACTTAGCTCCGTTGCTTTCAATGACAGAATCAGAAGGATTGCTGTCTACATAATCGGATGAACTATTGATATCAATATTATTATTTGTCTCAACGGCAGACTCATCACTGCCGGACACAAATCCTTCTTCGTTGTAGGCAGTATACTCAGACGCAGCTTCTTTTGCATCGAGCATCATTGAATCGATGAGAGAACGGACGTAGTCATCAATATCTTCATCGTTCATATTAAGGAAAGATGGGTCAATATAACTACTGTCAGGTTCAATATCCGATTCTTCATCTGTTGATGTATTATCTGTATCATCAGAAGATTCTTCTGTTTCCACAGCATCAGTGAAGAGATTAGAAAGCTCTTCAAGATCTGATTCGGAATCTTCGACAGGTTCGGCTGATATATCGTTGACCAAAGGTAACTCATCTGCCGGCTCGGATTTCTCAGGTGCTGCGTCAATCTCAGTTACCTGCTCAGATGAATCTGCAGAGGCAGAAAAAACAATATCGTTATCAATATGAACATCCGTCATTTCAGTGATAACTTTTATAGCCTGAGCAATTTCTGAATCTATTGAATACTCATCCTCGATATCGTCATGAGGTTCCTCAATATACTCAGAATTGACAACATCAGTTTCCTCAAGAATACGATTAACGGATGACACCTTGAACCCATCTTCTGTCAGCTCTTCTGCTTCACTCAAATCAAAGACACTGCCACCACTTTTTGTAGAATCAAAGCTATTTACATCAAACCGGAATCCACCGGCGACGTCCTCCTCGGTAGTATATACAGGAGGTTTTATTTCTTCTGCATACTTTTTCTCTTCCTCTGACATAACCTGATTATAGATATTCAGGTTTTCTTCTGAAGTAAAGAATAAAACACCATAATTAGTGAGCGCCATAAGCTCAGGTTCGGGAACACGCGAAAAAACACGCTGCTGAACCACATCATTGCTCGGAACAGGACAAATGTGAAGTGTTTTGGGATACGTTGCCCCTGTTGGATACATAAGAACAACTGTCTGACCGTTGAGTTCTTTGGGTACAATGGAACATATCAGGTCATTGCCGTAAATATTATTATAGTAGTTTGTTTTGAGCCATTTGTGCTGTTTACTGAAATGAATGCGTTTTACGTCATTGCCATTATCGTCGTAATAATTAACACAGTACTTACCATCAGATAACTGTTCTATATCCTGAACAATACGTCTGTTCTTGATAACTCTCCATCTGAGGGGCTTTGTGGGTATAAAGGAATAGCTGTATTCATATTTGCTGTTCTTTGTGGTTCTATAAAGTCTGTTTGAAGCAGGCACAAGAGTTCTCAGATATCTCATAAGAATATTTGCGAATATATCCTGTCTTACATCAGGATTCTCCCTGTCTCTGAGTGCCAGACCATAAAAGAAAACATCATTATAAGGAATAACAACCTTCTCAGTCATTACAACCATCCTCCCCTGTGAAAAAGCTAACGCGTCAATGAATTAAAGCATTATACAAAATACAGGCACACAAAGGTGCGCCTGTAGCTTGTTATATCAGATAGAAACATCCATAGCAATATTATACAGCTCCTCGTCAAACACGCGCTTCATTGAAAGAGCCTCTGAAATATCAAGGTCAACGATATTGCCCTTCTGCATAGCAACAACTCGAGTGCCGATATTATTGCAGATGAGGTCAACTGCATGATGACCCATAGCACTGGCAACCACACGGTCTCTCAGTGTGGGGCAACCACCTCTCTGAACATGACCGAGGATTGTAGCACGGGATTCGATACCTGTCTTTTCTTCGATGTATTTTGCGATCTCTGAAGTTCCGCCTACACCCTCTGCGACTACTACAATGAAGTGTTTCTTGCCTGTAGCCTTAGTCTTGATAATCTTATCAATAACCATAGAGTCAAGATCATGGGGCTTCTCAGGAACGAGAATAGAAGTTGCACCGCAAGCAATACCGGTCTGCAGGGCGATGTCTCCGCAACGTCTGCCCATAACCTCAACAACAGAGCAACGGTCGTGGGACTGAGCGGTATCTCTGATTTTATCAACATTCTCAAGAACTGTGTTCATTGCAGTATCAAAACCGATGGTGTACTCACTGCAGGCGATGTCGTTATCAATAGTTCCGGGAATACCGACACAAGGAATTCCTGCACCGGAAAGATCTCTTGCACCGCGGAAAGAGCCATCACCGCCGATGACAACAACACCCTTAACACCCAGTGAGCGACAGTAGTCTGCTGCTTTCTTAACACCCTCAGGAGTGTTGTACTCTTCACTTCTGGCAGTGTAGAGAACTGTGCCACCACGATTAATAATATCAGAAACGGAACGAAGATTCATCTGAATCACGTCTCCGTTGAGAAGACCATTATATCCACGCTTAACGCCGTAAACCTGAAGATTGCGGTTGATAGCAGAACGAACAACTGCTCTGACAGCAGCGTTCATACCGGGAGCATCACCGCCACTGGTTAATACAGCAATGGAGTTTGCATTATCACACATTATAGAATACCTCCAACAAATAGTAATACATATTTATTATAATAGTAATCGAATATAAATTCAAGTCTTTTTTAAACTTCTGCGAATTTAAGTTTGACAGAGTCCTCTCCAAGCTGATTCCGTAGCTCTGAAAGCAAAACGTCGTTCAGAGAAACCCATAGTTCCCCGGGAGCTTTCAATAGTTTTTTATCCTGCTCCAGATAAAAATAAACGGGTGTAGGTCCGTCGAAAATATCCACAAGTCTGCGTGCTTTCTCAAAGAGAACGCTATCCTTGGAATCAACTTTAAGATACAAGCCTACAGCATTTCTGTAGTCAGGAATCTGTTCAGATATATTATCAGACTTATTCTTTGGAGCCTCCTGAATATTCTGAGAATTGGTTGCAACGTTTTGCTCTGATGGTGTATGAGTTGTATTATCACTTTTTTCAACCTTCTCGACCATGTTCACCAGAATCTTAGGATCTTCGTCTTCACGCATACTTATTGTTCCGGTTACACATATCACCGAACCCTCATAGAGAACACTTCCGTACTGAGACAATGTCTTGGGAAAAACAATAAGTTCAAGTGAACCCGACCTGTCCTCAACGGTGACAAAAGCCATCATCTGGTTTGACTTAGTAATCTGGGAACGGAATCTTGAAATAATGCAGACTATCCGAGCTTTATCTCCGTCGATGAATTTTTTGTATCCGTCATCGGAGATAATATCCCCTATTCTGTCAGCTTTTATCCTGTCAGAATACCATTCATACTCAGACATAGGATGACCCGACAGATACATACCCGCCATATCTTTTTCCATAGCGAGAAGATCTGTCAGCGAAAACTCATCAAGTTCAGGCAAAGTGACACTCGCGCTCTCCCTCACATCGGGATCGCTTTCAAACAGTGAAAGTTGACCCTCCATATTCCGACGTTTTTCGTAGTCAAGGTCTTCCATAACTGCCTTTGCTACACTTAGCATCTGCCGTCTGTTGGCACCCATATTATCCAGTGCACCGCATTTGATAAGACTTTCAAGGGCACGGGAGTTCATTCCGCCTGAATATAGGCGTGAGCAGAAATCTTTAAGGGAAGTGAATTGTCCTTCTCTGCGTGCAGTGATAATTGAATCAATAAAGCTTTTGCCGAGATTCTTGATAGCCATCAGCCCGTAGCGAATGTTACCCTCTGTAACGGCAAAGCCGTGAGTGCTGAAGTTTACATGAGGCGGAAGCACCTGGATTCCCATACGGTGGCAGTCAGTAATATAGGTTGCCATCTTGTTCTGATTATCAAGCACACTGGAGAGAAGTGCCGCCATATACTGCTTGGGATAGTGATGCTTTAGCCAAGCAGTCTGATAAGAAATAAATGCATAGGAAGCCGCGTGAGACTTGTTGAAAGCGTAGGAAGCAAAGCTCTTCATCTCGTCGTAGATAGAGTCAGCTGTGGCACGGTCAACTCCGCGTCGCAGACATCCCTCAACCTCAACGACACCGTCATCGGAAACCAGACCGTTTATAAACACGTCTCTCTCCCGCTCCATAACATCGTGTTTCTTCTTACTCATCGCACGGCGGACAACATCGGCTCGTCCCAGGGAATACCCTGCAAGTTTGCGGAAAATCTGCATTACTTGCTCCTGATAGACAATACAGCCATAGGTGACATTGAGTATATCTTCAAGCAGCGGATGTTTATATCTTACTTTCTGAGGATTGTGCCTGTTTTCTATATAGGTAGGTATACTGTCCATGGGACCCGGTCGATACAAAGAAATAACAGCTATTAAATCTTCAAGAGATTCAGGTCTGAGCTGAACAAGGACATTTTTCATGCCCTGAGATTCAAACTGAAACACTCCCTCGGTGTTGCCCAGAGAGAGCATATTATATACCCCTTTATCTCCCTCGTCGATATCGTGCAGTGAAAAATCGGGATTAACCTCCCGAATAAGCTTCACCGCATCACTGATTACTGTAAGGTTCCTTAGTCCAAGGAAGTCCATCTTGAGCAGACCCAATTCCTCAAGAGTTGTCATCGTAAACTGAGTGACAACCTGCTCGTCGTTCTTTGCCAGGGGAACATAGTCTGAAACGGGTCTGTCAGAAATGATGACGCCTGCAGCATGAGTTGTTGCATGTCGGGGCATACCTTCAAGTCCAAGCGACAGGTCGATAAGCTCTTTAATCTCAGGCTCGGTGTCATATCGTTCTTTTAACTCACGGCTTATAGACAAGGCTTTTTCAAGAGTCATATTCAGCTCGTTGGGTATGAGCTTTGCAACAGAATCACATGTTCCGTAAGCAAGTCCCAAAGCTCTGCCTACATCACGCACAACGCCTCTGGCGGCCATTGTGCCGAATGCTATAATCTGAGCTACATGATCGTAGCCGTATTTTCTGATAACGTAATCTATAACCTCGGAGCGCCTGTCCTTGCAGAAATCAATATCAAAGTCAGGCATAGATACTCTCTCGGGATTGAGAAAACGTTCAAAAAGCAAATTGTATTTAATGGGGTCGATGCCTGTTATTCCGATGCAATAGGCACAGAGAGAACCTGCACCCGAGCCTCTGCCGGGACCAACGGGAATCCCTCTGCTCTTTGCATACTGTATAAAATCATTAACGATCAGGTAATAATCCACAAAGCCCATACGGCTTATGGTGGAAAGTTCAAACTCCAGTCTCTCTATGATAGAAGCATCGGGATTTTTGCCGTAGTGCTTATAAAGGCCTTCGTAACAATTTCGTCTGAAATACTCATAATGATCTTCGCCATTTGGCACATCAAACACAGGAAGCTTCCGCTTGCCGAATTCAAACTCTACCCGACAGCGATCTGCAATTTTCTGAGTATTATCAAAAGCAGATGAAAGGTTCTGAAACAGAGAGCGCATCTCATCTTCGGATTTAAGGTAGAATTCATCAGTCTCGAAGCGCATTCTGTCCTCATCGTGTATCGTGTGGTTGGTCTGGATACACATGAGAATTGCCTGAACTCGTGAGTCAGACTTCTTGGTATAGTGACAGTCATTTGTGACAACGAGTTGTGCGTCTATCTCCGAAGCAAGGTGTATAAGCTCAGGATTTATCCGCTGTTGGTCTCGGATTCCGTGGTCCTGAAGTTCGATATAAAAGTTATCCTTACCGAAAAGCGACTGATAGTAGAGTGCTTTTTCCTTAGCGCCCTTATAGTCATCAGAAAGAAGCTTTCTCGGTATCTCGCCTGCAAGACAAGCAGACAGACAAATCAGACCCTCGTGGTATTTCCTGAGGAGTTCATCATCTATTCTCGGCTTCACATAAAAGCCGTCTGTGAATCCAAGTGAAACAAGCTTCATCAGATTCTCGTAGCCTGTGTTGTTCTCGCAAAGGAGAACCATATGATAATACTCTCTGTCAAGCTCCGGAGTTTTGTCAAATCTTGAACGAGGTGCTACATATACCTCGCAACCGATAACAGGATGTATGCCCTGCGCCTTACACTCACGCCAGAAGTCAATTACACCGTACATAGCACCATGGTCAGTAATGGCAACAGCAGTTTGACCCATATTCTTCACTTCAGATACAAGGTCTTTGATACGGCAAGCTCCATCAAGCAGACTATACTCGCTATGAACATGTAAATGTGTAAAAGCCATAGGACACACCTCCTTTAAAAGTCAATTTAATCTATTGTGGCAGAGACTTCTCCGTCGTGGAATATTATACTGATGTCATCACCGGATTGAAGCTGAGACTTTGAAAATATTGTCTTATCTCCACGACAAGTCACGGTATATCCTCTGCGAAGAATTGCAGAGGGATCAAGAGCAAACAATCGCAGTTTAAGTTCCTGCATTTTAGCGGTTTGCTCCGAAAGGATTTTTTCACCTGAGGACGTAAACCGCTTGCTAATGTCGGAAAACACTTTGAAAATTTCTTCGAACTCTATTCTCGGGTCACGCTCAGAAAGCACACTGTAGCAATCGGTGAGTTCCTTTTCTTTATTCCTGAGAATACCCTCGATGAGTGCGAAGAGATACTGTCGCTGTTGTAATAATAAGTCGATCTGCTGAGCTCTGTCGGGTGTAGCAAGCTCTGCTGCCGCCGAAGGCGTAGGTGCACGAAGGTCGGATACAAAATCGCAGATTGTAAAGTCGGTCTCATGTCCCACTGCAGAAATAACGGGAGTTCTGCATTTGTAAATAGCTCTTGCGAGTTCTTCACTGTTAAACGCCCACAGATCTTCAATCGAGCCGCCGCCGCGACCTATAATAATTACGTCAGCCAAGGAGGATTTGTCTACATCCTCTATGGCTTTTGCAAGCATCTTGGATGCACTTTCTCCTTGAACCAGAACCGGAGTGACAACAATCTCGGAATAAGGCCAACGACGAGAGAGGATGTTGCGTATATCCTGAAGTGCAGCACCTGTGGGAGAAGTGATAACTGAAATGGTTTCAGGGAATTTGGGAATAGGTTTTTTATGTCTTTTATCAAACAAACCTTCACTTTCAAGCTTTGCCTTGAGCTGTTCGTAAGCGATTGTAAGAGAACCTACTCCGTCAGGTTGCATATCTTCAATATACAACTGATACTGACCGCTCGGCTCATAAACCGACACCCTGCCTCGTGCAATAATCTTCATACCGTTCTGGGGCTTAAACTTCAGATTCTTTGCGCTGTAGGAGAACATAACAGCTTTAATTACTGCTTTTTCATCCTTGAGCGAAAGATATATATGACCGCTGGAATAATGATCAGTCAGATTGGAAATCTCTCCTGTAACGAAAACATAACGCAGGTTATCGTCACCGTCAACGAGAGATTTGATATAAAAATTAAGTTGTGATACCGATATAAATCTCGGAGTAGGTACATTGTTCATAATATCACTTCAGAAAATTATTTATAATATTTATGTTTATACGCGCACAAAAGTGCAACACCTGCTGCGTTGTCGCAAGAAAACTGCGGCTGAGCAAAACTTGCAGAGAATCTATTTTGCAGAGAATCCCTGATTATTTTATTGGACATAACTCCGCCTGCATATATAACAGGAAGTTTTCCGTGCTGCTCAAAGAGTTTTTCTGTCATTGCTGAGATTGTCGCTTCAATATAAGCAAGGGTGTAGGCAGCGGTCATAGATTTATCACCGCTCTTTTTATAAATTTCCCTGAGCTTATTCTCAAATCCGCTGAGACAACAATCCGCACCTTTTAAAACGGGTCTGACTTTTATTCTTTCTTTATACTCAGAAGCTAAGTTCTCAAGCTCTTTTCCGCAGGGAAACTGAAGTCCCAACATCACACCAACTCTGTCTACAAGTTGACCAGCATTCAGATCAAGAGTCTTGGCTATTATATCGCAGGTGAATATCTCATCATTATCAGGAGACACAAGAATGGCCTCGGTGGTACCGCCGCTCACATGAAAAGCTATAAATCTATCTCCAAGCAAATCCAGTTTGTCGGCAGAATAGAGTGCCGCCATTATGTGCCCCTGTTGATGTGATGTAAAGTACAGCGGTATATCCATAGCAGCCGAAAGAGAACGTGCTGTGCCGACACCCACTGTAAAACACGGCATATAGGATCCTTCTTGCATCCGCGGAACCGAGGAGACGCAAATCGCCTCTACACTACCGCTTAAGTCAGAAAACAGCTTTTCCATAAGCAGGGGTAGTTGCTGAGTATGATGAAATACTGCATCACTTTGCCTGATGCCACATTCACCGGGTTTTACCGGCAAAAGTTGCTTTTGCTGAATCACGGAATGAGTATTAACATCGTATATAGCGCAGGAGGTTGTGTAGTTACTGGTATCAATACCAAGCGCCAAAGCCATTATTCAAGCTCCTTTGCAACTGCACCCAGAACGCCGTTGACAAAAGAAGCATCGTCAACTGAGTATTTTTTGCAAAGCTCTACGGCCTCGTTTATGGCAACAGAGACAGGAACTTCTTCTACAAATTTCATCTCATATACAGCAACGCGGAGTACAGCCAGCGCCGTGCGGGAGATTCTTGTAATCTTCCAACCCTTTGAAAGATGTGAAGATATACAGTCGTCAATCTCCTGAAGCTTGTCCTCGATGTTCTTTGCGGTATCAATGGCATAATCGCTATAATACTCGTCACGGCTATCAATGATATTATCTGCAATTTCATCAATATCAGAGTCGGTGAAAAGCTTCTCAAAGACCAGCAGAACAGCCTGCTCTCTCATCTTATATCTTGAAATATTGTTACGGTTTTTGCTGATATTCTCTGAAGTTTCTCCAGTCATTTCTTCCTTGAGCTCAGCATCTGTTCTGTTCATATTCTCGTCCATAATTAACACTCCGTATAAAGTTATTTATTGCCAAGATAATTATACCACAAAATACTGAAAATGCAACGAATCTGAGAAATAATAAAAAAAGTAGCGACACAGATAAAACCATGTCGCTACAAAGCTCGATCACACTTCAACGATACTAATGTTTTCAAAAGGCAAGTCTGCAACTTCATCTACACAGTCCTTGATAATAAGTGATGAGTTTTCCTGCATTTCGTTGACGGGAACAATAACGGTACACGAGGTATCGGATAATGAGCAAATACAATCGCTGAATCCTTTTGCCTTCAGAGTTGTTTCAATTCTGTTTTGACTGATAACCGCATCTTCAAGTTTCGAGAGCTGTTCTGCAGCTTCTTCCTTCGCCTCCTCCGACGAATCAGTAAGCTCCAAGACTTGTTTTGCAAGAGTGATAACTTCGTCCTGTGTCTTTTCTCTTTCGCTTCTCGCTGTTGCAAAATACTCATATTGTTCTGCGGTAAGTGATGTATTTTCCGAAGTTTGCGTTGCATTTACAGCTGACTCGTCCGACGATGCTGTGATATTACTGTTAACATAGCTTGCAGAGCCGAGTTCTTTTGCGGTATCTGAAACAGACAGAGAATCTGTGCCGGATAACTGCCAGTTCAGATATACCGCTGCTGAAAGTGCCACCACCAACGAAGCCAGAACCACATGTCTTTTTTTGATTTTCATTGTTGCCTCCTGATTTATGTAAGTTTTGTTATACAGACCTTAGTGCTGGGTATATTGAGCACTGTGGTCAATAGTTCAGAAATTTTCTCACGTGTAACCGCTGAGTCTCCGCCCTGACACGCTACAACCACACCCCTGATTGTGGGTTCATTTATTTTTTGAAGAGTTTTGCCGTCGTCAAGATAAATATATTCATAGGAATCTTCAAGAGTAATCAGAATTTTGGCAGTTCCTGCTCCTTCAACACTCTGCACCATACTAAGCACTTCAGCAGTAAGTCTTTCTTCATAATCTACACTATTCAGCTCCGCAGGCATCGCGTTCTGAGACCCTCCTGAGAACTGACCACTGAAAAAAATCAATATGATTGCGGCAAGTCCTACAACGATGAATACATAACGTGACTTTTCACTTGTAAGAATATCTTTTGGTTTTTTACTTTTACTCTGTTCCATACTTACTCCGTCATAACTTCCGGTATTGTTCCGACTGCTGAGGAAACAAGTTCCTTAATTTCTTCTGTTTTGTCCAACTTTTCTTCTTGAATATATATATTCATTTTTCTGATATATATGCCACTGGATTCATTTACGGCTATTATGGTTTCAATATTTTCAGGATAAATATTCGCTTCATTCATCAAAGCTTTGGTATATTCATTAATGTATTCAGCGGTCTGTTTGAGTACCTGTTTGTCATAAACTGCAGTAAAATCATCCGCCTTGATATTACTGACATATTTATTTTCGCTTAATTTTATATTTTTTAATGCAGTACATACAGGAGAAATCATTGCGCACATCATAAACACACTAATCACCAGTGTCATAATTTTTGTTGTATTACCAGTTGGTGATATAAACTTTACTATGGCACACACAACCAACGAGCAACAAAGGGATGTTGCACATATATAGATTGAATTTGTCACTATGAATACCCTCCTGCTGTAACAATCAGTGCCGTGGAAATAATAAATAATGCCATAACACATAAAATCACCGCAAGCAGTACACTGAGCACAGTGGAGATACCCGTGAGCATATGTTCAGGTGTGATGAGGTTCATCATCTGGGCAAAGGTTTTGCATATACCGATAGTAAAAAGCCATATTAAAAGTCGTATTACGATAGGCAAAAATACGGCACATACTGCAAATATCACAAAAACTCCCACACCGTTTTTCAGGATGTTCACACTGCCCTGCACTGTTCTGTATGCCTCAGACAATGCAGTTCCGACAACGGGTATAAATGAGGACATTGTATATCGAACCGCTCTGGTGGAAACATTATCAACTGAGGCAGTTATTAGTGTTTTGAAGGTGAGAAATGCTGAAAACACAGTGAAAGAGAAAGATAACATCCACTTGATTGTTTTTGAAAACATAGCGGTCAGGCTTTGCAGACGTATCTGTGGGACTATGCCCTCACAAATACTGACTCCTAAAAAAACATTAAGCATTGGTGAAATAACCCTTGAACTCAGCTGTGCTATACCCTCAGCAGCCATTATCATAACTGAATAGTAACCTGAACCGCTGAGAGTCTTGCCGCAAGAAATGAGGACCGCCACCATCACCGGGATATATGCAAGCATAAAATCGGAAGCTACAGCTACAGCATTGTTTGCAGATTCAATTATTTTTGTAGCAGGAACAACCAGTGCACACGCAATACAAAGAGCGCTTACAACAGACAGAACCTCTGTCATAGTATTATTTGTAAGCCCATGAGAAAAGCCATCCATTAGAGAGTAAATAAGTAAAACTGCCACTATCATAGGCAAAGACATAAAAACTGTTTTACTCTCATCCCCTGCGATACTCAGTATCTCGCTGATAACAGATGTAAAACTCAGACGAGATACATCACCCTTTAAAACAGGATTCACTCCCATAGAGTCAAGTGAATCCTTCACATCTTCAGGAAGCCTCTCGTAAAGAGAATCAATATCTGCGGCTTCATATAATTCATCGGCAGAGTATTCAGAGAAACTGCACTCCTGAGCGTTACTTTCGGCAAAAGCTGTTGGGTGCACAGACAGGAGCAACATCAGCACACCAAAGAACACAATAATCTTTTTCATATTCCACCATTACTAAGGCTTAATGCAAGCTCCAAAAACTCCTCAAACAAAGGTAACGCTGTTATCAGTACGCAAATTCTGCCCGAGAGAAGCACCATGGAGGAAAGTGCATTCTGAGACGCATCCTTGCAGCAATCGCAGGAAAACTCCGTGAGAAAACAGACTCCAAGACATTTAAGAAGGACTTCTATGTATTTGGTGTCAAGGTTTGTCCTCTCGAAGATCTCGTCTACAGAGGTCAGTGCAACAACAACTGAGGACAGAATATATACTCCAATCAAAACAACTCCTGATACTGCAAGAATGAGCGAATATTCAGCGTTGTTTTTCTTGAGAAATACTGCAAGAATCGATGCAACTACACCGGCTGCACAAATACTTATTATATTCAAAATCCGAACACCTGCTTAATCGTATCGAACAAATCGCTGATCTCACCGATTATCATCATCAACGCAACGATGAGACCTGCAATTGTCGTAAGCAGTGCTTGGTCTTCTCTGCCGCTACGTATAAGAAGTTGGTTAAGTACAGCTACAATTATACCGATAGCGGCAATCTTAAATATCATATCAACATCCATAGTTACCTCACAAAACCATAAGAGCTACAGCACATCCCATAGAAAATCCCAATACACGATATAGCTTTGATTTTTTGTCTACAGCGTCCTTAGCTTCGGCAAGTTTCTCCGAAAGCAGCTCACGATACAATTCACAATTTGAGATTTGCCCCTCTGTGTCTGAGACACCTAAGCCTTCGCCGAATCGTTTGAGCAGAGCTTTGTCCTCTTTGCTGAGTGCGCATACGATATTTATTTCGTCAACGCAACTGTTAAAGAAATCCGTAAAACCTACGTCGTCTGTAAGCTCCCTACAAAAACATTCAAAGCCCTGAGCGCTCTCAAAACTTTCATTTACTACTCTGCTTATTTCAAAGCCACCGAAGGAAATTAAAGACTTCATCTTAGTAATAGCAACAATTATGGTACTGAGGCTCTGTCTTCGTGCTTCCAGACGTGTGGAAAACCAGTTTCCAAGAAGTGTTGAACACAGGATCACAATAATCACAAGCACAAAATTAATCATTGAGCACAGCTTCCGCAGAACACCTGCTGATTATTTCACCCGGGGCATGCCTTCCTCTTAGAAAAACAACCTCTTCAAAGGCACCGGTTTTAAGAATCTCTTTCAAATTATTTCTATTTGCAAGCTCGTCTTTGTTGCCTGCGTGCATTGAAGCTATGAATCTGACTCCGCTGTTTACACCTGAAAGAAGTGCTTTTGCATCTGTGGCAGACCCGATTTCATCACAGATAATTATCTCCGGCGAAAGGGATCTGACCGATTGCTCTATCCCGACAGAACGTGGATATCCGTCTAAGATATCGGACATTCCCACATCGTTCTGACTTATGCCATGATATACGCTCGCAAGCTCTCCCCTTGTATCTATCAGGGACACCTTACGTTTATATTCAGTGGACAATACTCGTGCCATATCACGTAAAACAGTAGTTTTGCCGCTGCAAGGACTACCGCACAGAAGCAGTCCGCCACTCTTTTTTTCGAAATCTGCAGTGATGTTTTCGGCACATCCTTTGAACTCTCGAGCAATTCTGATTGAAACAGTCGATATATCTCTGATATTCAATATTTCTCCCGATGTGACAACTGCTGTCCCCGAGATGCCGGCTCTGTGACCGCCTTTTATAGTAATAAATCCCTCTTTAATCTCGCTGATATGAGAGTATACCGAATAACCGCAGACATTATTGAAACATTCTATTACGTCCTTTGATTCGGATACAGTAAGTTTCTGTGTGCTAAAATCATCAGTGAGACAGCCATTCGCCGTCAGATACTTCTGCTCTCCGCTGAGATAAACACACACAGGTCTTCCTGCACGAAGAACAACCTCCTGAACACTGTCTGTTACAGATAAAGTTGCTGAAATAACCTTTTGACGTATATGTACGGGTAAGACTCTGAGTGCGGATTCCAAAGAGTGGTTATTTGCGTGTTCTGTCATTTTCATCATCCTTTCAATAATCTGTATGAAAGCTTGACCAAATTTATGATAGACAAAAAAGAAAAAGCCTGAGACTTGTGATAAACACAGCCTCAGGCTAAATTTATTAAGTTATTTTAACATACTGAGCAGTTCCTGCTCACTTATTACAGTTACTCCAAGGCTTTGAGCCTTTGTGAGTTTACTTCCTGCATCCTCACCGGCAAGGAGGTAATCTGTCTTTTTTGATACAGAAGATGATACCTTGCCACCGTTATCCTCAATAATCTTGGAAGCCTCTGAACGTGTGTAGGTTGGCAGTGTGCCCGTAAGCACAAATGTCTTACCTGCGAAAATCTCAGAAACGATGTTTTTTTCCTCACCTTTCATAGAAAGTCCCAATGTGCGGAGTTCGTCAATTAGCGCACGGGTGCTGTCAAGAGAAAAATACATCTCAGCACTGCGAGCCATTATCTCGCCAAAGCCGTCAATAGTCATAAAGTCTTCTGCTGATGCACCGATCACAGCATCAATATCAGTAAACTTACTGCACATAAGCTTTGCGGCTTTCGCTCCGATGTGGCGAATTCCAAGAGCAAAGACAAGACGATGCAATTCACGATCTTTGGAACTTTCTATAGCATCAATAAGATTCTGTGCTGACTTCTCTCCCTTTCTTTCAAGTGATGAGATGTCGGATGCTGTCAGTCTGTATATATCAGCAGGTGAAGAAACCAATTCTGCCTCAACCAGTTGTTTCAAAACGGCAGAACCCATTCCGTCAATATCCATAGCGTCGCGAGAGACAAAATGAATGAGATGACGCATAAGTTGTGCAGGACAATCGGTATTGGTACAGCGATGAGCCGCTTCTCCATCCTCTTTAACAAGAGTACTTCCGCAGGAAGGGCAAACATCGGGGAAGCTGAAGTCCTCTGAATCTTCTCCGTGAAACTGTACGGATACAACCTCGGGGATTATTTCTCCTGCCTTGCGGATGATGACAGTGTCGCCGATGCGGATATCTTTTTCCCTGATAAAATCTTCGTTGTGAAGAGTTGCTCTGGAGACAGTCGTGCCGGCAAGAAGGACAGGCGCAAATATACCAACCGGAGTCACGGCACCCGTGCGTCCCACATTTATCTCAATGTCAAGAAGTTGAGTAGGCTTTTCTTCAGGCGGATACTTATATGCCTCTGCCCACTTGGGGAATTTTGCGGTACTGCCTATAAGTTTTCTTTGCTCGAAGTCGTCAACCTTGACAACGGCACCATCAATACCGTAATCAAGCTCTCCGCGAAGATTTCCGATTCGTTCAATTTCCTTAATAACACACTCTATATCGTCAAACGTGTTGTAAAAGGGTGCTGTAGGAAATCCAAGTTTTTTTAAATAATCAAGAGATTGTTTATGAGACTCTATCTCTGCTCCCTCAATCTGCTGAATATTGAAAACAAAAATATCAAGAGAACGCTTCTGGGTTATTTTACTGTCTTTCTGGCGCAATGAGCCTGCGGCGGCGTTTCTGGGATTTTTGAAAGGCTTTTCCCCATTATCTATCTGTTCATCGCAAAGACGCTCAAATGTATCGAACGACATATATACTTCGCCTCTGACTTCGAGGAAGTCAGGTGCGTTTTCAATTCTTTTAGGAAGTGATTTGATAGTCATAAGATTCTCGGTGACATCCTCACCGACGGTACCATCACCGCGGGTTGAACCTCTGACAAAAACACCGTTCTGATACTCGCAGGAAACAGAAAGTCCGTCAAATTTAGGTTCTACAATATATATTGGGGTTTCAACAACCTCTCTGACTTTTCTGTCAAAATCTCTGAGTTCATCATGAGAAAAAGAATCGTGCAGACTCTCCATCGGCACTTTATGCACAACTTCTGAAAACTTAGCAGAGCTCTTTCCGCCTACTTTAACAGTAGGCGAATCAGAAGTTCTGAGCTCAGGAAACTCATCCTCAATATTCTCAAGCTCACGCAGAAGTCTGTCGTATTCAAAGTCTGAAATCTCGGGGCTGTCCTGATTATAGTATCTGTCGTTGTGGTATTCGATTAACTGCCTGAGCTCCTGAGCTCTTGCAGATGCTTCAATGTAAAGCATTGTTTCAACCTCTTTATGATATTACTTATTATTAACTGCGGATGTTCCTTTTTCTCTCAGGTATGTAGACTCCATATCAGCAAGGTGGAGCTTCACTGCTAAGGGGTATTTTTCGTATGCCTGACTGACAGTATATCCCTGACCGTCATCAAAACTACCCATATGCCAGCGAATAGCCATAGCTTCGTCAAGACGAAGTCTCATAAAACGTTCAATAAGAAACACAGACTTTTCGCCATGTCCAAAGGGAAATTTATCCTCGATGCTGTAATAGGGCTGTTTTTCCCACTGGCCTGTCAAATCGTTCTTAACATTACGGGTGGAAACCTTATAGAACTCAGCCTTGCAGACATCGTGCAGAAGTGCACAGATTGCAAAGCTCTCTTCACTGTCCACACCTTCCTCGAAATGCTTTTCCATCATGGTGTTATAAACACTTACGGAATGCATTACAAGTCCGTTTTCGCAAGCACAGTGATACTTGGTGCTTGCAGGAGCATCGAAGAAATCTGTATTCATAAGCCAATTCAGAAGCTCCTCAGAGCCCTGACGGCTGATATTCTCTCTAAATATTCTGATAAACTCTTCTCTTGCGTTCATAATACACCTCACAAAAGTTCGTTATTATAGATTGCACGCTCACCGCCGATAAACTTCGGGCGTGTGCGAGCACAAATTACCATTGCATGACCTATGGTTCGGGTCTCGGTCTTAACGGGGACTGCGGTTGCTCTCAGATGCATACCGATAAGTGTACCTCCGACATCCATTCCGGCATCGGCTTTTACATTTTCAACCATCACAGGGTCAGAAAAAAGTGAATACGCGAGGGTAGCACTGGCGCCTCCTGCGTGAGCATGAGGAATAACGTTTACAATATCAAGATTCTGGCGTAGGGCAACTTCTCTCTCTACCACAAGCGCACGATTCAGATGCTCACAGCACTGTGCTGCGAGAAAAACTCCTCGGGAACTAAGCTCAGGCAATAGAACCGCATACAGAGCTTTTGCGGCATCAGCGCTGGACGAAGTGCCTATATGCTCGCCACACATTTCACTTGATGAACAACCCAGCACAAAGATGTCACCTTCTTTGAGATTAGCTTTCCCCAAAAGTTCTGAAAGAACCGACTGTGCGTCTGCTTTTATTTTCTCTAATAAATTATTATTAACCATAGTATTCCTCACTAAAAAAACAGGCATCCCCTATATATAGAGGATGCCCAAAAATCAGCTATAATTATTCTTCGGTTGCTTCCTCTGTAGCAGCAACTTCCTCTGTTGCAGGAGCCTCAGCAACTGCAACAACCTCTTCCTCAACGGGAGCGGTCTCTACCTCTGCCTCGGGAAGGAGAGCTCTGACAGAAAGGCTTACGCGCTTCTTGTCAAAATCAATAGCAACAATCTTTGCCTCAAGCTCGTCGCCTACGGATACTACATCCTGGGGCTTCTCAACGTGCTTGTTAGCGAGCTGAGAAATGTGGATGAGACCATCGATACCGGGAATGATTGTAGCAAATGCACCGAAAGTAGTGATGCCTGCAATCTTAACGGTAGCAACGGAATCAACAGGATAGTCGCGACGGAGAATCTCCCAGGGATTGTCCTCTGCCTTCTTGAAGCCGAGAGAAATCTTGCTTGTCTCGGTGTTGAAGTCCTTAACGTAAACCTCTACAGTGTCGCCAACATTAACAACCTCAGAGGGGTGCTTGATTCTTG
This sequence comes from Clostridia bacterium, assembly GCA_017421045.1. GTDB lineage: Bacteria > Bacillota > Clostridia > Oscillospirales > Acutalibacteraceae > Ruminococcoides. The sequence continues at coordinate 81,389 of JAFQMC010000017.1, forward strand.
TCCAGGAAAGCTCGGAGATGTGAATCATACCGAAAACGCCGCCGAGGTCTACGAATGCACCGTAGGTTGTGAGAGACTTAACAGTACCTGTATATGTTTTGCCTACTTCAATGTTCTCCCAGAATGCAGCCTTAAGCTCGGATCTCTGGTCTCTGAGAACGCTCTTGATGGAGCCGACAATCTTCTTGCGTCTGCCACGCTGTGAAACCTCGAGGAGTCTGAACTCTACCTCTGTGTGAAGAAGAGGAGTAAGGTCTTCCATACGAGTCATAGATGCCTGGGATGCAGGGATGAATACACGATTGTTGCGTGCGAATACGATAACGCCGCCGTTAACAACCTCGATAACCTCGCCGCTGAGAACTGCGTTCTCCTCAGCAAGCTTCTCAAGCTCGTCCCAGTCTTTCTTTGCGTCAACTCTGCGCTTGGAGAGCATGATTGTGCCCTCTACATCGTTGGTCTTCATGATGAGAAGCTCAATCTCATCGCCGACCTTGACGAAGTCTGCGGGGTCATGCACAGGGCCGAAGGAAAGCTCCTCAGCAGGAATGAAACCAGCCTGCTTTCTGCCTACATCAACATACACTTCTGTGGGAGTGATGCTGATTACAGTACCCATTACCCTTTCGTTTGTATTTAAGCCCTTGAGGTTTTCTTCCAAAAGAGCCTCAAAATCTTCAGTTTCGTTTGTTACACCGGATGTGGTTAATTCTGCCATTTTATCCAGTACCTCCTTTATTATCCTTGCAGGAGTGGAAGCTCCCGCAGTTACGCCAACTGAGCAGGCATTGCTTAATCTCTCTGTAGGCAAGTCGTCTGCCGTCTGAATCCACAGGGTATCCTTGCACACACGGCTGCAAAGCTCAAAGAGCTTCGAGGTGTTGGAGCTTTTCTTGTCCCCTATGACAATCATAAAGTCAGAATCCGCCGCCAGATTTTCGGCTTCCGCCTGTCGGCTATGCGTAGCACTACATATTGTATCAAAGATTTCCGGATTTGTACAGACTTTTTTTATCGTTTTGAAACATTTTTTCCATTCTTTTTCGCTAAAAGTAGTCTGAGCAACATAAATCGCAGAGTTATATTTCTCTTGCGGAATATTCTTCAATAAATTGTTGAGTTCGTCATTATCTTTATAGGTATAGCAGGGTATCATAGCATGGCCCATTATACCCTGCACTTCGGGATGATTCTCGTCCCCTGCAATAAATACAGATTTGTTCTTTTCAGGATCAGCACCTGCAACGATGGAATGAATTTTTGAAACAAAGGGACAGGTTGCATCACAGCACTCAAGTCCTAAACTCTGTATTTCATCCATAACTCTACGCGATACTCCGTGAGAACGAACAACGACGGTGGCTCCTTCGGGAGTATCTGAGGGCTTATCTATAGTCACAGCACCTCTGCTTTTGAGTTCATTGACCATCTCCGTGTTGTGGATAATGGGTCCGAGGGTTGCAACAGACTTTCCATCATCAAGGAGTGAGTACACCTTTTTGACGGCTCTGTTGACACCAAAGCAGAAGCCTGCGGTTTTAGCCAGCTTTATTTCCATATTTATCAGCTTCCCATAACACTGTGATTTTGTCCATAAGCTTTCTTGAAGCATCACGGAACTCTCTGGGCCCGCCATTGACAATGCCTAACTCCGCAGTGGAAACAGGCTCACCGAAGCGTATGTAACGGCGTGAGAAAAGATGTTTTTTCTTGGTTCTGTATGTAACAGATACCGGCACTACCATACAATCCATCTGATGAGCAAGCATAACTGCACCACTTCTGGGTCGGAGAAGTTCGCCTGTCTTTGAACGTGTACCCTCGATGAAGATACCAATGGCATCACCATCGTCTATCATAGCCTTGGCATTGTTGATTGAATCCCAGTCACCTTTGCCTCTTTCAACGGGGAAAGCACCGAGCTTTGTAAAAAGCCAGTTTGTAAAAGGAGACTGGAAAAGCTCCATCTTTGCCATAAAGCGGATCTGGCGTTTCTGCCCAACTCCAACTAAAATGGGATCAACAGCAGAAATATGATTAGCCGCGAAGATATATCTGCCTTCTTTTGGGATATTGTTGGAGTTTGTGTACTTGGTGCGGAAGAATGGCCACAAAACAATCGCAACAAGCCACTTCATCACCCTATAGAAGGATTTGCTGAACTTTACTTCTTTCACTTGCTGTTCTCCTCTATTGTCTTGATAAGCAGATCGATGGACTCCTGAAGATTAAGCTCGGATGTGTCTACAAGGATGCTGTCCTCAGCAGGTCTGAGGGGAGCGATGGGTCTGTTCATATCGTTATTATCACGCTCTATAACATCAGCGAGAACATCCTCGTATACAACTGACTGGCCTTTTTCAATAAGTTCATCATATCTGCGACGAGCACGAATCTCTGCAGATGCAGTGAGAAAGATCTTAACCTTTGCATCAGGCAAAACAACAGTACCGATATCTCTGCCGTCCATGATTACATCGTACTCTTTTGCCATATCACGCTGAAGTGAGAGAAGATATTCTCTTACCTCAGGTATCGCCGAAGTTCTGGATGCTGCCATGGAGACCTGCTCTGTTCTGATAAGTCCCGACACGTCCTCACCATTGAGAATAACAAGCTGATTCTTCTTCTCGTCACGTGCAAGGGTTACATCAACATCTTTAAGAAGAGCAACTACAGCATCGGTATCCTGAGGATCAACACCTGCACGCAGGGTATAAAGACCTATAGCGCGGTACATTGCTCCTGTGTCAACGTAGATAAATCCAAGGTGCTTTGCAGCAGCTTTGGCGATAGTAGATTTGCCTGCACCTGCAGGGCCGTCAATAGCAATAGCGATAGACATAAATAACACTCCTGTTAATAAAATTTACGAGTTATATACAGACCACGTTCCTGCCAATCTGGCAGTAGAAAAAGCAATCTGCAAGTTGAATCCGCCGGTGTATGCATCCACATCGATTACCTCACCGCAAAAATAGAGGCCTTTGCAGAGTTTGCTCTCCATGGTTGCAGGGTCAATCTCGGAAGTTTTCACACCTCCGCGGGTAATGATAGCTTCATCGATAGGTCTTGTTGAAACAATATCAAAACGCATATCCTTCAGCAGACCGACGAGATTGTGACGTTGTTCTCTTGTTACACTGTTTGAACGCAGTGCAGGGTCTACACCGAGACGTCTGATAACAACGGGGATCATAGAGCTTGGTAAAAGATCGCAAAGAGAATTAGAAATTTCTCGGTTTTTATATTTATCAAAGTCACGAAGAACACGTGCATCAAGTTTTTCAAAATCCAGTGCAGGTTTCAGGTCAATAGATACAGTGTAGTTCTTGCTCTTTATATCATTAAGATGAGCACTGCTGCTGAGAATTGTCGGACCACTCAGTCCGAAATGCGTAAAGAGAAGTTCTCCGAAATCAGAATATATCTCTTTATTGTTTTCAAGAAGTTTGACTCCTGTATTGCGAAGTGAAAGCCCCTGCATATCCTGACAATCTGCAAGATGCGAGCCATCACATACCAATGGCACCAGAGAAGCCTCTGCAGGCATAATTGTATGTCCTGCCAAACGTGCAAATTCATATCCGTCTCCGGTGGAACCTGTTTTCGGATAACTGCATCCGCCGGTGGCTATAATGACACCGTCGCAGGTATATTCCTTACCCGTCTTATCTGCAACTCCAACAACAGCGTTGTCTTTAACAATCAACCTTTGAACAACTGTTGAACATTTAATGTTAACACCGGAATCTGCTGCGAATCTCTCAAGCGTCCCAACAACATCTGTTGCTTTGTCAGACTCGGGAAAAACGCGGTTACCTCTTTCGGTTTTTAACCGAAGACCCAGATCTTCAAAAAAGTTCATCGTGTCACTGCAATCGAAAGCATTGATTGCACTGTAAAGAAACCGCGGGTTTGTATTAACATTTTCGATGAAAACATCTTTTGTGCAGTTGTTTGTTATATTACATCTGCCTTTTCCGGTAATGCAGAGTTTTCTGCCCGGACGTTTATTCTTTTCTAAAACAGTGACTTCGGCACCAAGTTCTGCCGCTGTTCCTGCGGCAAGAAGTCCCGCTGCACCGCCACCAATAACAATAATTCTGCTCATAGTGAAGCTTTGTCTTCAGTCTGGCTGCTGGTATATACACCCTGTTCATTCCAGACTGTCTCAAGTGCTTCAAAAGTTGCTTTGACTTCATCCTTTTTCTTAATGACAGTTGCAACAATCAGTGCATTAATGAGAGACAAAGGTGCAACCAACGAATCGACAACAGACGCCATATCACTGCGTGCGATAAGGACAGACTCTGAATTGTTAGCCAGAGGCGACAACATACTGTCAGTAATTGCCACGGTTGCAGCACCTCGGGAAGCAGCAAAATCCATAGCTGCCGCCGCGGTTTTGCTATATCTGGGAAAGCTGATTCCGATGATAGCATCCTTGTCGGAAATTCTGAGCAAAGCCTCGTACATTCCCGAACGGCTGGCTGTAGTAACAACATGGACATTGCCGAGAATCAAATCAAAATAATATCCGAGAAAGTTTGCAAGAGAGCTTGCAGAACGAACGCCGAAGATATAAATATGTTCGGCAGAAATAATAGACTCAACAGCTTTCTCGAAATCTTCATGAGAAGTTTCTTCCAGAGTCCTTCGGATTTTCTGTATGTCCTGATTGAGGACGGTATCAAGCACACTGCCCTCGCCTATCTTTGCGGCTGTAACCTCGATTCTCTGAACAGAGGTCAGCTTGTCCTTTATCATCTCCTGCATCGCCTTCTGAAGCTGTGGATAGCCGGAGTAGCCAAGCTCCGTTGCAAAACGGACAACCGTGCTCTCGCTGACGCCGACAATGTCTCCGAGCTTGGAAGCGGTCAGAAATGCCGCCTGGTCATAGTGTTGCTCTATAAATTCCGCAATCAGTTTCTGTCCTTTTGAAAGAGAATTCATTTTTGAGTCAATACGTACAAGCAGATGAGTTTCCATAAACGCACCTCAACATAAAATATCTTAAAATATTGTACCACACGAGGATTTAAAGTTCAATCATTTTTGCAGGATTTAAATATTTATTTTGCAATAACAGATTAAAAACGAGAGATTTAGGCACCTGAACTTTCATTTCGATGATTTTTTGCAACAATACAAAGAGCGTGTCGCAAAAGCAACACACTCGATACTTACATAAATATTTCAGAAGCATTCAGCTCTAATTTTTCAATTATTTCTGTTCCGCACTTCTTCGCTATATACTCCTGTGTTACTGATACGGCCAAAGGAGAATTTCGCTCCATGGAATGTGTATCGCTGGACAAAACGTGAATATAACCATCCCGTAGGAGTTTTAAGAGTTTTCGCTTTATTCTTGCTTCGGTGAAGGATACTGCGTTTGATTGAATAATCAGACCCATGTACACCAGCTCCTGAAGCAATCCTCTGTCTTTCATCAGTGCCGGATAACGCTCTACATGGGGCAAAACGGGAATGATGCCTAAATCCCTGAGCCTTGTCACTTGTCTCATAGAGCTGCCGCGGAATCGTGCTTCATACGGAAACTCGGTGAGCATATAGTTAGTGTTTTCAATGCACAGAGGTCTCAGGTCACGTTCCTCTGAAAATAGATACTTTGTTACAAAGACCTCGGCTCCAAGCTTTATGCTGATATTTTCGGGAACAAGAGGCAGAAAGCTGTTTGCCGATTCTGTACGTCGGGAGAGAAAATCCTCAACGCTCTCTTTATGTGTATAAAAATGCGGTGTCAGACAGATATTCTTGACGCCTTGTCTCCAAAGGGCATTGATAAGTCGCAGGGCATCCTCGGAATTCTTTGCGCCGTCGTCAACGCCGGGTAAAATATGCGTATGCAGATCATGGGTAATCATAGATTAGTCTTCCTCTTTTTCTTCGGGAATCAGTTTATAAACCTCGGCAACTCGGTCTCTCTGCCAGAGCATGGGAGTCACACGCATAGAGAAACCATATCCGTTATCACATGCCCAGTCGAAGGGTTTCGCCTGAGGCAGACCATATACTGCAAGCAAGGTCATGATAATACCGCCGTGAGTGATAATTGCGCAATCCGTATTGCCGGTTTTAATAAGTCCGTCAACAATATTCTGAAACATCAGACAGATTCGGCGTGTGAAGTCGTCATTGCTCTCTCCCTGAGGAGGAGTTACATCGCTGTCCCCTGCAAGCCACTTTTCAAATTCGGGATCACCTTTAAGCTCTTCGGCGGTTTTACCCTCCCATTTTCCGAAGTCCATCTCGGTGAGCTCCTCGACAACTATTGGCTTAACGTGAGGATACAGAACCTCGCAGGTCTGGGTGGCACGCTTGAGAGGGCTTGTGAAAATTACAGGGGCATACGGGTATTTATGGGTGTTATCAAGTTGTTTAAGGTTTTTTATACCCTCCTCGGAAAGCTCGGGGTCTGTAACACCAATATATGCGCCTTTAGCGGTTTCCTCAATTGCACCATGTCTGATAAAATGAATGTAGTAAGATTTCAAAACAAATCCTCCTGTTTTATATTTACAAATTGTAAACTATATATTATACTGTAAGTATACAACAACAAAGGCGGTTAATATTATGAACAAGGACTTCCCCAGAATAATAACCATGCTCAGAAAAGAAAAGAACCTGAGCCAAAAACAAGCATCTGCAGATTTGGGAATATCCCAGGCGTTGCTTTCCCATTACGAGAAAGGCATACGTGAGTGCGGTCTGGATTTTGTGCTGAAGGTCTCAGAATACTACAACGTGTCCTGCGACTTTCTGCTAGGAAGAACACCCGAAAGGTCAGGCGCGACGCTCAGCTTTGACGATATTCCTGATGATGAGGAGACTCCGGGCGACAACACAAAAGGAAACGCACTGGTTCCTCTTATGAATAAAAAAATCCTCTGCAATTCTCTGGCAGTTGTGTTTGATATGCTGGCAAATGCAAAGAGCAGACAGCTCACTGCGGATGTTTCAAACTATCTGATGCTGGCGGTGTATAATGTATTCCGCACCCTGTACTCCGCTAATCCGAAAAACCATCAGACCATGTTCTCGATAAACAAAGCATTATATCAAGGATACAGCGACTCATATATGAGCAGATACTCAACGAAGTTCAGATATTATGCAGACGCACAGAGCAACGTGGAATCCACCGCAAAACTCAGGGATTCCAACTATTCTTCTGAAATATTATCTCAGGAATACGAGAAACAGTCAAGTTCTTTGTTCAATTTAATTCAGCATGCAGAAAGCAAAATAAGAACCAAGCCAAGATAAATACTACTCTATATGAGAAAGCACTTCTGACACAAAATCAGAAGTGCTTAATTATTTGTCAGATGAATCAGTTATCAGTTTCAGCACCTGCACTGACAACGAGATAAATCGGTGTCTCCATTAATACGCTTTCGCCGGCACTGTGACCTTTATATCCGATAACCTTGCCTTCAGCAACTGTGTCGCTGTGGACGGTAGTTGTGTCCTGATATACTACAAAGCCAAGATCTGTGAGCTTTGTAACAGCACTGCTGAGAGAGGTGTTCTCTACATCAGGAAGAGTCCTTGCCTTGGAGCCTTTGCTTACTTTGAAAGTAACAGCAAAGCCGTTTTCTCCATCCAGAGGTGTGCCTTCAGGGAAGCTCTGTTCCATGATAACACCCTCATCGAAGGTATCGGAGTAGCCGTCATCCTCGCTATCATAAACATCCATATACACTGCTACCTTCATAGCTTCAAGCTCGGATTTTACAGTGTCATAATCCATGCCGATGTAGTTGCCCATTGTGGGACCTGTCCAACCCTCATCATCAAGAGTGGAAACAGTGGTATCCGTAGGAGCGGTAGTAGTCTCAGGGTCGTTGGTTGTGACGGTTTTGTCGATGATAAGAATACCGATACCAAGGAAAATAAGCAGTGAAACCACTGTTACGATAATGCCTACAGATATGGGAGACATTCCATAGTTTTTCTTCTGAGGCTTGATGGTTGTAGCCATACTTGCGGTACGGCTGATTTCCTCCTGAATAGCCTTAACGGTAGGTGCAACAGAAAGCTGGGATCTCAAATCTCCGAAGTCAATAATTCTGTCCTCACGCTTAACCTGAAGTCCGTTTGCAAGAGCAGAGACAACATGAGGCGGCAAGCGCTTTACAGTGCTTGTGCTCATAAGGAGTGCTCCATCATCAAGACGGTCCTTAGCATTTGCAGGCAGAGTACCAGTCAGAGCATAGAACAGAGTAGCCGTGAATCCGTAAATATCTGTAATATTATCAATCGGGAAGCCTTGCTCATACTGCTCAGGTGCGGCACATCCGGTGAAAAGCTGAGATTTGAGCGCTGTGCCACGTCTGCGTTCGTTGATAGTTGCAAATCCGAGAAGAAGTGCTTTGCCCGATGTTGTGATATACAGATTTGCCGGAGAAACAGCGTAGTGTCCATAGCCATTTTTATGCAGGGTTTCAAGCAGAGAAATCACCGGCATAAACAGAGGTCTTGCTACCTCCCACTCAATATGTCCGTTGTTGCGCTCAACATACTCTTCAAAAGAAATCAGCTCTTCTGCATCTTCTACCACATAGCATGTGTTGTTTGCTCTGAATATATCGGTAATCACATTCATTGCTGACATTTCCTTAAGAGTAGAAAGAAAGCTAAAAAACTGCTCGAAGTCAGACATAAGCCTTTCAAAGGTCTCAGCCTTGGCAGGGTCAATATTAATCTTTACCATACCCTCGCCACGGGTGAAGTAACCTGCAGGAAGGAATTCGCGGACGAGGACCTTCTTCGAGGTGTTGCGGTCAAAACCTATGTAGAGTGTACTCTCGCCGTTGGTTTCGATATTTTTGCCGATAACATAGCGTTTATCAAGGACAACGCCGTAGGGTAAAAAAGGTGCGGACTGGGTCTGGGAATTATCGAAGCCGCAATCGGGGCAAATAATGTCTGATCCTATCTCGTGCATGCAGCCGATACATAGTGACACAAAATCATCTCCTAACGATATGCGAAATAATATGTATACTTAGATAATTATATTATACCACGATATTTTTCGAAAAAGCAAGAATCGGCACTGTTACACAATTTACAGTTTTGTTATAGTATACCTCTCAATATTACGAAAAGTAAAAACAGACTACAAAGAAAAAAGAAGTTGTCACCAAACAACTTCTTTTTAATATTCAGAGAATCTTTGTTGTCCATTCAGAGCAGTTCCAAACTTCATCAACTATATCACTGTAAAACTCAGGTTCATGGCAAATCAGCAGGATACTGCCCTTGTAAGCTATAAGCGCACGTTTGAGTTCATCCTTAGCGTCAACATCCAGATGATTTGTAGGTTCATCTAAAAGAAGCACATTTGTCTCTTTATTAATCAGCTTACAAAGACGTACTTTTGCCTGCTCACCGCCGCTGAGCACCCTCACCTGACTCTCAATATGCTTTGTGGTCAGTCCGCATTTTGCCAGAGCTGCACGTACCTCGTGCTGATTGAGAGAGGGAAACTCCCTCCAGAGTTCCTCGATGCAGGTTGAAGAGTTATCCCCTGCTACTTCCTGCTCAAAATAACCAATCTGTAAGTTATCGCCACGCTCAACTGTACCTTCGATGCTCGGTATCAAACCGAGAATACTTTTGAGCAACGTAGTCTTTCCGATACCGTTTGCACCTACGAGTGCTATTTTTTTGCCGCGTTCAAAGTTCAGCGACAAGGGTTTTGACAGAGGATCATCGTAGCCGATAACAAGTTCTTTTGTCTCAAAAATAAGCTTACCGGGTGTTCTGCCGACTTTGAAATTAAACTCAGGCTTCGGCTTTTCGGCGGCAAGCTCTATAACATCCATTTTATCAAGAAGTTTTTGTCTTGACATTGCCATATTTCTTGTTGATACGCGAGCCTTATTTCTGGCAACAAAATCTTTCAGCTCGCTTATCTCCTGCTGCTGACGCTTGTAGGCGGCTTCAAGTTGAGCTTTCTTCATAGCATATACTTCCTTGAAATGCTCGTAGTCGCCTACGTATCTGTCGAGCTTCTGATTTTCCATATGATAAATTATATTTATTACTTCATTGAGAAAAGGTATATCGTGAGATATGAGAATGAAAGCATTTTCGTACTCCTGAAGATAGCGCTTAAGCCATACAATGTGTTCTTCGTCAAGATAGTTGGTCGGCTCATCAAGAAGCAGAATGTCGGGTTTTTCAAGCAAAAGCTTTGCGAGTAGCACTTTTGTACGCTGTCCTCCGCTAAGCTCGGTAACATCTCGTTCTATGCCTATATCCAGAAGGCCCAGTGCCCTTGCTACCTCCTCAACCTTTGAATCAATAACATAGAAATCGTGGAGAGTAAGCGTATCCTGTATTGTTCCGAGTTCTTCGAGCATCTCTGTCATAGCATCTTCATCAGCCGTGCCAAGGTCATCGCAGATACTGTTCATTTTTGCTTCCAGCTCAAAAAGATAAGAAAAGGCAGATTTTAAGACATCACGGATTGTCATTCCTTTTTCAAGAACTGTGTGCTGATCAAGATAACCGACACGCACATTCTTCGACCATTCAACCTTGCCATCATCAGGCATCAATTTGCCTGTGACGATATTCATAAAGGTTGATTTACCCTCTCCGTTAGCTCCGATAAGTCCTATATGCTCACCTTTAAGCAAACGGAAAGATACATCATCAAATATGGCACGATCACCAAAGCCGTGTGTCAGGTTCTCTACATTAAGTATACTCATATCATACCTCGACAAATTGGAATTCACAAAATAAAAAGGTATCGAAATGATACCTTTTTATTTATACGATGGTTTATAATCCACGATATAATATTATAACAAATACAGATGTAAAATCAAGTTTGTAAAAGCATTTATACTTTTACATCTTATTCATCTTCTCCCTGAAGTTGCTTTTATATAAGTATGAATCCTTACTTAACAACTGTGATTTTGCAAAGAGCGTTACGAGTAGTTTAAAAAAACAAAACCAGTTTCTCTCGGTTAATCAATTTTTGTTACGCGTAAGTTTTCATCTACATTCAGGGTAAATGTATGTTCCTCCGGGTCGCAGGTAGGATATTTGTAAACAGCTGTTACCTCTACCCTGCCCTCTTTTAGTCCGACAAAATATATGTCAGCACCACGGTCTCTCATTCCACATTCGTACTCTGAGACAGGTCGTGTATAGCTATAATACTCAACAACTCCCTCAGGATTGAATTTCATGGAAAAATCACCGCCTGCTATTACACCCGAGCGAGAATAATAGTATGCCTTTTCTTTATCAAAGGGGTACTCGGGTTCTTTGTTGCAACCGAAAAGAGAAAGTAAAAATCCAAACATACATATTACCGCCAATGTTTTTATGCCCAGGGATCCTGAGATTTGGGAGTGCGAATTCCTACCATTATAAACTGTTCCCATAAAAACCACTTTCCATCACCTCTCATACGAAGCGAAAACTGTCTCGGATTATCTGCTCCTCCGCTCTTAAGCCAGAGAGTCATATAGCCCTCGTTCACTGCTGAATTAGGATTGCTTGAAATCTCGACGGTAAAAGGTTCTGTGGGTGTGTAGTTATTCTCAGGTGTAGCGCCTTTGAAATAAGAGAAAGGCACGTACCACTGACCATCACGGAACCTGTCATCAAGAAAGGAAATCTCCTGATTACTCAGAGGTCTGGGACCTTTGAGGAAATTGAGCATCTCAATGCCTGTCGCCTTGTCTGCACCATATGCACAAAGGGCACAAAGTGACAAAGCCGCGGTCTTGAAAGGCGAATCAAGAGTCGCCTCGGGGAGAGCCTGAAGTTCCGCCACACTCTCCGGAAGTTTTGTAAACGTAAAAGTTTCTGTCTTGCTTCCGATAGAGTTTACAGCTGAACCAACAGCACCGCTTACAGCAGAGTTTGCCACTCCTTTTAGTTTATCAAAAATACCCATAGTTCATTTCTCCTTTTACGGTTTTTTAGTACCACATTCTGAACAGAACTTCATTTTGTTAGTCGACTGACAGTTCGGACAAATCCATTCTTCTCTCGCAGGCTTCTTTGTTCCGCACTCCATACAAAAATAACCCTCGTTTGAATTAGCACAATTAGGACAAACCCACTTTTCAGCGGAGTTTGTATTTGCGGTTTTTTGTCCGGGAATCATATTAGCAACAAAAGAAGGAACTTCTGCTTTTAGTTCTCTCACAACAATACTTGTAAACACAATTCCAAAAAACTTAAGAAGGTCATCCTTAACAATCTCAAGGGCTGTATTGCCGATTTCTGCAGGAGGATTCTGAATCTGTGAAATACTGAGTCCTGATGGAAATGCACTGTTAAGTCCCTTTAATACACCTAGGGAGACAGTATCAGCAATTGCATTTTCAGGCATAGAAGTGCCAAAACGATTATAGGTTTCCTGATTGCCAACATCATACTGAACATCTATGACAATGTCTGCATTTACAGCAATATCAATAGGAGGTTCGTATATTTGAACAATATCGTTTTTGGTTACAGTTGTCTGAAACATAGAATTACACCTCTAACAGTGAATCAGTTATTATTCTTAGGTTTCTCTCTGCGGTCAACCTTCTTATACATAAACAAGTCATTTCTTTCAGTAACTTTAAAGCTTCCCTTGCGAACATAGTCTGCCGCATTACTCTTGAATCCTACACTCTTGAGCTGGCTACGCATAATACCTGTAATAAGGAATCCGCCACCAATAGCAATAATTGCCGAAACAAAAATGTTTGCAAAAATCTCAATTATGAATGATAAACCGAAGCATACAACTGCAAGACCTACAATAAAGGCAATAGTCAAAAGCCAATACTTCTTATTATCACAAGGAAGGTCGCCTACCATTTTTCCTGTCTGACCATTCATAGCAAAGGTGTATTTTTTACCATTCCACTGAGTGTTGAGCATCCATACGGGATAGAGTGCATACTTTGCCTGCGCATTCTGAAGATTTATATATGTATTCTCAGTTGTAACGGTATTATATCCGGTTACAGTATTTCTAAATTCTTCCTCAGTGCTCTTCTTGATACGCTCGTTTGCACGTTCAACGCTTTCTGCATCGGTAACATCATACTTATCAGCAAGATATCCTGCAAGATATGCTGTCTGGAAAGGTACTGCCTCAGAGAAGTTATAGGGCTCTACCGATTCCATAAGCTCATCGGGCATCTTAGTGGAACCATCAACCGGCACGGTATTAAATCCAATGTATCCGCCACGCTGAACTGAATAGTAACTTGTTTCAGTATATTCGTAGTTGGAATCGCTCCAACGTCTTTCCTTGGTAGCTTTGTAACGGATAGAAGCGGTTGCATCTGCATCAAAAAGCCAGAAAGGTACGTAAACACCTTTTACTTCTTCGATATGATTCTGATCCTTGAAAACCTTCGGAAGAAGTATTTTTCCTTCGTAATGATTCTTAAGTCCTGCTACTGCAGCTTTTTTATCCTTCTTGAATGGAATAACATAGTCAGGCTTAAGGGAACCTGAAAACTGTCCCATGAGAACAATGGGATTGTCGCAATAAGGGCAAGATGTAGCGGCAGTTGTTTCGTCACCGATAATCTCGCCACCGCAGGATTTGCACACATAGGTCTTAAGGCCGTCTGCCTCACCTGTCTCCCACTCCTGGCCTGCATTTGCATCCCAAGTCATATCACTCTGCTGCTCATTACCAAGCTGATTATCATAAGCCTCGAGAACTTCCATCTCAAATTCTGTGTCGCAGAAGGGACATTTCATCTTCTGAACTGAACTGTTGAATTCCAGTGCACCACCGCAACATGGGCATTTATATTCCTGTAATGTTGACATAACCTTATCTCCTTTTATTCAGCTGACGTCGATACCACAGATTGATCTTTATAATTCTTAGCAAGATCCACGAAGAACTGATAAAGCTCCTCGTCATATATTCCCGACTTAGCCGATTTATCTGAATTGTCAGTAAAATATACTGTTGTTGTAACTACTGTTTTATCCATCGGTTTACCAAAAGAGGGCTTGTTTTTATATTTCATCACATAATCAGTGATACCCTGTTCCTTATCCAAGGCTTTAAGTTGCTCAAAATACTCGGAATCAACCTCACAGCCTTCGATGATAATGGAATCAGGTTCGTCATATAAATGCACCTGCGCATCGAACAAAACCTTGCCGTCCTCTTGTCTTAAGAAGAAGCTGAAGCACCGACTATACTCCATATGATTCTGTGACAAACTGACTCCGTTTACTTGCTTTTGGTTATTATTTTCAGGAGTAAAACTACAACCTGCACAGATTATTATTGCAAGCAATATACCAACAACTGAAATTAAAATATAAACCATACGTTTCATCACATCCTCCGTTTCACGCATACAGAGGTTAAATAATTACATGTCTCTGAAATCTATAGGATCACCGCACTGAGGGCAGAACTTGGGAACAGGAGCTCCGGGCTGAAGCATCCATCCGCACTTGTCACAACGTACTGCACGCTGTGCCTGAACCTGAGGCTGAGGTGCGCCGCAACCCTGACAGAATTTTCCTGAATTCTGTGTTCCGCAGTTCTGACACATCCACATAGCACCCATCTGAGCAGACTGAGGCTGACCGTAAGTCTGCTGAGGCTGACCACCCATAGGAGCACCCTGCACATAACCTGCACCATAAGTGCCGTTCTGAGGCTGATTATAGCCCATATTCTGCTGGGGCTGTCCGTACATAGGCTGCTGACCATATCCCATATTCTGAGGCTGATTATATCCGCCCTGCTGATAACCCATATTCTGCTGAGGCTGTGCGTAAGAAGCAGGTGCCTGCTGACCTGTAAGAACAGAAACAAGTTCTGAGCTCATCATTTCAAGCTCGCGATACTGAGGTGAATACCGGCTATCGGGACGGCGGGAACTCTCGCTGACTTCAAGTTCGATTTCCGAGAACCAAGGAGAATCAACAAGAATCTCAATGGTAAATTCATATTCATACTCATATCTTCTGGGATTGTAGCTCTGGTTATTTCCCTCGTTATCCTCGTAGTAAATTTCATTCTGATGTTCTTCAATGTTTGTATTTACAGCAGTAACCTGAGAAAAATCAATAATGTCAGGATTGCCATCTCGCCAATTTGAATCAGAGGTCACAATAAACTTTCTCTGATTCATATCAACATGTACTTTCTTGTATCCAAAACCATAAGTCTTTGTTGGATGCAAGGAAGGTACCTGACGCTTATTCTCTTCACGATAAGCAAGCTGCTGCTTGATCTCTTCAACAGTAGAACTCTTTCTCTCGCTGAAAAAGGGAGAAAGTTTCTTTGCGCAATCCTTGCAAAGATTGCCGTCTTCAAGTTTTCTGTTTCCTAAAAGTCCGATTTTTTCTCCGCAAACATCGCAGAATTTCTTATCAAAAAGTCCCATAATAAATCTCCTTTGCTAAAATAAATATCTATTAACCTGTAATATCCGACTCGTCAAAAGTGTCTCCGCACTCAGGGCAGAACTTGGGAGGATTGTGGGGGTCTTCGGGAGTCCATCCGCACTTGTCGCACTTGTAAAGAGGTGCGCCCTCGGGCTTTTTAGCTCCGCACTCAGGGCAGAACTTGCCCTGTGCCACATTACCGCAAGCGCAGGTCCAGCCGCCTAATTCAGGCTTCTTTGCTCCGCACTCGGGGCAGAATTTGCCTGTAGCTGTTGCACCGCACTGGCATTTCCATGCGTTTGCTGCCTGAGGCTCGGGTTTCTTTGCTCCGCACTCGGGACAGAACTTGCCCGTGGCAGTTGCACCGCACCGGCACTTCCAGCCGTCCTGAGCAGGTGCCTGCTGTGCCTGAGCTGCCTGCTGAGACTGCTGCTGCTGATTCATCTGGAAGAAGTTCTGAGCGTTCATACCACCGCCTGCGTTCATTGCCATTCCCATGCCGATGAAGCCGTTCATTGCGCCGCCTTCGTTCTTTGCAGCTGAGCGCATTGCATCTGCCTGTGCGCCTACAAGCTCTGCACCTGCAAGACCGGGATTCTGAAGTCTTGCTGTGTACTGTGCCTGCTTGAGCATCTCTGCATCCTCGGGAGGCAGAGTAACGGGATTCAGCGCCACGGACACAACCTTGATACCGCGGAGTTCTCCCCATTTCTTGGAGAGGGTGTCGTTCATAGCGTTGCAGATATCTTCGTTGTGATTTGAAAGCTGATTGGGA
>JAFQMC010000018.1 GCA_017421045.1 Clostridia bacterium
AAAACTTCCTTTGCAGATTCTCCGCCCAATTTAAGTATCTTAATTTGTTCCAAAGAAAAATCCGCTTTGCGAAGTAATGCGATTTGCTCAAAGACTTCTACATCTGATTGAGTAAAATTATAATTGTTTCGCCCAGTATAAGATTTTTCATTATTAGGTGTCACCAAACCGTTTTCAATATACAAACGAATAGCACGGTCTGTCAGTCCTGTTTTGGCAATAACTTCCTTAATTTTCACAAAATCACCTCTTTGTAAAGTAATTATACCATTTTACCTAAGGTAAATGTCAACATAACTATAAAAAAATTGTCAGTCCGTCAAAAGACGAACTGACAAAAATAATAAATTATTCCATAAACTACACTCGCCACCGTGCCGTAGGCGATGACGGGGCCTGCGATGGAGAAAATCTTCGCGCCGACTCCCAGGATAAAACCCTCGCTTTTAAACTCGATGGCAGGCGATGCTATGGAGTTGGCAAAGCCTGTGATAGGCACCAGGGTGCCTGCGCCTGCGTGCTTTGCGATGTTGTCATATACGCCCAGCACAGTCAGGAGCACCCCCAGAAATATGAGGGTTATGGAGGTGAGGGACTTTGAGTTTTTCTCCACGAGTCCAAGGTACATATACAAGTCCGTAAGCCCCTGCCCCACAGTGCAGATTGCACCGCCCACAAGGAAAGCTTTCAGGCAATTCAGCACCACGGGGCTGTTTGGAGATGCTTCTTTTACAAGCCTGCTGTATTCTTTTTTATTCATCATTTTAATCACCTACTAAAACTATTTCCGATTTTTCTTAAAATATGATAAAAATAACTGTTTTCTTTCTTGAAACTTTGTTGTATAATATAGTGTGAAGAAATATTAGGAATGGTATTATGACCGAACATTATTTAGACAACAGCGCTACCACGAGAGTGTCCGAGGCTTCTGCCGAGACAGCTCTTCGGCTTATGCGCGAGGAATATGCAAACCCCTCCTCGCTTCACTCCAAGGGTTTTTCTGCATCCAAGGAGCTTGAGTCGGCACGGCAGGTTGTGGCATCGGCAATCGGCGCTGACAGCACAGAAATATACTTTACCTCAGGCGGAACGGAAGCAAACAATCTGGCGATTTTCGGCACTGCCTATGCCCACAAGCGCAAAGGCATGCACATCGTCTCCACCGCCACGGAACACAGCTCGGTGTATGAGAGTATGCTGCAGCTTCGCAAAGAGGGCTTCGAAGTCACCTTCATCTCCCCTGACAGCTTCGGCAGAATAAGCGCAGAGGATGTTTTAAACGCAGTAACCGACAAAACCATCCTGGTCTCTGTCATGTACATAAACAACGAAGTGGGTGCAATAAACCCCATCGCAGACATCGCCGCAGGGCTGAAGAGGAAAGCGCCCTCTGTGATTTTTCACGTGGATGCCGTGCAAGCCTTCGGCAAAACAGATTTTAAAGTTCAGAAGCTTTCTGCCCATCTGCTCACCCTTTCAGGCCACAAAATTCATGCACCGAAGGGTGTCGGCGCTCTTTACGTAAAGAAAGGTGTGCGGATTCTGCCGAGAACTTTCGGCGGAAAGCAGGAGGGCAAAATCCGACCCGGTACCGAGTCTCTGCCTCTTATCGGAGCTTTCTCGTCGGCGGTGAGGGAGCTTGATATTTCACAGAGTATACACACAGTTTCCACCCTCAGGTCATATCTGTGGGATAGACTGTCAGTGATGAAAGATATAGTCATAAACTCTCCCCAAAACGGCAGTCCCTTTATCCTCAATTTTTCCGTTATGGGAATCCGAAGCGAAACCATGCTTCATCATCTGGCTGCTCTCGGTGTGTATGTATCCAGCGGCAGTGCCTGTTCAAAGGGCGGAAAAAGCCACGTGCTGAGCAGTATGGGACTTGCTGATAATATCGCCGACAGCGCAATCCGCGTCAGCTTTTCAAAATACAACACTATCGCCGACTGCGACGCTCTCCTTGAGGGGGTCCGTCAGGGCATGGAAAAACTTGCAAAAAGGTAAAAGATTTATGAAAGAAATTGTACTTATAAAACTTGGCGAAATCGCACTCAAGGGTCTTAATCGTCACACCTTCGAGGCGGCACTGAAAAAGAACATAAAAAGCACACTCTACGGGCTGGGATACTTCAAGGTGTCAATTGCTCAGTCCACCATATACGTCACACCTCAGTCAGAGTCCATCGACATGGACGAGGTCTGTGACAGAATCTCCAGAGTATTCGGAATTGTCAGCTTTTCCCGTGCCTGCGTGTGCGAAAAGACTATGGAGTCCATCTTTGCACATGCGCCCGAGTATCTCTCAGAAGAACTGAAATACGCAAAGACCTTCAAGGTGGAAGCAAAACGCTCCGACAAAAAATTCCCTCTCACCTCTCCTGAAATCTCCAGAGAGGTAGGCGGACTGTTGCTTGAGCACTTCCCTCACCTGACCGTTGATGTTCACAACCCCGAGGTAAAGGTTGTGGTGGAGGTCCGCGACTTCGGCGCATACATCCGCGCAGGCGCCATGAAGGGTGCAGGCGGAATCCCCGTGGGCACAGGCGGCAACGCGGCAATCCTCATCAGCGGAGGTATCGACTCACCTGTTGCAGCATATATGCTGGCAAAGCGAGGAGTGAGCCTCACGGCAATCCATTTTGCAAGTCCTCCCTACACCAGCGAGCGTGCCGAGGACAAGGTTCAGCGACTTCTCAGAAAAGTCTGCCGTTACGCAGGCCCCATCACCATGGTAACCGTACCTTTCACAGCACTTCAGGAGCGCATCAAGGATGAATGTCCCGAGGAGCTGTTCACCATAATAATGCGCAGGATGATGATGAAGATATCTTCAATCATCGCAGAGAAATACGACTGCTCTGCCCTCATCACAGGCGAAAGCTTAGGTCAGGTTGCAAGCCAGACCATATCCGCCATCGCCTGCACAGACGACGCGGCGGACATGCCTGTGTTCAGACCGCTCATCGGAATGGACAAGGAGGAAATCATTCAGATATCACGAAAGATTGACACCTTCGATATTTCCATCGAGCCTTACGAGGACTGCTGCACAGTATTCACTCCCAAGCATCCGAGAACAAAGCCTGTTCTTAAATTCGTAAGATATGCCGAGGAGGATGCTCACCTTGATGAGCTTATCGACGAAGCAGTGGAGAATGTAAAAATCACTGAACTCAGATAACCTTTCACACACAAATTCAATCCTTTGGAGGAATGTATATGAGAACCGAATTGTTTTCCGTGCGCTCCAGCACCGATGAGGTTGCTCTTCTCAACAGAGAACTCAGAACCATAGTGACAGATCTTGACAACAAGGCATCAATACGGGTTCTGTTCAAAACCGAGATTGACTGCAACACAAGAGTCATCAAAAACGACCTGATGAGCAGTCTTGCATCCGACAATCCCCCTGAGCTTTACATATACGCAAATGCTCTTTGTACCAAGGACAGCAGTTCTTTCAGAAAGCTTTTCACACCTGTTGTGGAGCGTATTGAAAAGGAGCTTCCCGAGGGAGAACTTGCAGAGGACGGCAAGACACGGCTTTATCCTAATATCAAAGTATATCCTATCACCGAGCTTGGAGAATACCCTGCATATTGCTTCACAGTTCAGAACAGAAAAGTGCTGGTGCTTCCCCGCATCAGCCTTGTGGGAGAGAACCTCTCCGACTACCTCTGCAAAGCTGTAAACTGTGCAAAAGAGATTTTCAGTCGTGCTTTCACCGAGTGTCCCTCGGGATACATATATCTGCCCCGAGAGCCGAAGTTCCAAAAGCTCAGAGCAATGTTCTTCAAGAAATCTTCTGAAAATAACGCAGAAGAAATCAAAGACGAGGTAGCAAAGACACCCGTCACGGCTTCAGCAGACAAAGAGGAAACCACAGAAAAACCTGCAGAGACAACGGAATCCTCTGCCGCAGACAACACCGAGGCTCAGCCCGAAAAGTCAAAGAAGAAAGCAAAAGACAAGGCGGAAGATAAAGCTTCAGAAGAAGTGAAGGAAGAAAAAGCAGAAGTCAAAGAGGAAGCGCCTGACGCTTCTGAAGATGACGGCGACAAAACCTCTGACACCGAAACACCCGAAAATGAAGCCTCCGACAAGAAAAAGAAAAAAGGCGGATTCAAGGCATTTATCAAGAGCTTCATTCCCATGAAGGGTGACGATAAAAAAACAATCATCACCAAAAGCGTGGTGCTCCTTGCTATTGCAGGCTTCCTTGTAGCAGGCGGAATGTTGCTGGATTTCTACGTTATCGAACCCTGGATAAACGACAGAAACATCAACGAAATCAAAGAAGTTTTCTATAGCGACACCGTTGTCACCGACCAGGAAGGCAACGTGGTCTCCACAGGCAAAACCAGAAACTGGGAAGGCCTTAAGAAGATAAACAAAGAAATCGTAGGCTGGATAAGGCTCGACGGCGCAAAGATCGACTATCCTGTTCTCTTCCACAAGGAGGACTCCGCCGAAAGCCAGTTCTACCTTTATCGC
This sequence comes from Clostridia bacterium, assembly GCA_017421045.1. GTDB lineage: Bacteria > Bacillota > Clostridia > Oscillospirales > Acutalibacteraceae > Ruminococcoides. Next base: position 4,501 of record JAFQMC010000018.1, read on the forward strand.
AACTACAAGAAGGAACCCTCCGATTTCGGCAGTGTATTCCTTGATTACCGTTGTCCCAAGGGAACCGACAGCAAGCAGATTGTTCTTCACGGCCACAATATGAGCAGTGACGGCTCTATGTTTTCCGACCTTCTCAAATACGCCAGAGTTGACGGCTGGACAAAGGGTAACATTAAATACTACCAGGCAAACCCCATCATCCACTTTGACACACCCAAGTCCGACGGCGAGTGGATTATCTTCTCGGTTATGAAGATAAACGTCTCCAACAAAAACGAAGCCATCTTCAATTACTTCATGGGAGACTTTGAGTCAGAGGCTCAGTTTATGAACTATGTCTACAACGTGAAGGAGCGTTCCTACATCAACGTAAACATCCCCATCAACGAAGACGACCAGCTGATCACTCTGTCTACCTGCTCCTACGAACAGGAGAACAACCGAACGGTTATCGTTGCAAGAAGAGTCCGCGAGGACGAAAACATAGACAAATATGTAAAGAAAGCTAAGGAACACACCCCTGACAACAACCCCACCTCCACCTTCAGCGAACAGCTCGAAGCAAAGAAAATCAAGTGGTACGACGGAGACGGAAAGCTTGACGGAAACGAAGAGATCGAGTTCCTGGAGCCTGCAAAGGTATTCACCGTTAAGTTCGTGGATGCCAAGGGCAAAACCATAGTATCACAGAAGGTTATGGAGGGCGAAGACGCAACAGCGCCTACCGGTGAAGCTCCCAGAAAAGCTGCCGACGGCACCTACTACTACACCTTCAAGGGCTGGGACAGAGGCTTTACCAACGTAACGTCAGATCTTACAATAAAGCCCTTGTTCAGCAAACATAAAATGAAACTGCCAAAGGCAACCACCAGGGCAACTGCAACAGAGGAAGAAGAAACCAAGGCACCACCCACAACCCAGAAGAAGCCTGTGGTAACCAATCCTCCTGCTACGGCGGCACCCGTTACCACAGACCCGCCCGAACCTGCAACAACACAGTAACTCACAATTCACACAAAGGATGTGACCGACTATGAAGTGCGATCTTATATTTTACCTTGCAAGAAGAACCAGCTACTGCGAAAAAGCGCTGAAGAAACAGCTCGCTGAAATAGGCATCGGACTCAACGAGGTAACCGCCTCCACAACTCCCGTGATGCTGGGAGAGAAACTTGTGGATTCTCTCGGCAGATGCAATCTTGTATTCATCATCGGCGGATTGGGATTTTCGGGCAAAAACGGACTTTCGGATGTTCTTTCAAAGGCGCTCTCTGCTACCAGAGTCACCATTGCCGACACCAGAAAGCTCCGAAACGAAATCGGCAAGCAATACGGGTATCTCATCCGATGCGGAAAGCAGATGATAGTCGCTCTCCCCGACAAACCCGATGAATTGTCCGAGATGTTCTCGCCTGCACTCGTCAGCTGCATCAAAGATACTTATAACCTGTAAAACTAAAACAAAAGCCGGAGCACAGGACAAAATCCCGGGTTCCGGTTTTTCTTTGCCGATAAAAACAGCCTTTCCCACAAAAGAGAAAGGCTGTTGTTTTATGTATTAATATCAGTTGGTCATAAAGAGGATTCCGATGGTATTGGGGCCGCAATGGCTGGAAATTGTTCCGCTTGCAGTGGTGATGAAAATCTCCTTGAAGATACCCTTGGATTCAAGGTACTCATACGCCTTCTTCTCCAAATCGTTATCCATAGTTGAGAATGTGACAAAAGCACGGTCGGTCTTGATGTTCTCATACTCTGCCAGGGTGTCGTCAATATAGTTGAAAACAATCTTCTCGAATTTTCCGCGGTATTTCTTGCCTACTCCCATAGCACCGTTCTGGTCATTGAACACCTTGATAGAAGGCTTTAATCCCAGAAGGTTTGCGCCGAAAGCAGCAAGTGCTGAGCATCGTCCGCCTGCACGGAGGAACTCCAGTGTATCCAGAACGAAGCTTGCGTGGTTCTTCTGATTGAGAGCTGAGACCTCCTCAGCCACCTGCTTTGCAGGCATACCCTGAGCAATACGCTCTGCTGCCTCAATAGCAAGCAGACCTGCGCCCGTGCTGAGCGAACAGGAGTCTACAGGATAAACCTTGCCGTCAAGCTCCTCTGATGCAAGACAACTGTTGCGGTAACTGCTGGACAATGCAGAACCGAGGCTGATATATACAATCTCGTAGCCATCATCCACATAAGGCTTCAGTGCTGTAACAATATCGTTCACGTTAATAGCAGCGGTCTTGGGAAGCTGCTTTGTCTCGCGATAGTGGTCAAAAATCTGCTGAGTTGTGATATCCACACCATCCTCATACACCTTATCGTCAAGAATAACATGAATAGGAACAGTGTGAATGTCATATCTTTCACGAAGCTCCGCTGATAAATCGATTGAACTGTCGGCAAACAACATTACTTTGTTTTCCATAATCCGCTCTCCTTATATGTAGATTTTTTGGTTGTAAACACTCATGAATTATGCTATACTTTTGTTATTATAATGATTATATAATATATTTGTGAACTTTTCAAGTATATGCGCAGAAAGGCACGATAATTATGATAAAAAAATATACATTCGGAACTCCTTATGAAACAGATGCAGTAATCATCCCGATATCGACTGAGGATACAGCCCTGCCCTATTTCAAGACCGATTGTGATGACAAGCTCAGATTTGAGCTTACGCTTCAAAAGGACGATGCTGTCTACGGTCTGGGTGAATCCACAAGAGGCATCAACAAGCGCGGATATACTTACAACACATTCTGTGCTGATGACCCCAACCATACCGAAACCACAAACGCTCTGTACGGTGCACACAATTTTATTATTGTTGAGCAGAAAGACCGCATCTTCGGTGCTTTCTTTGACTGTCCTTCGACGGTCACCTATGACATTGGATTCACTGTCTGTCATAAGCTCATCATCAGCAGTGAAAACACAAATATGAATGTATACATTGTGGATGGTAAAGATGCCTATGAAATCACAAGGGAATTCCGCAAAGCTATAGGACGCAGTTACATCCCGCCGATGTGGGCATTCGGCTACACACAGAGCCGTTGGAGCTATGCAACAGCAGACTCTGTGCGGGATGTGGTCAAAGGCTACCGAAGTAAGAACATCCCTCTTGACGCTGTATATATGGATATTGACTATATGGAGCGCTACAAGGACTTTACAGTGGACGCCAAGGCTTTCGGAAATCTTGAGGAATTTGCACGGGAGATGAAGGCAGATGGCGTGCGCCTTGTGCCAATTATTGATGCAGGAGTTAAGATTGAAGAAGGCTACGATGTATATGAGGAAGGTGTAAGCAAGGGTTACTTCTGCACCGACAAGGAGGGGAAACCTTTTGAGGCCTGCGTATGGCCGGGAATGACACACTTCCCCGATTTTCTCAATCCCGACGCAAGACTTTGGTTCGGCGAAAAATACAAGACCCTCACCGATATGGGAATTGAGGGATTCTGGAATGATATGAACGAGCCTGCAATTTTCTTTTCACAGAACAGCGTTGACAGAGCTTTCGAAAAGGTCAAAGCCTATGCAAAAGAAAGCTCCCTTACCCTTGACGGATTCAACGATCTGAAGTTCTACTTATCAAGCAGACAGAACTGCGAAGAGGACTACAGCGGATTTTATCACAATACTCCTCAGGGCAGATTTTGCCACAAGGATGTTCACAATCTATACGGCTACAATATGACCCGAAGCGCCTCAGAGAGCCTTGAGAAAACAGCACCCGAAAAACGCTTTCTGCTTTTCTCCCGTGCTTCTTACATCGGTATGCACCGCTACAGCGGGATCTGGACAGGCGACAACCACTCATGGTGGTCACATATTCTGGCGGAGCTTAAGGTTATGCCGGGACTTAATATGTGCGGTTTCCTGTACTCGGGAGCTGACATCGGCGGTTTCAACTTCGACTGCAGCAGAGATCTGCTCCTTCGCTGGCTGGCACTGGGTATTTTCACTCCCCTTATGCGCAACCACGCTGCCTGCGGAACACGCAATCAGGAGTGCTATCAGTTTGAGAACACAGAGGATTTCAGACACATAATCGAACTCAGATATCGACTTATCCCCTATCTTTACAGCGAATATATGAAGGCCGCCTTAAACGGCGATATGTACTTTAAACCTCTTGCCTTTGAATATCCTGAGGATCAGGTCGCAAAGCACACCGAGGACCAGCTCCTCATCGGTAACGAGGTTATGATAGCTCCTGTCTACACACAGAACGCTATGGGAAGATATGTTTATCTGCCCGAGGATATGACAGCAGTGCGCATGGATGGCGGAGTGATTACGACGGAGGAAATGACCAAAGGACATCACTTCGTAGAAATCGCCGAAAACCAGGTTGTGTTTTATATCAGAAAAGGAAAAGCTATCCCTCTGTGCAAACCTGCGAAAAACACTGATGAGCTTGAGAAAGAGAATCTTGAACTTATCGGAAGCGGTTCTGAGTATCTGCTTTACACCGACGATGGTATAAGTAAGGACTACGACAACCCCGAAAACTTCAGACTCCTCAGAAAATAAAAAAGAGCAGACTCAACGTCTGCTCTTTGTGATACCTCTGATTAAAGAATAATCTCGCCGTCAACTGTGCCTGTGAGGCCTGCTGCGTTAGACTCGTCGGTGTCGATGTGCATTGCAGGGAAAAACTTATCGCTTACTCTGACAACAACATCACCGAAGGTTGTCTCACGGTTGCCGGGCTCGCCAACCTTGACGGATACGATCTGTTTGTCCTCTACACCGAACTCAGCAGCTGCCTCGGGAGTGAGATGAATGTGACGCTTTGCTACGATAACGCAGTCTGTTGCATCAACCTCGCCCTTGGGGCCTACGAGCTTACATCCGGGTGCACCTGCAACATCGCCTGACTCGCGAACAGGAGGGGTGATGCCCAGCTTTCTTGCATCGGTGAATGCAATCTCAACCTGGTTTGCAGGACGGACAGGACCGAGGATAGACATTGCCAGCTCGCCCTTGGGGCCTACTACAGTTACTTTCTCAGCACAAGCGAACTGGCCGGGCTGTGAAAGATCCTTTTTGTTTGTGAGCACTGCGTCTTTTCCGAAGAGAGTCTCGAGAGTCTCCTGAGTGATGTGGATGTGACGTGCAGATGTTTCTACCATTACTTTCATAGTTTTTACCACCTATCATTTTAAATTACTTATCTATTGTACACCCCTAAAGAATAAATTTCAACTATTTTGTAGTTTATTCAGAGAGTTTTTCATACAAGAGACAAAAGGAGGTTCTGATATGTACGATAATTGGAACGATTTGGAACAGGAATGCCAATGCTGCAAAAAATGTGAGCTGTGCAAAGAAAGGACTAATGTGGTTTTTGGCACAGGAGCTAAGAACGCAGAAGTGCTTTTCATAGGAGAAGGTCCGGGAGAAAACGAGGACTTGCTGGCAAAACCCTTTGTGGGCAGAGCAGGACAGCTTCTGGACAAAATGCTGCTGGCCGTTGATCTTGACAGAAACAAAAACATCTACATCGCCAACATGGTCAAGTGCAGACCTCCCAAAAACCGCGACCCAAAACCCGAGGAGGTCGCCTGTTGCATTGACTGGCTGCGAAACCAGGTGAATCTTATGAAGCCGAAGATTATAGTATGCCTCGGCAGAATCGCCGCCGCCAGACTTATTAAGGAAGACATTAAAATCACTAAAGAGCACGGAATTTTCTTTGAGAAAAACGGAGTGCTGATGATGCCTATGCTTCATCCTGCCGCCATCCTCCGCGACCCCAGACGAAAGCCTGAGGCGTTCAATGACTTTCTGATTCTGAGAGACAAAATCAACGAAATATGTGACCATACATATTGATGATTTCAACGAGTATTTATAGCACTAAAAAGCTTTAGGCATAGCAAAAACCTCCCGCGTGACTTAACGGGAGGTTTTACTGTTTGGTTATGATTACATTAATTGAATTATCTTTTGGCCTGTACCTCGAATTTCTTAGAATGTCGGTTAAATCATAAACTGTACATTGGCTTATACCTTTTGTTGTGTTGGTTTATGTTCGGTCATGATTGATATTTATAAATAGAACTTTGGCCTGTACCTCGAATTTCTTAGAATGTCGGTTAAATCATAAACTGTACATTGGCTTATACCTTTTGTAGTGTTGGTTTATGTTCGGTCATAATTGATATTTATAAATAGAACTTTGGCCTGTACCTCGAATTTCTTAGAATATCGGTTAAATCAAAAACTCCACATTGGCTTATACCTCAAGAATTATGTTAATGTATTTTACTATTTGTTTAAATTATGTGTACATTGGCTTATACCTTTTGGTCTGAGGTTTTGTGTCGGATGATATATGCTACATAGTGATTGATCTGCCATCAGATAATCTGAACATTCAGCCAGGTTTTCATAGTCGGTTATTAGTCGTATTCTGATAATGCACAGAATGTACTTGCATTCTATCAGACAAGTGAAACCTGAATATTATTTCTGTAAGCTCAGATTGACATCTTCTGAATTCTCTTGATACTGAATATATCAATAACTAATCAAAAGGAAGAGATATGTTTTTGTTCTGATGCAGTGGTTCTGGTTACTGCCGAACTCAATATCACTATACACTGAGTCCGAGCAGTTTATATGACTGTACACCGGTATCTCCTCCTTCTTTTTGATTAACGGCTTTCCTTTCCGTCAACTAAATTATACTATATTGTTTCAACATTTGCAATAGTTTTTGTACATTTTTACCATTATTAAATTGCACAACATTTATGAACTCCAATAGTTCATAATGCACAAAAGCCTCCCGATTTTCATCGGGAGGCTTTGATTCTTACGATATTACGTAAATAAGAATTACTCAGTAACTCTCTTTCTACGAGCGAAGAATACAACTGCTGCAGAAGCAAGCATCATTGCTACTGCGATGTAAACAATTGTCATCTCCTGACCTGTAGATGATGCACCGGGGTTGGAGGGGTTGGAACCGCCACCATTGCCAACAGGCTTATCTACTTCAGGAGCCTTAGAAATACCGGAATCCCAAGCTATAGTGAGACCGGAAGCTTTGATGAGCTTCTCAGTTGTAGCCTTGGAGAGACCGAGAGCTGTGGACATATCGTCAATGATATCCTGGTCGGACTTACCGGAGTAAGTTCTTGCGTTCTCCAGGTTGTCTGCGAGGAATGTGTTGAAAAGATCCTCAGCTGTAACTCCGGGAGGCAGACATGTGCCGATGAGGTTACCGATAGATGTTACCTGCATCAGAGGACCGTACTTAGAGGAGCTGTGGTTTCTCCAGAAAGCTGCACGGCTCTTCTTTGAGCTGTCAACAGGGTTCTCGTAGTATGTGTCGTTGCAGTAGAGAGTATCGCCGAGGCAATCTGTGGACATCAGAGTTGTGTATGTCTCCATACCTGTGTCAAGGCTGAAGATGATGCCGTAGATTGTGCCGGATGCAAGACCGCCAACCTTCTTGGGGTCGTAAGAGTACTTGCCGTTACCCTCGTCTGTGCACTTCTCTTTCTTGGACTGCCAGTTTGCAAGGGGATCCTCGCCATAGGGGAAGATGTGGCAGAATACGCTCTTGTAGTTCTTCCAATCAGAAGGAACTTCAAAATAGAACTTTGCATCTGCGCCAACCTCAACAACGTTCTCTGTTGCTGCGGAAACGCCGATCATTGCCATGCCTGCAACCATAACAAGAGCCATAGCCAGGCAAAGAATTTTCTTGAACATTGGAATTACCTCCTAAAAATTTCGTTCGAGACTTTTCTCGTCTTAACAATTATACTACAAAGATTTCAAAACTGCAATACTTTTTACAAATTATTGTATTTACTTTTTATACAAAAAAAGCCTCCCAATATACATCGGGAGGCTCTGAATCTTACAATAATATCGATAAAGAATAATTACTCTGTAACTTTCTTTCTACGAACAAAGATTACTACTGCTGCAGAAGCGAGCATCATTGCAACTGCAATGTAAACGATGGTCATCTCCTGACCTGTAGTTGTTGCGTTGGGGTTAGAGGGATTGGAAGATCCGCCGCCTGCTGCAACACCTGTATCTACCTTGGGAGCGCTGGACTCTGCCTTTTTCCATGCAATTTCAACGCCTGACTTCTTGATGAGGGATTCTACAGAATCCTGAGAAAGACCGAGTGCTTTTGCTGTATCATCAATGATCTGCTGGTCAGTTTTGCCGGAGTAAGTTCTTGCACTGCCGAGGCTATCGCCGGTAATGAAAGATGTGAACATAGACTGAGCTGTCTCACCGGGAACAATACATGTACCAACAACATTACCGATGGAAGTAACTACCATTGCAGGACCGTACTTGGTCTTGTCCTGATTCTTCCAGTAGCAAGCAATAGCTGTCTTGTTGCTGTCTGCGGGATTCTCAAGCTTTGTGCCGTCGCAGTAAGCTGTGTCACCGTAGCATGCATTCGACATAAACAGATCGTATGTCTGAACACCTGTATCAGCACTGAAGATTACGCAGTAGTTTTTGCCTGCCTCAAGTGAGTTCTTAGTTTTAGCATAGGGGTCGTAGGAATAGAGACCTTCCTCAACCTTTGTACAAATTGTTTTCTTGGATTCCCAGTTTGCAAACTTCTCGCCGCCGTACTCCCAGATGTAGCACATAATCTTTGTGTAGTTTTTCCAATCTGAAGGAACCTCAAAGTAAATCTTGGTATCGGCTGCAACCTCAGATACTTCCTCAGTAGCTGCGGAAACGCCGATCATTGCCATGCCTGCAACCATGACAAGAGCCATAGCCAGACAAAGAAATCTCTTGAACATTGGAATTACCTCCTAAAATATATTTTGTCAGAGAGTTTTCTCACTATAAAAATTATACTATAAATATTTCAAAACTGCAATATCTTTAGCAAATTAATGGTTTTACTTTTTGCACAAAAATAACATATAAACTTTGGTAAGTACTCCATATCTATCGTATTATTCATCGTCAAAACAAGATTACATCAGGCTTTTCGCACAAATAGCATACTCGCCTAAACAAAAAAACACGGCACACCAAAGCAAGCTTCAGTGCGCCGTAAAAGGTTACAATGTTTTAATTACTTCAGATATGTCTGACCTGCAGGTCCGATAGCACCTGAGATGCCATCAAAGCCTGATGCACAGCAAACATATACTCTCATGTTACCCTTACCGGGTGAGGATACTGTGAGTGTGCCGTTGGAAACGGTCTTCTTGTCGCCGGTTACTGCATCAATATACAGACCGTTGGGAATATTCTTGAAGGTTGCGCCGTCGGTCACTGCTACACATGCGAGGCTGTCAACACCCTCAGATGCATTTGTATAACGGCGGATGTATGCCATATTACCGGATACATAGTTGCCATCCTTGGTGTACTGGCCCTTCTGAAGTGCAGGAACAGCACGACGGATAGCGTTGAGCTTCTGCAGATGCTTTGCAAGGGGAGACTCCAGAGTGGACTTAACCTTACCTGAAGCGGTATACTGGCTGAAGTCTGTAGCAGTTACAGAACCTTCCAGTGCATCACCGTAGTAAGCACGACCTGTTTCTGAAAGGGGAAGTTCGGGTCCCTTGTCTATTTTCATTCCGGCCTGGAATTCTGTTTCAGAGCCATAGTATACGCAGGGAATTCCGCGGAATGTGAACATTAAGCAGAAGTTCTCTGCCCACGCCTGAGTACCGCCGTTATAACGTACTTCCTGGCAACGGTCGGGGCTGTAGTCGTGAGAGTCAACATAAACAACATTCCATGTGGAGTCGTTGTAGTACTTGTCTTCTCCGAGAGCAGTGTTGAAAGCTTCATTTGCTGTATAGTAAGCCCAGTGCATGGGGAAGTCGATTACACCGGTACCGTTTGCTTTGCTGTAGTCGGGTGTGTGGTAGTTGATACCGTTGAGGAAAGCATTTGAGCTGCTGAATGACTCATCTCTGGTCTGGTACTTGGTATAATGCTTTATTGCATTATCGTAGTTAGACTTCATATTTGTGGTGCTCCAGTTGTTGGTCCAGGAGCTGTCTGTTTCTTTCCATGTGTAGAAGAAGCAGGAGTCGGATGCACCGCCCTCGTTGAATGCACCATGGAATCTTGCACAAACCTCGCCGAAGATGTAGAAGTTTTCTACCTTATTGAAAGCGGGGAAGTATGCGCTGTTCAGAGTCCAGCGGTTGATGTGCTTCTCTGTATCAAGACGGAAAGAATCAACGCCCATATCAACATAGTCCATGTAGATATCCACCAGCTTATTTGCAACAACGGGATTCTCTGTGTTGATATCAACGCAGTCGCCTGCCATCTGACCTGTCTGCTCGGTGTAAGAACCGTAGCTAAGAGACTTGTCATGATGGTAGTAGTTGTTGGTATCGTTGGCATCCTCTTTCATAATAGCAAGACGAGCCTGGTACTGTGCACCATCGTCAAGAGTAGCGTAGTTGGGATATTTCTGATCGAGCTTGGAACCGGGGATAATCTTCATGCTGTCGATGCTTGCAAGATCCTGAATATCATCGTAGACCTTCTCAAACATAGGAGCAAAGGTTGCCTCACCGAAGTTACCGGAGTGGTTCCATACAACGTCCTGAACTATCTTGATGTCTTTCTCGTGAGCTGCGTCAATGAGATCCTGATATGTAAAATTCTCAGACTCATATCTTGCGTCAACTTTGGAGAAGTCCATTGCATGATAGCCGTGATAGTCATAGCCTGATGCATTTTCTACAACGGGTGTAATCCAGATAGCGGAGAAGCCGAGAGCCTTGATGTAATCGAGCTTATCTGCAAGGCCCTTGAAGTCACCGCGCCATGCGGGGTCGGAATCAGGGTTGTTAGCCTTTTTATCGTCCCAGCAGTGGACGTTGTTGCCCTTGTCACCATCATAGAAACGGGTGGTGATTACAAAGTAGATTGTCTCCTCACGCATATCTCCGCGCTCGGGAGCGGGATCGGGAGACTTGCTCCATTTGCCGTTTTTGTAGTACCAGTCACCTGAGTTACGGGTCAGCTCGGGAGAGAGCTGACCGGAAAGCTTTGAGGTGCCATCGGTAAACATAAGATTGATTTTAGTTGAGCTTGAGAAAGAATACTTATACCAGTTTGCGCCTGACTGAGAGTCAGCAGACATCTTTACACCGGGATAGTTTGTCTCAAGGTTCTTGGGCAGTGTGTTCCAATAGTAAATATAGGGAGTACCGCCTTCGTGATAATAATGGATAGTGATGCCTGTGGCGGCTTCTACTTCTGCGATGTTTTCCTCAGCTGCAAAACCTGAGTAAATGCCCATGGAAAGGCACATTGCAAGGCAGAGCAGAAGTGCTGCAACAGATCTGAAACGCTTCATTCGCTATTCCTCCTAACCGATATTTTCGCATTATATCAATACATTATGTATTATAGCAATTATAGGACTAAGAATATTTCTATTGTAGAATTATACTCTCTTTCTCCGTTGTCACTAATCTTTATATATCCCTTTTGTCTATATTGTATTATCCTTTTTTATCCTACCTCCTCATATGTCAAAATCTACCCATTTCAGTATATAAAAATAATCCCACCCTGCTGTGAATTTAAAGCAGGATGGGATTGATTTTTAGCAGTTAATCTAATTACTTAAGGTATGTCAGGTTTGTTTCGCCGATTGCACCGCTGATTCCTGTGAAACCTGATGCACAGCAAACATAGACTCTGGCATTTGCTTTTCCGATAGAATTAACGGTCAGGGTGCCGTTGGTAACGGTCTTCTTGTCACCTGTGATGGCGTCGATATACAGACCATTGGGAATATTCTTAAAGGTTGCACCGTTTGAAACTGAAACGAGCGCCAGGCTGTCAACACCTTCGGAAGCATTTGTGTAACGGCGGATATAAGACATATATCCGCTAACGTAGTTACCGTCGGTTGTGTACTGACCCTTCTGCAGTGCAGGAATAGCACGGCGGACAGCGTTGAGTTTAGAAATATGCTTTGAAAGAGGTGAATTCAGAGTAGACTGAACTTTGCCGGATGCAGTGTACTTGCTGAAATCTGATGCGGTAACCGTACCCTCCAGATAGTCGCCGTAGTATGCACGGCCGGTGGTAGAAAGAGGAGCACCGGGGCCTACATCCATGGGAACACCTGCCTGGAACTGAACCTCGGAGCCGTAATAGAGACAAGGAATTCCGCGGAATGTAAACATCAGAGACAGGCTCTCTGCCCATGTCTGAGTGTCACCATTGAATCTGTTATCCATGTTGGGACCATAGTCATGAGAATCAACATAGACAACGTTCCATGTGGAATCGTTGTAGTAAGAATCCTCTTCCAGTGCACGCTGGTAAGCATTGGATGCATAGGAGAAGTTCCAGTGCATGGGGAAGTCGATTACACCCGTGCCGTTGGACTTGCTGTAGTCAGGTGTGTGATATGTGATACCGTTAAGGTATACATTGTTTGAAGTGGGAGCACCGTTGGTGTTGCTGTGCGCATCATAGTGAGAGAGTGAAAGATTAACGTTATTCTCCTGATTGGAAGTATATACATTCTTCCACTTGGCATCTGTCTCTGCCCAACCATAGAAGGGTGCGGAAATCGCAGGAATTCCGTGATTCCAGAACTCACTTACTCTGGTGCAGACTTCGCCGAACAGGAAGAAGCCCTTGGGTGCGTTAGAATATAGCTGAGGGAAATACAACTCATTGAGAGTAAGACGGGAAATGTGCTTCTCTGTGTCAAGACGGAAAGCATCAACACCCATATCCACATACACTGAGTATGTATCAACAAGGTACTCGGCAACCTCTTTGTTCTCGGTATTCAGGTCTACGCAGTCGCCTGCAATCTGACCGGTCTGAACAGTGGGGCTCTCCCAACTCAGGTCCTTGAAGTGATGATAGTAGTTCTCGGAATCGTGATTCTTGCCGTCTGTATTCTTCATAATTGCCAGACGGACCTGATACTGAGCATCACCATCCATATTATCGTAGTTAGGATACGCCTGCTGAAGCTTTGAACCATTTATAAGCTTCATACTGCTGATGCTCTCAAGGTCTTTGAGCGAGGAATACTCTTTCTCGAACATAGGTGCAAAGTGAGCTTCGCCGAAGTTACCTGTGTGGTTCCAGACAACATCCTGTACAATCTTCATACCCTTTGAATGAGCAGCGTCGATGAGATCCTGGAAAGTAAAGCCCGAGGACTCGTATCTTGCATCAACTTTAGAGAAATCCATGGCATGATAGCCGTGATAGTCATAGCCGGATGCATTTTCTACAACGGGTGTAATCCAGATAGCGGAGAATCCAAGAGCCTTTATATAGTCAAGCTTATCAGCAAGACCCTTGAAGTCACCGCGCCATGCGGGATCGGAATCGGGATTGTTTGCCTTTGCATCATCCCAGCAATGGACATTGTTACCCTTGTCTCCGTCATAGAAACGGGTGGTAATTACAAAATAGATTGTCTCCTCGCGGAAATCACCCAGATTATCGGGCTTTTCCTTGTCGGGATTATAGCTATACCATCTGTCGTTCTTATACCACCACTCACCTGCGTTTCTGGTAAGCTCCTCAGAAAGCTGACCGGAAAGTTTTGATGTGCCGTCGGTGAACATAAGATTGATCTTGGTTGAGCTTGAAAAAGTGTACTTAAACCAGCCCGTGCCAGAATCTGCGTCCGAGGTCATTTTAACACCGGGATAAGCAGTCTCAAGGTTCTTGGGCAACGCATTCCAGTAATAAACGCTGGGGGTACCCTTTGTGCAGTAATAATGAATCGTGATGCCTGTAGCGGCTTCTACTTCTGCAATTTCTTCTTCAGCGGCAAAGCCTGAATAGACCCCCATTGAGAGAAGCATAGCAAGACAGAGCAGAAGTGCTGCGACAGTTCTGAAACGCTTCATCTTCATTCCTCCTAACCAATATTTTCGCATTCTATTTATACAACTAAATTATACTAAATCGCTCACGTTTCTTTTTTCTTATTCGGAATATAAAACCTTTTCTCTATTGTAAACAACATAAATATGCACCTTTTGTATATTTTGTATTATCATTTTTTATCCTACGGATAAAAAGCATTATTCATCACCATTTCAGCCGTTTTTCAGGGCCACGATATGGACATTTTTTATTCTGAGTTTATTTAGTTTGTTGAGTGATTCCCGATTTTTTTACAACAAAAATCCACCCTGCCGAAACAGGGTGGACTGAATAATTAAAGGATTATTTATCAATGATTGAAATCATTACTTGAGGTATGTAAGACCTGTGTCGCCGATTGCACCATCAATACCGGTGAAACCTGTTGCACAGCATACAAATACTCTTGCGTTAGCTGCACCGATGGAATCAACTGTAAGCGTTCCGTTGGTAACGTTAACTTCCTTGCCTGTGATTGCATCAATGTACAAACCGTTGGGAATGTTCTTGAAGGTTGCACCATTTGAAACAGTTACAAGTGCAAGGCTGTCAACACCCTCTGCAGCATTTGTATAACGACGGATATAAGCCATATTGCCGGATACATAGCTACTGTCTGTTGTGTACTGACCCTTCTGAAGTGCAGGAATAGCACGGCGAACAGCATTAAGCTTTGTCAGATGCTTAGCAAGGGGTGCGTTCAGAGTCTCAGCAACCTTACCTGTTGCTGTGTACTCGCTGAAGTCTTTTGCGGAAACAGAACCCTCCAAATAGTCGCCGAAGTATGCACGGCCTGTCTCAGCCAGCGGTGCGTTAGGACCAACATCCATAATTACACCCTTCTGGAACTCAACCTCACCGCCGTAGTAGAGGCAAGGTATTCCACGGAATGTGAACATCAGAGACAGATTCTCTGCCCATGCCTGAGTACCACCTGTGTATCGAGAGCTCTGGCTTGAGTCGGGAGAATAGTCGTGAGACTCAACGTAAACAACGTTCCAAGTAGAGTCATTGTAGTACTTATCCTCTGCCTGTGCAATACCGAATGCTCCGCCTGCATTGTTGAAGCACCAGTGCATCTGGAAGTCGATAGCGCCCATACCTGAGTACTGGCTATAATCAGGCTCATGATATGTGATACCATTGAGGAACGCATTTGTAGATGTGGGCTGGTTGTTGATGTTATCAAACTCTTTGTAGTGGTCAAATGTGAGATTCATATTCTCGTTGATCTCTTCAGCAGTTGCATCAACGTTGAAATTCCATGCATCCTTATAAGATGAATCAGTCTCATCCCATGTATAGAACTGTGCAGACTCACAAGCGTGGCCACGATACCATACCTGGCTGTAACGGCAACAAATCTCACCGAACATATAGAAGTTGTTGTTACCTGCTGAGACAGCAGCCTGATTGATAGCATCGTTGTACATCATATTCAGAGAAAGTCTGGAGATATGACGAACTGTATCAACTCGGAATCCATCAACGCCCCTGTCAATATAATCAGCATAGGTGTCTGTGATGTACTTTGCAACTGCGGGGTTCTCTGTGTTAAGGTCAACGCAATCGCCTGCAATCTGAGCATACTTACAGGTCCAATCATCCCAGTTCAGGCTCTGGAAGTAACCTGTATGGTAGTAGTTGTTAGTATTGTACTTATTATCTGATGATACTTTGCCCATGGCATAGTCGCTTTCATCAGGATGTGAGCCTGTAGAGTTCTGAGTGCTGGTAGAGAGAAGCTTCATCAGGTCAAGTCTCTGCTGATACTGAACTGCGGGCTTCTGTGCGTAGTACTCTGCAGGAGAAGAGAGACCATAAGAGCTAAGCAGATATTCCGTAGGAATCATAGACTCCTCAATGCTTGCAAGATCTGCGTTCAGGTCTTTCTCAAATACAGGGCAGAAAAACTTCTCACCGAAGTTACCTGTGTGCTGCCATACAACGTCCTGGATAATCTTCATATCCTTGTCGTGGGCAGCCTGAATCAGGTCATCGTATGTGAAATTGTCTGACTCATAACGAACATCGACGGTTGAGAAATCCATGGCATGATAGCCGTGGTAATCATAACCGGATGCGTTAGTTACAACAGGTGTGATCCAGATTGCGGAGAAACCCAGAGCCTTGATGTAATCCAGCTTGTCTGCAAGGCCCTTGAAGTCACCGCGCCATGCGGGGTCGGAATCAGGGTTACCTGCCTGACCGTCATCCCAACAGTGGACGTTATTACCTGTGTCACCGTCGTAGAAACGGGTTGTTATTACGAAGTAGATGGTTTCCTCACGCATATCGTTTGTATCGTAAGGAATGACATCATCGGGATTGTAGTTACGGAATCTGCCGTCTTTATACCACCATGTACCGCTTGTGCGGGTAAGCTCGGGTGTGAGCTGTCCATCAAGCTCAGAGGTACCGTCGGTAAACAGCATATTGATTTTGGTTGATGTGGCGAATGTGTACTTGTACCAATTTCCTCCTACCTGGGTGCTATCCAGAGTCATCTTTACTCCGGGGTAGTCTGTCTCCAGATTCTTAGGAAGTGCATTCCAATAGTAGATATAGGGCACTGCATCTTCGCTTTTAAAGTAAACTGTGATACCTGTTTCTTCTGCAGATTCGGCAACTTCAACAGTGTCGGTACCTGCAGCAGAAATGCCAACTACACCTATTGATAATGCAAGGGCAAAAACGAGTACAAGAGCCAGAATTCTCTTGAATTTACTCATTAGTTATTCCTCCTTACCAGTTTACATCCATTCCTGCAACATATTTTTGAATCATAGTTGCATCCTTAACTGTGAGGCTGCCGCTGCCGTCAACTTCACCATTTGCAAGGCCCTGCTCAGAGAGTGTGATGATGGAAGCTACGTGTTTCTGTACAGCAGTTGCATCCTTAACATTTACAACACCGCTGCAGTCAGCGTCGCCCTTAAGTCCTACGGGACCGGGAACGTTTCCGCCTGTTGCTGTAATTGTTGTGGACTTGGTTACTACTGTGCCGTCGTTATCCTTAACAGATACCGACACAGCATAGGTGCCTTCCTCTGTGAGGGAAAGTGCATAGGAGTTGGATGTAGAATAAGCCTTAACTACACTATCGTTCACTGAGAACTGATACTTGTAGGGAGCTGAACCGCCCTCAGCTGTTGCAGTAACTGTTACTGTAGAGCCTACAGTCTTGTCACCGGAAACGCTTACGGAAGCGGAGAGCTTATCAGCAGGAGTTACCTCACCAACGCACTCATACTCGTAGGTCTTGGTAACGGTTGTATTCTTAGCGTTCTGTACAGACACTGCAATCTCGTAGGTACCGAGAACTGTGGGAGTGAACTTGTACTGATCGTTGAGAGTATAGTAGGGAACATTTGCTGTGTTGCCGTTGGGGTCAGTAATCTTGACCTTATAGAACAGAAGCTTTGTCTCTATATTACCGCCGCCTGCAGTAATGTCAACAGTAGCCTCTACACCCTTCTGGATTTCCTTTTTATCTGCATTGCCGGGAGTAACTGCAACTGTCTGGATTACGGGGCTGACCTCAGAAGCGATATCCTTGATTGTATAGGACAGAGTCTTTGTGAGGGTCTCGCCGTTAGCATCCTTAACGATAAAGCTCAGCGTATAGTTGCCTGCAGTTGTGGGAGTCCATACAACTTCGTTATCTGCACTGAAGTCGCTGATAACAGTGTTATTTGCAGTGAACTTGTAGCTGAGGTCGCCCTCGCCGCCACCTGCTTCCATGGACAGAGTGATGTCAACGCCTGTGTACTGGGGACCTGCAATATCAGCACCGAAGCTCTTGATGTGGAGCTTGCTAGTGTCATAGAGAGACCACTGCCCTGTGGCGTTGTTGTAGCACATACCTGTACCGGGATGTGTAAGGTCACTTGTCTGAGAACTGCCACCATTATTAAAGATAATGTTAGCGTACTCCTTGCTGTACTCCAGCATCCAGAGGCCGTCACCTAAGTGTGTAGCTGTCTGACCGGGCCAAGAGCTGTTCTCGTCGGAATCAGAGTTCCACATATAAACACTTACAGAACCCCAGTTTGCATCGTTCTGGCAATAAACCACGTTTGTACCACTAGGATTAGGTGTGGGAGTTGTGGGCGTTGTGGGAGTTGTGGGCGTTGTGGGAGTTGTTGGATCTGGTGTAGTGGGGTTTGTTGGAACATCCACAGTTGACCAACCGCCTGTGGAGTTGTTGAAACAACTGCCGTTACCCTGATAGGACAGGTCACCTGTCTGTGTACCCTGTCCGTTGTTGAAGATGATCATGTTCCAATCCTTTGTAATGGAATATGACCAAAGTCCGTCACTGCCCTTTGTCATCTGAACACCGGGCCATTCTGCATTGTTGCCAAGGGAATCAGACCACATATAGCAGTAAACTGTGCCCCAGTTAGCAGCATTGTCGCAAAAGACTGTATCGCCTGCTGCTGCAGATGTGCTTACCATAGCAACTGTTGCCATACCGAAAAGCATCATCACAGTAAGCAGAAGAGCGAGCAATCTATGCTTTCTTCTAATCATGATAATTCCTCCTTATTCGAAGTGTTTTTTGAGTATACGACAACATTGTCGTATACTAATCATCATAATAAATTATACATAAAGAAACTGTCTTTATTTTTCTATTATGGAATTTTTTCTCTTTATTAATAACCAAGATTTTCATTCCCTTTTTATTCAAGATACATAGCATTTTTTTATCCACATAGCGGCCTTCAGACGTAATATTTTGCTTAAAAACGAATTATATTATTTTTGGTATATTAAAGATGTCTGTTTTTATCCTTGGCAGGGCTTTGGTAATAAAAAAAGCATATGGCGCCTATGCCGACACCACATGCTTTTGTCATTTTTTTGCTCATTCAGTTTTTGTGATTATTAAAGTAGTCCTGCAACAAATTTCTGTATCGCGGTTGCATCGCGGACGGTCACCTCTAAGCTTTCGTCAAAATCTGCAAGATGATCTAAAACTCCCTGCTCAAGCTCTGTCAAGGATGCAAGATATTTCTGAACCATGGTTGCGTCTCTGACATTTACGGTCTCGTCCATATCCACGTCGCCGCGCTCGTATTCATCTGCGTTTTTCTGAGCCAAGGTATAGAGGCTGAAATGGGAAGTTGTAAATACCAGATACCCGCCTTCATACCTTGCATTCATATCTGTGAGGGTTCCGTCTTCTTCCATTCTGTAAACCCTTGCAAATCTGTTGTTGGTAGGAATCTTCACCAGAACAACATCCTCGGGCTGAATCTCCTCGCCGTCTCTGTGAAGATTAATTTCATATACTGCCTCTACAGTTGCCTTGGGCAGAAGTTCATCAACGGAGGCTACTATCTCTTCGCTTGTGATATTCTCGGCAGAAAGCTGTGCATCTGTGTCAGTGAATACGGAAATACCGCTCTCTTCGTCCACATAGCTGTTTTCATACATATCCTCAGGAAGAACCGGATTTACAAAGTCGTTTCCTTCGCTCTGAAAATGCACCGTTGCATCTTCGGGTATACCTGCGTTTTCGATGTTTTCAATTCTGCTCCACTGCTGTTCGCTGCCTCCGTAATAGATATCATAGCACATATCGCTTGCAAAGAAAACATCATTACCCATGTAGTTCACACTTTCAGGAATGTAAACAGCCTGCAGATACATCATGCTGCTGAACGCCATACTTCCGATAATTCTTGTAGTATCGGGAAGAGATACGCCCCAGATTTCCTGCTCTGCCCAAAAAGCCCGAACACCTATAACACGGACTCCTGTTTTTACATTTACATTTCCCTTTCCGTGATAGTCGTACTCCAAGAGGCAATCGTCAACATATACTTCTCCGTTTTCCCAAAGTTCGTCGCTGTAACCTTCCTGATCTGCAAAGGCGGAACCATCCAATTCCCTGACGGAAGCAGGAATTTTATACTCACTCGTGGAAAGCCCCTTAGGGAACTTTAAGGTTTTTGATATATCCTTATTATAGAGAACTCCATCCAAAGAGGAATAATAGGGGTTATCTTCATCCACCTCTATGGACACAAGTAAATCGCAGTAAGCGAAGGTTGAGTAGGGGGCAAAAATCTCAACATTTTTGCCTACAAATACTCTCTCGAGTTTCGGACACCATGAAAAACAATATCCCATGTATTTGACACTGTCGGGAATTTCCACGCTCTTCAGTTCCTGACATCTGAAGAAATTCCCCTCTTCAATAGTCTCAAGGCTATCGGGGAAGGTTATCTCCTCAAGAAAATCTACCGTATCAAAAGCCTGTTTTTGAATCTTTGTAACAGTGGCGGGAACTGCATATGTCTTGTCGGATTTTTCGGAGGGGTATTTTATAAGCTCTGTTTTGTCCTTATTAAAGAGAACTCCGTTTTCAGCGCAGAGAATTTTATTATCTTCAGAAACCGAAATGTTAACCAAAGAAGAGCAGGATAAAAAGATTTCGATTCCTATTGATTCTACCGAGCTTCCGATATAAACATTCCGAAGACCTGAGCAATCCGAAAATGTTTGTGTCTCAATAGCTTTTACGGAATCGGGAATATGTATTTCTCCAATCTCACTGCAACCCATAAAAGCTCCCGATGCAATGCTCTCAAGCCCCTCGGGCAGATTGATTTCTTTCAGAGTATCAACATAATAAAAAGCACGCTTACCTATTTTTTTGATACCCTCCGGCAACTCGATTTTTTCAAGCTTACCGCCATAGTGAAAGCTGTATTCTCCAAGCTCTGTAACTGTTGAGGGAACTGTGTAGGAAAGCTCCTCCCTACCCTCGGGATAGTATATGAGCATAGATACATCCTTGTTGTAAATCACACCGTCAACATCACAGAAAAATTCATTATCGGGATGAACCTCTATCTCTGTGAGGTTATTGCATGTCAGTGCACTGCCACCGATTTTCTTTATGGTTTCGGGGATTATCAGCTTATAACCTACTATATCGTTATACAGAGAATACGATGAAAGTTCTGTTACTGCAACCCCGTCAATATACGCAGGTATTTCAAGTATCTCATCCTCGCCGTCATAGCCTGTGATTGTATATGTACCCTCTTCATTGAGCACATATTCAAAATTATCCCCTGCTATCACAAAAGAATCTGCAACAACACTTATGGGAAAGCAACAGAGAATCATAATCACTGCCATAAAAAGACTTAGTATTTCAGCTCGCTTTTTCATCAAGGTATCACTCCTTTTCCTATGTTTTCATCATACAGTTTAAGCGCTGCAAAGTCAATGGTTTTACATCCGTATCCAAAAAAAAACAGACGGACAAAACATAATCGCTTTGTCCGTCATAAAAACAAATTTATTATCTTACTGCAGTCCGTACTTACCCTTTATCTTGTCCCAATAACCTTTGAATGCTTGCTCATTCTTGTTGTCGCCGTAGTTATAGTACCTTGCGTCTTTCAGCACATCGGGAAGATACTGCTGTGGGATAAAGTGGTCGGGATATTCGTGGGGATATCGGTAGAACTGACCGGGAGTTGAATTGTCGGCACCATCGAAGTGCTTGTTCTGCAAAGTTCTGGGAATTGGCCCTGCCTTGCCTGCTTCTACATCTGCCATGGCTGCCGCAATTGCATCGTGGCCCGAGTTCGATTTGGGAGCAAGGCAAACAAGAATAACTGCATCTGCCAGAGGTAATCTTGCCTCGGGCAGACCCACCGCCTGAGCTATATCCACACAAGCTTTTACGATGGGGATTATCTGGGGATAAGCAAGTCCCACATCCTCACAAGCACAGACCATAAGCCGTCTGCATGCTGAGGGCAGATCGTCGGCTTTCAGAAGTCTTGCCAGATAATGCAGTGCAGCGTCCACGTCACTGCCTCGCATACTCTTCTGATATGCTGAGATAATGTCGTAATGCTCATCACCGTCGCGGTCATAGCGGAATGCACTTTTCTGAGAAAGCTCAGAAGCAAGCTCTACGCCGATTGTTTTCACTCCGTCTTCTTCGGGTGCAGAAATCACACACAACTCCACTGCGTTCAGGGATTTTCTCACATCTCCTCCGCAAGAGGTGGCAATACACTTCACCGCTTCGTCGGTGATGTTTATCTCGAGCTGTCTTTCCTGAGAAATTATGCGGACCGCCCTGCGGACAGCGCCCTCCAGCTCCTGAGCCTCAACAGGCTTGAATTCAAAAACAGTGCTTCTGGAAAGGATTGCATTGTACACATAGAAATAGGGATTCTCTGTGGTTGATGCAATGAGAGTTATGCGTCCGTCCTCAATAAATTCAAGGAGCGTCTGTTGCTGTTTCTTGTTAAAATACTGGATTTCATCAAGATACAGCAATATTCCGCTCATACCCGAAAAAGTATTAAGCTCCTCAACAACTGCACGGATATCGGCAGTTGAGGCAGTTGTGCCGTTGAGCTTCTTCAGTGTCTTGTTGGTTTTTCTGGCAATATAAGTCGCCAGCGTGGTTTTACCCACGCCGGACGGCCCATAAAATATTAAATTTGGAATTTCGCCGCTTTCGATTATCCGACGCAGTGGCTTGCCTTCGCCGAGCAGATGCTTCTGCCCTACGATGTCGTCCAGCGTGTCGGGTCGTATACGGTCAGCAAGAGGTGATGACATTACATCCCCTTCTCTCCATTATGTTTATATCAATGATTAAGCGTACAGAGGGAACTTGTCACAGATAGCCTTAACCTCTGCTATACACTTCTCCTTGTTTGCTTCGAAGTCCTCAGTAACCATTGTGATGAGGTCTGCAATCTTGACCATTTCCTCCTCGCCGAAGCCACGGGTTGTTACTGCGGCTGTACCGATACGGATACCGCTTGTAACGAAGGGACTTCTGGGCTCGTTGGGAACTGTGTTCTTGTTGACGGTGATGTTTACCTCGTCGAGCTTTGCCTCAAGCTCCTTGCCTGTGATGTCGGTATCACGCAGGTCGAGGAGAAGCAGGTGGTTGTCTGTACCGCCACTTACAAGCTTGTGTCCGCGAGCAACGAGAGCATCTGCCAGAACCTTACAGTTGCTGACGATCTTCTCGCCGTAAGTCTTGAACTCAGGAGAAAGTGCCTCTCCGAAGCAGACTGCCTTTGCGGCAATGATGTGCTCAAGGGGACCACCCTGTGAACCGGGGAATATAGCCTTGTCCACAGCCTTTGCGTACTCTTCCTTGCAGAGGATAAGACCGCCTCTGGGACCACGGAGAGTCTTGTGTGTTGTAGTTGTTACAAAATCACAGTAAGGAACAGGATTGGGATGAACACCTGCGGCAACCAGACCTGCAATATGAGCCATATCCACCATGAGATATGCGCCTACCTCGTCAGCGATTTCTCTGAACTTTTTGAAGTCGATTACTCTGGGATATGCAGACGCACCTGCAACGATGAGCTTGGGTTTGCACTCTTTTGCAAGTTCCAGAACCTTGTCATAGTTGATTACATGTGTCTCGGGGTCTACACCGTAGGGTACAAAGTTGTAGAGCTTACCGGACATATTTACAGGTGAGCCGTGGGTAAGATGACCGCCTTCTGCAAGGCTCATACCCATAACGGTGTCTCCTGCCTCGAGAATAGAGAAATAAACTGCCAGATTAGCCTGGGCGCCTGAGTGAGGCTGCACGTTTGCATGGTCTGCGCCGAAGAGCTTGCATGCACGGTCTCTTGCAATATCCTCTACAATATCTACACACTGGCAACCGCCGTAGTAGCGCTTGCCGGGATAACCTTCTGCATATTTGTTGGTGAGAACTGTGCCCATTGCAGCCATAACTGCAGGAGAAGCAATATTCTCGCTGGCAATCAGTTCGATATTACGGCACTGTCTTGCATACTCAAGGTCCATTGCCTTTCCTACTTCGCTATCAAACTGAGATACGAATTCGATGTTTGTTCTAACGTCCATGATGTTTCTCCAATCCTTATATTTCCTGAGTTGCTATAACTCGTTTTAACAGTGTATAAAAATCCTCCAGTGTACGGAGGGTTCCTGCTTCGTTTCGAAGAGATGCGGCACTGTGAAAGCCCTTGATGTACCAGGCAACGTGCTTTCTCGCTTCGCGCATTCCCACGTTCTCGCCTTTATACTCACAGAGTTTTTCTATGTGACGGCGCATAACGTCTATCTTCTCTGCCATAGTGGGTGCGGGAATCAGCTTGTCATCCGACATATAGGCATTGATTTCAGAGAAAATCCACGGGTTTCCCATGGCTCCTCTGCCAACCATAACCAGATCACAGCCGGTTTCCTCGTACATTCTCACTGCATCCTGAGCGGTGAATATATCTCCGTTGCCGATAACGGGAACCGTGACTGCTCTCTTAACCTTTCTGATTATGTCCAGATCGGCATAGGGCTTGTACATCTGAGCTCTTGTCCTGCCATGAACAGCCACCGCAGAGGCTCCTCCCTGCTGGCAGGCACGGGCAACCTCAACTGCATTCACATGGTCATCGTCGATGCCTTTTCGGATTTTTACGGTGACAGGAACAGAAACTGCCTTTTTGACCGCCTCGGTTATTCTTCCGCACAGCTCAGGGTCTGCCATCAGGGCACATCCACAACCGATGGAATTCACCTTCGGCACGGGACAACCCATGTTTATGTCGATAAAATCAGGCTCATACCTCATTGCAAACTCGGCGGCATATGCCATTGTATCAGTCTCACAGCCGAAAAGCTGGACTCCGCAGGGGCGCTCCTTATCGGAAATTTCCATGAGAGAGGCACTCTTTTTGCTGTTGTAGGAGATGCCCTTGGCACTGACCATTTCGGTCACCGAAGAACAGGCGCCGAAAGAAGAGCACAGCTCCCTGAAGGCTCTGTCTGCAACGCCCGCCATGGGAGCAAGAGATGCAAAGCCGTTAATCTCAATATTTCCTATCTTCATATTATTTACGCTTGTCGTAATACTTATCGTTGAGGAGTCGCTGTTTGCCCGAAATCTTGTCGCCTGTGGAATAGCGTTTTTTGCCGCCGGCGCGGTATGCCTTTGTCTTGGTGGTAAGGAGCACCGCAAGAATAACAGCAACACCCACTCCCACACATATCCAGGCAACAAAGCCCCAGAACAGAGCAGGTTCGTTGTCATCCAGATTCTCGCCTATTGCAGAGGGGATTACAATCTCGCTGGACGCAACCTGAGGCAAAGACTCGCGGTCAGCGGGTTTATTCTCGGTTTTCTCTTCCTCGCTCTTGGTTGTTTCTGCAACAGACTCTGTCTCAACAGGATCTGTCTCCTGCTGAGTCTCCTCCTCGGGCGCCTCGGTATCAGGCTCTGCAGTAGTCTCCTCTACAAAGGATTCCACAGCATAGGTCTCATCCGGAGCTGTGGTCTCAGCATATACAGAAACCGCACCGAATGCTAAAAGCGTTATAATTATCATCAGAAGTGTTAATAGCTTTTTCAAGATTATCGTTCCTTTATCCTAAAAACTACACATATTTCCCTATTATCTTCTTTATTATATCAAACACTCATCCGCTTTGCAATACCTTTGCGAGCACATTTGCCAGCAATTCTCCTGTATATACAGCTTCTGAGAGTGTATTCACATCTGTTCCAACTTCGATAAGCAGGGAACCGTTGTTTACATTCATATTATATGCAAAGTTTCCAAAGTACAGCGGACGGGTCATCCCCGGATACATTTTCTCTGCAGTATCCTGCAATTTCAGGGCAAAGGTCAGGTTCTCTTCCCAGAAAGGAAAGTCCCTTGTACCGGCTCCGTCATAACCCGACATTATCATTATCTGTGCCGCTTTGTTTCCGTTGTGAGTGAAGGTGGGCTTGATTTTTCCGCCGTCACTGCCGTAGCTGATAGAATCTCTGTGAATATCAAGCACAACCTTGATATCAGGATACTGCTCAAGATATTTTTCAATGGTATTGCGACTTCGGGTGTAGGCGCCTGTGTATTCGGGGGAATCATGAACCTCGGTAGCATGAACTACACCTATCCCCTGCTTTCGTAAACCCTCCGCAATCGCCTCACCCACGCGAATCATATTTCTCTCATTATCAGTGCTTCGCGGGTAAAAGCTCTCGTGATAGTACCCTGCGTCATAGGTAATATAGCTCTCGCTTGTATGGGTGTGATAAATCAGAACCTGGATTTTGTCGCTTTTTTCAAAATCAAAGCCCAAAGGTGACGCCAGATATTCCCCTATGTCAGGATTGTAGGATGTAGTGTTCTTGACGAAAAAATCATTGTATCCGAACTCGCCGCTTGAATAAAGGGATTCTATAACGGGGAAATGGACTTGCGAGTCGTATATTGTGGGATCCTCCGAATATATGGTTTCATCATGTGTAGCTGTTGCATATGAGGATGGTTCTGTAAAAAAAGCAGATGCGGATGTGCTTTCTGTGGCTGATGAGGAATCCGTCACAGTGACGGTAGGAATATTTCCGTCAGGCATAGTGAGGGCTGCCGCCGCGAGAACTGCTCTGCTTGCAGGAAAATCAAACCCCGATGTTCTTGTCCACAAGCAGAGTCCTGCAAGGCACAGCAGAAAAACGGCAAGCACACCGCAAAGAAAGCTTTTTACCCCGGATTTCACAGTTCTCACCATCCTCTTTGTATATTCACATAATATAATATGTGGATTTTTCATCGCTTATGAATAATGATATGTGGTGTGCTCTATGAGGATGAATGGTTTTGAGGATGTGGGTTATGATACACGAAATCAGGAGAAGGCAAGCAGTACACTTAATTTATAATAGGACAGAAAAACGCCCCTCCGAAGCCGGAGGGGCGAAAAAGCATAATAATTAATGGAAATTAATTATTGTATAGACTTTTAAAAATTAGCCGTTAGCTCTCTTGCGGAGAACAACTACTGCGAATGCAGCCATTGTGAGAACAGCGATTGCAACATAGATGTATGTTGCTGCGCCTGTGTTGGATGTGCCGCCTGCGTTACCGGTTGTACCTGTAGCTGCAGAAGCATCAGCGGATGCTGTAACAGTTGTTGCATCACCTGTTGCTGTTGTTACCTCACCCTTAGCTGTTGTAGGCTCAGCCTTAGCTGTTGTGGGCTCGGGCTTAGCTGTTGTAGGCTCGGGCTTAGCTGTTGTGGGCTCGGGCTTAGCTGTTGTGGGCTCGGGCTTAGCTGTTGTGGGCTCAGTCTTAGCTGTAGTCTCAGTGGGCTCAGTCTTAGCTGTAGTCTCAGTGGGCTCAGTCTTAGCTGTAGTCTCTGTGGGCTCAGTCTTAGCTGTAGTCTCAGTGGGCTCAGTCTTAGCTGTAGTCTCAGTGGGCTCAGTCTTAGCTGTAGTCTCTGTGGGCTCAGTCTTAGCTGTAGTCTCAGTGGGCTCAGTCTTA
>JAFQMC010000019.1 GCA_017421045.1 Clostridia bacterium
ATCGAGGTGTAGCGCAGTTTGGTAGCGCGCGACCTTCGGGACGAAGAGGATTCTTCGTGTTTAATATATTTAAAAAATACATAACTTAATATCGAGGTGTAGCGCAGTTTGGTAGCGCGCGACCTTCGGGACGAAGAGGATTCTTCGTGTTTAATATATCTTAAAAATTACATAACTTAATATCGAGGTGTAGCGCAGTTTGGTAGCGCGCTTCGTTCGGGACGAAGAAGTCGTGGGTTCGAATCCCGTCACCTCGACCAAAGCAGGGGTTGCATATGCAATCCCTGTTTTTTTACATATATTCTGCTTATCATAATAAAACTGTTGCATAAATATTTCTTGAGTGATAAAATAATAACCATATATTTGCGATGCAGGAAATGCGTTGCGGTATAATGTTGGAGGTGTTTGTCAATGTCTCTTGATTCAAAAAAACGCAGGAAGTTTGCGAAGTGGATAATAGGCATTGTTGCAGCGTGCATACTGATATTCCTCGGAGTACAGAACATCAACGTTGTGGCAAATGCGGTGTCGTGGGTGGCGTCTCTTGTGATGCCGTTGATTCTGGGTTTTGTCCTTGCGCTTGTAATAAACGTGCCAATGCGATTCTTTGAGTCCCATATTCTGAGCAAGACTCAAAAACCGTTTTTGCAGAAGCTTCGCCGTCCGATAGCGTACATAATATCCTTATTTCTGATTCTCGGCATTATTGTAGGTGTCGTTTGGCTTGTAATTCCTGAGCTTGTCAGTGCTCTCAAGGTTATCGCTTTGGGGATGGTTGATTATATTGAGCGACTGAATTCTTTGGACTTCAAAGAGTTTGCGAAGTATCCGGTGCTTAGTTTTCTCGAACATATTAACTGGGCCAATCTGCTGAAATCAGCTCAGGATTGGTTCGAAAATCAGAGCAGCACAATCGTCAATACAGCTTTCAATACTATCAGCGGTTTTGTTGGCGGAATATTCAACCTGATTATTTCAATCATTTTCTCCATCTACATCATTTTCAGTAAAGAAAAGCTCAAAAGACAATCAAAACGAGTTGTCAAAGCCTGGATTCCTGAAAAAGCAGGTAATTGGATGATACATGCTTGTTCTGTTGCAAATGAAAACTTCCGTAAGTTCGTTGCAGGTCAGACCCTGGAAGCTTTAATACTTGGCGTGCTGTGTACAATTGGTATGCTTATTCTGAGAATTCCTTACGCTCCGATGGTCGGCGCTCTCGTCGGCGTAACTGCACTTGTTCCCGTAGTCGGTGGTTTTGTTGGTGCTATCGTGGGTGGATTTATGATACTCACCGAGGACCCCGTAAAAGCTCTGATTTTCATCATATTTATAATTGTACTTCAGCAGCTTGAGGGTAATCTTATTTATCCCAAGGTAATGGGCTCAAGCCTTAATCTGCCTGCTATGTGGATTCTTGCAGCTGTGACAATCGGCGGAGGACTTGCAGGTCCCGTGGGTATGTTGCTTAGTGTTCCCATAGCTTCTACTGCATATATTCTTTTCAGGGAAGCAACCGAGCAACGTGAAGAAAAAGCGCTGAAGAAAAGTAGCAAAAAAGAAACATTACCTGAAAAGACTCAGGAGGGAACAGATTGAAATGGAAAATATACTAAAGAAAGATTATAAAATACCTGTCAGCCTTTGTGACAGCGAGGCGAAATTAAGCGTTCCTTCTGTTTTTTCGCTGTTTATGGATATGGCATCTGAGCATGCAAAAACCTTAAATCTCGGTATGGACGTACTCCTCAAGAAAAATCTTATCTGGGTTGCGGCAAAGACTAAGTTCGTTGTACACAGATATCCGCAGATGCTCAGCGATGTTTCTCTTGCAACCTGGCCCGAGGCTCCCGGCAGCATCCGCTATAATCGTTACTATACTGTATCTGACCAAGATGGAGTTATGATCGAGGGAAAAAGCGAGTGGACAATAATAGATCTCACTACCGGCAGACCCCAGAAATCCGGCGACGTTTATCCTCAGGATATTGAGCATCTCACGGATGTAGTGTGTGCCGAGCCTTTCGCACGTATCAGCACAGACTTCTCCGAATGTGAGAAGCTTTGCGACTATCTCGTGACTTCAAGAGATATTGACGTGAGTCATCATATGAACAATGTGGCATATATCCGTGCTGTACTGAGCACCATGACCTGCGAGGAGCTTAATGCACTCAACATCCGCGGTATGGAGGCAGCTTATCGCACTCAGTGCTTTGAGGGTGAGACTCTCAGTATTTATAAGCGTATGGGTGAAGAATTCATGGATATTGGTGTCCTGAAGTCCGACGGCAAAGCCGCCGCAGTAATCCGTATATCGCTATAAAATAATTCTATTATAGAAAGATAATCAAGGTGGATTGCCCACAACCTTTCAGCTCTATTTGATGTAAAAAGGTTGCGGGCTTTTATCTTTTATGCTACAATAGGGAGTAGATTTTTCAGATTAGGTTTAGGTAGAAATTATGGATATTGAAAGCATCAGACAAAACTATGCAAAAATGAACGAAATGCAGCAACAGGCGGTTTTTCATACCGAAGGCCCCCTGCTTATCCTCGCAGGTGCAGGCTCTGGCAAAACAACTGTGCTGGTTAACCGTATTGCATATATTCTTCAGTGCGGACTGTGTATGCCGTGGCAGATACTGGCAATCACATTTACCAATAAAGCCGCCAGAGAGCTGAAGGAGCGTATTTGTATCAACGTTCCTGAAGGCGGCAACGATATCTGGGCGGCAACTTTTCACTCGGTTTGCTCTCGTATTCTCCGTCGCTTCGGAGATAGAATCGGCTACGACTCACATTTCACAATCTATGACACCGACGATCAGCGCAAGGTTATGAAAGATATCCTTAAATCTATGTCGATAGATGAAAAAATCCTGTCTCATCGTTCCGTCCTTTCTGCAATCTCTCAGGCAAAGGATGAGATGAAAACACCTGAGGAGCTTCTTGCATCAGCAAGCTTCGATGTCAGAAAGGTCACTATAGCCCAGGCATATGTAAAGTATCAGACTCAGTTACGGTCATCCAATGCTATGGATTTTGATGATATGCTTCTCAATACTGTACGTCTTTTTGAGCAGTGCCCCGATGTGCTGGAGATGTATCAGAATCAGTTCCGATACATAATGGTTGACGAGTATCAGGATACAAACCGTGTCCAGTATCGCTTTGTGAGTCTCCTTGCTCAGAAGAGTCGCAACCTCTGCGTTGTGGGTGATGATGACCAGAGTATATATCGCTTCAGAGGAGCAACAATCGAGAATATTTTGTCCTTTGAGCATACCTTTGCCAATGCCAGAGTCATCAGACTTGAGCAGAACTATCGAAGCACAAAGACGATCCTTGCAGCTGCCAATGACGTTATCGTCAATAATAAACAGCGAAAGGGAAAAACCCTCTGGACTCAGAATGAAGAAGGAGAGAAGATTACCCTTCACACCGCATCTGATGAGCGAGATGAGGGCGTATATATCGCCAAGACTATCCTCGATAAGGTGTCTGCTGGTGCTTCTTTCAGTGATGTTGCCGTGCTCTACCGTATGAATGCCCAGTCAAATGCCATCGAGTATGCCCTGACACGCTCAGGAATACCTCATCGGATTGTTGGCGGACACCGATTCCTCGACCGCGAAGAGGTCAAGGATATGCTTGCATACCTGCAGGTTGTCAGTAACCCCCGCGACGATGTACGTCTTAGCCGTATCATCAACAAACCGCGTCGTGCAATAGGCGACACAACTGTTCAGAAAATTCAGAATATAGCCTCAGCATTGGGCGAGAGTATGTATGATGTAATAAAGCGAGCCTATGACTATCCCGATCTTTCGCGAAGCGCTGGCAAACTTACGGAGTTTGCAGCCATGATTGACGGCTTCATTGAAGCATCGCTTTCAAATCAATACACCCTCGCAGAGCTTTACGGACTTATTCTGGAGCATACAGACTTCAAGGCATATTTAAAAGCCGAGAAAGAGAATGCCGATGATAGAATTGAGAACGTAGACGAGCTTATGTCGAACATCATAAACTTCGAGGAGGACTACTCAGAAGAAGCAAATCTTTCAGCTTTCCTTGAAGAAATAGCACTGCAGACTGATCTTGATAATATGGATTCAGGTGCCGACTGCGTTACCATGATGACTATGCACAGTTCCAAGGGTCTGGAGTTTCCCATTGTATTCATCGCAGGAATGGAGGAGGGAATATTCCCGTCCTTCAAGTCCGTCTATGACCCCGATGAGCTTAATGAGGAGCATCGTCTGGCATATGTAGGCATCACAAGAGCCAAGAGAGAACTTTTCCTCACTCATGCTCAGAGCCGTATGCTTTTTGGTTCAACCCAGCATAACAACGTGTCCAGATTCTGCGAGGAGATATCCGACAGCTACCTCAATCGTACCGGTGCAAGAAAGACCGCTCAGCAGGTGGATGTGTCCTCAACAGCGCCCAGGCACTTTGATCCTTTTGCCTTCAATAAACAGCGTCAGAAACCTGCTGCCTCCGGCGGTGACAACTCATATTCAGTTGGAGACAAGGTTATGCACAAGGTTTTCGGTGTGGGTATGATTATTAGTGCCGAGTCAATGGGTAACGACACTATGCTGGAAGTTGCCTTTGACAAAGTAGGAACCAAGAAACTTATGGCGAACTTCTGCAAAATGGAAAAATTATAATTTTAGCTTCGTGCCTTCCGATTAGTATCGGAAGGCATTTTGCATAATATACTAAGCTTCAGAGTATATTTATACAAAGGCGGTGGATATAATGAAAAAAGATTCATGGAAAGTCTATCTGTTATTTGTATTACTTTCAGAAGCAGTAGGTGTGCTGTCGTCTCTTGTCAGCAGGCAGGGAATGATGAATTCTGAAATGATTGAGCGTTCGGTTCTTACACCTCCTGCTGTTGTCTTTCCTATAGTATGGACTTTACTTTATGCACTAATGGGAATAGCGGCGGCGCGGGTCTACCTGAGTGATAACTCAGAGTTCCGTACCGCAGGGTTGTGGCTGTTTTTCCTTCAGCTTGCTGTTAATTTTATCTGGAGTCCCATATATTTTAATTTGCAGGCATTTGGTCTTTCTTTGTTTGTTATAATTCTTCTGTGGCTTTTGATTCTGGCAACTACAATAGCTTTCTGGAAAACAGACAGGATTTCCGCATATCTTATGATACCGTATCTTTTGTGGGTAACTTTTGCAACATATCTCACAGGAGTTACGTGGTATCTGAACAGCTGAATTTTTTTAAAGTGCACGGAGGAATCCGTGCATTTATTGTATCTGTGATTGTCACAATTTTATTTTTATACCATATTATAGCAGTAAGCCGACTCCCTGTGCCGGCAGTTAGGGTATTCGCAGATGTTAAGCCCCATACCCGCGGTACAAAGCGCTTGTAAACTATAATTGGAGGTAGTTCTATGGCAGAAATCACAAATGCCGCCGACTGCAATACATCTGCGGCAAATTCCGAAAATACCTGTCCACAGTCCGTGTGCATAGATGCACTCAGAGTCTATGACAGCTGTGGAGACAAAGACTGTCTGACAGATCTCAGGGTATTCTTTACCGACCAGGTGCAAAGTATTATTGATACTGCAATCAGTGTCCGTATCCGTGAGGCAGATGTTATATCAGTTCTCACAGACCTTGAGCCTGTGCCGTTCCACAAAGGATTCTACTCTGTGGATATGACGTTTTTCTTCGACATAAATCTTGATGTGTTTACTTCACCGGGTTCATCACCTGTGCAGGTAGACGGACTATCCATATTCAATAAGAAGGTAATCCTCTATGGCAGTGAGGGTTCTGTCAAGGTGTTCTCCAGCGAATACGGGCTGGATGAGATTGACATTCAGAACAACTCAACACGAAATCTGCCCAGAGCCTCTGTTCAGGTAGCAAAACCCATAGCACTCTCTGCAAAACTTTGTGAGATATCCGCAATTGTGAATCCTCCCTGCAGAATCCCCGACAGAATATGTGAGTGCTTCGGCGGTGAGTTTGTTACCTCTGCAACACGCAATGTGTTTGTTACTCTGGGTATGTTCTCAATAGTACAGATTGAGCGTAATGTTCAGATGCTGGTTCCTTCTTACGATTTTTGTATTCCTGAAAAGGAGTGTACAAATTCATCGGATAATCCCTGCGAAGTTTTCTCGCGACTGGATTTCCCGACAAACGAGTTCTTTCCTCCCAATGTAGGCGAGCTTTCCTCTGACAACGGCTGTTCTTGCGGTTGTTGCAAACAGAAGCCGACCTGCGATTAATATGCAATATTCAGAAAGAGGCAGGTTATCCTGCCTCTTAGTCTTTTTTATCATTAGTTTTTCATAATATTGTGGTTTGTATGTGAGTTTTCACGTATCTGACAAGATTTGATTGTTTTTATATTTTTTCAGTGATATAATAATTTCCGCGGCAATATAGTATGTTTTTTTGTCTGCAAATATTTACATTCTGTTCATGTATTTTCAGTAAACAGTTTATCAATTCTTTGGCATTTACTGTATAATTGATATAGAGTATATTCGGGAGGTTTTTTATGCTTCAAATTAAGAAGGTCAGCAAGCATTATGTAACAGGTAACCTGAAACAGACGGCTTTGGATAACATATCGCTGAATCTCAGGGATAACGAGTTTGTCTCTATTCTCGGTCCTTCGGGTTCGGGTAAGACTACACTGCTTAATATTATCGGCGGACTTGACCGATACGACAGCGGAGATCTGATAATCAATGGTATTTCAACAAAGAAATATAAAGACCGCGACTGGGATTCCTACCGCAATCATACAATCGGCTTCGTGTTCCAGAGCTACAATCTGATTGACCATCAGTCGATTCTTTCCAATGTGGAGCTTGCGCTCACTATATCGGGAATGAAGCGTTCCGAACGACGCAAAAAGGCGCGCATCGCCCTTGAAAAAGTCGGTCTCGGTGATCAGGTACATAAAAAGCCCAACCAGCTCTCAGGCGGACAGATGCAGCGAGTTGCAATTGCCAGAGCTTTGGTGAACGACCCTGACATTCTTTTGGCGGACGAGCCTACAGGTGCACTCGATACAGAGACAAGCATTCAGGTTATGGAGCTTCTCAAAGAGGTTGCATCAGATCGATTGGTTGTAATGGTAACCCATAACCCTGAGCTTGCAGAGAAGTATTCAACCCGTATTGTGAATATTCGCGACGGAAAGATAATAGGTGACACAAATCCCTATGAGGTTGACGAAGAAGCCCTTGATCCACCCAAACACAAGAATATGGGCAAGTCGTCAATGTCGCTTCTTACTGCACTGACACTCAGCTTTAACAATCTGCTTACCAAAAAAGGAAGAACCCTTCTTACATCCTTTGCTGGTTCAATCGGAATTATCGGTATTGCGTTGATACTTTCGCTTTCAAATGGTGTCAATACATACATTGTCGATATACAGAAGAGTACCATGGCATCCTATCCTATCTTGCTCGAAGCCCAGACTATGGATCTTACCGATTTGATGGAAATGAGCAGTTCAGCGGCTGCTTCCATAGATGAGCTGTCTCACGACCGGGACGCTGTCTATTCTGACGGCACTGCTCTGGAGCTTGAGTCATCTCTTACTACAAGCTTTACTGAGAACAACCTCACCGACTTCAAAAAGTATCTGGATAACGAAAACAGCGAGATTCATAACTATATCGGTGAAAACGGCATAGTCTATTCCTATAGTCCGTCCTTTACGGCTTTTACTCACGACCCCGAGGGAGAGCTTGTAAACACTGACGGCAGTACGCTTTACACTACCAAAACCACACAGATAATGAATTCGGAATTGGATATGTATTCAGAGATGGGATTATCTGAGGATAACCCCATGATGGCTATGTACTCTACAAATGTATTCGATGAACTTCTTCCTGCGCAAAGTGGCAAGGACATAAGTTCTATTGTCTATGATAATTATCAGGTTATTCACGGCGACTGGCCCAAGGAATATAATGAAGTTTTGCTTGTGCTCAATGAACGCAACGAGATTCCCTCCAATGTTCTGTATCAGCTCGGTGTGCTTCCCGTTGATGAGTACGAGGAAATGATGAAGAAAATTGACAACGGCGAAAAAATCACGGTTGAAACCGAGAGCTTCAGCTACGAGGAACTTTGCGACAAGAGTTTTAAGCTGGTTCCTGCCTGCGATATGTATGAAGAAACAGACAATGGTACATATAGCTACATAGGTAACGATGATGATAAAATCGAAGACCTCATGGAGAATGCCGTCGATCTTAAAATCTCAGGTATTATCCGTCCTGTAGAAGACGCAGACAATCTTACTATCAACGGAAACCTTGCATACACAAGAGAGCTTACCGACTATCTTATTGAATATACAGATAACAGCGATGTTGTAAAGGCACAGAGAGACAGTGAGGATGTGAATGTTCTCAATGGTATGAAGTTTGCACCGGAAAACGACAGCGACAGAATAGAGGATGCAAAAGTATACCTTGAGAATATGGGCATATCCGATAAAGCAAAGATATTCAAGGATATGATGTCTCTTGCTTATGCAGATAATCCTGCGGCTGTTACTCAGATGATGGCAATGGACGAAGCCCAGATGGCAGGTATGCTTGACAGCTATCTTGAAAATCCCGAGGACGATGTACTTCTGGCAATTTATGACAACTATATCTCAACAGGTGATTATGACGACAATATGAGTGACTTCGGTGTTGTAAGCCTTGATGCACCCACATCAATTGCCATTTACACCGACAGCTTCGAAAACAAAGACAATATCTCCGATTGCATAAACGCATACAACGATACAGCTTCCGAGGAGAACCAGATCACCTATACCGATTATATCGGACTTCTTCTCTCTTCGGTTACTACTATTGTCAATGTGATTTCCTATGTGCTTATCGCGTTCGTTGGAGTTTCACTGGTGGTTTCTTCCATCATGATTGGCATTATAACCTATATTTCTGTTCTTGAGCGTACTAAGGAGATCGGTATCCTTAGAGCAATCGGTGCTTCAAAACGCAACATCTCACAGGTGTTCATTGCAGAGACACTTATTGTCGGACTCTGTGCAGGATTAATAGGTATCGGAATCACACTTCTGTTGCTTATTCCTGGAAATGCAATTATCCACATGGTTGCAGGCTCAGCAGTAGTAAGTGCCGCATTGCCTGTGATGGGTGCTGTGATACTTGTAATACTCAGCGTAGTGCTGACAGTTATTGCAGGACTTCTCCCATCCAAGAAAGCCGCAAGAAAAGACCCTGTTACTGCACTTCGTACTGAATAAGGCATAAAAATACGCAGGAGCGGAAATTTCCGTTCCTGCGTTTACTTTTGCTGTTTATTGTGTAATTATATTTGTCGGTGCATCGCCGTAGGTATCTGTGAGGGCTTTTCTCATGAGTAAAGCAATGTCGGTATTTTCGATTTTTTCTTTTGTAATAAGCTTACCGCTCTGTGCACCTGCAGCAAAGAGAAGTACGTCTGAGTCTGTGTGATCTCCGTCTGAAGTAAAGCAGTCGTTATTGACATCCTCGGCTTTTCCGCTTTCAGGGACTATGACACCGCCGGTCTCGTGGTCTGCAGTAACCAGCACCAGTGTGCCGGGATGCTCCTCTGCCCAGCGGAGGGTGTAGTCGATAGCCTTATCAAATGCCTGCATTTCTTTGAGGGTGCCCTCCATGTCGAGTTCTGCTTCAAAAATATCAATATGGCTTGCTTCTACCATAAGGAAGAATCCTTCGTCACCCTCCAGAAGCTCAAGTGCCTTTGATGTCATCGAGGTGAGGGAGGGGTTGTCATCTGCCGTGAAATCCTGAAATGCAAAGCATCCCAGTGCAGGGGTGCCCTTGGTGAGAGTGTTAAGTTCCTCTGCGGTAGTGATGTATGTATACCCTGCATCTTCGATTCTTGCTTGCATCTTTGGTGTTTCGGCGTATTCGGCACCGCCACCCAGCATTACATCAACTTTTGCTTTGATCATACCCTTGAGTATCTCATTGTATTCACCGCGGTAACCGTTGTGAGCAACCATTCCTGCAGGAGTAGCATGGGGAACAACGTGGGTGTCTATAAGACCTGTTTTAAGTCCTCTTGCTTTTGCGAATTCTACGATTGTCTCCACAGCGTCGCCGTTCTGATCAACTCCGATGTATCTATTTTTGGTTTTAACACCGCAACTCAGAGCGGTGGACGCAGCCGCACTGTCTGTAACGCCTGAAAGAGAAGTGGTGCCTACATGGCATTTGTGAGGCATAAAGCTTGTGGAAAGCTTTGAGCCTTTTACAATTTCAGCGTTTGTCAGTATGTTTTCACCCATACCGTCGCCTATCATAAGTATTATGTTTTTAACTTCCTGATTTTCATCCAGCTCGTAGCCTTCGCACTGTACCCACTCCAGCACATCGGATTGAGTCTCAGTAGTTGTCTCTATTAGTTCCGCAGTAGGCACAGCCGTTGTGGTTTCCTTTGTGTCAGCATTTTCTGCGCAAGCCGCCATGCTGATGCAAAGCAGAAGAGCAAGCAAAAATGCCGCGATTTTTTTGAAATTCATATTATCTCCTCCGTGTATTAAAATTCCCAGTTGGTTATTTTCTCATTCTTTACAATAAATGCCTGCTGTGCAATTTCTGCCATAGGTGTATCGGAATAGCTGTCAGAGTAAAAACTGTCAACAGTTGCATCACCAAAGACCTCTCGGAATCTTTTGACCTTTTCTTTGCCGTGACAGTTTTCTTTCAGAAACTTTCCCGTTTCAACATCAACTTCCGATGCTATAAGGTGTTTTATACCAAGAGCACTGCAAACAGGTTCAAGCAAAAAAACAGGGGAAGCAGAGATGATCACATCATCATTTTGTTGCTGTCTGATGTAAAAATCTTTGATTCTTCCTTTGTGCTTTTTCCAGAAATCGTCAATATCCCGTTCTTTGTCTATGTACTTTACAAAGGAAAAAACTTTTTCTTTGAATTGTGTTTTTGTACCTTTATTGAAGATATAGAATTTTGCAAAACTCAGGATTATCTTTGGGGTCAGCAATAGTATTTTAGGATGTCTTTTCAGACAGAACAAAAAGAAATCCGCACTGGAATCGTTTTTGTATATGGTTTTATCAAAATCGTAGGCGTTCATAGTGTTCTCCTGTATATGATCTTTCTATATTATACTTGTTATTCTTTCTGTTTTCAACTATAATAAATTCAAAATTCACAAGTTGTTAATCTATAGCAACGAATTTTGCTGTAATATTATAAATGCAGGGGAGGTGCAGCTTTGTTCGGGTTTGTACGAGTTCATAAAGACGAACTCAGGATAAAGGATTACGAGGCATACAAGGCAGTCTATTGCTCCCTTTGCAGGAAGCTGAAAAAAGAGTATTCCTTTCTTTCTGGCTTTTTGCTGAATTACGATTGCACCTTTTTTGCTTTGATGTGCCTGGGTACCTCTCAGGAATGCTTCGGTTTTCATAAGGGCAGATGTCGCTATAATCCCTTGAAATCATGTAAATACTGTAAAGGTGGGGAAGAAGTATTCTCAAAAACCGCGGCGCTTTTGATTCTTATGTCATACTACAAACTTCTTGATAATATTCACGATGGTGGCTTTTTAAAAAAGCTTGGTTGCACATTGCTCAGACCTTTGTTTTCTGTCTGGAAGAACAAAGCGTCAAAGCTGTATCCGGAGTATCGGGATGCCTGTGAGAAAATGTTTATAAGTCAGCTTGAATATGAAGATAAAAAAGCAACAGTAGACGAGTGCTCAGAGCCGACAGCGATTTTGCTGAAAACTGTTTTTGCTGCAGAGGCAGAAAACGATAAAATCCGCCCTGCATATGAGCAGTTTGGTTATCACCTGGGCAAGTGGGTATATCTTATGGATGCTGTTTGTGATATTGACGATGATGTAAAACATAATTCTTTCAATCCTATTTACGAAAAACTGCACAAAGACAAATCCCAATCCACCGATTATTGTAACGAGCTTCTGTCACAGTCTTTGTTTCTGCTGACATCGGCATACAGATTAATAGAAATAAATTGTTTTAAAAGTGTGATTGATAATATTGTTCTTCTTGGGCTTGCAAATAAGCAACAGGAAGTCTTATTTTCCCGAAAGGAAAAATGATTGATGAATAAAAATCCTTATACAGTTCTCGGTGTTCCGGAAAATTCCACCGATGAACAGATAAAAACTGCATACAGAGACCTTGCAAAGAAGTATCATCCTGATAATTACGAGGATAGTCCCCTCAGGGACCTTGCAATGGAAAAGATGAAAGAGATAAACGAGGCATACGATGAAATCCAGCGACTGCGCAAAGAAGGCAGAAGCTATACCTCTTCTGCCTCTTCAGCGGGATATAATGCACAACACGGCTATACACGTACAAGCTATCCCGATATCAGAAGTCTCATTCAAAGCGGCAGACTCGATGATGCACAGACCCTGCTTAGCGGTGTACCTGCTGACAGACGCGATGCAGAGTGGTACTTTCTCTCGGGTATGGTAAGTTATCGCCGAGGCTGGACAGATCAGGCTTACGACTATTTTAAAACGGCATGTGACATGGATCCTCGGAATATGGAGTTCAGGCAGTCATTTTCAAGGATTAATCAGCAGAGAAACTATCGTTCGCCCGAGTACAATCGTACGGTAAACAGCCACGGATGCAGTTCATGCGACATTTGTGCGGCACTGTGCTGTGCTGATACCTGCTGTGAATGTATGGGTGGCGATTTGTGCCGATGCTGCTGATAGTGAGGGTATTATGAAAAAGACTTTTCCTCTGGCGTTCAGCGCAGTTCTGGCGGCACTGTCTCTGGTGCTTTTGCTCCTGACGGGTGTTGTACCCGTTGGTACATATGCGTTTCCTTGTATCGCAGGGGCACTGCTTTCAGCCGTTGTTATTGAAGCAGGCTATCCTCTGGCGGTTTCCTGCTATGTGGTTGTGTCGGTCATGGCTTTTTTTCTTGTTGCCGACAAGGAAGCCGTGCTCTATTATATATGTTTCCTTGGGTTTTATCCTGTGCTGAAAGGACTGATTGAACGGATACAAAGCCGTGTCTTTCAGTGGATAATAAAGTATTTAGTTTTTAATGTCTGTATCATAGGTGCTTTTTTTGCAGGAATGTATCTTCTGAATATTCCCAAAGAGAGTTTTGAGTTATTCGGTGTTTATCTTCCTTGGGTTTTCCTTCTGGCAGGAAATTTCATTTTTGTTATCTATGATCTCTGTCTTACACGTATCATTTCTGCATATGTAAATATTTGGCGGAAAAGGATAAAATTTAAGTAAATAGCTTCAAAATTGTAATTTGAACACGTCGGATATATATGGTACAATATATATAGACGTGTTCTGCCTATGTATTTATTATTTTCTGAATTTTACACGGAGGTGTCGGCAGTGTATAAATTTCATTATAAATTAATTTCCTTAGTGTTGCTTATATCTACTCTCTTTTCGTTGGTTTCGTTAGGTGCAGTGTCCGCTTCAGCGGCTTCTGACAGCATCATCACCACCGACGCTGTCCGTCTGCGCTCATCCGCTGAGATTGTTAGTGATAATATAATCACCACCCTGGGGGTCAACGAGGAGCTTACGCTTCTCCGTGACAGTGCTGAAGAATGGGCGTATGTCCGCCGTATGGATGGTACAACAGGATATTGCTCTGTCAACTATCTTCAGCCTGCCGAAGGATCCGCCGTAGTATTAACAGGTGTGACAAATGACGCAGTAAATTTTCGAAAAGGCCCTTCTACTAACTATGAATCCATGGGAATGTTAGACAAGGGTACCGAATTCACTGTTCTTGATAACTCCGAGGAGACATGGGTCAAGGCGGAAGTAGGAGCTAACACCGGCTATATCTACCGCTCTTATACCGACCTGGTTATGAAACTTGGCAATACAAAAACTCCCGACTGGTTCGAGTCATCCGCTTTGGTGGATATGTTTGGCGGAGATTATGAGTCTGACGATAAAACAAATCTTGTAAACGATATAGCTCTTTCCGACCAAAACATTACCGTGGAAGAAGGACGTTCATACACCCTTATGGCGTACATACCCGGCGGTGTGTCTGCTCAGAACACTGTAGTCTTTACATCTTCCAACAAAAATGTAGCGGTTGTCACTTCTTCAGGACTGGTCAAGGGCGTGTCGGTAGGCAGTGCTGTTATAACCGCAACCTCCGAGATTAGCGGAAAAAAGGCATCCTGTAATGTCACTGTTGTTGAGGCAACCTCTGAGCCTTCCACACCGACAACAGAGCCTACTACATCTACCACAGAGCCCACAATTCCCACTGAACCCACCCTTAAACTATCCGCTGATTCAGCTTCTGTGTCTGTCGGCAATCACTATATGCTTAC
This sequence comes from Clostridia bacterium, assembly GCA_017421045.1. Taxonomy (GTDB): domain Bacteria; phylum Bacillota; class Clostridia; order Oscillospirales; family Acutalibacteraceae; genus Ruminococcoides. Next base: position 14,392 of record JAFQMC010000019.1, read on the forward strand.
TGCAAATCAGGCTGTTTCATGGAAGAGCTCTAATACTTCCGTTGCAACCGTCAGTGGAGGTGTTGTCACCGCGAAAGCAACAGGAACTGCTACTATCACGGCCTCAACTTCCACCCAAAAAGCAACTTGTAAAATCACGGTTACATCTGCACCTTCCGGCATCACAATCTATAAAAACGCCGTCACCGTTACTGCAGGTAAGACCTACTACAACGGAATCACGTCTTCCTCTAAGGCAACATGGTCAAGCTCTGACACTTCCGTTGCAACTGTTACCAACGGATTTATTACCGCTGTCTCGCAGGGAAAAGCAGTTATATCCGCAAAGAACTCCTACGGTACTAAGACTTGTGTTGTGACTGTCTCTGCAGCAGAACCTATAAGATTTGCCTACAGCGAGCCGAACACGGCAGCTCCCGGCGAGACCATTACTCTGTGTGCAGTTACTGACAAAACCCGTACAGCGGTCAAATTTGAAGTTACAGTGGGAAGTTCGGTGAAAACCGTTAATGCCACAAGTAAAACAACAGATTCCAACACCTTGGTCTGGACAGGAACCACAACTATATCCACATCGGGTACTCACAGCGTCGTGGCTTATTCCAAGACAAGCGGTGCATGGCAGACAAGCAGCGTCATTGATGATGCAAAAACCACTGTGTTTATCAGAAAGTCATCAAGTACAACTGCAGATACCCTGGAGACCCGCCGTGCAAGCGACAAGTCAATAAAGCTTATTTCTCAGTTTGAAGGCTACAGCCCTTGCGTTTATTTTGATACCATCGCCAATAATATTCCTACCCTTGGATATGGCAGAGTGGTTTATGTAGGCGAGAGTTTTTATAATGATATGACCAAGAAAGAAGCCTTTGCCTATCTGGTTCGTACCGTCAATAACGACGGTTATACCTCGTCGGTAAACAACTATCTTGATAAATACAACATATACCGCAACCAGCACCAGTTTGATTCACTCGTATCTTTTGTGTATAATCTTGGTCCCTATATCCTCTCTGGCGACAGTGATTTCCGTGAAATCTTCACAGCTTCAAGCTCTTCCCATCAGGACCCTGTCACAGGAAAGGAAGCCTATATAAACGCTACGGATGTAAACTTCCGCTCAGGACCAGGTACTTCCTACACAATTCTTGACGTTCTTGCTTACGGCACGGTTCTTGAACTTATTGAGACCTCCGCTTCAAACGGCTGGTATCATGTCCGTACCAAGAACGGCACAGTGGGCTATGTTTCTGCTGATTATGTCACAAAGGGAACCTTGAGTTCATCTGGAAAATATTCACTTAACAACGTGAATAAAGCGGATCTCACAAAGCTTATGTTACAGTATCACCATGCAGGCTCAACCTGTGTATGGGGACTTCTTTACAGAAGAGTAGATGAGCTTGACGTGTTCTTCTATGCTGACTATACTCAAGACGGCAGAAATAATAAATACGGTTATGATTTCACATGCTCTGTGAATTCTTCCACAACAATCTGAGTTTTATCGGAGGTTAATATGAAAATAGGTTTTATCGGTGCAGGAAATATGGCAACAGCCATAATCGGCGGTTTGCTCGGAGCAGGTATGGCTGCTTCTGACATCTGCGTTTTTGACACAGACAGCGAAAAACTCAGAGATTTTCAGAGTAAAGGCTTGCTCGTCGCCTCAGACGGCGCCGATGTTACTTCAAAGAGCGATGTTATTGTTCTGGCAGTAAAACCTCAGAACTATTCCGAGGCGTTGTCTGCAGTTAAGTGTTCAGCAGATATGAGCAAGACTTTTGTGTCTATTGCCGCAGGTATCACAATCGACTTTGTCCGCAGAGGGCTTGGTCTTGACTGCCCTGTCGTAAGGGTAATGCCAAACACCCCTTTACTTGTGGGCAAGGGTGCTACAGCACTGTGTTTTTCTGAGAATGTAACAGAAAAAATACAGTCCGCCGTGATGAATATGTTTTCTTGCAGCGGTGTGGTTGAGGTCTTTCCTGAGGAGAATATGGACGCAATTATCGCTGTCCACGGTTCTTCTCCTGCATACTTCTATCTCTTTGCCAAAGCAATGGCTGATTATGCACAGTCAGCAGGAATCGATAGGGAAAGAGCAATGAACCTTATCTGTGCTACTATGGAGGGCAGTGCCGAGATGCTTCGCTCATCCGGTGATGATGCCGATACCCTTATCAAAAAAGTAAGCTCCAAGGGTGGAACCACCATTGAAGCTCTGAAGAAATTCTACGAAAACGATATTGAAAATATAATCAGCGAGGCAATGACCGCTTGCACAAAGCGTGCAGGCGAACTGGCCGCTGAATCATAATCAGCATATTTTTTTCATAAGCTTTATTGAAGTACGGACAACCGTTATGGAGGAGCTTATGAAAGGATTTGTATTTTCATTCACACCCGGAAGAGAACGTTCAAAAAAACCGAGATCCATCAGAAAATTCACCGACATCACTCAGATAGTGCGCCGTTACGGCTCGGTAATGCTCTTCACTCTGATGTTTGCAGCAGGGATGCTCTTGGGTTCGATAACGGCAGGAGATGCGGCGCCACAACTTCTGAACGATTTGGATTTTCTCTTTACCACCAATCTGAATTCAAGGCTGAGTCAGCCTATGTTTGCCACCTTTGCCGCAAGTTTCGCATCAAACTTCATCTTCCTTCTGTTTGTTTTCTTGTGTGGACTTGCCCCGTGGGGAATGGTTGCGATGCCCTTTGCTCCTGCATTCAAAGGTTTCGGCACAGGCCTCTCTGCAGGCTATCTTTTTATTACATACGGATTCAAGGGTGTGGGGTTTTACCTTTTAGTGATTTTAGGCGGAACATTTCTTTTCTGCTTTGCTCTCATCATTCAATGCGTGCAGGCTCATTACCTGTCGTGCAAACTGGCAAGAAACATCTTTGCAGGGAGCGATAGTGTTCAGCCGATTTCCGTATTTGTCAGAAGTTATCTGTTGCGCAGTCTCTATATGCTCTTGCTAACGGCGGCAGCGGCGCTGGTAGATATGATGCTGTGGAAAGCATTTTCTCACCTGTTTTTCTGACAGATTAATTATCTTATGTTAGGACGTGTAATATGACCGGAGAAAGAAAAAAGCTTGGATTTGAGCTGTTGCTTGACAACTTCCTCTCGAATCTTGGCAGAATGATACTTGTTAATCTGATATTCGCAGTGCCGCTCTTTCTATCCTTGGCGCTTGCTTATGTGCTGTATCTCTATGTAATTCCCGTTGCACCTGTGATTTTGCCCTTGTCTCTCTTGTTCTCGAGTCCTTTTTATTCAGGTGTAGTGGTACTCACCCGTGAGTATTCTCAAGGCAATCGTCCTCGGGGAATCCTGAGAACATACTTAAAATCCTTCAAGGAAAACTGGCTTCAGTTTTTGCTCAACGGTCTGATTTTGTACGTTGCCTTTGTGGGATGTTTCTTCAGCATCAAGATTTACTATTCCATGGCTCAGTCGAGCTGGATATTCTATTTCCTGTTTTTCATCGCAATTTTTATTGCAATATTCTTTCTGTTTCTGTTCTATGCAGTATTTCTTATGTCTGCATCCTTTGATTTGAAACTTAAGGATATCTACAAGAACAGTGCGCTTATGACCTTTGGCGAATTGAAGAATAATTTCTTTTCCACAGTTGTAGTTCTGGCATATCTCGCGGTTGTATTAATGCCTGTCATAGCAATATTCTATCTGGCGAGTATGGTTTCTGCTGACACTGTTCTTCTTCTGTTGTTCATCTACATTTGTTTTGCGTTGGCAGTGCTGATACCTGCACCCTGTGCAATGATTGTCAGCAACTTTTTGTATCCTAATATGAGAGCTGTAATCGCAGGCGATGATATTTCTGCAGAGAATTCTTCTGCTCCTGCACCCGATGTTAAGTCGGTTGCCGATACCGCTCAGGAAGTACCCGATGTTAATATCGATGAGATTCGCAAAGGCGACGGAGAAGAGTATATTTTCTATAACGGAAAAATGATGAAAAGAAAAGTTATCATCAAGTTGTTGGAATCCAAGGAGGAGAAAGAAAATGAAGAATAAGTTTTTCACTGAAAAAAGATGGTTGTCTTTCCTGATGATGTCACTTCTGGTTTTCTCTTTGATGACATTGTCAGCTTGTAAGAAAGACGACATTTCTGATACACAGCCAAGCACACTGGTTTTATCCGACGGAGCAACATATTCAACGACCGCAGCTGACGAGGACGATGCCGTGCAGACCACTTCCACAGATGCGGTGAGTCCCGAGAGGGCAGTTGAATTAAAGTCTGAGTACAAGCCTTCTTACGGCTTCGACGACGACGGCAACAGACTCGAACCCCATTTCATCTACGGCACCGGATATCTTACCTACGGAGGAAGTCTGTGCTTTAATTCCGACGGTACATTCACATCTTTTGTTGGTGTAGTCGGTAACGCTGATAACGACAGTGGAAATTATAAAGTTGTTTCCGATACCGAGATTCAGATGAATTTCAACAATGGTGAAACCGTCATAGCAAAAATTCTGAATACGCACAACGGTGTAGCTACTGAGATTCAGATGTATCACCGTGGCTTTGACGTTGTGTTCAAGGGTTAATAAATCAAGCTGTGTCTTTGCCTTCGACAAACCAGCGATTATCTTCCAGAAATAAATATCGTTGCTGGTTACCGATTCTGCATGCATAACGAATCCCTGCGCCGCCTGCTTTCAGCGAGGCGGCGTATCTTATGTCCAGGATTCGGTCAATCTCAAAACTCCGTCCGTCATCCCAGTGAATCGTTATTGGTAACAGATTTCCGTCACAATCAAATCTTGCGGTTACTGATATATATTGTTTCATTTTATATCTCCTTTTTGCTGAGAGTCTTTAGGAAAAGTATCCTACGGGATGAACTATGTTTTCTTCCTTTGGGGAGAATCCCGACAGTTCTTTGTCTCTGAGTGTGTTTGCAGGACGTACACAGAAACTTCCGAATCGAGCTTTTAGTCCGTCCAGTGAATGGTCAAGTTTTTCCAGCTTCTCACGCTTGTGTTCATCCACAAATATACTGGTCTGAGCCGAGGTGTTGCCCGGCACAAAGTCCGACAGAGTCACACCGATGCTTCGTATCGGCTTTCTCCAATCATAATTTATATCGAGAAGCTTAAGCGTCGCGGCTGTTATCTCCGATGTAAGGTTGGTGTGTCGGCTGAGTTTCTCCTGTCTGTTTATAATGTACAAGTCCTTGTCTCTGATGTTGATGCTTACGGTGCTTGCCACAAGATTCTGTTCTCTTGCTCTTCGGCATACGCTGTCACACAGCACACTCAGAACGATTTTTGCATCCTCAAAGTTTTCCATATCCTTGGAGGGAGTGGTGGAGTTTCCGATGGACTTGGGCAGACTTGTGTATCCGATCTTTTTCACGGGAGAGCTGTCATAACCATTTGCAAAGGAATAGAGGGTATCTCCGAATTTTCCCAGTTGAGATCTGAGAATTTCTCTCGGTGCATTTGCAATATCCCCTATGGTGTTTATGCCGAGGGTTTTGAGGCGCTTCTTGGTTGCTCTGCCTACACCCAGCAAATCCTCCGAGGGAAGAGGGAACACGATGTCCTTGTAGTTCTCGGGAGTGATCAGGGTGACGGCATCGGGCTTTTTGTAGTCGCTGCCAAGCTTTGCAAAAATCTTGTTGAAGCTTACACCGATGCTAACTGTAATCCCCAGTTCATACTTGACTCTGCGACGTATTTCGTCTGCAATCTGATATCCCTGCTCAAAGTTTTCCACGTTGGCTGTGATATCAAGCCAGGATTCATCAAGACCGAAAGGCTCTATCATATCTGTATAGTCCGAGTAAATCCTGCCTGCCATTTTAGAAAACCTGAGGTATCTGTCGTAGTGTGCATCAGCAACCACAAGCTCAGGGCATTTTTGTTTTGCTTGCCAGATAGCTTCTCCGGTTTTGATATTGTATTTTTTTGCAATCTCATTTTTAGCCAGAATTATTCCGTGACGCTTGTCTGCATCTCCGCAGACCGCCACAGGCTTTTGACGGATTTCGGGATTGTACAGACACTCCACGCTGGCGAAGAATCCGTTGCAGTCGCTGTGTAGTATAACTCTCACAATAACCTCACTACCATCACAAAAAATAGAACAGACGTTCTTATATAGATATTATAGAACAAGCGTTCGAAAAAGTCAATGGTAAATTATGAATCAAAAATAAAAACTCCGAATGTGTTTTTTCAAATTCACATCCGGAGTTTGTTGTTTACAAAGTAAGTTTTGTGATGAAATTATACACCCAGAAGAGCCTTGGAAGCTTCTTCAAGTTTATCCATAATGCTCAGTGCATCTGCCTTGTCTTTGCCTACAGAAGTAAGATACAGCTTGATTTTAGGCTCTGTACCGCTGGGACGTACAATAACAGCGTTACCGCCCTCAAGGGAATAGGAGAGAACGTTGGACTTAGGCAGGTCGATGGGGGAAGTTTCTCCTGTGAGAAGGTCGGTGTCGGTGCTCTGCATATAGTCACAGATACCCTCAACCTTGTGTCCGTCAATAACCTCGGGAGCATTCTGTCTGAGGCCGTCCATAATCTCTTCCATCTTGTGCATACCCTCAGCACCTTCAAAGTAGAAATTGAGAGTTTTGTTGTAGTAGTAGCCATACTCCTCGTACAGACTGTCAATAACCTGAGAGAGAGTTTTGCCCTGCTTCTTGTAGTATGCTGCCATTTCTGCAATCAGCATAGATGCAACAACCGCATCCTTGTCGCGGACGTAGCTTCCTGCAAGATAGCCGTAGCTTTCTTCGAAGCCGAAGATGTAGCGATTTTCTTCGCCTTTCTGCTCAAGTCCGAGAATAACCTCACCGATGTATTTAAATCCAGTGAGAACGTCCTTCATATTACATCCGTACTTCTTGCAGATGCGCTTGACAAGAATAGTGGAAACAATGGTCTTGACAATAACGGGATCCTTGGGCAGAGTGCCGTTCTCGGTTCTGCACTTGAGGATGTAATCAGTGAGCATGATACCTGTTTCGTTGCCTGTGATAAGACGGTAACTTCCGTCGCTGTCAGGCACTGCGATACCAACTCTGTCTGCATCGGGGTCAGTGGCAAGAAGGAGGTCGGGTTTTACTTCGTCACACATCTTGAGTCCCAGCTCCAGAGCTTCCTTTATCTCAGGATTGGGGAAAGGACAGGTGGTGAAGTTGCCGTCAGGCATCTCCTGTTCTTTAACGATAGCTACATTTTCAATGCCGATTTCAGAGAGAACTCTGCGAACAAGCTTGTTACCGGTGCCGTTGAGAGGAGTATATACTACAGAAAGGTCAGAATCCTTGCAAATTCCGGGATTAACCTGCTGTTTCTTAACCTCAGCAAGATACTCGGTGTAAACGCTGTCATCAACATATTCAATAAGACCTGATTTTACAGCTTCGTCAAAGTCACAGAGTTTAGCGCCTGAGAACATATCAAGCTTGCAGATTTCATCATAAACAATACCTGCGGAAACGTCTGTCATCTGACATCCGTCTTCGCCGTAAGCCTTGTAGCCGTTGTATGCGGCAGGATTGTGGCTTGCAGTAACCATGATACCCGCCTGACATCCGAAGTGACGAACAAGATAGCTCAGCACGGGAGTGGGCTGAAGCTCGCTTGTGATATATGTCTTGATGCCGTTTGCCGCAAGCACTCTTGCAGCTTCGTTCATAAATACATCAGCGTTGATTCTGCTGTCATGAGAGATAGCAACCGAGCCACCGCCGAAATTTTTGTTAACATAATTGGCAAGACCCTGAGTAGCCTGACGAACAACATAGATGTTCATTCTGTTTGTACCGGCGCCCAGTGTCCCGCGCAGACCTGCAGTACCAAACTCCAGCTGTCTGTAGAAACGGTCGTGGATTTCCTTGTCGTTGCCTTCGATGGATTTAAGCTCCTCAATAAGAGCAGGGTCGTCAGTGGCATTTTCAAGCCATGAAGAATAGAGTTCTGAATAATTCATAATACAAAACCTCGTCTATAATAATGTAAATTATAACCAAACAATAATTGTCAAATATTTTACCATAAATTTAAATAAAATTCAAGGCTTTAACATAGATACAACAAAAAACGCCAACTATGCCTTAAAACTGTTCACACAATCATCAGATAAAAAATGTTGCTTTATTTATAAAAACATAGTAAAATATTAAGAGTTCATATATTTCAGGAGGTATATATCAATGGATATAAACGAAAACGATAAGAAAATCGGCACAGATGTGCCTGAAGAAACTTCTGCTGATGCTGCCACAGAGGTAGTTGCAGAAGAGACAACCGCAGAAGAGACAACCTCAGAGGAAAACACATCTACCATAGAAGTGTCTCAGGAAGATATCGACGAAGAGCTTATGCGTTATGGTGCGTTGACTGAGGATGTTGAAGAAACTGCAGAGAGCGAGGAAACTTCAGAGGAAGAAACCCTGAAGAAAAAATGTCCTGTACAGAAACCTATCATAATTTCCGCAGTAGCGATTCTGCTGACAGCTGTTGTTGTTATGGCTACAATTTTCATTTATAACGGATTCTTTAAGCCCGGCATCAGCGGAGTATGGGAGCTTGAAGAGGCTGTGGGCAGCGGTACATACTTTGTCTTTGACAAAAAGGGCAATATTAGTATGGACGGTGGCGGAATCGAATATTTCGGTACATACACCATGGGCAAGAACGAAGCAGGCGAAAAAGTTATCAATACAGACTTCTACATTCTCGCTTATTACGGCGGTGAGGCTGTTGTTACTTATTCCGCAGACAGACAGACCATGACATTCACTTTTGAGTCAGGCAGCATCAATTTTGTCAAGTCAGAGCTTCCCGAGTTTGAGATTGATCCTTCGGTTATTACTCACGCATCTGCAGATGAGCTCAGCATTGACGAGGTGAACATCGACGATGCAATCATCGGTTCCTGGTCAGAAGAAATGTACGGAACATATACATTCAATGAGGATGGCACAGGTTCATACCTCTCTGAGTATTCCTACAGCGATTACTATGGCTACGGCTTCGGTATGAGATACAATTTCAAGTACACAGTATATGAGGATGAGATTCTAATTACACTGGATTACTACACAGGAGATTCCGAGGATGGATACTTCACCTACGGAGTTGACGGCGATAACCTTGTTCTCAATGGTATGGGATATGCAAAGGTTTCAGACTGATATATAATTATATAGCAACAGGCGGCAGAGTTATTCTCTACCGCCTGTTATATTTTTATCAGTACATTTTTGCCAGCGCCAGCAGGTCTCGTAAGTCGATAGTATTGTCAACAAATAAGTTTGTTGCTTTTCTTTCTACCGTGTCAAGGTCCCTTGTTTTGCAAAAATAATCCATAAACAGATACAGATCTCTGGAGTTGACATTACCCTCTCCGGTGATATCTCCCATAACGATAATACAGTATTGCTTGCCTTGGTAATTTACGGTCATTCTTGTGCCGAGCTTTCCGCTTGTGCGTACTTTTCCGTTTACGTCGGTTACACGGAAATTTTCTTTATCAGCTCCAAGTGAATCCCTCAGTTTTGCGTAAGTCGTTCCGAGTGATACGTATATATATTCACCCTGGATGTTGTACACGTCATTGTTTGTTTCAGTGGAGGTATCATTGGGGAGAACAGGTTGCGTCTCAACGGCTTTTTCAAAAATTTCGCCATTGCTGTATTGATACTCAATTCCTCTTGAGTCAGTGACAATTCCGTCTCCCTTATATGAACAGGGGACAGCGGGGCGCAGAGAGGAAACATTATGGAAATATTCACCGTTGAGAGTAACAATTCCGTTTGCTGTAATGGCGGTTACATTACTTCCGTCAAGACAGAGCAGTTGATAGACATCAGACTTTAATCTGATAGTGTGCTCAAGAACGTTATTGCTGTAGCAGGAGACGTTTGTCTGGTTGTTTTCATTGACAAAATAGTAATTGTTGTATTTGTCAGCAGTGAATCCGTATTCAGTGCAACCATGTGGAAGATTAAGCGCACTGGTAGAAAGAGCAAAAGTCCCCAAATCTAACTTGTAGATAGTAACCCTGCTATGGGCCGCAGTCATTTCGTCTGCACTCAGCAGATACAGAGTTTTGTTTGATACAGAGCAGGATTCATAACTTCCGCTAATATAAAAGCTTCCCTCAGACTTGGCGGAAACAACACTGACATGGTTATCGTTAACTCTTATTGTGTAAACAGTGTCATCATAAAAATCGGTGACATTAAACTGCGTGTAAGCTGATGCAGAAAAGGTCAGGCAAGAAATTAGAAACAGTGTCGCCAGCAGTAAAATATAAACGCTGCGTAATTTAATGGTTCTGATGTCAATCCCTCCGATTTCGTGAAATTTTTATATTATATCTTAAGTATAAGCAATTTCACAAAAATTTCTACACAAAGGGAAAAACATTCACGGATATTATTGAAACAAAAAAATAAACGCCACCGGAGTGACGTTTATTATTGTGATAAAACTTATTCTGTCATTTCCCAGTTATGCCATACATTCTGGATATCGTCATTATCCTCAAACATATCGAGCATTTTCTGAAGCTTTTCCTGAATGTCGGTATCGTCAACCTTAACATAGGTGTTGGGAACCATAGCAACCTCAGCAGTCACGAAGTTGTATCCCTGTGCTGAAAGGTCATCTCTGACAGCTCCCATATCAGAAGCTTCAGTATATACAGTGAAGATATCCTCGTCTGCCTCAAAGTCTGCAGCGCCTGCCTCAAGAGCATGCTCCATAACAGTATCCTCGTCAGCTTCAAGATCTTCTCTGTCAATGACGATTACACCCTTCTGCTCAAACATAAAGCTGACACATCCGGGGGTACCCATGTTTCCACCGTATTTATCAAAGTAGTGGCGGACATCACCCGCAGTACGATTGCGGTTGTCTGTGAGAGCCTCAACAATAACGGCTACACCGGAGGGACCATAGCCTTCATATGTAACAGCCTCGTAGTTAGTAGAGTCGTTGTCGCCGGCAGCCTTTTTGATGATTCTGTCAATGTTATCATTGGGAACATTGTTTGCCTTTGCCTTAGCGATACAATCGCGAAGTTTTGAGTTAACAGAGGGGTCAGCACTTCCGCCTTCCTTTACAGCAACGATAAGCTCTCTGCCAATCTTAGTGAATATCTTGGCACGAGCGGCATCGTTCTTGCCTTTTTTCTGTTTAATGGTACTCCATTTATTATGTCCTGACATAAAAATTCATCCCTTTTGCAAAAATATCATAGGAATTATACCACATAGATACAGTATTTGCAAATTTTTTAAAAGTTACAATATTGTTACAAATCTATTGTATATATAAAACTTAAATGATATAATATTATGAACGTTTATCAGAGGCAGTTTGCAAGGAATAAACGTGAGTAATAATAATCGGAAAGGAAGATATTTATGGTCAGATCCATGACAGGTTACGGCAGAGCCGAGGCAACGGTTGCAGGTAAGGAAATTACCGTCGAACTTAAAAGCGTCAATCACAGATACTTTGAGTTTTCATGCCGCACTTCCAGAGGATATGCTTTTCTGGAGGAAAAGCTCAAGTCCTACGCAAGCTCCCGCGTATCCCGAGGAAAGATTGATATGTTTGTGTCTGTTGTCTCCTGCGATGATAACGCCGAGTCAACAGTCACCGTCAATCATAGCCTGGCAGCAGGCTACGTCAAGGCATTCAGCGAACTGAGTGAAAAGTATAATCTCAAAAACGATGCAACCGCAACCACAGTTGCTCGTTTTCCCGATGTACTCACCGTGCACAAGGCACCCGAGGACGAAGAAGCTGTTTTACAGGCTGTGTTGCCTGTAGCAAAAGAAGCTGTGGATAAGTTCATCGCCATGCGCGAGGTGGAGGGCGAGAAGCTCTACGCAGATGTTATGTCAAGAGCCAAGACAATACTCGGCATCGTGGGTATCATCGAGGAGCAGTCGCCCAGAATTGTAGAAGAATACGAAAAACGCCTTTGCGACAGAATCACTGAACTTATAGGCAATGATACCTTTGATCGTCAGCGCGTGCTTACCGAGGTAGCCGTTTTTGCCGACAAGGTCGCAGTTGCAGAGGAGACAGTCCGTCTTCGCAGTCACTTTGATCAGCTGAATTCAATTATGAGTGCAAACGAAGCAGTAGGCAGAAAACTTGATTTTATTGTTCAGGAGATGAACCGCGAGACCAATACAATCGGTTCCAAGATTCAGGATGCCAAACTTGCACATCAGGTTGTTAACATAAAAGCGGAGATTGAAAAAATCCGTGAGCAGATTCAGAACATAGAGTGAGGTCACAAATATGAAACTGATAAACATCGGATTCGGCAATGTTGTGTCAGCCAAGCGTCTTGTGGCAGTGCTCAGCCCCGACTCTGCACCTATCAAGCGAATCATTCAGGATGCAAAGCAGAAGGGAAATTTAGTGGACGCAACCTACGGCAGGCGCTGCAAGGCGGTGCTGTTTACCGACAGCGACCACATTATCCTCTCGGCAATATCGCCTGAGACAATAGCAAACCGTATGGAAGAGGGGGATGACAAATGAGTGAGCAGAGTATAATTAAACCCGGTCGACTTTTTGTATATTCAGGATGTTCCGGAGTAGGCAAGGGCACAATTATGAAAGAGCTTATAAAAGCTGACAGCACAATCCGTCTCTCCATATCCGCCACCACCAGGCTTCCTCGCGCAGGTGAAACCGACGGCGTTGAGTATTTCTTTGTTACCAAAGAAAAGTTCGAGGAAATGATTGCAGAAAACGGCTTCATGGAATACGCCAAGTACTGCAACAACTACTATGGTACCCCCAAGAAGGCTGTAGAGGATATGCTGAGTCAAGGTATCAATGTCTTTCTTGAGATTGACGTTGTCGGCGCACTCAACATCATCAGGGACTATCCTCAGTGTGTCAGCATTTTCATTCTTCCTCCTTCACCCGAGGTTCTCGAACACCGCCTTCGCAAGCGTGGTACCGAGACCGAGGAGCAGATTCAGAATCGCTTAGGCGCTGCAAAGCGGGAGATGGAGAATGCCGAGAAGTACCAATATACAGTTGTCAATGACGACCTTGACAAGGCTGTGCAGGATGTGCTTCAGATTGTATACAAAGAAACAGGCAGAGCTTAATATCTGCTGAAATATTATCGTTTGAAAGCGAAAGCTTCATATATAAAAAATTATTTATAGGAGTGTATTATAAAATGAACAGAGCATCTATCGACGATATGTTAAGCGGCAAGGAGAGCCGTTACGCGCTGGTTATCGGCGTAGCAAAGAGAGCAAGAGAAATTGCACAGGGCTTTGAGGATGAGGGTGTTATCACCGATGACAAGCCCGTTCTTCTTGCAATCGAGGAGTTTAAGAACCACAAGTACAATATCTTAGAGCCTCAGGATGAGGAGTGAGAACTCCCTAATAGCAGGTGTTGCTGTTGAGGGCACGGTTTATCATTTTGACAAAATATTTGACTACGCTGTGAAAGCTGAGGATTTTGCCTGCATAAAACCGGGTTGTCGCGTTAATGTTCCTTTTGCAAGGGGTAACCGCGGCAGGCAGGGGATGGTTATGTATCTGAAGCAGGGAGACAACTCCGGCCTCAAATACATATCCTCAGTGCTCGACAAAGAGCCGGTTCTGACTGAAGAAATGCTTTCTCTGGCGGATTTTATGCACCGACACTACTACTGCACCTATTTTGAGGCTGTAAAGGCCATGCTTCCTGCAGGGCTTGGTTTCAATATTACCACAGTGTACTCGGTTGCAGAGGATGCAGACATCTCAAGTCTGTCGGGAGACGGTCTGAGAATCTATGAATATCTCAGGGATAAAAAATCCCCCGTAAGGCGAGAACAGCTTTTGTCGGAATTCGGACTCTCAGATTTTGCTCCTTTGGAGCGACTTGCTCAGCAGGGTTTTCTTTTAAAATCCGACGATGCTTTCCGACGCGTAGGGGATAAGTCTGTCCGTATGCTCAGACTCTGTGAAAATGCACATGATTATAGCGGCAAACTCACCGAGAAACAGCAGTCCGTGGTGGATGTTATTTTTGCCGCGGGTGAAGCATCGGTTAAAGAGATATGCTACTACACAGGTGTAACTCAGGCGGTGGTGGATGCCATCGTCAAAAAAGGCATTGCTGAATACTTTGATGCAGAATCCTTCAGAACACCCGTGACAGCTGTGTCAGTGAAACAGAACTTACCCGTTCTTAATTCAGAGCAACAGCAGGCATACGAGGGACTTTGCGAAAAGTACCGCCACAACACAGCTTCAGTATCATTGCTTTACGGAGTTACAGGCTCCGGCAAAACCGCCGTGTTCATGCGGATGATAAAAACCGTGATTGAAGATAACAAGGGCGTCATCGTCATGGTGCCCGAGATCTCCCTCACGCCACAGCTTGTCTCTCGCTTTAAGGGGCTTTTCGGGGATGATGTTGCAATTTTCCACAGCGGATTGTCTCTGGGTGAAAGGCTTGATGAATTCAAGCGCGTGCAGAAAGGTATGGCAAAAATTGCCGTGGGTACCCGAAGTGCGGTGTTTGCGCCTTTCAAAAACCTCGGACTCATTATTATGGACGAGGAGCAGGAGCATACCTACAAATCTGAGAACAAACCCCGTTTTCATGCTCGGGATGTTGCAAAATTCCGATGCAACAGTCAAAGCTGTATGCTTTTACTGTCATCTGCAACCCCTGATGTAGAGAGCTTCTATCATGCCAATGCCGGCAGATACTCTCTTTTTTCTCTTCATAACCGGTATGGCTCGGCTCAGCTTCCCGATGTAATCACCGTGGATATGAACGAAGATACAGCATCAGGCAACACCACGGGGATTTCCTCTGTTTTGCTTGAAGCCATAGAGGAAAATCTCAAAAGTAAAAAACAATCTATCCTTCTGCTCAATCGCAGAGGGTATAATACTTTTGCAGTTTGCAGAAACTGCAAGGAGGCAGTCACTTGTCCTAATTGCTCCATATCCCTCACGTATCACAGTGCCAACAATCGGCTTATGTGCCACTATTGCGGATATTCGGAGTCTCTTTCGGGTGAGTGTCCAACTTGTCATGAGCACAGTCTGAGATTCTGCGGTGCAGGCACACAGCGCGCCGAGGAGACTCTCTCTGAGATTTTTCCTGATGCAAGAATCCTGCGTATGGATGCGGATGCAGTTATGCATAAGAATTCACACGAAAAGCTTCTTTCCGCCTTTTCGGCAGGAGAGTATGATATTCTCGTAGGTACCCAGATGGTAGCAAAGGGCCTTGATTTCCCGAATGTTACCCTGGTCGGCGTTTTGTCCGCAGACCAGATGCTTTATAGCGACGACTACCGTAGCTTTGAGCGTGCGTTTTCTATGCTAACTCAGGTTGTAGGCAGAAGCGGCAGAGGTGCAGACAAGGGCAGAGCCGTCATTCAGACCTATACACCGGAGAATCCCATAATTGAACTGTCAGCACGGCAGAGTTACGAGGAATTCTACAGTGATGAGATTGAAATGCGTCGCGCTATGATGTATCCGCCGTTTTCGGATTTGTTGCTGATAGGTTTTCTTGGCTCAGATAAAGCAAAAACTATTACCTGTGCCAATGCATTCATAGCCGAGCTTCAGACCCTTTGTGAGGGTGAGTACAGCGATTTGCCTATCCGTGCGTTGGGGCCGTCTGCGGCGCTTGTGTCAAAGGTTAATAATAAATACAGATATAAAATTATAATCAAAAGCCGTAATACCAAGAGACTCCGTGAACTGATATCGGGGTTACTCAGGCAATTCGGTAAAGATAAAAGTTATCAGGATGTTACAGTGTATGTGGATTTGAAGCCTCTCAGCTTCTGACATACCGTAGCAGGAGGTATAGAAATGGCAATCAGAAACGTTGTAAAAGAGGGGGACAATGTTCTTCGCAAGAAGGCACGTCCCGTCACAGAATTTAACGAGCGACTTCACATACTTCTGGATGATATGGCAGAGACTATGTATGCAACCAATGGTGTCGGTCTTGCCGCCAATCAGGTTGGAGTGTTGCGCAGAATTGTGGTGATTGATGTGGGCGAAGGTCTCATAGAGCTTATCAACCCAGAGATTATCGAGCGCAAGGGTTCACAGCAGGAGGTCGAGGGATGTCTTTCTTGTCCCGGTGAATATGGCATCACAAAACGTCCTATGTACGTTAAAGTCAAGGCGCAGGACAGAGATGGTGTTGAGAGAATATACGAAGGTGAAGGTCTTCTTGCCCGTTGTTTCTGTCATGAGATTGACCACCTGGAGGGTATTCTCTACAAAGATGTAGTAATTCGTATGCTTGCACCTGATGAGATTGAAGCATAAGGGAGGCGGGATTTTTGAATATTGTATTCATGGGAACGCCCGATTTCGCTGTTCACAGCCTTGACCGTATTTTTTCGGATGGCCACAAGGTCTCGGCAGTGTTTACAAAACAGGATATGCCCAGAGGCAGAAAAATGATACTTACTCCTCCCGAGGTTAAAGTCTTTGCTGAGAGTAAGGGTCTCACTGTTTTCCAGCCTTCTACTCTTCGTGATGAAAGTGTAATAAATATCATCAGAGATCTTTCTCCCGATGTTATCGTAGTTGTAGCATACGGCAAGCTTCTTCCTAAAGAAGTGCTTGAGATACCGCCTCTCGGATGTATAAATGTTCACGGCTCACTTCTTCCGAGGTTCCGCGGTGCAGCGCCTATCCAGTGGACTGTGCTATCGGGCGATAAAGTAGGCGGTGTTACCACTATGTATATGAATGAGGGACTCGACACAGGAGATATGATCCTCAAACACGAGACAGAAGTCGGAGAGGACGAAACCTCAGAGGAGCTTTTCAACCGACTCGCGGTCTCAGGAGCAGAGCTTCTCTCAGAAACTCTGGATCTGCTTGCAAAGGGTGAAGCTACCAAAACTCCTCAAAACGAGGCGGAAGCCACCTATGCACCTATGCTTGATAAATCTATGTGCAGAATAGACTGGACAAAATCTGCATATGAGGTTCACAATCTTGTCAGAGGTCTCAACTCCTGGCCCATGGCGCTCACAACCCTTGACGGCAAGCGGATAAAAATCATAAAAACCAAGAAGTCCGAGCTTTCGGGTAAACCGGGCTTCGTAGTATCAACCGACCCGCTGACAGTTGCTTGCGGCAAAGGCTCTGTAGAGATAATCTCTCTTCAACCCGAGGGAAAGAAAGCCATGGACTCCAAGTCCTTTTTGATGGGTCACAAGCTGACCAAAGAAAATAATTTTGAATAATCCGATACGGAGGCAGTTATTTTGGGATTTTTCGCAGGATATTTTTCCTATTTATTATGGATGTTGCCTGCGCTGATAATTTCAGCAATTGCACAGGCAAAGGTGAGTTCCGCTTATAATAAGAACTCAAAAATTCAGAATTCAAGAGGCATAACCGGTGCGGATGCTGCACGTCATGTGCTTATGAGCAACAATGTTACCGGTGTCAATATCGTAGCTACAGCAGGCAAAATGACTGACCATTTTGACCCTCGCAATAACACCATATATCTTTCAGAAGGTGTGTACGGAGCTACAACCATCGCGGCTGTAGGAATAGCCGCCCACGAAGCAGGTCACGCAGTTCAGCACGCACAAGGGTATATACCTAATAAGATCCGTTCGATTCTGGTGCCTATAACAAACTTCGGATCAAGAATCGGTTGGATTCTTATCCTCATCGGCTTTGCTTTTTCCGGCTACTATGCTTATTCTTACAGTAGCTTTGATACAGAGTCTGTCACATATCAGTTAGGCGGTGTGCTTTTAGTTCTGGGCATTATTCTTTACAGCACGTCTTTGCTGTTTACGCTTGTTACTCTGCCGGTAGAATTCAACGCATCAAAACGTGCGCTGAATACAATCAAATCAACTAATCTGCTCACTGGCGAGCAGTATAGCGGCGCAAAGCAAACTCTCACCGCTGCTGCAATGACCTATGTTGCATCTGCACTGACAGCGCTTTTGCAGCTTCTCAGAGTCATAATGCTTGCGAAGCGTCGTCGATGATTAAAAATTACTACGGAGACAAAAAATGAAAAACTCAAGGGCAGTTGCTTTTGATGTGCTTTATAAAGTTTTTAAAGAGGAAGCATATTCAAATCTGGCACTGGATAATTCTATAAAAGAAAATGAACTCGATAAACTGGACAGTGCTTTCTGCACTGCCCTGGTTTATGGTGTTCTGGAGCGACTTCTGACCCTTGACTATATCATACGTAAGTTGTCATCAGTTCCTTTCCGCAAGATTGAGCTTTCAACGCTCATCATTTTGCGGATGGGCATCTATCAGATTCTCTATATGGACAAGGTGCCGAACAGTGCCGCTGTCAATGAAAGTGTAATCTTGGCAAAGAAGAAAAAGCTCTTCAAGTCGTCAGGTTATATCAATGGCATACTCCGCTCTTTTATCCGTGAAGACTGCAAGTTTAAGCTTCCGCCTGAAACAGACAAGGTGAAGCACCTTTCTGTAAAATTCTCATGCCCCGAGTATCTTGTTTCGCTGTGGCTTGAATCATATGGCGAGGAAGTAACGCTGAGTATTCTCAGCTCTCTTTGTGGCAGACCGCCTCTGACTGTACGTGTCAACAATCTTCTGACTGACAGCGATTCTCTTATTGAGAATCTTAGTGCAGAAGGCGTCACCGCCGAAAAGCACAGCTTCTGTGAAAATGTACTTATCTTAAAGCATTCAGGTGCGGTTGATTCTCTGGAGTCCTACAAACTCGGCGAATTTTTCGTTCAGGACGTTGCATCCGGCATATGCGCAGAAGTTTGCCGTGCAAAGCCCGGAGACATAGTATACGATGTGTGCAGTGCTCCCGGAGGCAAGTCCTTTGCAATGGCGGTTAATATGGAAAACAGGGGAGAGGTTCGCTCCTTTGATCTTCATCCCCATAAGATTCGCCTTATTGAGTCAGGCGCTCAGAGACTCGATATCTCTATAATCAAGGCATCTGTCCGCGATGCGGCAACAGATACTGAACTCATAGAGCCTGCAGATGTAGTCCTTTGTGATGTACCTTGCAGCGGCTTCGGTATTCTCAGAAGAAAGCCCGAAATCCGTTACAGAAAAGCCGAGAACTTTTCGGAGCTTCCGCCTTTACAGCTTAAAATTCTGAAGAATTCCGCAAAGCTTGTCAAAGAAGGCGGTACCTTGGTGTACTCTACCTGTACCCTCAATCCTGCAGAGAATTCTCAGGTTGTAGAGGCTTTCCTTTCAGAACATCCGGAATTTGCGCTGAAGCCTGTTGAGCTTTCTGAGGGAATTGTACATAAAATTCAGGAGCCGGACGGAATGCTTACGCTATTTCCTGCTAAAGATGGCAGTGACGGATTCTTTATCGCCTTGATGGAAAGGAGTAAAGTATGAGTCTGACGGACATAAAGTCCTTGTATAAGGATGAACTTACCGAACTTCTTGTTTCAAGAGGTCAGCAGAAGTTCCGATCTCAGCAGATATATTCATGGCTTCACTCCAAATCTGTCACATCTTTTGAGGATATGACAAATCTGCCGGGGAAACTCATAGAAGATCTCAGGTCAATATGTTACATTTCTGTTGCAAATATTGAAAAAAAGCTTGTTTCAAGTTATGATAATACAATAAAATATTTATTTTCATTTTCGGATGGTGAGTATGTCGAGGCTGTTGTTATGGATTACCGCCACGGCTACTCTATGTGTATTTCAACTCAGGTGGGTTGCAAGATGGGATGTACCTTCTGCGCAACCGGTCAGGGCGGTTTTACACGCAACCTCACCGCATCTGAGATGCTCTCACAGATTGAAGCTGCTCAGCGGGATCTGAATATCCGCATCTCAAACGTTGTGCTTATGGGAATGGGCGAGCCTCTCGATAATTTCGATAATGTTGTTCGCTTCCTTCGACTGGCTACCGATTCAGAGGGTCTTTCCATTGGCGCAAGACACATCACACTTTCCACCTGCGGTCTTGTACCTAAGATATATGAGCTTGCTGATCTGGGCATTCCCATAACTCTTTCTCTCTCTTTGCACGCACCTACTGACGAGATCCGCTCCCGCACAATGCCTGTCAACAAGAAATATCCTCTTTCCGAGGTTTTCAAGGCGTGCAGATACTATGCGGATACCACCGGCAGACGAGTTACCTATGAATACGCAATGATAAACGGTGTCAACGATAGCGACGACTGTGCTCATCAGCTTGCACACCGAATCAAAGGCACTTTGTGCCATGTAAATCTCATACCTGTGAATCCCGTTCAGGGAACAGGCTACAATCCCAGTAAGGACAAGCGCATGACTTCTTTTATTAATGTGCTTTCGAAATATAACGTAAATGCCACTGTCAGGCGGACTCTCGGCAGCGATATCAACGCTTCCTGCGGTCAGCTCAGAGGCAAGAAACTTAAGGACAAAGGAGGAGTATAACTTGGAAGTTTTCAGTAAAAGTGACATAGGCCTTGTCAGGTCTTCAAACCAGGACGACTGTCGCTTCGGAGTTTTCTCGCCCTGTTGTGCATGGGCTGTAGTTTGTGATGGAATGGGAGGCGCCAACGGAGGCAACATTGCCAGCAGCGTGGCGGTTGATCTTATCAGCGAGCAGATACAGCAGCTCTATGATGAAAAGCTCTCAAAGGAACAGCTTGTAACTCTGCTTACCGACATTGTACAGCGTGCAAATACTCAGGTGTTTGATATGTCTCTTTCCGACCCTGCTCTTGAGGGAATGGGCACAACCTGCGAGTTCGTTTTTGTTAAGGATCGCACTGTTCATGTAGTCCACGTGGGTGACAGTCGCACATATGCAATTCGCGGCGGCAAGATCAAGCAGCTCACCGAAGATCATTCTGTTGTGCAGGAGATGGTTCGTCGCGGTGAGATTACCCCCGAAGAGGCATCACAGCATCCCAATAAGAATATAATTACCAGAGCTCTGGGCATCCGTCCCGAGGTCTGCCTTGATTATATTGAAGCTAATTTCACATACGGAGACGTTCTGCTCATATGCACAGACGGTCTCACCAATTGCGTTTCCGGCGGCGATATTGTCAAGATAGTTCACGAGAATCGTGGAGAAGATATGACAAATAAGCTTGTAGACAAAGCAAAGGATGGCGGCGGTACTGATAATATTACCGTTACTGTCATTTACTGAGGAGGCTCTTATGGACAAATATGTAGGTAAGAAGCTTGACGGAAGATATGAAATACGTGAGCTTATCGGCATCGGCGGCATGGCTAACGTTTATCGTTGCTATGACACAATAGATGACAGAGAAGTTGCAATCAAGATTCTGAAGGATGAATTTCTCAACAACGAGGAGTTTATCCGCAGATTCAAAAATGAGTCAAAAGCTATCGCGGTGCTCTCACATCCCAATATTGTCAAGGTTTACGATGTGAGCTTCGGCGATATGATTCAGTATATCGTCATGGAATATATCGACGGTATAACGCTCAAAGAGTATATAAATCAGCAGAAGGTTCTCACCTGGAAAGAGACGGTTCATCTGGTAACTCAGGTGCTAAAGGCGCTCTCTCATGCTCACAGCAAGGGTGTTGTTCATCGAGACATCAAGCCTCAGAATATGATGCTTCTCTCCGATGGTACAATCAAGGTCACAGACTTTGGTATCGCAAGATTTTCAAACAGTACCAGAACCATGACAGAACAGGCAATCGGTTCTGTTCATTATATTGCTCCCGAGCAGGCAAAAGGTGATATTACCGACGGCAAGACTGACATCTATTCTATAGGTGTTATGATGTATGAGATGCTCACGGGCAAGCTTCCTTTTGATGGAGAGAACGCAGTGTCTGTTGCACTGATGCATCTTCAGGTTGTGCCTGAGACACCCCGCTCAATCAATCCCGATATCCCCGAGGGTATTGAGGAAATAACCCTCAAAGCAATGCAGAAACAGCCCGGAGACCGCTATCAGTCTGCTCAGGATATGCTCACTGATATTGACCGTTTCCGTATGAATCCCAGCGTTCGCTTTGAGTATAAGTATTTTTATGACAAACAGCCTACAAAGTATGTAGACGCTGTCAATAAAGGCAAAAGCCACAGAGCAGAAGAATTTGCAAGAGACTCAAGCGGCAAAGACGAAGAGAATGTTCGCCACAGCCTTACCTTCCCGATAATTCTCGGAATCGTTATTGCAATCTGTCTTGCACTGGTGGTTTGTATTCCTCTTGGAATATTCAAGGCTGATCAGGGCACGGAAATTGCAGACGTGGATGTTCCTGATCTTATCGGCAAGACAATTCAGGAAGTTAACGAAAATCCTGATTATTCCTTTAATTATGAATACGACTATGTATTCAGTGACGAGTATGAACTTGGCACTATCCTTGATCAGCAGCCATCTCCCGGCTCTAAAAAAATCAAGGCAAACGGTACAATTACTCTTTCTGTAAACAGCGCACAGAGCGATGTGGTAATTCCTACCATATACGGTCTCAACGAAAGTGCCGCCAGAGCTAAACTTAACAGAGAAGGTTTCTATAAGGTCGAGGTTGTTTATGTTTCTGACTCTATAGCAGAGAAGGGTGCGGTTGTTCGCTCTTATCCCCAGCAGGGTGAGACTGTTTCTGTGGGAGAATCTGTATATCTTTATGTTGTAGGCTCTGATGTGGATGAGTTGGTCTCTGTTCCTTATGTCATAGGATACACAAAGGGAGAGGCTGTATCAAAGCTTGAGGGCCTTGGCTTTACAGTTTCCGTAGAAACAAAAGAGAGCAAAGAAGCAAAGGATACCGTTGTTACCCAGTCACCTCTGGGTGGAGAAATTCCCAAGGGTTCCGCGGTAGTAGTTTATGTGAGCAGCGGTGCACCTGAGGGTACTGTAACAATTTCCGTTGATCTGCCTCAGGGTGTCACTCATTCCATGCAACTGACAGTAAAAATGAATGGTCTAACAGATACCAAAACTGTCTACGGCGGAGCATCAACACATAACTTCAGTGTTACCAATAAGGGCACTGCCACAGTACAAGTATTGCTTGATGATCAGCTCTATCGTGAGTATAAGGTCGATTTCAGCAAAGAAACATACGAAGTTATCACCAAGAACGAATATATTGATACAGCAGTATCAGAAACAACTACTTCTGCTACATCAGCTGATTCAGGAGAGTAATAATGTCTGTTGACAATAACCAGAATACATCAGGTACTGTGATTCGTCTCACAGGCGGTTTTTATTATGTTGATTGTGACGGCGAGGTTCTTGAGTGTAAAGCCAGAGGCGTGTTCAGAAATCGCGGTGAATCTCCCGTAGTAGGCGATAGGGTCAGTGTTTCCGTGAAAACTGACGGCTACCACAGCATAGACGAAATTCTGCCACGGAGAAATTTTCTCGTGCGACCGCCTCTTGCTAATCTCGATGCTTTGGTCATAGTGGTTTCCACCGTGGAACCCCTGCCAAACACCCTTGTTATTGATAAGCTGACCGCTGCAGCACTGAGTCTCGGTACTAAACCCGTCCTTGTTTTTTCAAAAACCGACATCAAAGATTGCGAAGAGCTGTTAGAGACCTACACCAAGTCCGGCTTTGTAACCTTTGCTTATTCTGACGGAGATGTACAGAGCGTTCAGCAGATTCGTCAGGCACTCTCCGGCAAGCTCGTTGCCTTTATCGGCAACAGCGGAGTCGGCAAGTCAACTCTTATAAATAACCTCTACCCTGATCTCAAACTCAAAACAGGGGAGATAAGCCAGAAACTCGGCAGAGGCAGACACACTACAAGAACCGTTGAGCTGTTCAAAACCGACAGCGGATATATAGCAGATACTCCTGGTTTTTCCACGGTTGATCTGGAAAGATATCAGCTTGTTGTCAAGGAAGAGCTTATGCATTGTTTTCCCGAGTTCGAAGAATATTTCGGACAGTGCAGATTCAACTCCTGTATGCACATCTGCGAAAAGGATTGTGCCGTTATAGAAGCGGTAAAAGATGGATTAATCCCTGAATCCAGACACCGCAGCTACGTTGAAATGTACAATGAAATCAAGGATATCAAACCTTGGCAACTTAAGTCATAATAATAAAGAAAGGAGAAGCACAGATGATATATTCTATTTGCGGATATTTAGTTGAGTATGAACCCAGATTCAGCAGATTAAGAGACAGATCTCAAAAATATCTTGCTGAGAATCAGTCGGCTTCTCCTGATTTTTCTTTGGAAATCACCGATTCGGATATTGATGCGCACATTGAAAAATATCCAATGGACAAGGATCTTGCTGAGTACGTTGTGGCAGGAATCAAATTCTACGAGGAGATTTTGTCCCGCGGCGGATTCTTTCTTCATTCTGC
Source organism: Clostridia bacterium (assembly GCA_017421045.1). Taxonomy (GTDB): domain Bacteria; phylum Bacillota; class Clostridia; order Oscillospirales; family Acutalibacteraceae; genus Ruminococcoides. Next base: position 38,756 of record JAFQMC010000019.1, read on the forward strand.
CGCTATGTGTGTAGATGGTGTGGGTTTTGCTTTTACAGGTCCCTGCGGTGCAGGTAAATCAACCCACGCAACCCTTTGGCGAAAGTATTTCGGCGACAAGGTTATTTCCATTAACGACGATAAGCCCGTTGTAAAAATAGTTGACGGCACACCCTATATCTGCGGCACACCGTTCTCGGGTAAGTTTGACATCAATGCAAATGTCATGGTGCCTCTGTGCGGAATCAGCATTCTCTGCCAGCATGCAGAAAACAGTATTTCAAAAGTCAGTGCATCGCAGGCTCTGCCAGTGCTTCTTGAGCAAACCCTCAGACCCGAGGAACCTCAGAAGATGATGAATCTTTTCAATATGCTCGACGAGACTTTAAGCAAAGTCCCTGTATATAAGCTGTGCTGTAATATAAGTCGCGAGGCGGTTGAGGTTTCTTATAATAATATGAAACCTCATTGAGCGTCTTTGTATCTAAAAAATCATAAAATATTCCCATCAAAAGACTTGCTTTTTTTATCAAGTTGTGTTAATATACTAATCGTTCGTGGGGGCGTAGCTCAGCTGGGAGAGTGCTTGAATGGCATTCAAGAGGTCGTGGGTTCGATCCCCATCGTCTCCACCACGAATAAAACCGCACTATTTAGCCGATTGTGGCTTGGTAGTGCGGTTTTTACTTTGTTGTGGTTTCAATTTAATGTTTTCAAAAAAGTGTCGTGTTATATATGTTTACTCGGTTTTATAATCAGCCATAGAGTTTTTAGAGTGACATTCAAGTTTTACGTTGTGGTCCGGCATAGTAAATTGAATTACGAATCCTTTTTTATCATCGTAGGACCAATCCACAGGCTCACCATCAAGTGTGAAAGAGTAATCTGTATCGGTTGCAATGAGTTCGAAGTATAGGGTAACTTTGGTGCCTGCTTTGTAGCTGTCTTTTGCATTGGAGTAGCAACCTTTACTGCCACAGTAATCTACATTGTATTTTTGTGCTCCGCAACCTGAGAAAAAGAAGGGAAAGCATCCAAGTAGTAACAATATAGCAGAAGCAAGTATGAATTTTTTGAGATTAAATCTTTTCATGACATTGATCTCCGTATCGTCTTTGTTAAATTTAGAATAACATAACAGTTTTTACATTACAAGTGATTTTATAAAAAAGCGTATCGATTGTTTTAATCGATACGCTTTTTATTATTGTTTATATGTGTTCATTGCTCTTGAAACAGCTATAAGCTCTTTTCTTGTCGAAACACCAAGTTTCGAGTAAAGGTTTCTGTTATGGAATTTTAGGGTGTTTTCCGTGATACCCAGTTCAGCCATAACATCCTTTGTCTTTTTACCATCCATGTAAAGTCTGTATATATGACCTTCAGTAGGAGTAAGGGTATAGAGAACAGACTCAAGATACTCTGCCTTTTCCTGTATGCTTTTTTCTATAGGTTGAGTAGGGGAGTCGTTGCTTTCATCGGATGTTTTCGTTGCCGTTGCGGAGTCGGGGTCGCTTTGCTCTGTGGTTATGTTTGTGTGATTGCCGGTTACTATTGCATTTTGCAGAGTGATATCTTGAATAAGCAAACTTATACCGAGCAGAAACAGTTCACTTACAATATAGGATACCGAGAGAAATTCAAAGTCAAGGTCGACAAACTGCTCCATAAGCCAGACGCTGATGTTTACAAAAACTGCAGTAAGCAGCAGTATTGCATGTGAACTCGATTTGATTCTCTTATTGATTCTTGCGTAAACGATAACAGCAATCATAGCACTGAAGTGTCCAAGGAGATAAAAGAGATAGATACTATGTAACGGTCCGTAAATTTTTTCGAGCACTGTTGCACCGCTTATGTTTACTAAGGTAACTTCCTTGTAGTAAATATCAAGATACCCGGGACTCGCCGCAATAAGAAATACGATTACACTTACCAGAATAATAACTGAAACTGCCCATTTGGGAAATGTGATCTTACATGTTTTTAAAATTGCCATGAGCATAGATACCGGTAAGAATACCGAACCTAAGTATGCAATACGGTTAGACAGTAGCGCTTCGTTCAGTGTGGATGAGACCGATAGCGACAGATAGCCAATATTAACAACGGCAACTGCAGAGAAAAGCAGGATAAACCATGGCTGTTTATTTTTAATTAGAGTGCAGTAGCCTAAAAGTAAAACTATTGATAAAATTGATGTGACTATGTATATAGCGGACAGGGTAGCACTTTTATAGCCGATGCCCGAACATCCGCCAAGAGAAAGAAGTATTAAAAGTACACTTCCGATGCTTAGAATCTTTTTATTCATAAAAGAACTCCTTAAATTAGATGGAACAGAGAATATTTTGGTATCCCACCCCTTTTCCCACCCATTTGGCAGGAAAATATTTCATTTCCCACCCCTAATTCTCTAAAGGGGTGGTGACATATGTGTAAAAATCATTATAATTGTTACAAAGGGGTTCGGGGCAGATCACGGACATTTATGTACGATTCTGAGAATGAACCCGATTTTGTGTATATGTTAAGACACTGTCTTATGTATTTGCAGATACATTTAAAATATTATACAATACTATTCTTTACCAGTCAAGACAAGTAATATGGTAAGTTTATCCGTGTTGATATCGGATTTTGGAGAAAAATATGAGAAAAACAAAGTACACAGGTAGTTTCTTTTTGTGCTTGCTCATAAATTTGCTACTGAATTTAGAGTGGGCTATACCGGGAGTTATACTTCTCGTTCTGCATTTCTGGTTAGGTATATCTATTTGGTTTGCCATAATAGCTTTTATTTTGTGGATACTTGTGATAATTCTATGGATGTTGATTATGGGTTGGGCGAGAAAATGTGGTGATACTCCTGACCCGCCAAAAGAAAATAAAAATCCTTATTCGGTAAAGTAAAATTAAAACAGATAAATTCTGTATGAGATAATATTTTTTTGAAAGGAGTTTCAAAATATGGGACTTATTAAAGCAGGAATTGGCGCAGTCGGCGGCGTACTTGCCGACCAGTGGAAAGAATTCTTCTACTGCGAATCTCTCTCCAACGACGTGCTCGTTGCAAAGGGACAGAAGCGTATCTCAGGACGCTCCTCC
>JAFQMC010000020.1 GCA_017421045.1 Clostridia bacterium
ATTGGCTTGACTTTGGTGCACTACCGATTATAGTCTTCTCAGCAGTTTTTGTTGTAGGCTATATCGTTATTTGGGCGATCATTTATTCCATAATCAAAAGGAATACTGCAAAACTCAATAAAATGCTAAAGGAAAAACAGCTAAGCATAAAAGATGATTTATCAAACAGGTAATTCGGGTATATAAACCTGCGTTTTTTTGCAATAATATCGCAACCATTCGGTACTATCCCGTAGGAGATTTTGTAACATTATCTGCAACAAGAATTTTGATAAATGAAATAATGGGTAGAAAATCGGTGTGAAAATTGCCGTTTGGGATAACATTTAGGTCATAAATAAGTCAAAGAAGAATCCTAAAAATGTGTGGGAATAAGGCTTTGCGTTGCCTTCGGCGATACATCAGTAATTTTAAAAGACGGCAGTTTTACTGCCGTCTTTTTTATGTTTGTTATAGATTCTTCTGCTTTTCTTCTTTTCCAAGCTTTCTGTACAGTATAAATGCAAAGGTTGCCATAACGAGTGCATACATAAGCATTATCAGTTCAAGCACAGGAATGGTCAGTGTTCCGTTTTGCACAAATACTGTCAATGAATTCGTCAGCGTATGTAGCAGTATTGCAGCGGGAAACAGCATAATGTATTTGTTTTCTTTAGCCGCCGCAAATACAAATACCGACATAGCTGTGTGGAAAGTAATAGCGGAGATTCTCTCCATTGTGCCGAACACAGCAGGAATATAGAAGGGGGTTGTCGCTAAGCTCTTAATCTGATTCAGTGCAAGCTCAGTGCTTGCTGCATCTGCACCTTCTGTCAACATAGCAATTCCGCCATTGTTTACTATAATACCCATAACGATATAGCTCAGTGCAGAGATTCCAACATACGCACTTTCAAATCCGCCGTGACCCAGACCGTATGAGATGGCATCCCTGTTGTTTTTATATTTCTTCAGTATAAATTTAAAAGCTACGAATCTGCCGCCTTCTTCAAAAATTCCCGCAAGCAGTCCTCCGCCTATTATGCAGTAAAGCCATATGTTTGAGTTTATTGTTCTTGATACAGGATTATCCGCAATAAGCAAAAAATAAGATGGTATCAATTTCAGCAGTATTCCAAAAACAGGAAATATGATTATTCCTGTAACAACGGGTTTCATACTTGCTTTTGTTCTTCTTATCCAAAAAATAATCAGCAGTACAGGTATTGCGATTACAAGTAAACCCTCAACCGCATAGCCCAGCATCGCTTCCATACTGAATGTGATGTTGTTCATTTGGTGTACCTCCTTTTTCTAATTAATTATATATTTCTTTAACTAAAATTGCAATATTATTTATTTTGTGCTATTCTATACTAAGCAATTTATATGGTAAGGTAATAAATATGAAAGATTACAATCGAGGTCTCAAATCAGGAGTTCCAATCGGACTCGGATATCTGTCTGTGTCCTTTACATTCGGAATACTTGCCGTGTCCTACGGTTTCGAGTGGTGGCAGGCGGTTCTTATTTCTATGACAACCCTGACCTCTGCCGGTCAGCTTGCAGGAATTAATATAATGCTCAATCCTGCATCATACATAGAGATGCTCATATCTCAGCTTACAATCAACGTCAGATATTCTTTTATGTCAATATCCCTTTCGCAGAAGACGTCGCCTCAGTTTAAAGGCATCAGGCGTTGGCTTTTCGGCTTCTTTATGACAGACGAAATTTTCGCAGTAGCTGTCAGCGAGAAAGAAGTCTCAACAAAATTCTTTGCAGGACTTACGGTTTTCCCGTATATAGGATGGACACTTGGCACCCTCCTCGGCGCGGTTCTCGGCAATATCCTGCCCGAGATGATAATGAACGCCCTCTGCCTTGCAATTTACGGAATGTTTATTGCCATCGTTGCGCCTAAAGCCAAAGAGTCTATCAAACTTTTCGCCGTAGTAATGGTGTCAATTGCGCTGAGTTTTGCGTTTTATTACACACCGGTGATTAACTCTCTTTCAAGCGGTCTGTCCATTTGCATCTGTGCAATAGTCGCCGCCGTGTTCGGTGCTCTGACTTTCCCCAAAAAGGAGGACACCGCAAATGAATAACACGAATTTCTGGATTTATCTTCTTATTATGGCAGGTTCAACATATCTTATCAGAGCTATTCCTTTTGCCGCAGTTCAGAAGAGAATCAACAATCAATTCATAAAATCTTTTCTTTATTACATACCCTATACAGTTCTGGCGGCGATGACATTTCCCTCGGCTCTCTATGCAACAGGAAATGTAATTGCCGCAGCAGCCGGTCTTTTCGTTGCAGTGATTTTTGCAATCAAGGGCAAAGGCCTCACCCTTGTAGCGGCACTTTCCTGCCTTACGGTCCTGATTGTAGAAATTATGATGAAGTATATAGCCTGACGGATTTCTGTGTTTTTTAGCAGATGAACAGTTGAAAGTTTTTATTTATTTATGTATAATATAGTTATAAAATAGCTATGGAGATAACTATGGATAATTCAAAATACGATTCCTTAAAACTTAAACATCAGCTCTGCTTTCCTCTTTATGCGGCTGCAAGGGAAACCATCAAGCTCTATAAACCCCATCTGGATAAAATCGACCTTACCTACACACAGTATATTGCGATGATGCTCTTGTGGGAGCATAAGTCGCTTACTGTCAAGGAGATAGGGGAGATGCTCTATCTGGACTCCGGAACCCTGACTCCTCTTCTGAAAAAACTCGAAGCTAAGGGACTCCTTTCCCGTGCTCGTTCTCAGAAAGATGAGCGGATTCTGATAGTTACTATCACAGATGAAGGCGAAAAACTCAAAGACAGCGCCCTTGATATCCCTCGTGAAATGTCCAAGTGTGTCATACTTAATGCTGATGAAACACTGCAACTTTACCGACTCCTTTATAAACTGTTAAGTTATTGCGACTGATTTATTTACTATTTACTTAGGTGATACCATGTCTCGAATTTATACATCCGTTGACCAATTAATAGGAAAAACCCCTATACTTGAGCTTACAAACATTGAAAAAGATTTAGCTCTACAGGGTAAGCTTTTTGCAAAGCTTGAATACCTCAACCCTGCAGGTTCCGTCAAAGACCGTGTTGCAAGGAATATGATAGACAAAGCTGAAGCGTCCGGCAAGCTGAATGCTGACTCTGTTATTATCGAGCCTACATCAGGCAACACAGGCATCGGACTTGCCGCGGTAGCCGCCTCAAGAGGATACAAGGTAATCATCGTAATGCCTGATACCATGTCCGTAGAAAGGCGCCAGCTTATGAAAGCCTACGGCGCCGAGCTTGTCCTTACAGATGGAAAACTCGGCATGATGGGCGCTATTGCAAAAGCAGAGGAGCTTGCCGTTTCAATTCCTTTTAGTTTTATTCCGGACCAGTTTTGTAATCCTGCAAACTCTGAAGCGCATTTCCTCACCACGGGACCTGAGATTTTCGAAGATATGGATGGCTCTGTTGATATCTTCGTAGCCGGTGTCGGCACAGGCGGTACAATAACAGGCACCGGAGAGTTCCTCAAATCAAAACTTCCTGATGTAAAAATAGTTGCAGTAGAGCCAGCAAGTTCTGCTGTACTTTCAGGTGAGAATCCGGGACCCCACGGACTTCAGGGTATCGGTGCAGGCTTTGTGCCTCAGATTCTCAACACCGAAATCTATGACGATGTTGTCACCGTCACCGATGACGAAGCCTACCATGCAGGCAGACTCATTGGCAAAAAGGAAGGCGTGCTCGTTGGAATCTCTTCAGGCGCTGCTCTGTATGCCGCAATCGAAGAGGCAAAGAAACCTGAAAACGCAGGCAAGAACATCGTTGTACTTTTGCCCGATACAGGCGACAGATATCTGTCTACACCGATGTTTACCGATTAATATTAAGTTCAGAAGCTGACATTCATATGTCAGCTTTTTACTTTATATTGAGTTTTACTGAAAGAAAATTCGCACATATTGTGTCATAATTCTTTTAAGTGATTATATTACCCGCTACTATGCTTTATAATACATATATTATGGACTTACTATGGATAAGTGTATCCGATTACAGCAATAATTGAGGTGAGGTTATGGCGAACGAACATGCAGGTCACCGTAGTCGTATGCGAAAAAGATATATGTCAGCAGGGTTTGAGGATTTCGAGGATCACGAGATTCTTGAGATGATTCTCTATAACTGCTACCGACAGATTGATACCAATCCCATAGCACACCGTCTGCTTGATACCTTCGGTTCCCTCAGCGCTGTTTTCGAGGCACCTGTAGACACCCTGATGCAAGCAGGTGTTTCCGAGAATGTTGCCGTATACCTGCGTATGATACCCGACATAACCCGAGTGTATCTTGATGACCGAAACAATTCCAAGAATAAGATAATCTCTCTGGATTCAGTAGGAGACTATTTCCTGCCTAAGTTCATAGGTCGCTTTGATGAAAACCTGATGTTACTTCTTATGGATGCAAAGGGCAAGGAGCTTTTCTGCGGAGTTGTGTCTGTGGGAACAGCCAGCACATCGGATGTACCCATAAGACGTATCGTAGACCTCTCAATGCGATATAACGCAACCATCGCCGTAATAGCTCACAATCATCCCAGCGGTGTAGCACTTCCAAGCAAGGCAGACATCCGCGCAACCAACGAAGTAAGCTCGGCACTCTCTCTTGTAGGAGTTCAGCTTGTGGACCATATCATTGTCTCCGATAATGATTATGTATCTCTGCGGGAGACCGCAATATGCTCCTGCCTTGTTACAGATGATTAAAGATTAGTTTAAAAATAGGGGAAAGATTATGAAAAAAAGAAACCTGAGATTTTTTGTAGCTCTGTGGACGGCAAAGCTTTCATACAGAGCACTGCGTATTCTGGGCAGAGATGCCAGCCATTTTCCCGGTGTGCTTGCCCTGAAATTCTGTCCGGATTTCCTTGCCCGAGTTGGCAAACCTGATACAATCGTTGCCGTAACCGGCACCAACGGAAAAACCACAGTCACCAATATGATATACAATCTGCTTTCAGACAGCGGAGAAAAGGTGCTTTGCAACCACCAGGGTTCAAACACCTACACGGGTATTGCCTCGATTCTTCTCATAGGCACAGCCCTTTCGGGAAAGAGCAAGTACAAAACCGCAGTGTTCGAGGTGGACGAGCGTAGCTCAAAGCTGATTTATCCCTACGTAAAACCCACCTATCTTGTATGCACAAATCTTTTCCGTGACTCCTTAACCCGAAATGCTCACACAGAGTTCATCAAGGAGTTTTTGGATACCTCAATCCCTGCAGATACCAAGCTCATCCTCAATGCAGATGACCCCATATCCTCAAACCTTGCACCCGGCAACGAGCGGATATTCTTCGGCATAGATAAACAGAGCTTTGAGCAGTCAGAGGAACCCAACCTTTCCTGCGACCTTCGTATTTGTCCCGAGTGTTCCTCTCTGCTTCAGTACGATTTCCGCCGTTATCATCACATCGGAAGAGTCCATTGTCCCAACTGCGATTTCTCAACTCCCTCTGTGATTCAGTACAGAGCAGAGTCAATCGACGAGGACAATATGACCATGACCGTCAGAGAAGCTGACGGAGTGATAAATACCTATAACTTCCCCAATAAAAACATAATCAATATCTATAATTATCTGGCAGCTGTTTCTTTTGCACGTTATTTCGGTGTTCCCCATGATACAATTATGAAAAGCCGGATTTCAGTAGTTGGCAGCCGTTACAGCGAGGCAAGCATCGGCGGAAAAGAAATCCTCATGACTCTCTCTAAAGCTCAAAACCCCATAGCTTGTTCCAGAGCCTTCAGCTACGCAAAAAAGCTTCAGGGTACAAAATCAGTTGTACTGCTTCTTGATGAGATAGAAGGAGTAGAAAAATCCCCCGAGAACGTCTGCTGGATGTACGATGCAGACTTCGAACTCCTGAATTCACCCGATATTATTCAGGTTGTGGCAGTAGGTGCCCGTCATCTTGATGATGCTGTCCGTCTGCTTGTGGCAGGTGTGCCTGAAGAGGTCATCACCACCACCGATGATTATTCCTCAGTTGCAGACCTTATCAATACCACAGCCGACAAAATCGTTGTTCTCTACGACTTGCACTGTGTCAAGGTAGCAAGAGACCTGAAGACTACACTTACAGAAAAATTCAAGGAGGGACAGTAAAATGAAACTTGAGCTCCTTTATCCTCAGATTTGCAATCTTTACGGCGATCTTTTCAACATCAAGTATCTTGCTTCTTGCAGCAGTGATATCAATGTTACCGAAACCCTCATAACCGACACACCTCTCTTTATGTCGGAGGATGTAGATATGATATATCTCGGTGCAATGAGCGAGAACTCACAGCAGCTTGTAATCAACGCACTCAGACCTTATCGCGAGAGAATCGCCGAGCTTATCGACAAAGGCACAGTTTTTCTCTGCACGGGTAACGCAACAGAAGTATTCGGAAAATACATCGAGACCGATGAAAAAGAGCAGATTGAGGCTCTCTCGATTTTTGACGTGTACTCGGTCAGACGCATGATGAAGCGCCACAACTCAAACTTTATGGGTAAGTTTGAGGATATGAACATTGTTGGCTTCAAAAGTCAGTTCACAATGATGTACGGCGACAATTCCGATATGTATTTTTCAAAGGCGGAAAAAGGAATAGGCATCAATCCAGATACTATGTTTGAGGGCATCCGTAAGAATAATTTCTTCGGTACTTATCTCATAGGGCCTCTGCTTATTCTCAATCCCGATTTCACAGAGTATCTTCTCAGGCTCACGGGTGTCAGCAACTACACTTTGCCTCACTGCGAACAGCTCATTAATGCCTACAACAGACGAGTTGAAGAACTCCGAAACATCTAAGTAATAATTAATTTTGCAAGGAGCAACGGATATGTCTTTATTTGCAAACAAAACCCTGTTAATCACAGGTGGCACAGGTTCTTTCGGCAATGCTGTGCTCAACCGTTTTCTTCATACCGATATCGGAGAAATAAGAATTTTCTCCAGAGACGAGAAAAAGCAGGATGATATGCGCCACGAGTTTCAGGCGAAAATGCCCGAGGTGGCGGATAAAATCAAATTTTATATAGGCGACGTAAGAGACATCAATTCTCTTGATAACGCAATGTATGGTGTAGACTATATATTCCACGCCGCCGCCTTGAAGCAGGTGCCTTCCTGTGAATTCTTCCCTATGGAAGCTGTCAGAACCAACGTCATAGGAACCGAGAACGTGCTCACATCCGCCATCTCTCACGGAGTCCGGTCCGTGGTGTGCCTTTCTACCGATAAAGCCGCATATCCCGTCAACGCTATGGGTACATCCAAAGCTATGATGGAAAAAGTCGTCGTGGCAAAATCCCGCACAGTTTCTCCCGAAAAGACCAAGATATGCTGTACCCGATACGGCAACGTCATGTGCAGTCGCGGTTCTGTAGTGCCTCTGTGGATTGACCAGATAAAGAACGGTATGCCGATAACTGTCACAGACCCCGAAATGACACGTTTTATTATGTCTCTTGAAGAGGCGGTTGACCTTGTCCTCTTTGCTTTTGAGCAGGGAAGTACTGGCGATATCCTCGTCCGCAAGTCTCCTGCTTGCACCATAAAAACACTGGCAACGGCAGTCTGCGAGATTTTCTCAGGAGATACCGAGAATATAAAGACCATCGGCATCCGTCACGGCGAAAAGGTCTACGAGACCCTGCTTACCAACGAGGAGTGTGCAAATGCTCTGGATATGGGAGACTTCTATTGTGTTCCTTGCGACAAACGCGATCTTAACTATGATAAATACTACGATAGCGGTGATGTCACACGCAATCCTCTTCAGGAGTTCAATTCCAATAACACAGAGCTTCTCACTGTATCTCAGGTCAAAGAAAAGCTTCTTTCACTGCAGTACATCCGCGACGAGCTATATAAAATGAACATCGACTTCTGAAGGTGAGTATATGAATATTCTGATTACAGGTGCAAACGGCTTTGTTGGCAAGAATCTCACTGTATCTCTTATGAATATCAAAGAGAATAAGGACAGAACACATCCTAATCTCACTATTGATAATATATTTCTCTATGATGTAAACTCCACCGAAACGGAGCTTGACTCAGCCTGCGAAAAAGCCGACTTCGTGTTCAACCTTGCAGGAGTCAACCGTCCTCAGGATCCCAAGGAGTACATCGAGGGAAATCTGAATTTTACCGAAAAACTGCTGACTCTCCTCAAAAAACACAAAAACCCTTGTCCCGTTATGATTTCAAGCTCCACCCAGGCAAGTCTTATGGGACGTTTCGAGGGCAGTGAATACGGTAAGAGTAAAAAGGAAGCAGAGGATTTGCTCTTTGCTTACAGCGAGGAGACAGGTGCCAGGGTCCTCGTCTATCGTTTTCCTAATCTTTTCGGCAAGTGGTGCAGGCCCAACTATAATTCTGCGGTTGCTACCTTCTGTTACAATATCGCAAACGATCTGGAAATTAAGGTGAACGACCCCTCCGTAGAGCTTGAGCTTCTCTATATCGACGATCTGGTGGAGGAGATGATAAGTGCTCTTGAGGGTAACGAACACCGCTGTCAGATTGACGGCCTTACTCCTGTGTTCACAGAAGACGGCAGATACTGTGCAGTTCCCGTAACTCACAAGATTACTCTGGGCGAAATCGTAGGCTTACTTCGGAAGTTTGCAAAACAACCCGAAACTCTTATGATGCCCCGAATCCCCTCAGGCAGTTTTGAGAAGAAGCTTTACTCCACCTACCTTTCGTATCTGCCGAAAGAAAAGGCGTCTTTTCCTCTCAGGATGAATGTTGACAACAGAGGCAGTTTCACAGAGCTTCTCAAAACCGCCGATTGCGGTCAGTTCAGTGTCAATATCTCAGAACCTGGGATTACCAAAGGCCAGCATTGGCACCATACAAAATGGGAGTTCTTTATTGTTGTCTGCGGAGAAGCTCTGATACAGCAGAGAAAAATCGGCACGGATGAAGTCCTCAATTTCACCGTGAGCGGAGACAAAATCGAAGCAGTACATATGCTCCCGGGTTATACGCATAACATAATCAATCTCAGCGAAACCGACAAGCTCGTAACCCTCATGTGGGCAAACGAGAGCTTTGACCCTAAAAAACCAGACACTTTCTTCGAGATTGTAGAATAAACTTCTTTATGAAAGGAAGCATTATTATGTCCGAATATACAGCATCTTTCAAAAACAACGGCAAACTAAAGCTTATGATTATTGTCGGTACACGTCCTGAAATCATCCGTCTTTCTCAGGTAATTAAGAAATGCCGTGATTATTTTGACACCCTCCTTGTTCATACAGGTCAGAACTACGACTATAATCTGAACGGTATTTTTTTCAGCGACCTGGAGCTTGCACCTGCCGATATATATCTTAACGCAGTAGGGGACACCCTCGGTCAGACAATGGGCAACATCATCGCAAAGTCCTACGACCTCTTTGCAGAATATATGCCTGATGCTGTGCTTGTACTCGGCGACACAAACTCCTGTCTTTCGGTAATCGGTGCAAAGCGTCTGCATATTCCGATATTCCATATGGAAGCAGGCAACCGATGCAAAGACGAGTGTCTGCCTGAGGAGACCAACAGACGTATTGTTGACATAATCTCCGATGTAAATCTTGCCTACTCTGAGCATGCACGCAGATATCTTGCTGACTGCGGTCTGCCTAAGGAGCGTACCTTTGTTACAGGAAGCCCTATGGCAGAGGTGCTCAGCATCAATCTTGACAAAATTCTCAGTAGCACAATCCTTCAGAAGCTTAATCTTACAAAGGGCAGATACATCCTGCTTTCTGCTCACAGAGAAGAGAACATAGATACCGAGGAGAATTTCACGTCTCTCTTTACAGCAATCAATAAAATGGCTGAAAAATTCCATATGCCCGTGCTCTACTCCTGTCATCCGAGAAGTAAAAAGAGACTGGAGGAGAGCGGCTTCAAGCTTGACAGCAGGGTAGTGTGCCATGAGCCTTTGGGTTTCCATGACTATAACTGTCTCCAGCTCAACGCTTTTGCAGTTGTCTCCGATAGCGGCACTCTTCCTGAAGAGTCCGCCTATTATGCATCCATAGGCAGGGCATTTCCTGCAATTTGCATCCGCACTTCCACCGAGAGACCCGAAGCAATGGAGAAGGCTTGCTTTGTTCTTGCAGGCATAGATGAAAACTCACTTCTTCAGGCAGTGGATACAGCAGTGGAGCTTAATTCAAACGGAGAGTTTTCTGCTCCCGTCTGCGATTACACCGACGAAAACGTTTCCACAAAAGTTGTAAAGATAATCCAGTCCTATACCTCAGTGGTCAATAAAATGGTTTGGCGTAAATAATTCTGAGCGGTATATTTAAAATACAGAGAGGAGGTTTTGTTGTGGATAAATTCAAACTGGTTTCAGATTATAAACCTACAGGCGACCAGCCTCAGGCGATAAAAAAGCTTGTTGACGGCTTAAATAGCGGATTCAAGGAGCAGACTCTCCTCGGCGTTACAGGTTCAGGCAAAACCTTCACAATGGCAAACGTCATAGCTCAGGTAAACCGACCAACCCTGGTACTTGCTCACAACAAAACCTTAGCAGCACAGCTGTGCTCGGAGTTCAAAGAGTTTTTTCCCGAAAACGCAGTTGAGTATTTTGTATCCTACTACGATTACTATCAGCCCGAGGCATATATCCCAAACACCGACACATATATCGAAAAAGATGCCTCAATAAACGACGAAATAGATAAACTCCGCCATAGCGCCACTCTGGCGCTTTCAGAGCGTCGCGATGTTATCATTGTCGCATCCGTATCCTGCATCTACTCTCTGGGAGACCCTATAGATTACCGCTCCATGGTGATTTCTCTCAGACCCGGTATGATAATGGAGCGAGACCACCTTCTGCGACGTCTTGTGGATTTGCAATATGACCGCAACGACCTGAGTCTCACCCGAAATAAATTCCGTGTCCGCGGAGATGTGGTGGAGATATATCCTGCCTACTCAACAGGAAAGGTTATCCGCGTTGAGTTCTTCGGTGACGAGATCGACAGAATCACCGAGATAGACCCTCTCACCGGCGAACTTCTTGCTACAGTAAAACACGCAGGCATATATCCTGCATCTCACTATATTGTATCTGCCGACAAAATCATAACAGCAACAGAAGAGCTTGAGCGGGAGCTTGAAGAGCGGATAAAGTATTTTACCGACCAAGGAAAACTTCTGGAGGCACAGCGAATCGAACAGCGCACACGCTACGACATCGAGATGCTTCGCGAGGTAGGCTTCTGCTCAGGTATCGAGAACTATTCGAGGGTTCTTTCAGGCAGAGCACCGGGCAGTACACCCACAACCCTGCTTGATTATTTCCCCGATGATTTTCTGCTTTTTGTGGATGAGTCCCATGTTTCACTGCCTCAGGTGCGTGGTATGTATGCAGGCGACAGAGCGCGAAAAGAGATCCTTGTAGACTACGGATTCCGACTGCCCTCTGCTTTTGACAACAGACCCCTGAATTTCGACGAGTTTTACAGCCATGTGAATCAGGCTGTCTTTGTCAGTGCAACTCCCGGCGTTTTGGAATACGAAAAGAGCGCACAGATAGCCGAGCAGATTATCCGACCCACGGGACTTCTCGACCCCGAAATTTCCGTCAGACCCGTTGAGGGTCAGATTGATGACCTTATCTCGGAAATCAATCTGAGAACCGAAAAACAGCAGAGAGTCCTTGTGACCACTCTTACTAAAAAGATGGCAGAGGATTTAACTGCGTATCTTGACAATGCAGGCATCGCTGTCCGCTATATGCACCACGATATTGACACGGTAGAAAGAATGGAGATTGTCCGTGATTTGCGTCTCGGTAAGTTCGATGTTCTTGTAGGTATCAACCTTCTTAGAGAAGGTCTGGATATCCCCGAAGTCTCCCTTGTTGCAATTCTTGATGCAGACAAAGAGGGTTTCCTCCGTTCCGAGCGTTCTCTGATTCAGACCATAGGCAGAGCCGCCAGAAATGCAGACGGAACTGTAATTATGTATGCAGACAGTGTGACAGACTCCATGGAAAAGGCCCTCGTGGAGACAAACCGACGTCGGTGTATCCAGCAGGAGTATAATAAACAGCACGGCATAACACCTAAAACAATCATCAAAAAAGTCGCTGATGTTCTGGAGATTTCAACTCACGAAGAAGATTCCGACAACGACTATCGTCATCTCAACAAAGCCCAGAGACAAGAGCTCATAGAAGCCCTGACCAAGGAAATGAAAGCAGCCGCCAGATTGCTTGAATTTGAGCATGCTGCCTTTTTACGCGATAAAATCAACAAGCTAAAGGATAGGAAATGAACGTATGGCACAGAATGTAAAGAATGAATACGGCAACGAAAGCATATCAACCCTCAAAGGCGCAGACCGAGTCCGCAAAAGACCCGCGGTTATCTTCGGTTCAGACGGCATCGACGGCTGTCAGCACTCTGCCTTTGAGATTATCTCAAACTCCATTGACGAAGCCAGAGAGGGCTACGGCAAAGAGATAACAGTCACCCTCTTTTCCGACCACTCTATTCAGGTAGAGGACCACGGCAGAGGACTTCCCGTTGACTATAACCCCAACGAAAAAAAGTACAACTGGGAAATTGTTTTCTGCGAGCTTTACGGAGGAAGTAAATACAACAACAACGACGGCGGAAGCTACGAGTATTCCCTGGGTCTCAACGGTCTGGGTCTCTGCTCCACTCAGTATGCCTCAGAGTATATGACCGCCGATATCCGCCGTGACGGCTTCCGATATACCCTCAACTTCAAAAAAGGCAAGATTTCTGGCAAGATGAAGAAAGAGGAGTATACAAAGCGCGACACAGGCACGATTATTAAGTGGAAACCCGACCTGGAGGTTTTCACCGATATTGATATCGAGCCTGAATATTTCCTCAATATGATGAAGCGTCAGGCTATCGTCAATGCAGGCATTCGTTTTATATTCAAGAATCAGGTGGGTGCAAATAAATTTGAAACCACCGAGTTCAGATACGACAACGGTATTCTTGATCACGTCAAGGAGATAATAGGGGAGGATTCTCTCACAACTCCTCAGCACTACGAGACCGAGCGAATGGCTCGCGATCGTGCAGACAAGGACGAGTATAAGTGCAAGATGAACTTTGCCTTTGCCTTTTCCAACAAGCATTCCGTTGCCGAGTATTATCATAACTCCAGTTGGCTTGAGCATGGCGGTGCACCTGAAAAAGCTGTACGAAATGCCTTCGTATATCAGATAGACAGCTGGCTTAAAAATAATTCAAAATATAATAAAAACGAGTCGAAAATTCTTTTTGCCGATGTAGAGGACTGTCTTGTTATCGTAATTTCTTCTTTCTCCAGTGTCACATCCTACGAAAACCAGACAAAGAAGTCTATCACCAACAAGGGTATTCAGGATGCAATGACTGAATTCCTCCGTCATCAGCTGGAGATATATTTCATCGAGAATCCTCTGGATGCTGAGAAAATCTGCAATCAGGTTCTTATCAATAAGCGTAGCCGTGAAAACGCTGAGAAAACCCGTCAGAATCTGAAGAAGAAGCTCACCGTCACTATGGATATGACAAACCGTGTGGCGAAGTTCGTTGATTGCCGAAGCAAGGATTCAGCCGAGCGCGAGCTGTTCATTGTTGAGGGCGATTCGGCTCTCGGTTCCTGTAAGCAGGCACGTGACCCGTATTTTCAGGCGATTATGCCTATCAGGGGCAAAATTCTCAACTGCCTCAAAGCGGACTATACCCGAATCTTCAAGAGCGACATCATCACCGACCTTATCAAAGTTCTCGGTTGCGGTGTTGAAGTCAGCTCAAAATCCAACAAGGACTTGTCAGCTTTCAATCTTGACAACCTCAGATACAGCAAGATTATCTTCTGTACCGATGCTGACGTGGACGGCTATCAGATCCGCACCCTGCTTCTCACCATGATTTACCGTCTCACACCTACACTCATAGAAGAAGGCAAGGTTTTTATCGCCGAGTCGCCTCTCTATGAAATTACCTGTAAAGACAAAACATATTTTGCATATACAGAGCAGGAAAAAGAAAAGTATATTGAGGAGATAGGTTCATCTAAATTCACTGTTCAGCGAAGCAAGGGTCTCGGTGAGAACCAGCCCGATATGATGAACCTCACAACAATGAATCCTGCCACACGCAGACTTATCAAGGTAGTCCCCGACGATATAGAAAAAACCGCCGAGATGTTCGATGTTCTCCTCGGAGACAATCTTCAGGGCAGAAAAGACTACATCGTCAACTATGGTGCAAACTACATTGATAATCTGGATCTCAGCTAAAGGAGGGAGAGCAAAATGGCAAAGAAAAAAACAGAGCGTGCTGTGCTTCAGCCTGCGGCAACAGGAGTCATCGAAGGCGCCGGCGAGATAGTCGAACAGAGAATTGTAGACACTCTGGAGCAGAACTATATGCCTTACGCAATGAGCGTAATTCTCTCCCGAGCAATTCCCGAGATTGACGGCTTCAAGCCTTCTCACAGAAAGCTTCTCTATACTATGTACAAAAAAGGACTCCTCACGGGAGCACGTACCAAATCCGCCAATATTGTAGGCGAAACCATGAAGCTCAATCCTCATGGTGATGCCGCTATCTATGATACAATGGTGCGTTTGTCACGTGGTTACGAGGCGCTTCTGCATCCTTTTGTGGATTCCAAGGGTAACTTCGGTAAGTTCTATTCCCGCGATATGGCATGGGCAGCACCGAGATATACAGAAGCAAAGCTCGAGCCTCTGTGCAATGAGCTTTTTCGTGACATCGACAAGGACACAGTAGATTTTGTAGATAACTATGACAACACCATGAAGGAGCCTACACTCCTGCCCGTAACATTTCCGTCAGTGCTTGTCAATGCAAACACAGGTATCGCTGTCGGAATGGCATCCTCAGTGTGTTCTTTTAATCTTCGTGAAATCTGCGAGACTACAGCTGCGCTTATCCGCGACAACGACCACGATATCTTCTCAACTCTTCCTGCACCTGATTTTTCAGGCGGCGGTCAGATTGTCTACAACGAGCAGGCGCTCAAGGATATCTACGAAACCGGAAGAGGTAGTATCAAAGTCCGCAGTGATTATACCTACGATAAATCAAATAACTGTATTGATATCTCCTCAATCGCTCCCTCAACAACTATCGAGGCAATAATTGAAAAGATTATAGATTTAGTCAAAGCAGGCAAAGTCAAAGAAATTGCCGATATCCGCGACGAAACAGGTCTCGGAGGACTTCGGATCACTATCGACCTCAAGCGTGGCACCGATCCCGATGCCCTCATGCGAAAGCTGTATCGCCTCACTCCTCTGGAGGACTCCTTCTCCTGCAATTTCAACATCCTCGTAGGCGGTTCTCCCATGGTGCTCGGAGTCAAGGAACTGCTGGAGGAATGGATAGCTTTCCGTATCGAATGCGTTCGTCGCAGAACATATTTTGAGCTTAATAAAAAGAAAGACCGTCTCCATCTTCTCTACGGACTCAGAGAGATTCTTCTCGATATCGACAAAGCTGTCCGCATTGTCCGCGAGACCGAGCAGGAAAAAGAGGTTGTGCCCAATCTGATGATTGGATTCGGCATCGACGAGGTTCAGGCAGAGTACGTCGCAGAGATAAAACTCCGTCACCTCAACCGCGAGTACATCCTCAAGCGCATTGACGATATCGAGGATTTAGAGGCGGGCATCAAAGAGCTTGAAGCCATCCTTGCAAGCAAAGCAAGGATAAAAACCATCATCGTTAAAGAACTCAAAGAAGTGGCCGAAAAATATGGGGAAGAGCGAAAGTCTCAGATTCTCTATGTGGAAGATGAAGCCTTTGAGGATGTTGTTGAAGAAGTGCCTGATTATCCCGTCAACCTGTTCTTCACCAAGGATGGCTACTTCAAAAAAATAACACCCCAGTCTCTGCGTATGAGCGGTGAGCATAAGCTCAAAGAAGGCGATGCCATCATCACCGCCTTGGAGACAACCAACAACATCGATTTGCTGTTCTTCACCGATAAAGCTCAGGTCTACAAAACTAAGGCATCAGAGTTTTCCGATACCAAGGCAAGCGTTCTGGGTGACTATATCCCCGCAAAACTCGGTATGGATGAGGGCGAGCAGGCAGTCGGTATGATTGCCACCAAGGATTATGAGGGTATGCTTGTCTTCGCCTTTGAAAACGGCAAGATCGCCAAGGTGCCCCTGAATTCCTACGCCACAAAGACAAACCGCAAGAGGCTCACTAACGCTTACTCCGACAAGTCACCTCTGGTTGGTGTAGAATTCACCGCCGCCGACGCAGAGTTCCTTCTTATTTCCTCATCAGGCCGAATGTTGTTGCTCCATACAGGTGCTGTCAGCCTCAAAACTTCACGTTCCACTCAGGGTGTTGCAGTTATGAAGCTGAAGAAGGGTCAGCGCCTTATGAATATCAAAGCCTACGTTGAAGGCACCTTCTCGAAGCCCGCTCGCTATCGCACACGAACTCTTCCTGCTCTCGGTGCACTTCCTGCAGCAGACGACACCGCAGAACAGCTTTCAATTATATAAGAGTCGAGTGAAAATTGAGATTATATGCATTAATTAAAAAAAGTAATCAAATAAGCTTAAAAAACACTTGCATTATTATTATTATTGTGATAAAATATTTAAGCTATCGAATTTTCAGCCTGCAAAGGCTTTACACGAAAGGATGTTTACAGATGGAATGGTATTTATACCTGATTGGTGCAGTTACACTTCTTGCTGCTATCGCACTCATTATTGTTGTTATTCTTCAGGAGGGTAACTCTAAGGGTGTTGGTGTTGTCAGCGGAGGTGCTGATACATTTTTCTCAAAGAACAAGGCTCGTTCAATCGATGCTTTCCTCAACCGTTGGACAAAGTTCTTTGCAATCGGTTTCTTTGTTCTTATCATCGCAATGAACGTTATCGCATTTTTCCTTGACAAAACAGCTGCATAATTTAAGTTTCTAAGACATAAGTATGGACTGTGGGTTTGTCCCACAGTCCTTATTTTTTTGTCGGGAGTTGTGCTCATGGAAGTATGGCATTTAGTAACAGCAGTGCTTGTGACCTTTTTACTGTTCTCATTAATATATAAAATTGCAAAAAAGAAAAAGCCCCTGAGAAGGGCTTTTCTTACTATGCTGTCGGGTGTTCTGTCGCTGATATTAGTTGACATCACAGGTGTTTTTACCGGTGTCTATCTGCCTGTGTCACCGCTTTCGCTGACAGTTTCTTCCTGTGCAGGTGTGCCGGGAGTTGCAACAATGCTGATAATCAGCTGGCTTCTGTGAATACTAATCAGGAGATTCCCGAAATATCTTCAAGTGCATCTTTGATCAGTGCATTGTTTCTTGTCATCGTGGCAAGCATAACCTTATAGAACAGCTGTGGGTTTTTGTAGAAGTTTTTCTTCACGGTTCTTGCTTGTTCAATATCCGCAAGGTGAAGCGATACCGACATAAGCTCCATATCTCCGCCCGAGATACTGCATCTGATGGTGTATCCGTTCTCGGATTTTTCTATGGTAACTTTGTTTTCTTTTTCTTTCTTTTCTTTTTCAAGCAGAGCAAGAGCGCATTCATATGCACGCTCTTTTACGGTAAGTGCTATATTGTTTTCAAGCTGTTCCGAGATAATTCGTCCGTTTGCAGTTGCAGTGAAAAGCTTAGGGTTGCTGTCAAGGGGGCACAGGTTGCCGCCTTTTACAAGGTCATCAAAGCAAGAGCTTGCCTCAAAGTAATTGGTAAGCCCTTTGTGAAGCAAAGCATCCACAACCGTCTCCTTGGACATAGGTTGCTTTACAGATGTAAATAAATAACAAATAAGGATTCTCACCTCTGTCTTACTTCTTATACCGCCCAGGCTAATTCCTTCGTCAAATGTATCAAATGCCATAACATTCTCCACCATTCATTAATCTTTAATTAATTATAGCACATTCAGCATTAAATGTGTAGTCTTTTTTTATTGACTGTAAAATAAGGTTGTGGTAATATCTAATCAGGAAGGAAAATATGATTCTTGTGTATTAAAGAGGTGATTTTATGGAGCAGTATATGCCTTTGATCTGGCTTGGAATTGCCGTTGTTCTGGGAATAATAGAGGTCTGCACATCACAGCTTGTGTCAATCTGGTTTGTCATCGGAGCGCTTGTTACCGCAATATGTGCCGCTATATTCCTTGATAGTATTCTCTGGCAGGTCGTAGTCTTTCTCTTCGTTTCAGCCCTTGCACTTGTTCTGACTAAACCTTTAGTCAAAAGGCTGAAAAAGTTCAATAAGACCAGCACAAACGCTGACCGTAATATTGGAAAAATCGGCAGAGTCGTAGTAGATATTGACAGAGACAAAGCATCGGGAATGGTTGAGGTAGACGGAGAGCGCTGGACGGCACGTTCATCAGATGATTCAGTAATATCGGCAGGTACGATCGTCAAGGTCGAATCAATAGAGGGAGTTAAACTTATGGTTACTCCTGCAGAAAATTTTGAAAGCGAGGAATAATAAATGGAATATTTAGGTGCATTTGTAATAATAGCAATTATTGTAATTTTACTTATCATCATTGTCAGAAACATCAAAATTGTGCCCCAGGCAAACGCTTTTGTTCTTGAGCGTCTGGGTGCATATCATTCAACATGGGGAACAGGACTTCATATCAAAATTCCCTTCATCGACAGAATTTCAAAGAAAGTATCCCTGAAGGAGCAGGTGGTGGATTTTCCGCCTCAGCCTGTTATCACAAGAGATAACGTCACAATGCAGATTGACACCGTTGTGTATTTCGAGATAACCGACCCCAAGCTCTACACCTACGGCGTTGAACGTCCTCTTGACGCTATCGAAAACCTCACAGCCACCACACTTCGTAACATCATCGGTGATCTGGAGCTTGACAGCACCCTCACATCCCGTGACACAATCAATGACAAAATCCGTATCATTCTTGATGAAGCCACCGATGCATGGGGCATCCGCGTTATCCGAGTAGAGCTCAAGAACATCCTGCCTCCCCGTGAGATTCAGGATGCTATGGAAAAACAGATGAAAGCAGAGCGTGAGCGCCGCGCAAGAATTCTCGATGCAGAGGGTGAAAAACGCAGTCAGATTCTTGTTGCAGAAGGCCTCAAGGAGTCTGCTATCCTCAAGGCAGACGCTGTAAAGGAAACAAAAATCCGCGAAGCTGAGGGTGAGGCAGAGGCAATTATGACTGTCCAGAAGGCATATGCCGATGCACTCAGAATGCTCAACGAAGCAAACCCCAACGAGAAAGTAATTGCACTGAAGAGCCTCGAAGCTTTCGAGAAAGCCGCCGACGGCAAAGCAACCAAGATTATCATTCCTTCCGAAATTCAGGGCCTCGCAGGTCTTGCAACTTCTGTCAAGGAAGTTTTCGCAACCGACACAGTTTCAGATTAATCTTGTGAATTTAAAGGTATGTGTTTTGCACGGTTTTGATTAAAAATACCTCCTATGGTAGTTTTCGTTCTGCCATAGGAGGTTTCTTTTTGTTAGAAATACGGATTATCGCAATAGGTTACGTGGACTTATCTTTGTGTAAAAATTAATCAATCTTAACAACTTTGTATCCGCCGGATTCTACAGCTGTCTTTATCGCGTTATCATCAGCACCGCTTGCAATAACAGCAGTGCCGGCAACGTGGTCAACCACTACATTTGCATCCAAAGGTCTGAGCAGTTCAGCCACTCTTGCAGAGCAGTGTCCGCAAGCCATACCCTCGATATAAACTGTTTTCATTTCCTTTTTCTCCTTTCCGGCTTCTGTGTCGTAGCCTCTCTTTAATCTTTTGAGCCTCAATGCGTTTGATATGACGCATATGGAGCTGAGACTCATTGCGATTGTACCAATCATAGGGGAGAGCTGTATGCCAAAAGCAGGATACAGCACACCTGCCGCTATGGGAATCCCGATAGCATTGTATATAAGTGCCCAGAACAGATTTTCCTTGATGTTTTTCATTACCTTTCTGCATATGTGCAGTGTCGTGTGCACATCCCTCAGGTCATTTCTTATAAGGACAACATCAGCAGATTCCATGGCAATATCCGTGCCTGCACCCAGTGCAATTCCAACATCCGCCGCTGCCAGTGCAGGAGAATCGTTAATTCCGTCGCCGACCATTGCAGCAGCACCCTCAAGCTGATACTGTCTGATGATCTCGTTCTTTTCAGCAGGCATCAGTTCTGCATTGATTTTTTTGATTCCCACCTGATTCATAATACTCTCTGCAGTTTTCTTGTTGTCACCTGTAAGCATTACGGTGTCGATGCCCGATTTGTTCAGAAGCTCAACAGCCTCCCTGGACGAATCTTTTACCGTATCGGCAATACCGATAACTCCCAGAACTTTATCGTTTTCTCTGATGTACAGTGCTGTTTTTCCTTCAGATGATAATTTCTCTGCTGCTGATGAAAGTGAATATGATAAACCGTCTTGTGCCGCAAAAGTTCTGTTTCCTATTCTGTATTCAGCACCCGAAACATAAGCCCTGACACCTTTGCCTGTTACATTTTCGAAGTTTTCAACGCTTGCAGGAATATAGTTTTCTGTATACTCAACAACTGCCTGTGCCAGCGGATGGTCGCTCATACTCTCGATGGATGCGCATATTGCCATCAACTTGATTTCATCCTCAGATTCTGTAACAACGTCAGTGACTTTTGGTTTTCCCGTTGTGATGGTACCTGTTTTGTCAAGCATGACAGTTTTTACTTTTCCGCCAGCTTCAAAAATCTCAGCAGATTTAACGAG
Organism: Clostridia bacterium; assembly: GCA_017421045.1. Taxonomy (GTDB): domain Bacteria; phylum Bacillota; class Clostridia; order Oscillospirales; family Acutalibacteraceae; genus Ruminococcoides. Next base: position 20,844 of record JAFQMC010000020.1, read on the forward strand.
TATTCCAAGCTCCGCTGCCTTGCCTGTGCCTACCATAATTGCGGTGGGAGTTGCAAGTCCAAGTGCACAAGGGCAGGAGATTACAAGCACCGAGATTCCGAACACAAGCGAAAGCTCAAAGTCCTTTGAAACAAGATACCATACAAGTGTGGTTACAACAGCTATCAGTATAACCACAGGAACAAACACTCTGCTTATCTTATCAGCAAGTCTTGCTATTTTCGGCTTGGTGATAGTTGCCTCTTCCACCAGTCTGATAATCCCTGCAAGGGTTGTTTCTTCGCCAACTTTTAAGGCTCTGAACTGTACATATCCGCTTACAAGTAGTGTTCCGCCCGTAACATTGTCGCCGATTTTTTTGCCGACGGGGATACTCTCTCCAGTGATGGCAGCTTCGTCTGCAGTGCCGTTACCGCTTATCACCACGCCATCAGCAGGAAAGGTCATACCGCTCTTAACTATAACAATATCATCTTGCTTAATGTCTTTTGATTCAATCTCGGTTTCAACTCCGTCAACAAGTACGATTGACGTCTTGGGGGATAAATCCATAAGCTTTGTTACAGCAGAGGTTGTCTTAGCTTTTGATTTGCTCTCAAGGTACTTTCCGATAGTGATGAAGGTCAGAATCATACCTGCCGACTCAAAGTAATAGTGGTCAGAACCGCCTTTTATAAGCTGATATATGCTGTATACAACAGAAGCGGTAGCGCCTACCGCAATAAGCGAATCCATATTGGGATTCAGTCTCACCAAAGCCTTGAATCCTGATGTGAAGTATTTAAAGTTCAGCACCACAATCGGTACAAGCAATATGATTTCAATAATACCTTTCAGTATCTGCATATGATGGGGAATAATGTTGATTCCGATCATATGACCCATCGCGACAATCATCAGTAGCAAAAGAAAAACAGAAGATACTACGAGCCTCGTCATGAGTTTCTTTGCAGATTTATCAAGAACTTTCTGTTTAGCTTCGGTGGAGGTTTCCTGCTTCAGCTGTGCATCATATCCTGATGATTTCACGGCATTGATTATATCAAGTTCATTAATTACAGCCTCATTGTATGATACAGACATGGAATTTGTAAGCAGGTTTACATCTGCTTTTTCAACTCCCTCAAGCTTGTTTACTACATCCTGAACCCTTGCACTGCAAGCGGAACACGACATCCCCTTTATATCAAAAATATTATTTCTCATTGTTTCCTCCCTTGCTTTTATTACTATATTATTTTATCATAACCTTGATTAAAGTCAATATTTTATAACAGAAGCAGACCTCTGCCGAACTTCGGCAGAGGTCTTTTTGTCAGCTTGCGTTTTTCAGCTGTAATCTTAACTTGTCGGCAATCATAGCGATGAATTCGCTGTTTGTAGGCTTACCGCGACTGATGTGAATAGTATATCCGAAGTACGAGTTCAGCACATCCACATCTCCTCGGTCCCAGGCCACCTCAATAGCGTGTCGGATAGCTCTTTCGACTCTTGATGAAGTGGTATCATACTTCTTTGCCACAGAGGGATAAAGCTGTTTTGTCACAGCGTTGATTACCTCAGGATGCTCAACAGACATAATTATTGAGTCCCTAAGATAATGATATCCCTTGATATGAGCAGGAACACCTATCTGATGAAGAATATCTGTCACCTTCATCTCTATGCCTGCATCTGTCTGAAGTTTATGAATTCCGCCGTTATGCTTTGTGTTTTTTAGCAGATTACAGATATTTTCAAGCAAACTCTGCAGGTTGTAGGGTTTGATAACAAAGTATGACGCTCCCGCAGACATAACTTCTCTCTCAAGCGACGGGCTGTCAAAGGCGGAGAAAACAATAAATAATGGCTTCTGCACGTCTTGTGTCCGTGACACAGCTTTCATAACACCGATGCTGTCAAGTTTTGGCATAAATAAATCCATAAAAACAACATCGGGTTTTTCTGCCAGGATTCTGCGCAATACGTCTTCTCCGTCTCTTTGACAGTAGATAGGGGAGATTCCTGCCTGAGAAAACACTGCTGACGTATTTCCAGACATCTCTCCTTGTTCCTCTGTTAGTAAAAGTTTGATTTTGCTGTCCATGGTAAATCCCCCAAAAATATTATTTGTTGGTGATATAATACCACATAATGGTAAAAATGGCAATAGATACCAGTAAAATTTTTTTAAAAAATCAAATAATAATTTTGATAAAAAATATTGACAGCATTAATCGACATTTACCTGCAAGTTTCCTCAAGTATTTCAAACATGGTTTCTGCAAAGATACCGTACCCGCAGTCCACATCATCTACAATCACATGGGTAACAGCTCCCACAAGTTTTCCGTTTTGTACAATCGGTGAGCCCGACATTCCCTGTACAATACCTCCAGACTCTTCAAGCAGAGCTTCGTCTGTGATTTTAATGATGAGATTTGCCTTTTCTTCATTTTGATTGATTTTTACAATCTCAGCTTTATAGGCCTTTGCCTCATTACCGCTTATTGTAGTATAAACATAGGCATCTCCCGTTTCTATCTCCTGAGCTTTTGCAATCTCAATTTCAGTTGTTGCATTGCCCGTGCTTTCAAGACTGCCGTATATTCCCTCGTTACAGTTGATTGTTGCACTTCCGATATCTACGTTGTCGAAATACGCATTCAACGTGCCTACATCTCCGTCTGTGCTTTTTGTTACCGAGGAGATGTATGCTTTATCAACGTCTCCTGAAGAAATTGTCATAAGCGTACCCGTGTCGATATCGCATATTCCATGTCCCAGTCCGCAAAATCCCTGCAACTCTTCGCTGTAGAACGTCACGGTGCCAATACCCGCAGCGCTGTCTCTTATCCACATTCCTGCACGATATATACCCTCGGCATCTTTTTGCGGAACAAGTTCAGCGGTGACATACTCTTCGTCACGAAGAATTTTAAGTGTCACTGTGCATCCTTTTGAATCCTCAATAATCCTCTGAAGATGTTCGTTGGATTCAAGCTCTTCACCTTTTGCCGCAATAATCACATCATTTTGCATAATACCTGCTTCTTCTGCAGGACACACACTTCCCGAAGCTGTACTCACATTCTCGGTTTCTATAACCAATACACCCTTTGAAAACATCTTTATGCCGAAGGGCTGTCCGCCGAGTATTACAGTGTTATTATTATCTTTAGATTCACTTTGTGCGTAGACACTTGCAGGCGTCATTACACCAAGTAATAAGATTATTAAAAATATAGTTTTGAATTTTGATTTCATTGTTCACCTCCCTTGGCTCACATGTTTATTTTTTGTAACAAATAAAAATATATGGTGGAAATGACCCTGCAATCTTTTTTATTTGTCAGTGAATAAAGAAATTGTATGGTTTCAGAGTTTAAATTACCGATATTTAATAATTCTTTATTTTTTTAACAATATGTGTTATTATGTTCCCGAGGTGAGAATGGTGCTGTTTATTCCTGAAAAATGCAATTTTATATTTGAAGCTCTCGAAAAAAGAGGTTTTCAGTGTTTTGCAGTAGGAGGCTGTGTTCGTGATGCTTTAATGGGCAACACTCCTGCAGACTGGGATTTTACAACAGATGCTCTTCCTGAAGAAATCGAAGAATGTTTCAAAGACTATACTACAATAGATATAGGAAAACGATTCGGTACTATTTGTGTAATCTCTCACGGCGAGCCATATGAGATAACTACATTTCGCTGTGACGGAGAGTATACCGATTCCCGTCATCCTGACAGTGTCAGCTTTTCCAAAACTATAACGGAAGATTTATCCAGGCGGGATTTTACAATTAATTCAATGGCATATTCGCCCAAAACCGGTATTGTTGACCCTTTCCTTGGTAAGGAGGACTTGGAGTCCAAGCTTATCCGATGCACCGGCAAAGCAACAGAACGCTTCGGTGAGGATGCTCTCAGAATGCTGAGAGCAGTAAGATTTGCATCACGATTGGGCTTTTCGCTGGAAACAAAGACCGCAGAAGCAATCAGTCGCCACAAAGACTCTCTTTCAAATGTTCACCCACAGCGAATGCGCAAGGAGCTGACAGGCATACTTATGGGGAAGTACTCTTACGACGTACTTATGTGTTACCGCGATGTAATTGCAGTTGTTATACCTGAGATAAAGCCCATGTTTGATCTTCCTCAGAATAATCCTCATCATAAATATGATGTCTGGACACATACCCTGACAGCTCTTAAAAACACGCCCCAGGACGAAACCATCCGTCTTGCAGTCTTTTTTCACGATATAGGAAAACCAAAAATGAAGACAACGGATGCCGGTGGCATAGACCATTTCAAAAAGCATCAGCTTGAAAGCGAAAGAATTGCCCGTGATATTCTCAGGCGCTTTGCCTATCCTGCCGACACTGTGTCAGATGTATGCAAACTTATACGTTTTCATGATGAGCGGTTTAAAAATTTATCTCCTGATATAAAACGTGTTCTTGGTGAAGTAGGTGAGGAACTGTTCATAAAACTTCTGGAGGTAGGCCGTGCCGATATGCTCTCTCAGTCAGATTATCGCAGGGATGAAAAACTCCTGCATCACAAAAAAGTTTTGCAGGAGTATTATCGTATAATAGATTCTGATGAATGTTATAAGTTGTCACAGCTTGCACTAAAGGGAAATGACCTGATGGAACTCGGATTTCGAGGTGAAGCTATTGGCCATGCTCTCGATGTACTTCTCAGGCTTGTTATTAAAGGAAAAGCAGAGAACACCCGTGAGAGTCTCCTGTTTTATGCAAATTCTTTACCTCATACACGTGATGATTTTAATTGACAAATTTTATATATTATTATAAAATTACACTTGCGAGCGAATTGAGCAGTCGCGGGTATGAGTCCGAAAGGCAGTATCCGAGGAAAGTCCGAGCTCCACAGAGCAAGAGTAACGGCTAACGGCCGCCGGGGGCGACCCTAGGGAAAGTGCAACAGAAATAAACCGCCTGATTTTCAGGTAAGGATGGAAAGGCGAGGTAAGAGCTCACCGGAGCCAAGGAGACTTGGCTGCCATGTAAACCCTATTCGGAGCAACACCGTGGTGGGACATATACGCTTGCTCGGCGTGTCCCGGGAGGTGGCATTGAGCAGTGGCGGCAACGCCCTGCCAAGATAGATGACTGCTTACAACAGAACTCGGCTTATAGATTCGGTCGTATATAAAAACATCCCGTCCACAGCGGACGGGATGTTTTTTTTGTTAAGCGAAAACCCCCGATTGTATCGGGGGTTCAAAAAAGCTTTAGCGATGAGTATAAAAAAATACCACCTTCTGGTATAATGGAAGTGCGGTCTGGCAACTGCACGACAAAAACAGAAGGAGGTAGTCAAATGCATGACAATAACAGTTTAGCACACACAAGTTGGAATTGCAAATACCATGTGGTCTTTGCACCCAAGTACAGGAGAAAAATATTCTATGGCGAACACAAGGCAGAGATAGGAAAGATACTTAGAGAATTATGCAAATGGAAAGAAGTAAACATAATAGAAGCTGAAGTGTGTCCTGACCATATACATATGCTTATAGAGATACCTCCCAAACTAAGTGTAGCAAGTTTTATGGGATTCCTCAAGGGCAAAAGTAGTATCATAATACATCAGAGGCACGGAAACCTAAAGTACAAGTATGGAAACAGGTCGTTTTGGTGCAGAGGATATTATGTGGATACGGCAGGCAAAAACGCTAAAAGAATTGAAGAATACATAAAGAATCAACTTAAAGAAGATATGGTACACGACCAAATGACGCTGAGAGGATGGGAAGACCCGTTCACGGGTAGTAAGTAACAGACGCAAGTGTCAGACCGCAGATGTGCCTTGAGGCACCGCTTGTAACAGAGCCTTTTAGGCGCACAAGAAAAACCACCGGCTACGCCGGTGGTTTTTTATTTGCATATTTTTATCAAGCTTTATTAAGCAGTTGGTTTTTGATGTCCCAGAGTTTCTGAGAAAGATCAACATAATATGTGTGAGGATTTTCGAATCTTGTAACCTCATCCCAAAGAGTCTCTATCTGTTTGTCACAGTAACTCTTTATCTCATCAATCTCCGGCAGTTTTTCAATAAGTCTACCGTTTTCGATATATTTCTTTCTTATATCCACAGCATAGAAGTTTTCAATAGTCTTTCTCTTCCATGTGTTCTGAGGGTCAAAGATTTCATAGGGCTTTGTGTCATCTATTTCTTCGTCGTGCAGTGCAATGACATCGGCAATAGATTTGTTTGTATCTCTGTCATAGAGTCTGAACAGTCGCTTGAAGCAGGGTGTAGTGATCTTGCCTACGTTTTCACTGATTTTAATTTTGGGAGTGATAACCCCGTTTTCTTCAGTTGCAACCAGTTTGTATACGCCGCCAAACATAGGGGATGACGAAGAAGTAATCAGTCTTTCTCCAACTCCGTATGTGTCAACTTTGGCTCCCTGAATCTGCATATCCTTTATGATGTATTCATCCAGAGAGTTAGATGCACATATCTTGCAGTCCACGTATCCTGCGGCATCAAGCATATTTCTCGCTTTTTTTGAGAGGTATGTGATATCACCGCTGTCGATTCTGATTCCGTTAGGTCTGACTCCAAGAGGCTTCAGCACATCGTCAAATACCTTTATTGCATTGGGAACACCGCTTTTGAGGGTGTTATAAGTGTCAACCAGCAGTGTGCAGTTTCGGGGATACAGCCTTGCATATGCAGCAAAGGCTTCGTACTCTGTGTCAAAGGACTGAATCCATGAGTGAGCCATTGTGCCCAGAGCAGGCACCGAGAAATCCCTGTCGCTGATTGTACATGCCGAGCCACAGCATCCGCCGATATAGGCAGCCCTTGCTCCGTACACAGCTCCGTCAAATCCCTGAGCTCGGCGAGAGCCGAATTCCATCACAGCTCTGCCATCGGCAGCACGTCTGAGTCTGTTGGCTTTTGTGGCTATAAGACTCTGATGGTTTATGGAAAGCAGAATCATGGTTTCAACAAACTGAGCCTGAATTATGGGACCCTTGACGGTGACAATGGGTTCTCCGGGGAAAATAGGTGTACCCTCAGGAACCGCCCAGACATCGCACCGGAACTTAAAATTCCTCAGATATTCAAGAAACTCTTCTGAAAAAAGATTCTTACTTCTGAGAAAATCAATATCCTCATCAGTGAATTTCAGATTGGTCAGGTATTCAAGCATTTGCTCAACACCTGCCATAATTGCGTATCCGCCTTTGTCAGGGTTGTTTCTGTAAAACATATCAAAGTAGGCAATTCTGTCTCTGTGCTCACACTGAAAGTATCCGCCGGCCATTGTCAGCTCATAGAAATCTGTCAGAAGTGTAAGATTTCTGCTTTTCAGAGAGTTGCTCATAATATTCGCTCCTTGCATTGTCGCAGTTATATTGATTTTAGCTTTTATATATTTTCATCATAATAGCATTCTTTAAGCAAATAATAAATCTCAGTGAGAAAATTTTGTTAAAAATACAGATATAATGTGCAGAATTTACCTTTTTGTAATCCTTTTTACCAAAATATTTCAAATTTTTAAATAAATTTACAAAAACACTTGTTTTTTTTCGAATATAGTATTATAATGTGTTCACACTGCGATTTAATGATTTTGTAGAATTCTTTTTTGGAATTAACAGAACTTCAATTCGTCATTATATATTAATTAGTTGGGAGAACGCATGGTATGAGACTACGCAAGCAAGAGCTCGGAGACCGCAATCTGGTTGGTGCCAGAGTTGAGGCGGCAAGAAAGAAGAGAGGAATGAAGCAGAAGGAGCTTTTGGCTCAGCTTCAGGTTAACGGCGTAGATATGAACGCTTCCGGCCTTTCAAAGTTGGAGGGTCAGATTCGCTATGTCACAGATGTTGAACTTGTTGCTCTTGCAGATATTTTGGAAGTCTCTGTTGATTTTCTCCTTGGCAGAGAGAACTAATCCTGTTCTTCAGATTCTTACAGACGGTTTTTACCGTCTGTTTTTTTATTTCTCAGCTTATTGACAAAATTATTCAGCTATCTTGTTGATATTTTCTCAACTTCATTGTATTATATATAATGTTTCAGAAACGGAGGCAAATAATGCATAACTTAATTGATAATTATTTTAAGAGTATAAAAGGTAAACGTGTAGCGTTCATCGGACTTGGCAGAAGCAACCTGCCTCTTATAAAAATGTTCTGTGATGCAGGTGCGGTAGTATACGCATGCGACAGCAGAGGCGAGGAGGCCCTCGGTGAAAACGCCGCTATAGCAAAGCGTGCAGGAGCGATACTCTCTCTTGGAGAGGGGTATCTTGATAATTTGCAAGTTGACACTGTTTTCCGCACCCCCGGTATGAACTATAACAGTCCTGCTCTTGTGTCTATGAGAGAAAGTGGTGTGGAGATCACATCGGAGATGGAGCTGTTCTTCGAGCTGTGTCCCTGCAGAATAATTGCCGTAACAGGCTCTGACGGCAAAACCACAACAACCACCATAATATCTGAACTTCTGAAGGCACAAGGCTATAGAGTTCATCTTGGCGGAAATATCGGCAATCCTCTTATGCCCGAGATATACGATATCAGGGAAGAGGATTTTGCTGTAGTTGAACTTTCCAGTTTTCAGCTTATATCTATGAAGAAAAGTCCGTTGGTTTCTGTTGTTACAAACGTTGCACCTAATCATCTTGATGTTCACAAGGATATGGACGAATATATTGATGCCAAGAGAAATATCCTTGCCTATCAGAGCACAGGGGACAAGTGCGTTCTCAATCTGGATAACGATATCTCGGCATCTTTCAGCGATGATACAAAGGCAGATGTTTATTTCTTTTCACGCACACAGAACGTTGACACAGGCGTATATGTATCTGACGGATGCATTTGTTATAAGGATGCCGAAAAAGAACAGAACGTTCTTTCGGTATCTGACATAAAAATCCCGGGTCTTCATAATGTTGAGAATTTTATGGCGGCAATCTGTGCTGTTATTGATTTTGTCAGCATCGATACAATTCATAAGGTCGCCACAACCTTCACGGGTGTAAAGCATCGCGCCCAGCTTGTCCGTGAGCTTGACGGTGTCAGATATTATAACGACTCCATCGCATCTTCTCCCACACGCACAGCCTGCGGTATGTTGTCTCTCTTTGAGCAGAAGCTCATTCTGATATGCGGCGGATATGATAAAAACATCCCTTACGAGCCACTGGGCCCTGTTATCTGTAACAAGGTAAAAACTCTGATTCTCTTAGGCGCAACAGGGGATAAGATTGAGTCCGCGGTGAAATCTTCACTTGAATATAAAGAAAATAACCCTGTCATTCTTCGCGCAGAGAGCATGGAGCAGGCAGTGGAAATTGCAAGAAAAAATGCTGAAGCTGGCGATATTGTAGCACTTTCTCCTGCGTCTGCAAGCTTCGATATGTATAGGGATTTTGAGCAGCGCGGCGAACACTTTATGTCTATAGTAAACGCCCTCAGCTGATATGATTTCTTTAACCGCCGATAGATTTGCGATACTTAATTCACTCAATACTTCCGAAGACTTCGGATATATCAAAAATATAGTTAAACTCTACTTAGATTCTTATGGCGTCACATATGATTTCGTAGAGTATTATATCCAGACAGACACCGAAACCGAAAGGTCAACTGCTGTACTGCTTCGTTATAATAACTTTTTGTATTGTTCGGTTGGAGAGAGAGCAGATTTCGCGGAACTCTCCGCTTTTATCCTTGGCTTTTCCGATTGTGAGTGCTATTGCAATAAGCCTATCTTCGAAAACACTACGGATGCTCCCGATGGAGAAGTCTGTTATGTTATGAGCAAAACAGGCGAAAAACGCACTCAGGATCCCTCCGTCATTTCCTGCGAAAATGCCAGAACCATAACAGATATTGTAACTTCTGAGCTGACTTATGAGAAACAGACAGATTTCTTTCTCAACACTTCTCATATGCTTCGACACGGCACAATCAAGGTGTTTTCATACATTGTGGATAATGTCACAGTATGTGTTGTTGCGTTTTCCTGTAATAACGAAAATTCTTCGGTGATTCCATTTGTATATACAGAGAAATATTTCCGTGGAAATGGTTATTGCAGAAGGGTCTTGGATCAAGTTTGCTCGGACGAGGACATAACCTATCAGCTTTTGTGTGAAGAACACAATATTAAATTCTATGAAAAATGCGGTTTTTCTCAGATTGATTTCTGTTTAAGATACCGCTTGTGAGGTCAATATGTTTAGTTTTTTCAGTGTAGATAAATCGGTAAGAGATGCTTCGGATAAAGCTCTGACCATGTGCCGTGAACAATTTCAAAAGATAGATGAAATTCGCGGATATAATCAGATAAAGATGCTGAAGGCTTTTCAGGAAGCCCGTGTGTCTGAGTCGATGTTCGGCGGAAGCAGCGGTTACGGATACGGAGACCGAGGCAGAGATGCCCTGGACGAGGTGTATGCCTACGCATTTGATGCAGAGGATGCCTTGGTGCGCCATAATTTTGTAAGCGGCACCCATGCTTTGACTGTTGCTCTTTTTGGTGTGCTTCGTCCAGGTGACGTTATGCTTTCTGTCGCATCTACACCTTACGATACACTCCGTGGAGCAATCGGAATTGACTCTGACTATTCAGGCTCACTCAAAGATTTTGGCGTTATCTATAAGGAAGTAGATTTAAAATCCGACGGTACCCTTGACTATGAAGCTATAGAAAAGGAAATAGCCCAGAAACCCCGTATGGTCTATATTCAGCGCTCCCGCGGTTACGAGCTTCGTCCGTCCTTGCTCTTTGAAGATATCAAGCGCATCTGCGAGATTACAAGAAGAGTATCTCCCGAGTCTGTTATTATGCTGGATAACTGCTACGGAGAGTTTGTAGAACTTGAGTCGCCCCATAAATGCGGAGTAGATCTCATGGCCGGTTCTATGATTAAGAACCCCGGCGGAGCAATTGCCCGCACAGGAGGCTATATTTCAGGTAGACGGGATTTAGTTGAGCAGGCTGCCTTTCGTCTTACAACGCCTGGTACCGGCAAGGAACTCGGTGCAACTCTCGACACTGTAAGAGAAATGTTCCTCGGAGCTTACAACGCTCCTCACATTACAGGAGAAGCTATGAAAACTGCTGTGTTCTCAGCAGCACTTTTTGAACTTCTCGGCTACGAGGTTACTCCCCGATATAACGAAGACAGGGGAGACATCATTCAGGTGCTGAAGCTTTCTTCCGACACGGAACTTGTTGAGTTCTGCCGTGGTATTCAGGCAGCATCACCTGTTGACAGTTTTGTAGTGCCTGAGCCTTCGGATATGCCCGGATATGATTGTCAGGTCGTTATGGCGTCAGGCGCCTTTACCCTTGGATCATCCATTGAGCTTTCCTGTGATGCACCTTTGCGTCCGCCTTTTGCCGTGTGGCTTCAGGGTGCACATAACTTTGATGCAGGCAGATTGGGAATCATGCTTGCCGCTCAGAGAGTTATCAACTTAAAATAAAGAAAACGGAGAGTTCAGCACTCTCCGTTTTTGTTTGTTCTGATGTTTTTGAAAAATTCACTCAACAAATCACTGCATCGATCTTCTGAAATTCCTCCGTAACATTCGGGTCTGTGTACTTTGGGAATAGAAAACAGATTCAAAGCCGAGCCGCAGGCGCCGTAATTAAGGTCAAAAGTGCCGAACACAACCTTGCTGATTTTTGAGTTGATTATAGCACCCGCGCACATAGGGCAGGGCTCAAGTGTAACGTACATTTCGCATCCGCTGAGATTAGGACTTGAAAGCGCCTTGCAGGCATTCTCAATAGCTACAACCTCTGCGTGCATTATTGAAGATTTTGTTTCTTCCGTGCGGTTTTTGCCTTCTGCGATTATTTTGCCATCTTTGACTATAACGCACCCAACGGGTATTTCTCCCGCGTTTGATGCATCCTCGGCAAGCTTTATCGCTTCATTCATAAAATCGTATCTGTCCATGTTACATCAACGCCACTGCTATGTGTGTATAAATGGATTCCAAAATCAGATATACGCTTGCAATAATCACAGTGGGACTGGTTACAAACATTTTTGTTCTCGTCTTGTTATCAAGCACACCCTCGTATTTTCTGAGCTTCAGGAGGTTTTTATCTTTTCTGGAAAGAACGATAACCGCAATGAGTCCGACTACTGAAACTGCGGCTACAAATATATAAGTGAATATATCAAGGATTGTTTCGCTCAGCCCGATAGCATCGGCGTTTGTGTACAGAATATCACTTATAACCGAATATCCGTTGTTAAACAGATGTATAAGTATAGCAGGGAGCATGGAGTTCGTGTAGACCACGGTAAATCCCAGAGCCAGTCCGCCGATAAACGCAAAGGGTATCTGGATGAAATTTGCGTGAAAAAGTCCGAACAGCAGCGCAGATACAAACACAGCAAGGCCATCTCCGTGTTTTCTCAGGTGCGACAGAATAACACCTCTGAACAGTATTTCCTCAGAAAATGCAGGAACAACTGCGGTTGAAACAAAATACACAAGCATTTCGAGAAAACTGTTGCTGACAGGCGTTTCTATGTCGAGCATCAGGTCGATTCCCAGGTTGTACATATTTGTAAGATATAAATTTGTCAGCAGATTGGATACCATGAATACGCTGAAACCTGCTACTACCAAAGCAGAAAGTTTTTTGAAACTTACTTTTTCAAAAACAAGAACATCCGTGGTTTTTGCTTTTGTGACTTTGATGCAGATAAGCGCGAATATTCCGAACACAGCTGCATTGGCGAAGCTGTTAATAATATTGTCGGGAATAGAATCCAGGTTTGCAGGCAACGTAAGATTGCCTTTGAAAATTTCATATGCTACCATCAGCACAAGGGTAACAAACAGAAAAGCAGTGCTGGATATAAGAACCATAAGTCCTATTCCGTTGCAACGTTTTCTCAGATCACGTTTTTCATTTTCAAATTCAACCTGCACAGGGTCCGGTTCCGGTACAAAAGCAGGCTGTGCATCAGGCTGTATATATAGATTTTCCTGATTATCCATATTATCCCTCCGTGGAAATTATATCAATTACTTAGTGATTATATCATTTACAATAGTTTATTTCAATAAAAAAACAAAAATCTCCAAATAACTATTGACAAAATCCTTTTCAGGTATTATAATTCTTCTCGTACAATAAAGCAAGGCATAGAGCTTTCACCTGTGGGGTGTCGTCTGCACGGGTCAATATCTTAAGTTTTTTATCACCATTTTGGTGTGACTTAGTATTGTTATGCGGACGGAGCTTTCTGTCCGCATTATTTTTACATCATTTTGGAGGTGCTTTAACATTAGCAAGAAAGAGAAAGATACCCTCATCAATGAGGATATCAGATGTGAAGAGCTGAGAGTAATCGCTGCTGACGGCACACAGCTGGGAATTATGCCCACTGACAACGCACAGAATCTTGCAATCGAGCAGAATCTTGATCTGGTTTTAATCGCTGCACAGGCTAAGCCTCCTGTTGCAAAGATTATGGACTACGGCAAGTATCGCTTCGAGCAGGCAAAGCGTGAGAAAGAAGCCAGAAAGAATCAGAAGATTATCAACATCAAAGAGGTTCAGCTTTCCCTGAATATCGACACTCACGACTTCGAGACCAAGCGCAACGCAGCTATCAAGTTCCTGAAAAAGGGTGACAAAGTCAAGGTTTCTATCCGTTTCCGCGGCAGAGAGATGGGTCACTCCAAGTATGGCTATGATCTGATGGAGCGTTTCGCAGATGAGTGTAGCGAGGTTTCCAACATCGAGAAGCCCGCAAAGCTCGAAGGTCGTAACATGCTTATGTTCTTAGCCCCAAAACCGGTAAAATCATAACAGGAGGATTTTTAACATGCCTAAAATTAAAACACACAGCGGTGCAAAGAAGCGTTTCAAGCTTTCCAAGAACGGTAAGGTCATCCGTGCTCACGCTAACAAGAGCCACATCCTTAACAAGAAGACCACAAAGCGTAAGAGAGGTCTTCGTAAGACAGCTGTTACCGACGTAACAAACACACGTCAGGCAAAGCGTCTCATTCCTTACAAGTAATCAAACTACAACTATTCGGAGGTAATATACAATGGCAAGAGTAAAAGGCGCGATGATGACTCGCAAAAGAAGAAAAAAGGTTTTAAAGCTTGCTAAGGGCTACTATGGTGCCAAGAGCAGACACTTTAAAATGGCTAAACAGGCCGTAATGAAGTCCGGCAACTATGCATATATCGGCAGAAAGCAGAGAAAGAGAGACTTCCGTCGCCTGTGGATTACCCGTATTTCTGCAGCTTGCAGAGCTAACGGCACAAACTACTCCACATTCATGAACGGCCTCAAGAAGGCTGATATCGCTCTCAACCGTAAGATGCTCGCAGAGATCGCTGTTGCTGATCCCGCAGCATTCACAAAGCTTGTTGAGCAGGTAAAGAACTAAAAAAGCTTAAGTTGCGTCCGGTTTACTCCGGACGCACTTTTTAATTGTTAAAACATTCAAATTATCTATTGGTATTTACTATGAAAGAAATAATAAGCAAAGATAATAAACTTATAAAATATGTGTCAAAACTTCAGTCAAGCGCAAAGTTTAGAAGGGAAGAACAGCGTTTCGTTTCAGAGGGGCTGAGAGTCTGTCTGGAAGCTGTTTCAAGCGGTGCAGAAATCACCGATGTACTGATAACAGACGAAGCCCTCTCAAAGCACGAATCCGCCCTTAAACCCTTGCTTGAAAGCAATGCAAAAATCTACCTGACAAATAAAAATACACTTTCTCATGCCTGTGATACAAAGACCCCGCAAGGTGTAGTTTGTGTTCTAAAAACTCTTGACAATAATATTGATTTTGATACAATTAATAATAAGTATGTTTTTTTGGAAAATATTCAGGACCCCAGTAATCTCGGTACTATTCTCAGGACCGCCGATGCACTGGGGGTCAGCGGCGTTATTATGACTCGGGACTGCTGTGATATTTACAGCCCGAAGGTTTGCCGAGGAGCAATGGGGGCGCTTTTCAGAGTACCCTTTACCTTTGTTGATAACGCTCAAAAGTTTATTTCCGATTTCAACAATCACGGCACTTCTTACGCGGCAGTTGTTCGCGATGCTGATGCTGTTAGTAAGGTGTCTTTTCAGGGTAGTGCGCTTGTGGCTATTGGCAACGAGGGCAACGGCCTCACCGACGCCACGGCTTCTGCCTGCACTCAGCGTATCACCATTCCGATGAATGGTGTAGCAGAGTCCCTTAATGCTGCCATTGCCGCAGGAATTCTGATGTGGGAAATGATAAAATGACTGAAAACACCAGATATTGGATATGGTTGACAATGGGTCTGGGATACAGCAGTCCCAAGCCTAAATATCTTGCATCTATGTATGATGATATGAAGGTATTATACGATGGTGGGGAGTCTGAGCTGAGACTCTGCGGTATTTTAACCGAGCAGGAAATCAGCCGTCTGCTCAGAACACCGCTGTGTAATGCAGATGAGGTTATTTCCAAAGCTTACTTGCTCGGTCAGAATATTATTGATATATCAGAACCTGCATATCCTCAGTGCCTCAAATCTATTGAAGATCCTCCTGCAGTGATTTATGTTCAGGGAAATCTCCCTGATGTAGATAACCTCAACACCATTTCAATTATCGGAACCCGAAAAGCCACAGTTTATGGTGTGCGCACAGCCTTTGAACTGGGAGCAAATCTCTCACAAGAGGGATTTGTTGTAGTCAGCGGTGGTGCTCTCGGCATTGATTGTGCAGCTCATAGAGGAGTTTTGCAAGCAGATGGTATCACCATATGTGTTCTCGGATGCGGAATCGACTACGATTACCTAAGAGAGAATAAGGCGATGCGACAGCTTATTGCCGAGAAAGGCGCACTTGTTTCTGAGTATCCTCCCGGTACTTCGCCTACAGCCAGAAATTTTCCTCAGCGCAACAGAATTATCTCGGGACTCTCGCAGGGTCTGATTGTTGTGGAAGCACCAAAGGCAAGCGGTTCAATGATAACAGTCGGGTGTGCACTTTCCCATAGTCGTGATGTCTTTGCTGTTATGGGAAATGTGGATTCGCCTTATTCCGAAGGCTCCAATCTTCTCATCAAAGACGGTGCAATCCCTGTTACATCCTATAAAGATGTTTCTGAATACTATCTTGGTGTCAGTGATGATGACAAGGCTCGGCTTAAATATGATGACGAAGTTATTTCTTCAGTCCCCACCAAACTCAGAGCATCCGTGGATTCTACTAAAACCGATAACAAACCCCTGCCGTCTCACAACACAGCAGTAAATCTTTCAGATGAAGAAAGCAGGGTTTATTATACAATTGGCGCACAGCCTCTTCATATTGACACAATTTCAGAGAAGTCAGGCTTGCCCGTGTACAAAGTTCTCAGAATTATCTCAGCTCTCGAAATGAACGACCTTATCGTAAACACCGAGGGCAGAAATTACGCCATAAAATAACTTTACGGAGGTATATTATGTCAAAGCTCGTTATCGTTGAGTCTCCTGCAAAGGCTAAGACGATTAAAAAATATCTTGGAAAGGATTATGAAGTTGTAGCATCAATGGGTCATGTCCGCGACCTTCCTGCGGCAAGACTCAGCGTAGATGTCAACAACAACTTTACTCCCCGATATGAGATTATAAAGGGAAAGGAAAAGCTTGTCGAAGAGCTTATTGCTCAGGCTCAGAACAGCGATGAAGTATATCTTGCAACTGACCCTGACCGCGAAGGAGAAGCTATATCCTGGCACCTTGCCTATATATTGAATCTTGATTTGGAGAAAACAAACCGAGTTGAGTTTAACGAGATAACTAAAAACGGTGTTGAGACCGGTATGAGCGCACCACGCGCCATTAACCTTGACCTTGTAGATGCACAACAAGCTCGCCGCATTCTGGACCGTTTGGTAGGATACAAGCTCAGTCCCTTTGTATCTCAGAAGATTCGTCGCGGACTTTCTGCAGGCAGAGTACAGTCTGTCGCAGTCCGTATCATTGTAGACCGTGAAAACGAAATCCGCAGTTTTACTCCCGAGGAATACTGGAGCATTGACGCAAAGTTCAATCCCAAAGGAAGCCGCAAAGTTTTCTCAGCATTCCTCTATGGTAATGCTGACGGAAAAATTGAGATTAAGAACAAAGAGCAGGCTGACAAAATACTTGCAGACCTTGAGGGTGCTGAGTATATTGTCACAAAGGTTAAGTCGGGTACCAGAAAGAAATCTCCTGCACCTCCTTTCATAACTTCAACACTTCAGCAGGAAGCTTCCAGAAAGCTCGGATTCCAGTCCAGACGTACCATGAGAGTTGCTCAGGAACTCTACGAAGGTGTTGATATTGAGGGTATCGGCCCCACCGGTCTTATCACATACATGAGAACCGACTCACTGCGTATTTCATCAGATGCAATGGGTGAGGCTGCATCTTACATCAAGTCGGTCTTCGGTGAGGCATATCTGCCCTCCAAGCCTCGTTTCTTCAAGTCCCGTTCAAATGCACAGGATGGCCACGAAGCTATCCGCCCCACTTCTGTAAATTTGACACCCGATAGAGTAAAAGCAAACCTTACTACCGACCAGTACAAGCTTTATAAGCTTATCTGGGAGCGCTTTACAGCTTCTCAGATGGCTGATTGCATTCAGAAAACTACTCAGATTGACATTGACGCTAACGGATACGTATTCAAAGCAAGTGGCTACAGAGTTGATTTTGATGGTTTTACACAGCTTTATGTTGAGTCCAAGGATGAGGAAGAGGCAAAGGCAAGCAACCTGCCTCCTGTAGAGAAGGATATGCCTTTAAAGCTTAAAGAGCTTTTGGGAAATCAGCATTTCACCCAGCCTCCTGCACGATTCACAGAGGCATCTCTCATCAAAGCTCTTGAGGAGTTCGGTATCGGCAGACCTTCAACCTATGCCGCTACAATATCCACTATCGTAAACCGAGAGTATGTGAAGCGTGAGGGCAAACAGCTTCATCCCACTGAGCTTGGCGAAGCCATTGTACAGCTTATGAAGGAACGTTTTCCCAAGATAGTCAACGTAAAATTCACTGCTCAGATGGAGCAGGATCTGGACACCGTAGAAAGCGGAAATGTTGAGTGGAAAGAGCTTCTCTCGCAGTTCTATGCGGATTTTGAGAAGAACCTCAAGAAAGCAAAGGCTGATATGGAAGGTGTCAAGATTCGTCTGAAAGAGGACGAAACCGACATTATCTGTGAAAAATGCGGTCAGAAGATGGTAATCAAAGTCGGACGTTTCGGCAAATTTATTGCTTGTCCCGGTTATCCTGATTGTAAAAATGTAAAGAAATATGTTGAGAGCATCGGCGTGAAGTGCCCCGATTGTGGCAGCGACGTCATCGTCCGCCGTACCAAAACCGGCAAGACCTTCTACGGTTGCTCCTCATATCCTAAGTGTAACTATATGTCTTGGAATGAACCCACTGCAGAGAAATGTCCTCAGTGCGGTGAGATTCTATACAAGAAGAAGGGCAAGAAACCCACTCTCTACTGTGCAAAAGAGGGTTGTGGCTACGAGAAAAAGTAATGTCTAATAAGGAATACATTAACGTCGTGGGTGCAGGACTCGCAGGCTGTGAAGCGGCATACCAGATAGCAAAGAGAGGGATTTCTGTCCGTCTCTATGAGATGAAGCCCCACAAAAAGTCACCTGCACACCACACCGAGGATTTTGCAGAGCTTGTCTGCTCAAATTCCCTCAAAGCTCAGCGTGTAGGCTCAGCCGCAGGACTTCTCAAAGAGGAAATGCGCCGACTCGATTCGCTTCTCCTGAGATGTGCTGATAATTGTACTGTGCCTGCAGGCGGTGCTCTCGCTGTAGACAGACATCTCTTTGCAAAATCTGTCACAGAAGCTATCCGTTCGATGGGCAATATCGAGATTATCTCAGAGGAAGTTACGGAAATACCTGCAGATGCGATTACCGTTATCGCAACAGGACCTCTCACTTCGGATGCTCTTTGCAGTAACATCGTGTCGCTTTTCGGGGAATCTCTGTCTTTCTTCGATGCAGCGGCGCCTATTGTCACAGCGGAAAGCATAGATACCGAGACTTCTTTTAAACAGTCAAGATATGATAAAGGCGACGGAGACGACTACATCAACTGTCCACTTAACAAAGCGGAATATGAGACGTTTTATAAAGAACTTATATCCGCAGAGCGTGCACCGCTTCATGATTTTGATGTAGCTGAACCTAAGGTTTATGAGGGTTGTATGCCTATAGAAGTTATGGCTCAGCGTGGGGAAGACACAATCCGCTTCGGTCCTATGAAGCCTGTTGGCCTCAGAGATCCCAGAACCGGCCACAGACCCTGGGCGGCACTTCAGCTCCGCCGTGAGAATTCAGCCGGCACAATGTATAATCTGGTAGGATTTCAGACTAACCTAAAATTCCCTGAGCAGAAGCGTGTTTTCGGACTTATCCCTGCTCTTAAAAATGCAGAGTTTGTCCGTTATGGTGTGATGCACCGAAACACTTTTATCGACAGTCCTCGTGTGCTTAACAGTGATTATTCCGCAAAAACACGAGAAACACTGTTTTTTGCAGGACAACTCACAGGTGTTGAGGGATATATGGAGTCTGCGTCCTCAGGACTTATGGCAGGCATCAACGCCGCCAGAAAATTTAAAGAATTGAAAACACTCACTCTCCCTGAGGAGACGATGATTGGCGCTCTGTCAAGATATATCACAGACGATACGGTGAAGAAGTTCCAGCCTATGGGTGCAAGTTTTGGCTTGCTGCCGGAACTTACAAATCGTTCAAGAGACAAGAAGATCCGTGGTGAGCAGTATGCCGAGCGCTCATTGGACACACTTTCTATGTTTGTTGAAGAAAGGATAAATGATTAATATGAGAATTATAGTAGATGCTTTTGGTGGCGATAATGCTCCTTTGGAAATCATCAAAGGTAGCTTTGATGCAATAAATGAATATCTTGTGGATATCACTTTAGTCGGTGACGAAACCATCATTAAAAGGGTATGTGCTGAGAACAATATTGATTCAAATGTTTTCAGAATTGTTCACAGTGATTCTGTTATCAGCCAGGAGGAAGCAGGCTCTGAGATTATGAAGAGTAAGTCTGATTGCTCAATGGCTGTTGGACTCAGACTCCTTGCAGATGGCGAAGGCGATGCGTTTATCTCTGCGGGCAACAGTGGTGCGGTCTGTGTTGGAGCAACTCTTATTGTTAAGCGCATCAAGGGTATCTCCCGTCCCGGTTTTGCTCCCGTTATCCCCGGTGTAACAGGTAAATTTATGCTTATGGATAGCGGTGCCAACCTTCAGTGCAGACCCGAGATGCTTCGCCAGTTTGCAATTATGGGTTCTGCTTATATGAGCAAGGTTTTAGGTGTTGAGAATCCACGTGTTGGACTTGCCAATGTCGGCACAGAAGAGCACAAGGGCACAGAAATTCAGCAGACTACATATCAGCTTCTGAAGGAAACACCCGTGAATTTCATCGGAAATGTTGAGGGAAGAGATGTTCCCAACAATGCATGCGATGTGCTTGTTTGTGACGGATTTACAGGCAACCTCATCCTCAAAACCTACGAGGGTGTTGCAATTGCTCTGATGAAGAAAATCAAAGCAGTATTTACAAAGAACCTAAAAAACAAGCTTGGAGCCGCTCTTGTGATGAGCGATATCAAGGAACTCAAAAAGCAGTTTGATTACAGCGAGCACGGCGGCGCACCCATCCTCGGTGTCCGCAAACCTGTATTCAAGGCTCACGGCAACGCCGATGCTGCTGCGTTCAAGAGTGCCATAAGACTCTTAAAGCAGTACACAGAGCAGAATGTTGTCGGTGATATAGCCGATGCAGTTCAGAAAATCAAGGAAAAGGATTGATTTTAATGACCGAGCTTCAGAGAATAATCGGGTATGAGTTTCAAGATCTGTCAATTCTGTCCGAAGCTTTGACACATTCCTCTTATTCCAACGAGGTGGGAAAAAACACAAAATGCAACGAGAGATTGGAGTTCTTAGGTGACTCTGTTCTTTCTCTTGTTGTTACCAATCATATTTTCAATAACTATTCTCAGCTTCCAGAGGGAGACTTGACAAAACTTCGCGCGGCTCTTGTCTGCGAGAAAACTCTCTATAAGTTTGCAAAGCTTGTAGAGCTTGGAAAGTTCATCAAGCTCAGCCGAGGTGAACGCCACGGCGGAGGTGCAGACAGACCGTCAATACTTTCAGATGCCTTTGAAGCACTCATAGCCGCAATATTCCTTGACGGAGGTTATGACGAAGCGAAGAAATTTGTTATGACCTTTATTGAGCCGGAAATCAAAAACATGAGGAAAAAGCCTGTCAAGGATTATAAGACAACCTTGCAAGAAATTGTCCAGAAGAATCCTGGCGAGCGCCTTGAGTATCGTCTCATCAGTGAGAGCGGTCCTGACCACAATAAGCACTTTGTCTCAGAGGTTTTGCTCAATTCCAATTCCATCGGTAAAGGTGGCGGCAGAAGCAAGAAGGAAGCTGAGCAGCAGGCTGCTCGTGAAGCACTGGAGCTGATGGGATATTAAGCGCTCAAATGTTTCGATTTTTGTGCCCTTTGCAGGATGTCCGAACAGATGCAGTTTTTGTGACCAGCATTCTATAACGGGCAAAACAGCAAGGACCACTCCCTACGACGTCAAAAATACAATAGAAATCGCACTCTCATCAGGCGGAATAGATACTACTTCTTCCGAAATCGCTTTCTTCGGCGGAAGTTTCACCGCTATCGACAGAGATTATATGATTTCACTGCTCGATGCCACAAAGGATTATATAAGCAATTTCAAGGGTATCCGTATATCCACAAGACCCGACTCCATCGACAGAGAAGTATTGTCTCTCTTGACTGGGTATGGTGTAACGTCAATTGAGCTTGGTGCTCAGTCTATGAGCGATGAAGTATTGCTCCTCAATAATCGTGGCCACAACAGCGAAAGTGTAAGGACAGCGTCAAAGCTTATCAAAGCCTATGGAATCTCACTGGGACTTCAGATGATGACGGGTCTTTACGGCAGTAGTGATGAACTTGACGAGTATACCGCAAAGGAATTCATAGCACTGCATCCTGATACAGTGAGGATATATCCTACCGTTGTGCTTGAGAGAACACAGCTTGCTTCTTTGTATCAGAGCGGATTCTATGAACCTCAGAGTGCGGATTCGGCGGTGAAACTATGCTCACGGCTTATTCCCATGTTTGAAAACGCAGGCATAAAAGTAATCCGTGTAGGACTTCACAGCAGTGACACAATGGAAACCGGTATGGTGGCGGGTGCCTATCATCCCGCTTTCAGAGAACTATGTGAAAGCAGAATTTTCAGAAATATAATTATTGAGAAACTTAGAGCTGACAATACCCCGAAAGGCAGAATTGCCATATTCTGTGCTAAGTCAGCTGTATCAAAAGTAACAGGTCAGAAAAAATCAAACCTGACATATTTATCATCTTTGGGTTATTTTGCTACGATAGTCCGGGATGATTCACTAAAGGGTCGTCAGATTATAATACAGGAAGGCTGAAACTATGCTCCTCAAATCATTAGAGCTTCAGGGCTTTAAAACTTTCCCCGATAAAACTAAATTAACATTCAATACGGGCATTACATCTGTTGTGGGACCAAACGGTTCCGGCAAGAGCAACATCAGTGATGCAATCCGTTGGGTTCTTGGTGAGCAGTCACCAAAGAGCCTGCGTTGCTCCCGTATGGAAGATGTAGTGTTTAACGGAACCACCGGCAGAAAACCTCAGGGATTTGCCGAGGTTACGTTGACAATCGACAACAGCGACAGAGCGCTTCGCTTTGATGGCGATACTGTTGCAGTTACCCGTCGGTATTATCGCAGCGGTGAAAGCGAATACCTTATCAATAAAACTCAGGTCAGACTCAAGGATATCAATGAATTGTTTATGGATACAGGTCTCGGTCGTGACGGTTATTCAATGATCGGTCAGGGTAAGATCGACAGCATTGTATCTTCCAAGAGTGACGACAGACGAGAAATCTTCGAGGAAGCCGCAGGTATTTCCCGCTATCGCTACAGAAAAACCGAGGCTGAGCGCAAGCTCTCACACACAGAGGATAACCTTGTCCGTCTGAGAGATATTGTCACAGAGCTTGAAAGTCGTATAGGTCCTTTAAAGAATCAGGCAAAAAAAGCACAGAGTTTCCTTGAATACTCCGAAGAGAAGAGAGGACTTGAAATAGCTCTCTGGCTTGATACCCTCAATAAATCATCAGGCGTTATCAGGGATTACGAGGATAAAATAGCAATCAGTGAAAAACAGTGTTCAGATGCTGACAAAACCCTCTCGGAGCTTTCAGACCTTTCTGATAACTTGTATTCAGAGAGCGGACAGATGTCTGCAAAGCTTGAACAATTACGCACCCTTATATCGGGATGCGAAGCAGAAATTGCAGAAAAGAAATCTGCAGTCTCTGTTTCTAACAATGATATACTTCATAACAACGAGAACATCATTCGTATTCAGACAAATCTGGAGCAGATTGATGTATTTGCCGTTGATATCAAAAAAGAAATCGAGGAAAAACTCCTTTACATAGAAGAAATCAAGAAAACAATATCAGACAAGCAGAAAGACTACGATGAACTTGCAAATACCCTGAATACAATAAATGTAGATGCAAGCCGTAGCTCTGATACACTGCAGGAGATAACTACCGCTATTGCAGCTCTGAGTGCAAAGCAAGCCGACGCAAGAGTTACTCTTATGACCAGTGCTTCGTCAATTTCAGAGCTTGAAAACAGACTAACTGTTCTCTCTGAAAACAAGACGAAGAAAACAGAACAACTGACAACTCTCAACGATATGTCAGCAAGCTATAAAACAGAGCAGGAAAAGGCACAGCGTACTATC
Source organism: Clostridia bacterium (assembly GCA_017421045.1). GTDB lineage: Bacteria > Bacillota > Clostridia > Oscillospirales > Acutalibacteraceae > Ruminococcoides. The sequence continues at coordinate 44,757 of JAFQMC010000020.1, forward strand.
ACACAGCTCACTAACTCCATCAAGGGTCTGGAGATGAAGCTTCAGTCAAAAGATGAGAATCTTCAAAATCTCAGACAGAAAGCCGATAAACTCACCCTTGATGCAGGAGAGAAGGCAAGACGTGCAAAAGTCCTGCAGGACCTTGAGCATAATATGGACGGCTTCAGCCACTCCGTAAAGACGGTTGTCAACAGCGCAAAAGCCGGTGCTTTAAAAGGTATACGAGGACCTGTGTCCCGTATAATCACGGTTCCTTCAGAGTATACCGTTGCTGTTGAAACAGCTCTCGGCTACGCTATGCAGAATATAGTCACCGCAACGGAAGAAGATGCAAAAAGAGCAATTTCATATCTCAAACAGCAGAAAGCGGGACGTGCCACATTCCTGCCGATAAACACAATTAAAGGCAAAAAACTCAGCGAAAAAGGACTTGACGATTGCTATGGTTTTGTCGGAATCGCCAGCGACCTGTGTTCATGCGAGGAGCAGTACAGCGGTATTCTCCTTTCTCTTCTTGGAAGAATTGCCGTTTTTGAAGATCTGAACTGTGCCGCCACAGCTGCTAAAAAATTCGGCTATAAATTCAAAGTTGTTACCCTTGACGGACAGGTTGTCAATGCGGGCGGTTCGCTTACCGGCGGTTCCTTTGCGAAAAACTCAGGTCTTTTAAGCCGTTCTTCTGAAATCGCCAGAATCAGGCAGGAGGCCGACGAGTTACTGAAAAAAGCAGAAAGGGCAAAGCAAGACTACATATCCGCCCAGAGCGAGACTGCGTCTATCGAGGCTTCAATTCTCGGATACCGCGCCGACCTTTCCAATGCATCTCAAGAGCTTGTTCGCATCGAGACAGAGGACAAAGCCTGCGATAATGAAAAACTCGCCGCTGAAGAGGCTCTCAGAGAAATAGATAATGAGATTGTTTCCTGCAACACAAGGATAGATAGTCTCAAAACTGAGCAGATAAATGCAGAAAAAGTTATTGACGAGTTTACTGCTGAGATCACAAAGCAGGAAGAAAAAGCTGCAGAGATAAGCGGTAATCGTGCTAATCTCAAAGAGCAACGTGAGCAGTTATCCGAGAAACTTCAGGAACTGCGACTCGAGATTGTCACCTTGGACAAGGACATCGAAAACCTCAATTCTGATATAGAAACCGCGAAGAACACCGGTAGTAATCAGGAGGAGAGAAAAGCTGAACTTAACAAGGAAATATCCGACCTCAACGAAGCAAATGAAGCTATAACACGTCAGATTCAGGAGACAGAATCTGAAATATCCGCTCTGGAAGAACGAATCGCTTCCGCACGCACAGATATAGATTCCACCAACACCCGTAAAGATGAAATCGAGCGTGAAAGCCATAGGTTGCGCCAACTTGAAAAAGACAAGATGTCAGAGCGAGAGCTTGCCTCCTCTGAGCTTGCACGCCTTCAGGAACGAATGGTGAATATGCAGAGCAAGTATGACTCTATCATCTCTAAACTTTGGGAAGAGTACGAGCTTACTCGTCTTGAGGCAGAGTCTCACGCGACAGAGATTGACGACATTCCAACTGCTCAGCGCAGACTCACAGAGCTGAAGCAGAAGATCAAGTCTCTTGGTTCTGTTAATGTGGGTGCTATCGAGGAGTATAAAGAAGTCTCTGAGCGCTACGAGTTTATGTCGGCTCAGGTGGCCGATGTTGAAAAGTCAAAGAAAGAGATTCTAAATCTTATCGGTGAACTTACAAAGAAGATGAAAGACTCCTTTGTGGAGAGTTTCGCCCTTATCAATTCTCATTTTGGCACAACCTTTACCGAGCTTTTCGGCGGCGGTAATGCTAAGCTTGTCTTAACCGATTCCGAGGATATACTCAATAGCGGAATTGATATCTCTGTTCATCCTCCCGGAAAGATTGTGACAAATCTGGATGCTCTCTCCGGTGGAGAAAAGGCACTGGTTGCGATTGCTTTGTACTTTGCTATCATGAAGGTCAGACCCTCTCTCTTCTGCGTTATGGACGAGATTGAAGCTGCCCTTGATGAAGTTAATGTTGACAGATTCGCCCGCTATCTGCGAAACCTTACCGAGCAGACACAGTTCATTACCATTACTCATCGTCGCGGTACAATGGAAGAGGCCGATGTGCTTTATGGTGTTACAATGCAGGAAGAGGGTATTTCCAAGCTTCTGGAGCTTAGGGCAACTGAGGTTGCAGAGAAACTCAAGATGAACGCAAGATAAATTTAACTTAAAGGATACAATTATGGGATTTTTCAGTAAAATTAAAGAAGGTCTTAAAAAGACCAGAGATAATGTAGTCGGTCAGATTGACTCAATGCTCAAATCTTTTAAAAAGATCGACGAGGAACTGTTCGAGGAGCTTGAAGAACTTCTGGTAATGGGTGACGTTGGTGTGCCCACAGCTGAGAAGATCTGCGCTGAACTTCGCACAAGAGTAAAGAAAGAGGGCATTACCGATCCCGAGAAAATTAACGATCTGCTCTGCGAAATAACAGCAGACCTGCTCACAGGAAATCAGGAGCTTCATATTTCAACGAAGCCTTCCGTGATTCTTGTCATAGGTGTTAACGGAGTAGGCAAGACTACAACTATCGGCAAACTCGCAAATGACCTTAGAAACCGTGGCAAGAGAGTAACTCTTGCAGCTGCAGATACATTCCGTGCTGCTGCAATCGACCAGCTTCAGGTCTGGGCAGAGAGAAGCGGCTCCGATATTGTTAAGCAGAACGAGGGTTCCGACCCTGCCGCAGTTGTGTATGATGCCATTTCATCAGCAAAGGCAAAGGGCAGCGATGTTATTATCTGCGACACAGCAGGCAGACTTCATAACAAAAAACACCTTATGGATGAGCTTGCTAAGATTAACAGAATCATCGATCGTGAACTGCCTGATGCAGACAAGGAAATCCTTCTTGTCCTGGATGCTACCACAGGCCAGAATGCTGTCAATCAGGCTGTCGAGTTCAGAAAAGCTACAGGTATCACCGGAATAGTTCTCACAAAGCTTGACGGCACCGCTAAAGGTGGCGTTGTTCTTGCGATTCGTGACGGACTCGATATTCCCGTTAAGTACATTGGTGTCGGAGAGCAGATAGACGACCTCCAACCCTTTGAGCCAAAGGACTTCGCAAAGGCACTCTTTGACAGAGGTGAATGATTTGACTGATTTTCTTATTGCCACTAACAATGCTCACAAGGTTGAGGAATTCAAGAGAATTCTTTTGCCTTTGGGAATAAATGTTATTTCAGCTAAAGATGCAGGTGTGGATTTGGGAGAAGTAGAAGAAAACGGAAGCACTTTTGCCGAAAACGCTAAAATCAAAGCCGAGTCTGCTTTCAAGATTGCAGGGATTCCCTGCATCGCTGATGATTCCGGTCTGTGTGTTGATGCGCTCGATGGTGCTCCGGGTATCTATTCAGCACGTTACGGCGGGGAGGATATACCTCAGACCCAACGCACTGCACTGCTTCTTGAAAATATGAAAGATGATAAAGCATCTGATAGAACAGCACGATTTGTATGCAGTATCTGCTGTGTTTTAAATTCAGAGAATATAATTCAGGTTGAGGGGTACTGCGAGGGTTCCATTGCACTTAAACCTATGGGTGAAGGCGGATTCGGATATGACCCTGTTTTTCTTTACAAAGACGGTCGCTGTTTTGGTGATATAAGCGGTGAAGAGAAAGACTCAATAAGCCATAGAGGAGCAGGACTTCGCGCACTCAGAGAAGAACTTCTCAACAGAAAGGATTTGATAAAATGCTGACAAGTAAACAGCGAGCATATCTCAGAGGACTTGCCAATCCTATCGAAACAATCTTGATTGTTGGTAAAGGCGGTCTTACTGATACAATATACAAGCAGGCTTCAGATGCTCTGAAAGCCCGTGAGCTTATCAAAGGAAAGGTGCTTGAAACCTGTGAGTATTCAGCCCGCGAGGCTGCTGATATCATCGCAGAAAACGTAAAATGCGATGTGGTTCAGGTAATCGGATATAAGTTCGTGCTCTATAAACGAAACCCCGATGAGCCTAAAATAAAGCTTCCCAAGGCAAAAGTATGAGCAGAATTGCTATGTTTGGCGGTAGCTTCAATCCCGTTCATAACGGCCACACAGGGCTTGTGGAGCGAATGGTGAAGGAGTTTTCGCTGGATAAGGTCTACGTCATCCCAACTTTCCATACTCCGCTCAAGGATAATTCTCATATGATTACTCCCGTGCATCGGCTCAATATGTGCAGACTTGCTTTCGGATTCATGGATAAAGTGGTTGTAAGCGATCTTGAAATCGCGAGGCAGGGGAGAAGCTACACGGTTGACACTCTCAGTACACTCAAAGAGATTCACCCTGATGACGACCTTTATCTAATAATGGGTGCTGATTCTTTTATGCAACTTCCCATGTGGCACAAAGCCGATGAAATATTTGATACAGCAACAATACTTACAGTATCCCGCGGAGAAGTTGAGTATGACACACTTTTAAAACAGAAAGAAGAATATTCCCTGAAGTATGGAGCAAATGCGCAAATTCTTAAAGAACCCATAGCTCTTGTTTCTTCCACTGAAGTAAGACAAGCTGTTTCTATGGGCAGGGATTTAAACGGAATGCTTCATCCTGAGGTATCCGGTTATATTTATAAAAACAGGTTATATGAATATGGACATGAAGAAATACTATGAATTAGCTGAGAAAACTCTCAGTGAGCGTCGATTTATCCACAGCCGTAACGTAGCTTGTGCTGCAGTAAAGCTTGCTGAAAAGCACGGCTGCAGTCCCGAAAAAGCTGAGCTTGCAGGAATTTTGCATGATATCACAAAAGAAGTGAGTGCAGAAAACCAGTTGCAAATCATCGAATCGGGTGGTATAATACTTGACGATGTTTACAAAAATTCCCCACAGCTTCTCCATGCTGTGTCCGGAATGGTATACTGTCGTGACTCTTTGGGTATCACTGACGAAGAGGTTCTTTCTGCTATTCGTTATCACACCACGGCAAAGGGGAATATGACCCTGCTTGAAAAGATAATCTTCATTGCTGATTTTATTAGCGATGAGCGTGATTACGACGACGTGGATATAATGCGTGCCGAGTGCGAAAAGTCTCTTGAAGCAGGTATGCTTTACGGACTCAGCTTTGTTATTCCCGATATTGTCAGAAAGCAACGAGCCGTGCATCCCGACGCTTTAGCGGCATATAACGAACTGGTACTCAACATAAAAATAGAAAGGAAATGACTATGACTACTTTTGAACATGCAATCGAAAGTGCTAAGATTTTATCTGATAAAAAAGCAAGTAAGTTAAGCGTCATCAGAATTGATAAGGTTTCGTCTCTTGCTGACTATATGGTTCTTGCAACAGGTAACAACTCAACTCACGTCAAAGCACTGGCAGACGAGGTTGAATTTCAGCTTAAGGCTATGGGTAAGACAGTTCATCATATCGAGGGTCATCGCTCTGATTCATGGATTCTTCTTGACTATTCCGATGTGATTATTCATGTATTCTCTGACGAAGCAAGAGAGTATTACAGTCTTGACCACCTCTGGCAGGATGGCGAGGTTGTTGACCTTTCACCCTATATCAGCGACTGATAATTCAGTAATATATCATGAGGAGGACTCATTTTGAAATACGATCATAAGATTATCGAGCCTAAGTGGCAAAAAATCTGGGAAGAAAAAGGTGTCTTTGAAGCTAAGGATAATTCTGAGAAAGAAAAATTCTACGCTCTTGTAGAATTTCCTTATCCCAGCGGTGCAGGTATGCACGTCGGTCATATTAAAGCATATTCGGGTCTTGAAGTTGTTTCAAGAAAAAGAAGAATGGAAGGATACAATGTACTTTTTCCCATTGGCTTTGATGCCTACGGACTTCCCACCGAGAACTATGCTATCAAAACTCGTATTCATCCCAGACAGGTTACTGATACAAACATCGAAAAGTTCACAAGCCAGCTCAAAAAGGTAGGCTTCTCTTTCGATTGGAACAGAGTTGTCGATACTACAGAAGAAGACTACTATAAATGGACACAGTGGATTTTTCTGAAAATGTTTGAACATGGTCTTGCTTTCAGAGACAAGACTCTTGTAAACTACTGTCCTTCATGTAAGGTTGTTCTTTCCAATGAGGACTCTCAGGGCGGTAAGTGCGACATTTGCCACAGCGATATCGTCCAGAAATCAAAGGATGTATGGTATCTTCGCATTACCGAATATGCCGACAAACTCCTCGAAGGTCTCAAGGATGTTGACTATCTTCCCACAGTTAAGCTTCAGCAGGAGAACTGGATTGGTAAGTCTACAGGCGCATTTGTGAATTTCTCCGTGAAAGATACAGATGAAACCCTCAGGATTTATACCACACGTCCCGATACCCTGTTCGGTGTTACTTTTATGGTTATGGCACCCGAGCATCCCATGCTTGATAAGTACAAGGATATGATTGCCAATTTCGGTGACGTAGAGGCTTACAGAACTGAGTGTGCCAAGAAAACTGAGTTCGAAAGAACACAGCTTGTCAAAGACAAAACCGGCGTGAAGCTTGAAGGCTTTGTTGGAATCAATCCCGTCAACGGCAAGGAGATTCCTATTTTTATTTCCGACTACGTAATGATGGGATATGGTACCGGTGCAATTATGGCTGTGCCTGCTCATGATCAGAGAGACTATGATTTCGCAAAGAAATTCGGAATTGATATCATCGAGGTAATTAAAGGCGGAGACATTTCCGTTGAAGCATACACAGGCGACGGCGAAATGGTCAACTCCGAGTATCTCAATGGATATACTGATAAGAAAAGTTCAATAGCAAGAATGCTTGAGGAGCTTGAAAAGCAGGGAATAGGCGAAAAAGGCGTTCAGTATAAGATGAAAGACTGGGCATTCAACCGCCAGAGATATTGGGGTGAGCCCATTCCGATTGTTCACTGCGAGAAGTGCGGTATGGTAGCTGTTCCTTACGAGGAGCTTCCCTTGAAGCTGCCGAAGGTAGAGAACTTCGAACCCGGTCAGGATGGCGAAAGTCCTCTTGCAAAGATTGAAGATTTCGTAAATTGCACCTGTCCCAAGTGTGGAGGAAAAGCAAAGAGAGAAACCGACACCATGCCTCAGTGGGCAGGTTCATCATGGTATTTCCTCCGCTATATTGATCCTCACAACGATTCAGAGCTTGCCAATATGGAAAAGCTCAGATACTGGATGCCTGTCGATTGGTACAACGGCGGTATGGAGCATGTTACACGACACATGATCTATTCTCGTTTCTGGCACAAGTTCTTGTATGACATCGGTGTGGTTCCCTGCGAGGAGCCTTACGCCAAGAGAACTGCCCAGGGTCTGATTCTTGGTCCCGACGGCGTCAAAATGAGTAAATCCCGCGGAAACGTTGTTGACCCCAATGAGGTTGTTGACCAGTACGGCGCAGACGTACTTCGTACATATGTCTTGTTTATGGGTGACTATGAGCAGGCTGCTCCTTGGTCAGAAAATTCCATGAAGGGTTGTAAGAGATTCATTGACAGAATCTGGAACCTTCAGGACATCCTTGTAGACGGAGAAGAATTCTCTGATGATCTTTCTTCCGCTTTCCACAAAACTATCAAAAAGGTAAGCGAAGATATCGAGAATATGAAGTTCAACACAGCCATAGCAGCCTTGATGACACTTATCAATGCAATATACGCAAAGGGTTCAATCAACAAGGCTGAGCTTAAAGCTTTCGTTCTCCTTGCTAATCCTTTTGCTCCTCATGTTACCGAGGAAATCAACAGTGCTGTTTTCGATACTGACACTGTTCTTGCACAGACACAGTGGCCTTCATTCGATGAATCTAAGTGCAAGGACGAAACCATCGAAATAGCTGTTCAGGTTAACGGCAAGATCAAAGCAAGACTCAACGTGCCTGCCGACGCAGAGCAGGATGCTGTGCTTGCTATGTGCCATGATGACGACAAGGTGAAGAGTGCTATCGGCACCATGAACATCATCAAAGAGTTTTATGTCAAGGGAAAACTTGTTAATATAGTTGTTAAGCCCTGAGGACTTTTTCGACAAATTTAATATTAATTCTGTTTTTTCTATTGACATATCAGTCTTAATTATGTATAATTACAAAAGTATTTTTATAATCCCGTAATTCAGATGGGAGGGAAATGAAATGGCAGAAGTTAGATTAAAAGAGAATGAGTCCCTTGAAAATGCTTTGAGAAGATTCAAGAAGCAGTGTGCAAGAGCTGGCGTTATTGCTGAGGTTCGTAAGAGAGAGGCTTATGAGAAGCCCTCTGTTAGACGTAAGAAGAAATCCGAAGCAGCTCGCAAGCGCAAGTATAGGTAATCTCTTAGGCGGACAGCTTTGTACTGTCCGCCTTTTTATTTTAAACTCACAAAGGATGGTTAATATGTCAGATTTTTCAAGCAGAATTTCTCATATTGCAGATATGCTGAATCCTTCTGAGGCAGCGCTTGTTACCTCTGATATCAGCATCACATATCTCACTGGCTTTGAACATTCCGAAGGCTATGTACTTATAGGCAAAGGCAGGAGTGTTTTTCTTGTTGACTTTAGATATGCAGAGGCAGTTCAAAAATCTGTGAAACATATGGAGGTTGCTGTCTTCAGCAATGTATTCGATTCTATCAATGAACTTCTGAAGGATATGCAGATTAGCACTCTGGTTGTTGAGTCATCAGCTGTTACACTATCTCAGTACAATACTTTTTGTGAAAAGCTCAATGCTGAAGTAAAAAACACAGATGAACTTTCTAAGACAATCACAGACCTGCGTCTTGTAAAAACTGCTGATGAAATCAAAAAGCTTCAGAAAGCTCAGCAGATTGCAGAGGCCGCCTACCTGGAAGTGCTCAATTTTGTGAAGGTTGGTATCACCGAAAAGGAAATTGCCGCACGGCTTGAGTACCTTATGAAAATGAATGGTGCCGAGAGGGTTGCCTTCGACCTCATCACCGTCGCCGGTAAGAACACCTCTTTGCCTCATGGCGTACCCGGTGATACTCAGGTGAGAGAAGGGGATTTTGTCACTTTCGACATCGGAGCGGTTTATGACGGCTATCATAGTGATATGACTCGTACTGTTGCTGTTGGTTCCGTTTCTGACGAGCAAAGAGAAATCTACGATACTGTGCTCAGAGCACATCTTGCAGGACTCAGAGCTGTACGTGCAGGTGTATCCGGTTTTGACGTTGATAAAACATCCCGTGATATTATCACCGAGGCTGGCTTCGGTCAGTTCTTCGGTCATTCAACAGGTCATGGTGTAGGTCTCGAGATTCACGAGGCTCCTTATGCAGGTCAGCGCTCAAAAGACATACTCAAAGAGAACATGACTCTCACCGTTGAGCCGGGTATTTATCTGCCCGATAAATTCGGTGTAAGAATAGAAGATACCGTTCTTGTCACTTCTGACGGCTTTAAAACCTTTGCCACAATGCCAAAGGAATTAATAATTCTTTAATCCCTATTGACAATATATCGGTATTTTATGTATAATGTTTAAGGAAATTCGCGGCTTGTCCGCATAATCAATACTTTTGGAGGAATCATTTATGATATCTGCAGGCGATTTTAGAAATGGCGTTACATTTGAGATGGACGGCCAGGTAGTTTCTATTGTAGAGTTTCAGCACGTTAAGCCCGGCAAAGGTGCCGCTTTCGTAAGAACTAAGATCAGAAACGTTATCACCGGTTCCGTTGTTGAAAAGACTTTCAACCCCAACGACAAGTACCCCACAGCTTTCATCGAGAGAAAGGACATGGAGTACAGCTACAACGATGGCGATCTCTATTATTTCATGGATACAGAGACATGGGAGCAGGTTCCCATCAACAAGGACATCCTTGGCGACTCTTTCAAGTTTGTTAAGGAGAACATGGTATGTAAGGTTCTCTCTTACAAGGGCAACGTATTTGGTGTAGAGCCTCCCAACTTCGTTGAGCTCGTAGTTGCACAGACCGATCCCGGTTTTGCAGGCAACACCGCAACCAACGCTCTTAAGCCCGCAACTCTTGAGACCGGCGCTGAGATCAAGGTTCCCCTGTTCATCGAGGAAGGCGAGCTGCTCCAGATCGATACACGTACCGGCGAGTATATTGGCCGTGCATAATTGAGAGGTAGGTTTCACTATGACTTTAACTGAGAAAATTGCTTACATCCGCGGTCTCGCTGAGGGACTCAAGCTCGACGAGAGCAAGGACGAAGTAAAGGTTATCAATGCAATTGTTGATCTTCTCGAGGATATGGCTGACACAGTAGCAGACCTTGAGGAACTTTACGATGAAGCAGTTGACGTTATCGATGAGATCGACGAGGATCTTGCAAACCTCGAAGACGACTTCTACGATGACGATTGCGATTGCTGCGACTGCTGTGACTGCGATTGCGACGACGATTACGACTTTGAGGACACAGCTTACTACGAAGTAACCTGCGGCAAGTGTGGAGAGGTTATCTGCGTTGACGAGGACATCCTCATCGAGGGTGAGATTGAGTGCCCCGAGTGCGGCGAGATTCTCGAATTCGACTTCAGCGATCTTGAGTTTGACGATGATTGCTGCTGTTGCGGATGCGAAGACGACGCTGAGTAATCCCACATAAATATGTCAAGGACAACACCTCTTGTGTAAGATACACAGGGGGTGTTTTTTTGCGTGCCGCAAGACCAATGAGCCGTTGCTCCAAAAGAATCATTAAGATTGTCTGCATCCTTTTGGTGCTTTCTGTAGGTGCTTTCTGTCTTTTCGAGTTTAAAGCAAGGGACCTTGTACATAACTTAGTGGATAACGAGCTGGAAATTCACGCGATGAATGCCATTGATAATGCGGTATCCGTTGTTCTTAAAAACGCCGAAATTGATTATGACTCCCTTGTTATGGCTTCCCGTGCCGATGACGGAAGCATCACGTCACTACAGACTAACAGCGCAGAGATAAATATTCTGAAATCACAGCTTTCTCTTGCAGTAACCGAGGAGATTAGAAAAGACCACACAGCATCGGTCGGTGTTCCTGCCGGAGCTTTTACTGGCCTTGTGTTATTGTCTGACATAGGGCCGGATATAAGAGTTAAGCTTACTCTGGGCGGAAGTGCAGTGACAACAATAAAATCAGAGTTTAACTCTGCAGGCATTAATCAGACAGTTCATAGAATCTATATGATAGTAGATGCTGATATAAGTCTCACTTGTCCCATTATTGCTTATGAGACAAATGTGATTTCTGAGTATGAATTGTGCCAGACGGTGATCGTCGGAAGTACACCCCAGTTTTTTGCAGGAAGCAGGTAGCAGTGTTTGTGTCTGATTATAATAATTATCCCTATATATTGTATAAAATACTGTTTTAAGGGTTGAAATGAATGACGATTTGTGCTATGATATACGAATAAAATATCACATTGGGGGAGTGTGCCCTGTCTAATTTATATAGTTTTAAAGAAATTCCTGCTGAGCGCCGTGAATATCTCAGTCTCATCGCAGAAATTATGGATATAAGAAAACGTTCCGACGTACCGCTTGCATATGTACATACCTACGGTTGTCAGCAAAATGTTGCTGATAGCGAAAAAATCAAAGGTATGCTTCATATGGCAGGCTTCGACTTCACAGAGACGCCTGAGGATGCGGATTTTATACTTTTCAACACCTGTGCAATTCGTGAACATGCCGAAGACAGAGTGTTCGGTAACGTAGGAGCACTTAAAAACATCAAGAGACGTCATCCATCCGTCACTATAGCTCTGTGTGGTTGTATGATGGAACAACAAGCCGTCGCAGACCGCATCTATAAAAGCTACCCTTTTGTAAGCCTTGTGTTCGGAACTCATTCGATTGGCAAGTTTCCTCAGTTACTTTACAACGTATTGGTAGATGGCAAGAGAATATTTGACCGCAATTCCGATGACAATACTATTTATGAGGATATCCCCGTACTCCGCGATAAAACTTTCAAGGGTTGGCTTCCGATTATGTACGGATGCGACAACTTTTGTTCGTATTGTATTGTGCCACATGTTCGCGGACGTGAACGCTCAAGAGATAGTCAGGCTGTAATCGACGAAGCCCGCTCAATGATAGAAGCCGGATATAAAGAAATAACGCTTCTCGGTCAGAACGTTAATTCCTACGGCAAAGGACTTGACGAAGACATCACCTTTGCGGAGCTTCTTCGTCGTATTGATAGTATCGAAGGCGACTATATACTACGGTTCATGACTTCTCACCCCAAGGATTGTTCCAGAGAACTTATCGACACAATAGCAACATCAAAACATATCTCAAAGCATCTTCACCTGCCTTTTCAGTCGGGAAGCAGTAAGATTCTGAAAGCTATGAATCGACGTTACACCAGAGAACAGTATCTTAACATCATCCGATACGCTAAAGAAAGAATTCCCGATGTGTCCCTGACAAGTGATATTATTGTTGGTTTCCCCGGAGAAACATACGAGGATTTTTGCGAGACCCTTTCTCTCATAAAGGAAGTAGAGTTCACATCATTATTTACGTTCATCTATTCGCGCCGACCCGGCACACCTGCCGCAACTATGCCTGATGTAGCTACTGACGCGGAAAAAGGCGAGTGGTTTACCGAACTTCTTAAAACTCAGGAAAGAATAGCTGCAGACAGATGTAAATCCATGGTTGGTTCTACCGAGAGAGTGTTGGTTGAAGAAATCAACGAAAAAACAGGACTCTTGTCCTCCAGAACTTCAGGCAATATTATTGTTGAAGCCCCGGGAGACCCATCCCTTATAGGAACTTTCCAGACAGCAAAAATAACAGAAGCCCGCAACTGGATACTCAGAGGCGAGTTTATATAATTTGATTTTTAAACTAAAGGAGAAATAAAAATGGATATTATCGAACTTTCAAGAGAACTCGGCAGAAAAATTCAGCAGGAAGAATCCTACATTGCTCTGCAGGAGGCAAACAAGGCTGTTGAGGCTGACGAGGCACTGCAGGAGCTTATCGGTGAATTCAATCTTCTGAAGCTTCAGCTTAACGAGAAGCTCACTGCCGCTGAGCGTGACGAAGAGCAGATTAAAGAGCTTAACACAAAGATGCGTACCCTTTATGCTGACATTATGGTGAATCCTGCAATGATAAAGCTCAACGAGTCAAAGAATACTTTTGATGGTGTTATGCAGCGTGTGTTTGCAATTGTTTCCAATTCCGCAAACGGCGAGGATCCCAACACAACCGACTATCAGGCTTGCACAGGTAGCTGCAGCACCTGCGGCGGTTGCCACTGATAATATACTACTTTAATAGCAAGGAGGTGTAGCAAATGGCAGAACTGTCGCCTATGATGAAGCAGTATTTTGAAATCAAAGAACGCAATAAGGACAGCATCTTGTTTTTCAGACTCGGTGACTTCTACGAGATGTTCTTTGACGATGCAAAACTTGCTTCACGCGAGCTTGACCTGACACTTACAGGCAGAGACTGCGGTCAGGAAGAGCGTGCTCCTATGTGTGGCGTGCCTTTCCATAGTTGTGAGGGATATATTGCAAAGCTTGTATCCAAGGGATATAAAGTTGCAATCTGTGAGCAGACAGAAGACCCTGCAACCGCTAAAGGTCTTGTAAACCGTGACGTTATCCGCGTGATAACCCCGGGCACAGTGGTTGAGTCTACAATGCTCGATGAGACCAGAAATAACTACATTTGCTGCGCCTATTATCAGGATAAATCTATTGGACTTTGCTTCTGTGATGTTTCCACAGGTCAGCTTTATGCTACACATATTACCGGAAAGGATTGCATTGACAGCTTCAAAGACCAGCTTGTAAGCTACAATCCTCACGAAGTCTTGCTCGGTGGTTTCGGTACAAAGATAAACAGCGTCACGAAATTTATCCGGGAGAGACTTATATGCAGTATCGAAGAACTGTCAGATGAAGAGTTTTCTTATCTTGATGGTCTTGATACAATACATCAGCAATTCACAGACAATCAGTGTGATGTAATAAAAGACAGTGCAGAGTTAGTTTCAGCTTTGGGTGCTCTTCTTGCTTATCTCGGAAGAACCCAGATGACGGGTCTTGAGAGAATAAGCTCAATCGAGCTTTACGACGACAATCAGTTTATGCGTCTTGATTTCAACACAAGACGAAATCTTGAGTTGACTCAGACCATGATTTCGAAGGAGAAACGCGGTTCTTTGCTCTGGGTTCTGGATAATACCAAAACCGCGATGGGTAAGCGACTTCTCCGCTCATGGATAGAGAATCCTCTTATGAATGTTGCCGCTATCATCAGACGCCAGTCTGCTGTAGCTGAGCTTGTTGACGACACGGTAAAAAGACTGGAGCTCATGGCGGTACTCACGGGTATACTTGACATACAGCGTATTATGACAAAGATTGTCTACGGCTCAGCAAATGCCCGAGAACTTCGCTCTCTTTGCAGTGCTACCTCCACATTACCCCAGGTAAAAGAGCTTCTTGCCGACAGCACTTCTCCTTATATGAGGGATTTATACGCATCAATAGATACTCTGGAGGATATTCACAATCTCATTGATACCGCCATTGTTGACGATCCGCCTTTTACTGTTCGTGAAGGTGGTATGATTAAGAGAGGATACTGTGAGGAACTGGATAGAATCAGCTCTGATGTAACTGATTCAACCTCTCTTCTGGCCCAGATTGAAGCCGCACAGCGTGAACTCACGGGAATACCAAAACTCAAAGTCGGTTATAACCGAGTATTCGGATATTACATAGAAGTAACTAACTCATATAAAAATTTAGTTCCTGACACATACATCAGAAAACAAACCCTTACTAACTGTGAGAGATACATAACTCAGGAACTCAAGGATCTTGAAGGCAGAATTCTTGGTGCTAAGGACAAAACCACGGCTCTTGAGTACGAACTGTTCACAGCAATCCGCACTCAGGTTGCAGATAACTTAAAGCGTATTGAGCAGACGGCTGATGCTCTGGCACAGCTCGATGTTCTCTGTTCTCTCGCTAATGTTGCATCCGATAATAAATACACAAGACCCGAGGTTGACCTGTCTTCAGCAATTATCCTGAAAGCTTCTCGCCATCCCGTTGTAGAAGCGTTGCTCGATAATTCACGTTTTGTTTCCAATGATGTCTATCTTGACAATGGAGAAAACCGTGTTGCAATTATCACGGGCCCTAATATGGCAGGTAAGTCCACCTACATGAGACAGACCGCTCTCATAGTAATTATGGCTCAAATAGGAAGCTTCGTCCCCTGCGAGTCGGCTCACATCGGTATCGTAGATGCAGTATTCACCCGAGTTGGTGCATCCGATGACCTTGCATCCGGACAGTCTACATTTATGGTAGAAATGAGCGAAGTTGCAAACATAGTCAAATCTGCTACATCCAAAAGCTTGCTTATATTTGATGAGATAGGAAGAGGAACCTCTACATACGATGGTATGAGCATAGCCCGTGCGGTGCTCGAATATGTTGCAGATAAGAAAAAGCTCGGTGCTAAATCTCTCTTCGCAACGCACTATCACGAACTCACTGTTCTTGAAGAGCTTCTCGACGGAGTTAAGAACTACAACATCGCTGTCAAGAAGAGGGGAGACGACATAACTTTCCTCAGACGAATTATCCCCGGTGGAGCTGACGACAGCTACGGAATAGAGGTAGCGAAGCTTGCAGGTGTTCCTGAGTGGATCATCAGCCGAGCTAAGCAGATTCTTAAGGAACTTACTCTGTCAGCTCCGGACACGGCAAGAGAATCTCTCAGAAACGTAGATGTCTCAGATTATAGCGAGGATTTACAGCTTTCCCTGATGCCTTCAGCTGACAGTGCTGTGGTCGATAGGCTCAGAGCCGCAGATGTTGATACCCTCACGCCTATAGAGGCTATCAATCTTCTCTACGAACTGAAAAAGATGTTATAAAAAAGTACTTAATATCAGGAGGTGACACAATATGGGTAGAATAAATGTACTGGACAAGCATGTTGCAGAGCTTATAGCTGCAGGCGAAGTAGTAGAACGACCGTCTTCCGTTATTAAGGAACTGGTAGAAAATTCCATTGATGCAGGCTCTAAGTCCATAACCGTAGAAATAAAAAACGGCGGCACTACTTTTATGCGTGTCACCGACGACGGAATGGGCATTATGCGTGACGATGTCCGCAATGCTTTTTTGCGTCATGCAACAAGCAAGGTTGCGAAAGAAAGCGACCTGGACACTATTGCTACACTTGGATTTCGCGGTGAAGCACTGGCATCTGTAAGTGCTGTTGCTAAAGTTGAACTCATAACTTGTGCCGATAACGAGGATGTAGGCACGTGCTATCGCATAAATGGCGGAGAAGAATCAGAGTTTTCGGATGCAGGTTGCCCTGTAGGTACTACAATTATTGTCAGGGACCTGTTCTACAACATCCCTGCACGACAGAAATTCTTAAAAAAAGATGTGGCAGAGGGCAATGCCGTTTCCCTTGTTATGGACCGAATCGCCTTGTCTCATCCTGAGATAGCGTTTACTTTTATCCGAGACTCAAAGCAAGTTCTCAAAACCTCAGGAGACGGAAAACTGAAATCAGCAATCTACGCTGTATACGGAAGAGACTTTTCAAATTCCCTCATTGATGTGGATTATGAGCTTGGCGGAGTCAGAGTAGAGGGTTTTATCTCAAGACCCGAAAATGCACGTCCCAATCGCAATATGCAGACGTTCTTTGTTAACAACAGATATGTCAGAAGCCGTACCGCAGGAGCTGCTGTTGACGAGGCTGCCAAAGGCTCAGTGATGGTGGGCAAATTCCTTTGCTGTGTGCTTAATATTTCAATGTCCTTTTCTGCTGTCGATGTAAATGTACATCCTGCAAAAATCGAAGTAAGGTTTGTTAACGAGAGACCTTTGTTCGATGCGGTATATCATGCAGTGAAATCAGCACTTTTAAAAGGAGACAGAAGAAAAGAAGCGATTCTTTCAGCAGGAGTAAGCACCAAAAAGCAGGATCCCTTTGCACAGTTTGACCTTAGGAGCAGAGATGTTGCACCAGTTCGTTCTAATGAAGTTACAAGGCCAACTAATTCTCCCGTCAGTACAATCACTCAGAATGCTTCACCATTCACTTCTTCCGATAAAACTACGCCCTTTTATAAACGAAGAGTCGAAGTGTCCGATTCAAAGCAAGTAGATAATTACCTTGCTTCTCTTGAAATAGTAAAAGAAAAGCAGGAAGAAACATCACTTAAAAAAGCAACAGATAATATACCTCAGATTTCAAAGGAAAGTATTAATATTTCGACCGCTGATCATTCATCTGAGCCATTATCCGAGAAAAAAGATGTTGTTACTCATAACGAATCATCTGTCATAAGGACAAAAATCCCCGAAAGTCCCGATATCAATACTCTACATATAAAAGATGAGACCATATCCCATAGCGAATCACTTCTTATTGATTCCGCAGATACTCCCGAATTCAAATATGTTGGAGAGGTTTTCAGGACTTACATCGTCATTGAAATTGATAAGGAACTTTTACTTATTGATAAACACGCTCTGCATGAGCGCATTATATATGAACAGATAAAATCTCAGGCAGAGAATTTTTCGCAGCTTCTGCTTGTGCCTCAGACAGTAACCCTTGATAAAGGTGACTATTCCGCTGTTGTTGATAATCTGGATATGTTCAGAGAATGTGGTTTTGAGGTTGAAGATTTCGGTATGCCCTCGGTTCTCGTTCGGTCTGCACCTCAGTATATCACGGGTGAAGATATTGAGAGCACTGTTGCTGAGATGGCAGGATATATAGCAGAGAACAGGAGAGACATCCGTTCTGAAAAAATGGATTGGATTTTTCATAATATCGCGTGCAGAGCCGCTGTGAAAGCAGGCAACAGAAGCACTGAGCCTGAGCTTCGTGAGCTCGCTCAGAAAATACTGAATGATGATTCTCTCCGTTATTGTCCTCACGGCAGGCCTGTTTGCATAGTTTTAAAAAAGTCAGAGATAGAAAAACAGTTTGGCAGGGCGTGATTCCTTTTGTCAGATAATAGAATAAGACTCATATCAATAGCAGGCCCTACCGCATCAGGAAAAACCTCTCTCTCGGTTCAGCTTGCAAAATTACTTGGTGGCGAGATTGTATCTGCAGATTCTATGCAGATCTATAAGTCTATGGACATAGCTACCGCAAAACCCACAAAAGAGGAGATGGAGGGTATTCCTCATCACCTTATGGATTTTGTCGCACCAGGCGAAATGTACAGTGTCGCTCAGTACGTGTCTGATGCTACCTGTGCTGTTGAGGATATCGTATCCAGAGGCAAGCTCCCCATCATAGTTGGTGGTACGGGACTTTATATGGATTCTCTTCTGTCCGGTGTGCAGTTTTGCGAAGGTGAGGTTGATACTCAGCTTCGCAGAAAACTTCAGGACAAGCTACAGAGTGTCGGTATCGATGCCATGATAAGTGAACTTTCAGAGTTTGACCCTGAAAGTGCGTCACGATTGGCGCCTCAGCGAAACCCGAAACGCATAATCCGTGCTATGGAGGTTTACTATACAACGGGCGTTACCATGACGGAGCAGAACAAGCTGTCCTATTCTTCTCCTGCACTGTTTTCACCTACAAAGATTGCGCTTACATTCAGAGACAGAGAAAAACTCTACGAGCGCATCAACCGACGAGTTGATCTGATGCTTGAGCAGGGACTCGTGGATGAAGCGAAAAGCTTTTTTGCGATGAACGTGGGCGATACTGCAAAACAGGCAATTGGCTACAAAGAACTAAAACCCTACTTTGATGATGAAAAGTCTTTGGAAGAGTGTGTTGAATCTCTCAAACGCTCCACCCGCAGATACTCAAAGCGTCAGTTAACCTGGTTTCGACGAGATGATTCAATCAAATGGTTTTATCCTGATGATTATAATACGTCTGAAGATCTGATTTCCAATGTTTGCAACTACCTTGCACAAGAAGGATTTGAATTTATATGAAAAAGAGTATCCTAAAAAGAATATTTTTCATCGCGGTAATCGCGGTTATTCTCGTTTACTTTGGTGTAATGCTCTTTAGAGGCAGAATCGCCACCGACGATATGATCGATACCGAGATTGCAACAAGATATTCTTACAGCGAGAATATTACAACTGACAGTACCATTGTTAGAAATGAGTCCCTTCTGACCTACAACGGAAGCAAGGTTCTCTATTATACCGTAAACGACGGCGACATCGTCTCCGTTGATTCAGAGGTAGCTTTGGTGTTTGCCAATGAGTCAGATGCGCTCAACTACAACCGCATCAATGATATCAGTAAGCAGATCGAGATTCTCGAAAGCCTCAACACCTCTAACAGCAACATTCAGACAGACTTCTCAGCAATAGATAAGCAAATAGAACTGAATCTGAAAAATATGATAACGGCAGTTAATACTCATACTCCGTCAAAGATAATTTCTTCCGGTGACAATCTTGTGTATTCGATTAACCAGCGCCAGATAATCACCGGTGAAGTTGAGAATTTCGACGAGCAGATTGCAAAACTGAATTCTGAGCTTAAACAGTATCAGCAGTCAGGCGGTACATACACCGACGTAATCAAGACAAATGCCAGCGGTTACTTCGTTGCATCTGCAGACGGATATGAAAATGTATTCGATTACGATAAAGTCACCGAGCTTACAGTTGATGATCTATCCGCTGAGCATAATCCCCAGGAAGTCAGCGAAGGAACCATCGGAAAAATCGTCAGTGGTTTGAACTGGTACGTTGTCTGCAAGCTTTCGGCTGATGAGGCTCTTACGCTTTCTCATTCCAATCAGTCTATTTACTTAACTTTTCCCAATACAACCTGTACAGATATACCTGCAACCCTTGTTGCCTTAAACCAGACATCCAAACAGTCAGATGCTGTCGCTGTGTTCAGATGTAATTACATGAACACTCCCATAAGCCACCTCAGAAATGAGAGAGTGCAGATATCCGTAAACGCTTATTCAGGTATCAGAATAAGTAAAGAAGCTCTTCACGATGACTACATAGAAATCACAGGCGATGATAATTCAACGGTTTCCAAAGAAAAAGTTCAGGGCGTATATGTCCTTCATGGAAACGAGCTTGAGTTCAAGGAAGTCTCAATTCTGTTTGCAGGACCTGATTTTCTGATTATAGATGAAAATCCCGACCCTGCAACGCTTGTCAGCGGGGAAACGGTAAAATTGAATGATGAAATTGTAGTGAAGGGAGAGGATTTATACGATGGAAAAGACGTTAAGTGATATAAAGTATAATTACGAAACCATAGTTGAGAATATTGCGAAGGCAGCTATC
This sequence comes from Clostridia bacterium, assembly GCA_017421045.1. Taxonomy (GTDB): domain Bacteria; phylum Bacillota; class Clostridia; order Oscillospirales; family Acutalibacteraceae; genus Ruminococcoides. Next base: position 65,072 of record JAFQMC010000020.1, read on the forward strand.
GACAGTGGCAGACGTCCTGAGGATATTACTTTCCTCGCTGCAACAAAAACAGTAGACCCTGTCCTGATAAACTATGCCATTTCCTTAGGGCTTGACCATATCGGCGAAAACAAGGTTCAGGAGTTGCTCTCAAAATATGATAGCTACGACCTTGATAACTCTCAGCTTCACTTTATCGGTCATCTTCAGTCTAATAAGGTAAGGCAGATTGTCGGCAAAGTCAGTATGATACAATCTGTCGATTCTCTGAAGCTCGCACAGGAGATATCCCGACAGAGCCAGAAGCAGGGAATCACTACAAAAATCCTTGTTGAAGTTAATGTAGGGGACGAGGCAAGCAAGTCAGGTGTTTCACCCGAAGCTCTTGATGAACTTCTTCCACAGATAGCTTTGCTCGACAATATTTCTGTTGACGGATTGATGGCAATACCGCCAATTTGTGAAAATGAACAGAAAATTCGCGGATATTTTCAAATTATGCGTAAACTGTTTATTGACATATCGCATAAAAACATAGATAATATATCTATGAATACCCTTTCGATGGGTATGTCCGGAGATTATCGCGAGGCTATACTTGAAGGTGCAACCCTTGTTCGCATCGGTTCCTCGTTATTCGGCGCAAGAAATTATAATTAATATACGGAGGTATTTAAAATGGCAGGATTTGTAGACAAGTTTAAGCGTATGTGGGATGCACCCGACGACGAGTATCAGTATGACGAGTACGGATACGGCGAAGAGGAGACAGAGGACTTCGAAGAGGATGTAACTGTCCGCGACAATACATCCAGAAGAAGCAAGGTTGTTAACATCAACACAACCGCTAAGCTTGCTGTTGCTCTCTTTAAGCCTGAGCGTTTCGGCGAAGAGACAAGAGCCATCGCAGATGAGCTTATCAAAACTCACACTGTTGTTCTCAATCTTGAGAATACAAACAAGGATATGTCCAGAAGAATTATCGACTTTCTCTCCGGCGTAGCATATGCTAACAGAGGCAAGATCAAGAAGGTTGCATCCAGCACCTTTATTATCATTCCTAATCACGTTGACCTTACAGGTGACGATCTGCTTGATGAACTGGAGAACAGCGGAGTATACTTCTGATAATGGATGAAACACAGCTGCTTCTTTCTCGCGTAGAGGATCTTATCCGGAACCGGGGATATGAAGAACCGCAGTTTCTTGGCTTTCTTAATGAGCATGAGGCTGCGATCTGTTCAGCGTATCTTAACAACAGGCACATAGACTTCACCCTTTACGGTGGCTACAAAAACGCAACGAGGGTTTATCTCGCTGTTGATGAGTGTCCGTTTGATGATTTTCCGATTACAGCATTGCTTATTTCCTCTCACGGAACAAATAAGCTTGGTCATCGGGATTTTCTCGGCTCCGTTATGGGTATGGGTATAAAGCGTGAGTGTGTCGGCGACATTGTTCTTATCAATGATAAAGATGCTGTCATCTTTGTACGCACTGAAATTGCAGACTATCTCAAAAATCAACTTCAAAAGGTTCGTAACGATTCTGTTAAAGTTTCTGACTATTCAGGAAACACAGATGCTTTGTGTTCAAAAACTGAGCAACTGCGCCTAATCGTTACATCAATGCGGGTTGATAACATTGTCAGTTCCTGTATCAACACATCCCGCAATACTGCGAGTGAGCTTATATCTTCTGATTCGGTGTTTGTAAATCACCTTCAGATTCATAAGCCTTCACAGCTTTTGAGCAGTGGTGATGTGCTCAGCATCAGAGGATACGGAAAATACGTCATTGGCGACGTTGTGGGTAAGACTAAAAGAGACAGAACGGTAATTAATGTATTGCATTATATTTAAGGGGGATAACTATGTTATCTATTGAAGAAATCAAAAACATAAGCTTCAGAAAGGCGGGTATTGGCGGATACAAGCCTGAAGATGTTGATGCTTTCATAGATCAGGTTCTTATTACTATGGAGCAGCTCAGAAAGGAAAAGTCCGACCTTGTGAAGAAGATGGATATTCTTGCCACAAGAGTTGAGGAATACAGAGCTGACGAAGACGCAGTTCGCAACGCTCTGCTTTCTGCACAGCGTGTTGCTGATACAACTATAAAAGAATCCCGTGCAAAGGCTGCATATATCATTGAGGAGTCAGAAAATCTTGCAAAAGCAAAGCTGTATGACCTCAATGTTCAGATTAAGCAACAGAAGAAACAGTATGCTCTTCTGCTTGCAGAGTGCAATCGCATCAGGGATGAGATAATCAGCAACTGTAATAAGCACATTGTTATTGCAAAAGAACTTCCCTCTGTGGATAAGATCAAGACTATGGAAGCTGCAATAGATGAGCGTTTTCCCACCGATAATTCAAACGACTACGAGAGAGCCGGTGAGGTAGCATCCACTTTTCATCGTGAACCTTCCGTGAAGAGAAACGTTGCAGATTCCCCCGTTTCTGAACAAGCTGTTGTGAGCAGTTCTGCCAATGCAGAGAAAAATAACAACACCCCTGCTGAAAAGACCACCCCACAGCCCGAACCCAAGCAGACTGAGAGTGCTCCTGTCGTAGCAGAGGAAGCTTACGAAACAATCAACATCGTGAGTGACATCGAACCCAGAGACTCTGATGTTAAGATAAAGAAGGATAAGAAAAAGGGAAGAGCTTTCGGCGTTTTGAAATTCGGCGATGACTATGACCTTAATAACGATAATGATGACGGCGATGCCGAATCAGATAATACTTAATTTTTGGAGAGTAGATTAATATGCCTCAGGATTATAACAGTACATTGAATCTTCCGAAAACCGATTTCCCCATGAGAGCAGGTCTCCCGCAGAGTGAGCCTGTCACCCTCAAGAAATGGGATGATAATGATGTTTACGGAAAACTGATGGAGAAAAATTCCGGCAAGCCTATGTTTGTGCTGCATGACGGACCTCCATATGCAAACGGTAATATACACCTTGGAACAGCTCTTAATAAAGTTCTCAAGGATTTTATCGTAAGATATAAGAATATGTCCGGCTTCTGTGCGCCTTTTGTTCCCGGTTGGGATACACATGGTCTGCCCACAGAGCTGAAGGCAAGAGCAAAGGCAGGCGTTTCAAGCTCAGATGCTATCTCTGATGTTGAACTTCGCCAGATTTGCCGTGACTTTGCTTTGGGTTATCTTGATGACCAGCGCAATCAGTTCAGACGTCTTGGTTGTATCGGAGACTGGGCTGATCCCTACATCACACTCAAGAAAGAGTTCGAAGCTACTCAGATTGAAATCTTTTCTGAGATGGCTCAGAAGGGCTATATTTACAAAGGACTCAAGCCTGTATACTGGTGTCCCGAGTGTAAAACTGCTCTTGCAGAAGCTGAGATTGAGTATGCAGAGGATCCCTGCTTCTCTATTTATGTTAAGTTCCCCGTAAGCGACGATATGGGAAAAATCTCTGCACTGGGTGTTGACCCTGCAAAGACATACTTCGTAATCTGGACAACAACTACATGGACACTGCCCGGTAACGTTGCAGTTTGTGTTGGTCCTGATTTTAATTATTGTGTTATCAAGTCTGGCGAAGAGTTCTTCATTATGGCAGAGGATCTCTACAAGAGTGCATTCGAAGCAGCAGGAATTGAAGATTATGAGGTTGTTGCTGAAATTCAGGGTAGCGAGCTTGAGTATATCAAGACAAGACATCCGTTCCTTGACCGCGAGTCTCTCGTAATTGTCGGTGATCATGTAACACTTGACAGCGGTACAGGTTGTGTTCATACAGCTCCCGGTCACGGTGTTGAGGACTATGATGTTTGCCGCAACTATCCCGAAATTCCCATTATTGTTCCCGTTGATGCTGACGGCAGACTCACAGAAGAGGCTGGTCAGTTTGCAGGACTTCTCACCGATGACGCAAACAAGCCTATTGCACAGCATCTTGAGAGTCTGGGACTCCTCTTCGGACTTAAGAAAATCATCCACCAGTATCCTCATTGCTGGAGATGTAAAAAACCCGTTCTTTTCAGAGCAACTGACCAGTGGTTCTGCTCTGTTGATGATTTTAAAGCTGAAGCCGTTAAGGCAATCAATGATGTAGAGTGGATTCCCGGATGGGGTAAGGATCGAATCACATCCATGGTTCAGGACCGCAAAGACTGGTGTATCTCCCGTCAGCGCAGATGGGGTATTCCTATTCCCATCTTCTTCTGTAAAGATTGCGGCGAGCCTTATATCGATAAAGCTGCTATGGATGCAGTTGCAGCTCTCTTCCGAGAGGAAGGCTCTGATGTCTGGTATGCAAGAACAGCCGAGGAGATTCTTCCCGAGGGTGCAAAGTGTCGCAAGTGCGGATGTACATCTTTCGAGAAAGAACGCGACATTATGGACGTTTGGTTTGACAGCGGTGTTACCCATGCTGCCGTTCTCAAAGCAAGACCTAACCTCACATGGCCTGCAGACCTGTATCTTGAGGGTGCAGATCAGTACCGCGGTTGGTTCCAGTCCTCACTGCTCACTTCCGTTGCTGTATTCGGTCAGGCTCCCTATAAGAGTGTGCTTACTCATGGATGGGTTGTTGACGGCGAAGGCAAGAAGATGAGTAAATCTCTCGGTAACGGTATTGATCCTCAGGAGGTTGTTGACCAGTACGGCGCAGATGTGCTCCGTCTGTGGGTTGCATCCTCTGACTACCATGTTGATATCCGTATTTCAAAGGAAATACTCAAACAGCTTTCCGAAGCATATAGAAAAATCAGAAACACAGCAAGATATATCCTTGGAAACATCAGCGACTTTGATCCTGATACCAACAGTGTTGCTATCAGCGACCTTATGCCTATCGACAAGTGGGCAATCAATAAGCTCAACGAGCTTATGATTAAAGTTAAGGCAGGATACGACTCCTACGAGTTCCATCAGGTGTATCATGCAATTCACAACTTCTGTGTTGTAGATATGTCCAACTTCTACCTTGATGTTCTCAAGGACAGACTCTACACCGAGAAAGCTGACTCTCACTCCCGTCGTGCTGCTCAGACTGCAATTTATATTATCCTCGATGCAATGACCAGAATGATCGCACCTATACTTGCATATACTTCCGACGAAATCTGGAAATATATGCCTCATCGCTCTGATTCCGATTCTGAGTGCATCCTCTTCAATCAGATGCCCACACCCATCGAAATCGAGCTTGATGCAGACTTTATCTCCAACTGGGACAGAATTCATGATCTGAGAGATACTGTCAAGAAGCAGCTCGAAGTAGCTATCAAGGATAAAATGATTAAGTCTTCTCTTGAGGCTTCTGTAACTCTCTGTGCTTCAGGTGCAGACTATGAGTTTATCAAGTCAGTAGAGAATGAGCTTGCAGCTGCATTCATCGTTTCTCAGGTGGTTGTTTGTGAATCTGATGCCGCAGAGCTTCAGGTTACTGTCAATCGCGCTGAGGGAGAGAAGTGTGAGCGTTGTTGGGCATTCAGCAAAACTGTTGGTGAGTGCTCCGAACATCCCACTCTTTGTGCAAGATGTGCAGGTGTTATTGAATAATTCACAAAAGCCAAAGCGGTGTATTTTATGCACCGCTTGACCTTTGTTATGGAGGATTTACTTTGATTATCGCTCTTATTGTTGCAATAGTTCTTGTTGCAATAGACCAAATTTCAAAATATTTAATTGTACAGAATATGGCGCTCGGTGAAAGTATGACCGTTATACCCGGTGTTTTGAATTTCACATATTCTCATAATGACGGCATGGCACTTGGTATCGGCTCTGAAAGTTTCCGATGGATATTTGTAGGTGTTACTGTCTTAGTCTGCGGTGTTCTCATCTATCTTATGTTCCGTCCCGATTTCAAAAGCAAGGTGTATTATGCTTCCGTTGTGCTTATTGTCAGTGGCGGTATAGGTAATCTCATTGACCGCGTTGTCAATGGCTATGTGGTTGATTTTCTGGCGCTTTCATTCTTTCCGCCAATTTGTAATTTCGCCGATTACTGCGTCACAGCAGGAACAGTCTTACTTGTTATATTCATTGTTTTTTACTATGGAAAAAACAATAAGAAGGTACAGGAATCTGTAGAAATAGTGCACGACAATGACTAATATCGAGTACAACTTAGCTGTAACTTCAGAGTCAGCGGGGAAGAGGATTGATAAATTCCTCTCTGAGAATATTGATGGCAAGTCTCGGAGTTTTCTGGCTTCTCTTGTTGAAGATGGTCAGGTTCTTGTCAACGGGAAGAATCCGAGTAAAAGCTACAAACTTGCTGAGGGCGATGTTGTTTTTGTCACAGTGCCTGAGTCTGTAGAGCTTGAAGCTGTGCCTGAGGATATCCCTCTGGATATAGTTTATGAAGACGATGACTTAATAGTCGTGAATAAACCCAAGGGTATGGTCGTGCATCCTGCAGCAGGAAACCCCAACGGAACCTTGGTCAACGCTTTGCTATATCATTGCAAGGGACAGCTCTCGGGAATCAACGGGGTTTTGCGTCCGGGAATTGTCCACAGGATTGATAAGAACACAAGCGGTCTTCTCGTTGTTGCTAAGTCTGACAGAGCTCACTATTCACTCTCTGAGCAGATAAAAGATCACAGCATGACACGAGAGTACCGAGCTGTTATATATGGTCATCTGAAGGATTCCGAAGGTGTGATAGATGCGCCCATAGGCCGTGCTTCTGCTGACAGAAAACGTATGTGTGTAACTGACATAAACTCAAAACACGCAATAACTCACTATAAAGTTATTGAGGTGTTCAGAGGATATTCATATATCAGTTGCAGACTTGAAACAGGCAGAACTCATCAGATCCGAGTTCATATGTCCTATATAGGTCATCCTCTTGCAGGTGATGATGTCTACGGACCTAAAAAAGCTATAACCGAGCTTTCCGGTCAATGCCTGCATGCTATAAAACTTGGATTTATCCATCCGGTAACAGGAGAGTACATGGAGTTTTCTTCTGAGTTGCCTGAATATTTTGAAAAGTTCCTCGGAAAAATCCGTAATTCTTAAAAAATATTCTTTTTTCTAATTTGTAAAAAAACACTTGCAAATTCAGATTATGTGTGTTATTATATTGTAGTATTTGAATTTCCGTCGTACTCTGCGACGAGTTCAATGATAGCGGCACAGCCGCAAAATTGATATGGATAGTCCTCTGCCGAAAGGTATGAATTTCCGAAAAAATATTTGGAGGTCATAAAATGGACGCATTAAAAACAATTTCCGCAAGCTCAATCAAGAGCGAAAAGCCCGAGTTCTCTATCGGTGATACAGTAAAGGTTGCTGTTAATATCCGTGAAGGTGAGAGAGAGAGAATTCAGATGTTCGAGGGTACTGTTATCGCAAAGCGCGGCAGCGGTGTTTCCGAGACATTTACAGTAAGACGTGTTTCCTACGGCGTAGGTGTAGAGAGAGTATTCCCTGTACATTCTCCCAATGTTACCGATGTTCAGATTATCAGACGCGGTAAGGTTCGCAGAAGCAAGCTCTACTATCTCCGCGATAGAGTTGGTAAGGCTGCTAAGGTTAAGGAAGCAATCAAAAAGTAATTTGAAAAAGGGACTACTGTCCCTTTTTTTACTATCATTCAGGTGATGATATGAAAAAAATCGATCTTGACGAATACGATATCGATATACAGGATGAGTCCTATGTTGAGGATGATGAAGCGAAAGTACAGGTTGAACCTAACAAATCATCGGTGACAACAGCACTTTATGAGTGGATGCACTCTATTGTTGTAGCTATTGTCATTGTTGTTTTGTTGCTCACCTTTGTTTTCAGACTTGTCAACATTGACGGAACATCTATGTGTAACACACTTTTAAATGAAGATAAGGTTATTATCACCAATTTCTTCTACGAGCCCGAGGTTGGAGATGTTGTTGTTATTCCTGCAGGTAAGTATTACGACAAGCCCATTATCAAGCGTATTATAGCTTTGGAGGGTCAGCAGGTATATATCAACTATCAGACTTGCGAAGTTTTTGTTGATGGGGTACTTCTTGACGAAGAGTATATCTCTTCTGATACTATCAACAAAACAGGTGAGACAGAGGTTTCTTTGACTGTCGCAGATGGCGAGGCTTTCATCATGGGTGATAATCGCGAAGTTTCCTATGATAGCCGATATTTCGGTTGTGTAAGTGTGGATGACATTATCGGTAAAGCACAATTTGTTATTTTTCCCTTTAATAATTTCGGTTATTTATACTGATACAAAATCAAAGCTTACATCAACACTGATGTAAGCTTTTGTGTTTTAGGTGATTATATGAGTACAAATCAGAACATACAATGGTTTCCCGGTCATATGACCAAAACAAAAAGAATGATTGAGGCATCACTTAAATTAGTAGATGCAGTGGTAGAGATCAAGGATGCCAGAATCCCCATTTCCTCCACAAACCCTGATATTGACGGATTGGTTGGCAACAAACCCCGCATCATTCTTCTCAATAAATGCGATATGGCAGATCCTGCTTCAACCGCAAAATGGATTGATTACTATGGTAAGAAGGGTATACGCGCCCTTGCCATTGATTGCAGAAGTGGTAAAGGTCTCGATCGCTTTATTCCCGAATGCAGAAAACTTTTGAAAAGCTATATCGAGAAAAAACAGGCTAAGGGTATCAAGAATCCGTCCGTCCGTGTTATGATTGTAGGCATTCCCAATGTGGGAAAATCTTCTTTCATAAACCGAGTTGTCAAGAAAAATCGGGCCAAGGTCGAAGACAGACCGGGTGTTACCCGAGGAAATCAGTGGTTTACTCTTGACAGAGGCTTTGAGTTGCTGGATACACCGGGCGTGCTGTGGCCTAAGTTCGAGGATCAGCTCGTGGGAGAGCGCCTTGCTTTCACCGGAGCAGTAAAAGATCAGATATTGGATACAGAGCTTCTCGCAGTGAGACTTCTTGACTTGCTTAAGGGAATTAAACCCAAGAATTTTATTGAGCGTTTTTCCCTTGATGCTGAAACTGTTCAGGATATTGATTCGTATGAACTTTTACAGCTTATCGGTAAGAAGCGCGGTATGCTTATTTCGGGCGGCGAGGTCAACACTGAACGAGCATCGGCTATGCTTTTGGATGAGTTCAGAGCAGCAAAGCTCGGTCGCGTAACTCTTGAGTTCCCAATGGATTCAGAGGAGTAATTTATGGATTGGTTAGAATTTGAAAATTACGCTTTAGCTCGCGGATATAAAAGCATCTGCGGTGTTGATGAGGCGGGCAGAGGGCCCCTTGCAGGTCCTGTTTGCGCCGCTGCCGTTATACTGCCTGAAGGCCTCATCCTCGATGGAGTCAACGACTCCAAAAAGCTCACAGAAAAGAAGAGAGAACAGCTTTTCGACGTAGTAACAGACTCCGCTGTTTCCTACAATATTGCTTATGCCACCGTTGAGGAGATAGAGGAGTTTAATATCCTCAACGCTACTATGCTTGCTATGAAGCGCGCTGTAGAGGGTCTTGATATTCCTGCAGACTTTGCATATATTGACGGCAATAGGACTCCTGAACTCAGCATTCCATGTGAGTATATCATAAAGGGTGATGCACGCAGTATGTCTGTAGCTGCTGCTTCGATTCTTGCAAAAGTATCCCGAGACAGACTTATGTTGCAATATGCAGAGGATTATCCTCAGTATTGCTTTGAAAAGCATAAAGGCTATGGAACCAAATTGCATACAGAAATGATCAGAGAGCACGGACCCAGCCCGATTCATCGTATGAGCTTTCTGAAAAATATTCTTAAATAAATGAAAAGATAAATGAAAAAGTTAAATACAATCTCCAAAGGTGCACAAGGCGAAGATTACGTCTCAAACTATCTTAAGAAGAAAAAGTATCGAATCATTGAACGCAATATGAGAAATAAGTATTCTGAGATTGACATCATCGCAGAGAATAAGGAGTATATTATTTTTGTTGAGGTCAAATCCAGAACTGGTGAATACCCCTTGCGACCGCTGTATGCTGTCGGAAAACAAAAGCAGCATAAAATCCTTCTGGCTGCACATTATTACCTGACTACAACAGAGCGCAAAAAACAGCCGAGATTCGACGTTGCAGAAGTGTTTATTGATGAAAAAACTCTGAAGCCCTATAAGGTGAATTATATTGAAAACGCATTCTCACAAGGAGGAGATTATGCAGTTTTTTGATTTGCACTGCGATACTCTGTACAAGGCTTTCTCTTTGAATAAAACCCTTGATGAAGACAGCTTCGATATCTCCGTCAGCAGAGGCAAACGATTCAAAAAATGGTGCGAGTGTATGGCGGTGTGGTTGCCTGATGATATAGCGCAGGAGGAAGCGTTGAAGCTCTTTCAGGGTGCATATTGTAAGCTTTTAAGAGAGGCTGAGAGATTTGGAATATCTGTTGCTGAGAATTCTCTCGGAGATTCCGCTCATAACTTTCTGTTTACAGTGGAAAACGGAGCTTTTCTCAATGGTAATCTCGACAACATACAGTTGCTTTCTGACTGCAGTGTTCGTATGATTATCCTGACATGGAATGCTGAAAACTGTATTGGCGGCGGAGCCGATACACCGGAAGTTGGTCTTAAACCTTTCGGAAGAGCTTGTGTAGAACAGCTTGAAAAAGCCTCTATTGTTATTGATATTTCTCACGCAAGCGATAGACTGTTTTACGACGTGCTGGAGCATACTCAAAAGCCGATAGTTGCATCACATTCTAATTCCCGCTCGATATGTAATCACAGACGAAACCTTACAGATGATCAATTTATTCAGATCTCTCAGCGAAATGGTTTGGTCGGTCTCAATTTTCACAGGGAATTTTTGTCTGAAACACCTTCTGAGGCATCAGTAAAAGATGTATTGCTGAATGCTGAACATTTCCTTTCACTTGGTGGGGAAGATGTTTTGAGCATCGGTTCGGATTATGACGGGAGTGACGTTCCCAAAACCCTCAAAGGCATTGAAAAAATCGGGGTTTTGTACGAAGAGTTCCTGAAAATCGGATATAATGAGCAACTTGTACAAAAAATACTATACTATAATGCGCATAATTTCTTTAGCAGATTTTGACTTTTGCTTCATAATAGTGTAAAATAATATATTATTCGCATAGAAAGGGTGGTTGGTAATTTTATGATGTACACCAGCACACAGAATAATAACGAGTCAGTGTCTTCAGCACAAGCTATCGCTCAGGGAATTTCCCGCGATGGAGGCTTGTTTGTTCCCGATACTTTCCCTAAGTACGACGGCGTAACATTTGAGACACTTCTTAAACTGGACTATAGAGAAAGAGCTAAGAAAATCCTCTCTGATTATCTTACTGATTTCACAGCAGAAGAAATTGCAGATTGTGTTGATAAAGCTTACACTGCCGAGAAATTCGGTTCTGACAATCCTGCGCCGATTGTCTCTGTAGACTATAAGAATACCGAGCTTAACATTCTTGAGCTCTGGCATGGTCCTACTTGTGCATTCAAGGATATGGCACTTCAGATTCTTCCGCATCTTCTCACAAAGTCTCTGAAGAAAACTGCAGACGGCAAGAAGGCTGTTATTCTTGTTGCTACTTCAGGCGACACAGGTAAGGCTGCTCTCGAAGGTTTCAAGGACGTCGAAAACACTGAGATTATTGTTTTCTATCCCAGCGATGGTGTAAGCCCCATGCAAAAGCATCAGATGAACACTACAGGCGGTAACAACGTCGGTGTTTGTGCTATCAAAGGTAACTTTGACGATGCTCAGACCGGTGTTAAGAATATTTTCACTACCGATGAGGTTATAGATTCTCTTGAGAAGAACGGTCTTATGTTCTCCAGTGCAAACTCCATAAACTGGGGCCGACTTCTTCCTCAGATAGTTTACTATGTTTCCGCTTACTGCGACATGGTAAATGCCGGCAAGATTAAACTCGGTGACAAAATCAACATCGTTGTTCCGACAGGTAACTTCGGCAACATCCTCGCAGCATATTTTGCTTATTCCATGGGAATGCCCGTTAACAAGCTTATCTGTGCATCTAACTCAAACAATGTTCTGACAGATTTTATCAATAGCGGTGTTTATAATAAAAACCGTGATTTTATCACCACCGTATCTCCCTCTATGGATATTCTGGTTTCCAGCAACCTGGAGAGACTTCTCTATATTCTCTCAGGCAGAAATGATGCCGAGACCAAGAAATATATGACAGCTCTCAAGACTCAGGGTGAGTATGCTGTCAGCGAGAATATCAAAAATGTTGTAACAGAGATGTTCAGCGGCGGATATTGTTCAGAGGATGAAACTCTTGATACTATCGCTTCTCTCTATGAGAACAGCAACTATCTCTGCGACACACACACAGCTGTTGCAGTTAATGTGTATGATAAATACCTTAGCGAAACAGGGGATAATACACCTGCTGTTATCGCGTCAACAGCAAGTCCCTATAAATTCTCACGTGCAGTTCTTTCTGCTGTTGAAGGACAGGAAGTAACCGATACTGACGAGTTCGCAATCGTGGACAGAATGAACGATAAAACAGGAGTTGCTATTCCTGCGCCTCTTGAAGCTACCAGAACTATGGATGATCGTTTCAGTGATGTTATTGATCCTGCTGATATGCCTCAGTATGTCCTCAGTTCTCTGGGACTTAAATAATGTCTGTTTACGCAATAGCAGATCTTCACCTTTCACTTGGAACTGACAAGCCTATGGATGTTTTCTCGGGATGGACAGATTATGTAGAGCGACTTGAGAATAACTGGCGTAAGCTTATTTCTGATGAAGATACCGTGGTTATTGCCGGTGATATTTCATGGGCAATGAGACTTGAGGAGTGTGAAGCTGACTTTCAGTTTATCAACTCTCTTCCGGGTAAAAAAATCTTCATCAAAGGCAACCATGATTACTGGTGGGGTACTAAAAAGAAAATAGAAGAGTATCTTGAGGAAAAAGGTTTTAATACCATCAGCATACTTTTCAACAATTCCTATGAAGCTGATGGTATCAGCATATGCGGAACCAGAGGATGGAACTATGAATCCTCCGGCGAAAAGGATATGAGAATTCTCAACAGGGAAATCGGCAGACTTCAGATGTCTATCGATTGTGCTAAGAAATCAGGACTTGAACCTGTTGTCTTTCTGCACTATCCGCCTGTGTATGATACTATCGTCTGTGAGGAGATAATCAACACCTTAAAACAAAACGACATCAAACGTTGTTACTACGGTCATCTCCATGGTTCAGCAACACACAGACATGCCATAACCGGCAACTATGAGGGAATTAATCTTCAACTGATTTCATGCGATTTCACAGGGTTCTTTCCTGTACCGATCGTTTGAATATACCAAAAATTCATTTATATTGGAGGAATTTTAAAATGGCACTTAAGTCATCAACTATGAAGGAAACAAATAAGTATGAGCTGGAAGTTGTTGTAGACGCAGCAACATTCGAAGCAGCAGTACAGAGATCTTACAAGAAGAACATCGGTCAGGTTAATATCCCCGGCTTCCGTAAAGGAAAGGCACCCAGACAGATGGTAGAGAAAATGTACGGCAAAGATGTATTCTATCCCGATGCAATCGAGTTCTGCTATCCCGAGGCACTTGAAGCTGCAGTTAAAGAAGCTAACCTCCGTCTTGTAGCAGTTGAGTCCGTTGAGGAAGTCAGCGCTGACGGCGACTTTGTTTTCAAGGCTGTAGTAATCGTTGAGCCCGAGGTTGAGGTTGAGGGCTACAAGGATATCGAAGTTAAGTCCAAGGCTGTTCGCGTAACTGAGAAAATGATTGGCGAAGAGATCGACAAGATTCGTGACAGAAACAGCCGTATGATTACTGTTGAGGACAGAGCTGCTGCAGACGGCGATACAGCTGTTATTGATTTTGAGGGTTTCCTCGGTGATAAAGCTTTTGAAGGCGGCAAAGCTGAGAACTACAACCTTGCTCTGGGCAGCGGTTCCTTTATTCCCGGTTTTGAGGAGCAAATTATCGGCCACAACGCAGGCGAGGAATTTACAATCACAGTTACATTCCCCGAGGATTATCAGGCAGAAGAGCTCAAGGGTCAGGATGCACAGTTCAAGATTAAGCTCCATGAAATCAAGACTAAAGAGCTTCCCGAGCTTGACGACGAGTTCGTAAAGGACGTCAGCGACAAAGAAACTGTTGACGAGTATAAAAAGGAAGTCAAGGAGACAATCTCCAAGAGACTTAAAGAAGAGAGAGAGAACGACATCAACAATCAGATTACTGATAAGCTCATTGAGCTTGTTCAGGGCGAGATTCCCGAGGCTATGTACGACAACGAAGTCAACTCCATGCTTCGTGACTTTGATGCACGTCTCCGCTCACAGGGTATGGATATGAACACATACCTCGGCTATATGGGTATGGATGTTGATGCTCTCAAGAATATGTATCGCAAGGATGCAGAGCGCAGAGTAAAGCTTCGTCTTGCACTGAAGAAGATTGCTAAACTCGAGGAAATTGTTGTAACAGACGAGGATGTCGAGGCAGAGTTCAAGGCACTCTCTGAGAACTACGGCGTAGATGTAGACAGAATCAAGATGCTCGTAGATGCTGAGGATCAGCGTGATGACATCGCTGTTCAGCGCGCTATGGATATGGTAAGAAAGTCTGCATCCGTAAAATAATTCTTGAATAAGTCTTATAATTTTTGTTAAGTATTATTCTGAAAGGATGATTTAGATGAGCTTTGTACCTTATGTTGTAGAGCAGACCAGCCGCGGAGAGCGTTCCTACGATATTTTCTCCCGTTTGCTCAACGATAGAATAATCATACTGAATGAAGAAGTAAATTCCGCTTCTGCTGGCGTAGTTGTTGCTCAGCTTTTATACCTTGAGGGACAGGATCCTTCAAAGGATATCAGCCTTTATATCAACAGCCCCGGCGGTTCTGTTACCGATGGTATGGCTATTTACGACACAATGCAGTACATCAAGTGTGATGTTTCGACAATCTGTATGGGAATGGCTGCTTCTATGGGTGCTTTTCTTCTTGCAGCAGGAACTCCCGGCAAGAGATATGCACTTCCTAATGCTGATATCATGATTCATCAGCCCAGCGGCGGCGCTCAGGGTCAGGCAACTGACATTGAGATCCACACTCAGCATATTCTTCATACAAAGAAGAAACTCAACGAAATCCTTGCAAAGAACACAGGTAAACCCTATGATATTATTGCAAGAGATACAGAAAGAGATAACTTCATGACTGCACAGCAGGCAATGGAGTACGGTCTCATTGATAAGGTAATCGAAAAGAGATAAGGGGAAACCAATGCCTAATACCAAAGACAACGGTGATGTTTGCTGTTCTTTTTGCGGCAAAACTCAGGGGATGGTCGGCAAACTCATTGCCGGCAACGGAGTATATATCTGTGATAACTGCGTAGAGCTTTGTATGTCTATACTCGACGAAGGTGAGCTTATAGAGCCTGCAGTAGTTGCAGATACCATTGATGCTTCGCAACTTCTGAAACCGCACGAGATTAAAGCTATTCTCGATGAGTATGTCATCGGGCAAGATAGCGCAAAGATAACACTTAGTGTTGCTGTCTATAATCATTACAAAAGAGTTTTCAACGAGGACGATGATGTAGAGTTTTCTAAGAGCAATGTTCTGCTTCTCGGACCTACAGGTGTCGGCAAGACTCTACTTGCCCAGACACTGGCGAAAGCTCTCGATGTGCCTTTTGCTATTGCTGATGCAACTACACTCACAGAGGCAGGTTATGTTGGTGAGGATGTAGAAAATATCCTTCTCAAGCTTATTCAGGCTGCTGATTATGATATTGAAAAAGCTCAGACAGGTATCATCTACATTGATGAGATTGACAAAATTTCAAGAAAGTCTGAGAATCCTTCCATAACCCGTGACGTCAGCGGTGAAGGTGTTCAGCAGGCGCTTCTCAAAATGATTGAAGGAACAGTCGCAAATGTTCCGCCTCAGGGTGGCAGAAAACATCCCCAGCAGGAATTCATCAACATTGATACAAAGAACATCCTCTTCATATGCGGAGGTGCCTTTGACGGACTCGAAAAAGTTGTGGAGAAACGTACAGATTCATCAACACTTGGATTCGAAGCAAATGTTATCGACAAAAAGTCACTTAATGAAACGTACTGGATGCAGAAAGTCGTATCCCACGACCTGGTCAAGTTCGGACTCATTCCTGAGCTTGTGGGCAGATTGCCTGTCATAACCGCTCTGTCAGGCCTCGATAAAGAGGCACTTGTTCGCATTCTTACAGAGCCTAAGAACTCGCTTATTAAGCAGTATAAAAAGCTGTTTGCTTACGATGATGTGCTTCTTGAGTTTGAGGATGAGGCGCTCTCTGCAATTGCTGAGAAGGCTCTTGAACAGCAGACAGGCGCCAGAGGTCTCAGAGGAATACTTGAACAGAATCTGACTCAGCTGATGTTTGATGTTCCTTCTGACGAATCTATAAGTAAAGTAGTAATTACAAGTGAATCTATTACAGAAGGTTCTAAGCCGATAATTACACGTAATTCTGAGAGAACACAGTCAGAGAAAAGCGCTTCCTGATAGTGTTCAACCTATCACAAATACAATGCCGTACATCGAAACTTCGGTGTACGGCAATTGCAATTTTCTATACGAGGTATATTTATGACCCAAAACGACTCTTTAGTTCCTAATATTCCTGTTCTGCCTTTGCGTGGAATAGTCGTTTTTCCTAAGATGATGCTTCATATTGATGTGGGCAGAAAGAAATCTATTAATGCTATAAAACATGCAATGAATAACGATCAGCTGGTATTTGCATCAGCTCAATTTGATGCATCGGTTAGCAACCCTGATGTGAATGATTTGTATCAGATTGGTGTGATATCCAGAGTTGTTCAGGTTATTAAGCAACCTGACAATACAGTGAGAGTTGTTCTTGAAGGTTTGTACAGAGCCAGTGTGCAATTTGTTGTAGAAAATAAATCATACCTTTGTGCAGACGTGGCTCCCGTTGCAGAGATGAATTGTACCGATGAGGTAACAGAACTTGCACTGACACGTGCTCTTAAATCTGTTTTTGAAAAATATGTGGAGCTTAACTCAAAGCTTCCTTCTGATATAATGTTCAAAGTTGGTCTTTGCAATAACTGCGGAGACCTCAGCGATTTTCTTGCAGGCAACATTCTTCTGGATTACAGAAACAAACAGACAGTCCTTGAAATCCTGTCTGCAAAGAAACGTACGGAGTCGCTTATCCGTATGCTGAACAATGAGCTTCTTGTTTTAGAGCTTGAACATGAAATAAACGACAGAACCCGCGCTAATCTTGATCAGACACAGCGTGAGATATTCCTTCGGGAAGAAATCAGAGCGATTCAGGAAGAACTCGGTGATACAGAGGATCCTGATTTTGAAGCGGAAAATCTGCGCGAAGCTATCAAAGAAAAAAAGATGGGGGAGGAGATTGAAAAAATCCTCCTCAAAGAATGCACTAAACTTGACAGAATGCCCTATGGAAGTCAGGAAGCAGCTGTAATCCGCACTTACATAGACACCTGTCTGGAGCTTCCTTGGCACGTTTTTACTGAAGAGAACATAGACCTCTCAAAGGTTCGTGAGGCTCTTGATAAAAAGCATTATGGTCTTGAAAAAGTCAAGGACAGAATTATTGAATACCTTGCAGTGAGAAAACTAAATCCTCAGTCAAAGGGTAATATTATCTGCCTTGTAGGCCCTCCGGGTGTCGGCAAAACCTCAATAGCACTCTCTGTTGCTGAAGACATCAACAGAAAGTCGGTGCGGATTTCTCTGGGCGGTGTTAAGGATGAAGCTGAGATCCGCGGTCACAGACGTACATACATCGGCTCTATGCCCGGACGGATTATGGCTGGTATGAAAAAAGCAGGCAGTATGAATCCTCTCGTGGTTCTTGATGAAATAGACAAGCTTTCAAATGATTACAAGGGCGACCCTACCTCTGCTTTACTGGAAGTTCTGGATGGTGAGCAGAACAGCACCTTTGTTGATCACTATCTCGACATACCCTTTGACCTTTCGGATGTAATGTTTATTACAACTGCCAACGACCTGAGTTCAATTTCTGAACCGCTTCGTGATAGAATGGATGTTATCGAGCTATCCAGCTATACCAGAGAAGAAAAGTTCAACATTGCAAAAAAACATCTTATCAAAAGGCAACTGAGTAACAACGGACTCGCTGCAAAGTCTTTTAAAATCACCGACAGTGCTGTTTATGCGCTGATTGATAAATACACCAGAGAAGCGGGAGTTCGTTCCTTAGAACGCATTATTTCCAAGCTTATGCGCAAAGCAGCAGTGTCTGTTGTGAATGACGATGTTTGTGTTCGCATAAATGCAACAAATCTTTCTGAATATTTAGGTCCTGCAAAGTATACCGGCGATTATTACTCAGAAAAAGACCAGATAGGTGTTGCAAACGGTCTGGCCTGGACAGCTGTAGGCGGAGAGATATTGCCTATAGAAGTCGCTGTTATGGATGGAACCGGCAAGCTTGAATTGACAGGTTCATTGGGTGACGTCATGCAGGAGTCAGCAAAGACCGCCGTAACCTGCATCAGGAGCAGAGCAAAAAGTCTGGGTATTGATCCTGACTTTTATAAAAATAAGGATATCCACATCCACGCACCAGAGGGAGCAGTTCCCAAGGATGGACCCTCTGCAGGAATTACAATGGCTACCGCAATATGTTCAGCTCTTACATCATCAAAAGTCAGATGCGATGTCGCTATGACCGGAGAGATTACTCTACGAGGCAGAGTTTTACCCATAGGCGGACTCAAGGAAAAAGCCATTGCTGCCTATAAATCAGGCATCAGGCAGGTTATCATCCCTGAGAAGAACGTGCCTGATATAGCTGAAATTGATCCTGTTGTTCGCGAGAACGTTAAGTTTATTCCCGTTGATTCTATTGATGAAGTGCTTAATATGATGTTGATTAAAAACGTCAAAAAAGTATCTTCGTCGAAATCAACAAGAAAACAGCCGAGCGCAGACAAGATAGCATCAGTCAACTGATGTGTATAGGAGTTGAGTTTATGGATATTAATAATGTAAAATTTGATATGGCTTGCGGAACCTCCGCACAGCTTCCTGAGTCAACTCTTCCTGAGGTTGTGTTTTCCGGAAGATCTAACGTGGGAAAGTCATCGCTGATAAATAAAATCACAAACAGAAAAAGTCTTGCCAGAGTCAGCGCGACTCCCGGAAAAACAGCGACAATTAACTTTTTTTCATTGAAAGAGTTTGTGCTGGTTGATCTTCCCGGCTATGGATATGCAAAGGTTTCTCATGCAGAAAAGCAACGTTGGGCAGAACTTGTGGAAGGTTACTTTGACGATGAGCGTAATTTTGCTCTGGTTGTCCAGATTTGTGATATCAGACATAAGCCAACAGCCGATGATATTCAGATGATTGAATATCTGAGACAAATGGGATTTCCTTTTATTGTTGTTCTCACTAAGAAGGACAAGCTCAACAAGACAGAGCTTGCAAAACAGATTGCATTCTACGAAGATTTGCTCAGCGAATATGATGCAAAATGCTATCCTTTCTCAGCTCTTAACGGCGAGGGCACCGAGGAAATACGAGATATAATAGACAAATACTTAGAGACAGGGGAGTGATAATAATGCTTAATCCTAATCAGTGTATAGGCGACAATGGCCATTTGATGATTGAAGATTGTGACGCGGTTGAATTAGCCAAAGAATACGGCACACCGCTTTACGTTATGAGTGAAACCACAGTGCGCGACAACTGCCGTGCTTATGTGAAAGCTTTTGATGATTTCTACGACGGAAACGGACGTGCATACTACGCCAGCAAGGCTTTCTCATGCCTTGAGATTTACAGAATCGTTAAGGAAGAGGGGATGGGTGTAGATGTTGTTTCCGGTGGCGAGCTTTATACTGCAATCAAGGCGGGTTTTCCTGCTGAACGCATAAACTTCCATGGTAACAATAAAACTCCCGACGAGCTCGCAATGGCTCTTGAGTATGGTGTTGGAATGATTATCGTTGATAATTATTCTGAGTTTGATTTGATAAACAGCATTGCGGATTCCATGAATAAAGTTGTGAGCATCGCTATCAGAATCAAGCCCGGTGTCGAGGCACACACCCATGAATATATAAAAACAGGTCAGATTGATTCAAAGTTTGGTTTTGCCATCGAAAACGGCGAGGCAACCTCAGCTGTCGAAAAAGCACTCTCGCTAAAAAATCTTAACCTCAGAGGTATACATTGCCACATAGGTTCACAGATTTTTGATGTTGAGCCATTTGTTGATGCTGCATCAATCATGATAGATTTTATCGCAGATATAAAGAATCGATTTGGCACTGAGATTGAAGAGCTCAACCTCGGCGGTGGCTTTGGAATTAAATATGTGGATTCCGATACACCGAGGAATTTTGCTCTTTATATCGAAGAAGTCAGCAAAACAGTAAAGGATAAGACTGCACACCTGGGTTTGAAAATGCCTTTCGTTTCAATAGAACCCGGACGCTCCGTTGTCGGTGAAGCGGGTATCACTTTATATACTGTAGGCGGCATCAAAAATATACCCGACATCCGCACATATGTTTCTG
Organism: Clostridia bacterium; assembly: GCA_017421045.1. Lineage (GTDB taxonomy): Bacteria > Bacillota > Clostridia > Oscillospirales > Acutalibacteraceae > Ruminococcoides. The sequence goes on from JAFQMC010000020.1 coordinate 85,647, forward strand.
TAGACGGCGGCATGGGGGATAACATTCGCTATGCATTATACAACTCAGAATATACGGTTATTAATGCGATGAGAGCTGATGCCAAGGCAGAGAATAAGGTCACTATCGCAGGAAAATGCTGCGAAAGCGGGGATCTGATTCAGGAGAATATTCTGCTTGCAGACACCGAGCCGGGGGATATACTGGCTGTCCTTTCAACAGGTGCGTATAACTACTCAATGGCATCTAACTATAACCGAATTCCAAGACCCGCAGTTGTAATGGTAAAAGGCGATAAACACCGCACAGTTATCAGACGTGAAACCTATGATGATTTGATTAAAAACGATATATAATATAAAAGGAAGCGTTTTTCGACGCTTCCTTTTTGTTTGCTGTTATTTCTTTTGTTTTATATTTGCCAGTGGGTTTGCCTCTGCAGCGGTTTTCTTTTGTTCAGAATTGAGGTGCGTATAAATATCGGTTGTACCCAGATTCTCGTGACCGAGCACTTCTTTGAGAATCTTCACGTCAACATTTCCGTATTGATACATAAGAGTAGCAGCAGTGTGTCTCAGTTTATGACATGAATACCCTTGAGAGTCCAGACCGATTTTTTCAAGATATTTATATACGAGCTTTTGTACAGTCACAGGGCTCATTCTTTTTGCCTGATTGCTGATAAAGAGTGCGTTCCTATCCTTGAGATTATCATTGGGTCTGACCTTAAGATATGCTTCAATTGCACTGATGCAGGCATCGTTCAGATAAATAATTCTTTCTTTATTGCCTTTTCCAAGAACTCTGGCAGTGTTATCTCTTCTTATATCGCTGATGTTGAGCCCCACTAATTCAGAAAGACGAAGTCCGCAGTTGAGAAAGAGGGTTATTATGCAGTAGTCGCGCTCTTTGTGAGGGCCATCAACAGCTTCAAGCAATTGTATGCTTTGTTCCAAAGAAAGATATTTTGGTAAGCTTCGCTTCTGCTTAGGTGTTTCAAAATCTTTCAGAGGGTCATTATCTATGAGATGTTTCTTCACGGATAAATACTTGAAGAATCCTCGCATTGCAGATGTTTTTCTGAGCCTTGTAGAGCTGTTGTTGCCACGGTCTGTTTTTAAATAATCCATAAACTCATAGGCGTCGGATAGGGAAATGGATTTTATCAGTTCAAGGTCAACATCGTTAATTGGTATTTCCTCAAAAGGGATCTTAGGATTAACCATGTCCCGGTGGACTTTTATAAACCTGAAGAAGGTACGAAGGTCAATAAAATATTCCTCAACAGTTTTTGGAGATTTTTCTTTGACCGTCTGTAAGTAGAAAAGGTAGTCCTTAATAATTGGAGACGCTTCATTTTTATAATTCTTAGCCAGCATAACACACACCTCTGATTTTTGATCAATTAATAAATAGCAGAACCAATCTTTTACTTATTATAGCATAGAAAATAGGGGTGTAAATTCCCATACAGAAAATTACACAAAATGAATATTTTGTGTAATTTAGGGGAGGGCTTTCTAAGAAAAGTGGCTGAAATTACAATTTGTATATTGACAATTCAGAAAAATGACCATTAATTATCTTTTTGCGTATCGCCATTATGTTGCGATTTTTTTACTGCTGTTTTGTTTTATTTTATTCTAATTTGTAATACGCTGATATTAACTGTATTTTTTTATATATAAATAATTATACTTCACTACATATTACTACATCATTCTATTTAATTTCGTGCTATATTTTATATGTTCTCAGAGACATAAATCTTTATGTCTGATTGAGCATAATTTATTTCCGGAGATTATATATGAAGCAATTATATTGTATAAGGCTTAAAGAGCTTAGAAAGCTTAATTCCTATAGTCAGTCCGATATTGCATATATTCTTTGCATTAGACAAGAACAATACTCAAAGTATGAATCAGGATTGCGAGAGCTTCCGCTTCACCTGCTGACGAGATTATGTATGATTTATCATGTTTCTGCTGATTATTTGCTTGGACTTGACTCTGTTTCATCGCATTCACCCACAGCACATATGTTCGATACCGTTCGAAAAAATAGAGCAGAAATTTAATTCTGCTCCGCTTTGCTAAACAATATTACATTATGTGAAACTATTGCAACACTACGAGACCACCAATATCATTCAGCATATCTTTTGAAGTACATATATAACTGATTCCTTCATCGTGAATAAAGCCGGATATAGCCATATAGTCAGGATGCTTTTTTATATCGCCGAAGAATATTATCCTGTCCCCTATTTTACCGCTGCATCCGCCGATAAATCCATAGTCTGCATCTTCCAGATGTATATATCCCGGTCTTATTCTTAAAGCTCTGATACCATTGTGTATTGCTGCTTTATAGATAGTGCTGTCTGCTGTGATAATTGAGCTTTCGTTTACAACAAGAGTCGAGCATTTTGCATATCCTTGGTTTACGTTAATCAGCTCAATATTATTCAGCTTACAATAGTCATAGACTTTCTTTTCAAGGGATTCTATCTTGCACAGAAGTTTATTGCCCACAAGTGCTGCGTTTAATCCTACGTTATCGGGATAAGGATCTTTGATTTCATTACATAGAATCACATTCTTGTAGAAACCCCTAATCTTATTGTGAAGTGAAATACAATTACGCGGTATGAATGCTGTGTCATTTATTGCCAGCAGTTGCATATCTGCATGGAGTTGTTCGTTTTTTCTCAACTTTTGCTGACATTCGCTTTCAATGATTCCGATACCAAGCTTATTTAAATCACTAATTAGTTTGCTGTCCGCCGGTGATATCAGAACCATATGCTTCATCTCAGGTAAGCGCATCAAAAGCCTCGCGTATGTTCCGAACTCCTACAAGCTCAACGTTTTTAGGAGACTGAACATTTTTAAGGTTATGATAAGGTATAATTATCTTATTGAATCCAAGTCTTGATGCTTCATTTACTCGTTCCTGAGCATGTGAAACACTTCTGATTTCGCCGGCTAATCCTATTTCACCGAATGCTATGGAATTATCTGATACAGGAATATCCTTCAGGCTGGAGACCAAAGCCATAGCTACAGCAAGGTCTGTGGCAGGTTCGTCAAGTCTCAGTCCGCCTATTACGTTTATGTAAACATCTGTGTTGGAGAAGTAGTATCCTGCTCGCTTTTCAAGCACTGCTACTATAAGAGACATTCGGCTGTAATCAAATCCCGTTGACATTCTTCGGGGATTTCCGAATGCAGATGCAGATGCAAGACCCTGAACTTCTGCAAGAATAGGTCTGGAGCCCTCCATAGTACAAGCAACGCAGGTGCCTGAAACATTCTTAGGTCTGCCTGACAGCAACATCATAGAAGGATTCTCAACTTCTTCCAGTCCGTTTTCCGACATCTGAAAAACGCCTATTTCATTGGTAGAACCGTATCTGTTTTTTACTGCTCTGAGTATGCGGTAAGACATTTGCTTATCGCCCTCAAAATACAGCACAGCGTCAACTATATGTTCCAGAACTTTTGGGCCTGCTATGGAACCTTCTTTATTGACGTGTCCTACTATAAACATGGGAATGTCCATGCCTTTTGCAACTCTCATCAGAAAATTCGTACATTCCCTGACCTGAGTAACGCTGCCTGGAGATGAACTGAGCTCTGATATCGACATGGTCTGAATGGAATCAATCATAACCATATCCGGCTTATCGGTGCGTATAACCTCGGCAACAACCTGAGCATCTGTTTCGGTGAGAACAAGGAGGTTATCGCTTTCTGCATCAAGTCTGGCGGCTCTGAGCTTCAGCTGTCTCTTTGATTCCTCACCTGATACATAGAGAATCTTCAGATTCTTGCAAAGCTGTCTGCAAATCTGAAGAAGGATTGTTGACTTTCCGATACCGGGGTCTCCGCCCAGAAGAATCAGACTACCTTTTACAATTCCACCACCCAGCACACGGTCAAGTTCTGAAATATTCGTTATATATCTATGCTCGTCTTTTGTAGAGATATCTGTGATGCTTATCGGCTGAGTATATACTGCCTGTCGTTTGGCAACTCCGATGCTTTCAGATTTATTTACAATTTCCTCGTTCATAGTATTCCATTCGTTGCAGGATGGGCATTTGCCATACCATTTAGGAGATTCATATCCGCACTCACTGCAAACGTATACAGATTTGACTTTTGCCATTTTATCACTTCCGTAAGTTTAATAATTAAGATAATAGTATTCAAGAAATCCTGAGTAAATAGTAAATGCCATGCATTTCTTGTATTCATCAGACTGAAGTAGCTGTTCTTCCTGTGGATTGGATAGAAAACCGCATTCAACCAATACCGCAGGTACAGTGGCGTTATCAAGTAAATAAATACTGTTGGTTGCCACTTTGCATTCACGTTCATTATTCGGTTGAAGAAGTCCCTTCACTGCTACCCGTATATATTCCGCTAACGAAGCACTTTCAGGATTATTTTTCGAATAAAAGACCTGAGTTCCGCTGTACTGACTTTGCTCGAACTTATTCTGATGTATGCTGATAAGAATGTTGTTCTGACTACTATTTAAGATTTCGGTGCGGTTATGAAGATCTGAGACTTTTTTCTCCCTGAGAGTCTTTGCATCATCGTCGTATATTGCATTATCATCGCATCTCGTCATTTTTACATCAAATCCACTTTGAATAAATAACTTTTGCAGATGAAGTGCGATGTCTAGATTGATATCTTTTTCCAGTAGACCGCCGGGAGATTCCGCTCCCCCATCTTCTCCGCCGTGACCTGCGTCGATGATTATTGTAGGTTTGATTTTGTTCATTTGTGCATTTGTTGCAACAGATTTCGTCGTCTTAACAGACACCCCGACGATTGCAACTATTAAAGTAAAACTCGCGAGAAAAAGAAAAATATGTTTCTTAGTAATCAAGCATATCACCCATAAATAATATGCGTATACTCTTTCGTTTATTATAGCAATAATATTATATCCTTGCAAGCTGTTTTGCACACAAGAACGTACAAAGTGCATAGGATAATACTGTAATATTCCATCTGAAAAGGAAAGATGAATTATGACGCGCTGTTCACTTGATATGTTGCCGGTTGGTGAAAAAGGTGTGATATGCAGTATAGATAATACCCGAATAAAAAACCGAATTCTGGACTTAGGATTCACTAAGAACACTGAGATTTCTACTCTCAGAAAAAGTCCTGCAGGAGATCCGACAGCATATCTTGTCAAAGGCAGTGTGATTGCACTAAGATGTGAAGATGCAAGGAGCATTAACGTATCAATAAATAACGGTGATTGATATCAGTTTGCATAAACATAGCGCAAAGCAAGAAGTTAATTCTGATTTAAGTAAAAGCAAATACGATTTCACCTTTGCACTTGCAGGAAATCCGAATGTTGGTAAAAGCACCTTGTTTAATGCTTTGACAGGTATGAATCAGCATACCGGTAACTGGGCAGGAAAAACAGTATCTCTTGAATATGGAAGCTGTAAACATAAAGATAACTTAATAAGATTAGTTGATTTGCCCGGTTCATATTCTCTTCAACACGATTCGCCTGAAGAAGAAGTGACAGATGATTTTATAAAATCAAACGATTATGACTGTGTAATTTTAGTGGTTGATGCTACCTCACTCGAGCGGAATCTGATGCTTGCTGTTCAGGTGCTTAAGCAGACACAAATGGCTGTACTGTGCCTTAATCTTATGGATGAAGCTAAAAAACAAGGGATTAGTATTGATACTGACGAATTGTCTCTTAGGCTGGGTATACCTGTAGTTGAAACTGCAGCAAACAAAAACAGAGGAATAAATGAGCTTATGGACAAAGCTCTGGATGTTGCGTCAGGCAGAGCAAAAACATTTGCTGTCAAGAGTATATGTGACATCGGAAATCGTAAATCAGATTATGAATCGAGAGCTGAAGAAATCTCTGATTTGTGCAAAAAAATTTACTGTAATGTAGTTGACGGGACAGGTCAGCGTTACTCGTCTTTTGACCGAAAACTTGATAACATATTCACGTCAAAGATTACGGGAATTCCAATAATGCTGTTAGTTTTTGCATTGATTTTCTGGCTCACTGCATACGGTGCAAATTATCCGGGTGAATGGCTGAGCGCAGGTTTTGCGTATATAAAAGAGCAACTATCTGCCTTATGCGGACTTATCAATATGAACAGTAAACTCGAAAGTTTTTTATTAGACGGGATTTATACAACTGTTTCCTGGGTTGTCTCGGTGATGCTTCCTCCTGCAATAATTTTCTTTCCATTGTTTGCTTTACTTGAAGACTTCGGATACCTTCCCAGAGTTGCCTTCAACCTTGACAGATTCTTCAAACGTGCCGGAGCAAACGGCAAGCAAGCACTGACGATGTTGATGGGTTTTGGCTGTAATGCATGTGGAGTTATGGGATGCAGGATTATTAATTCGCCTCGCGAGCGTTTGATAGGAATACTTACCAATAGTTTTGTTCCATGTAATGGCAGATTGCCAACTCTTATGGCTATCGTTTCCATATTTTTCGCATCATCATTAACTGGATTCAAAAAATCATTGGTCACAACCGGTATATTATTATTAATGCTTATCCTCGTGGTTTTCTTGACGCTGGCGGTCTCGCTTTTGCTTTCAAAGACAATCCTGAAAGGTACATCCTCCAGCTTTATCCTGGAGTTACCGCCATACAGAAAACCACGTTTTATTAAAGTGATATTGCTTTCTTTGAAAGAAAAAGTGCTCTATGTATTATCAAGAGCGGTTATGGTTGCTGTTCCTGCAGGGGCAATTATTTGGTTGATGACAAACATAACGGTATCCGATAAATCGATTCTATATTATTTTACAGATATTCTCAGTCCTGTTGGTGAAGCTGTGGGCGTAGACGGAGTTGTGTTATCTGCATTTTTGCTGGGGTTCCCTGCAAACGAAATTGTTATACCGATTATCCTTATGTCCTATATGTCTGGCAATGTGTTAACTGAATATTCGTCAATATACGAACTCGGAGTTTTACTGCAGAGTAATGGTTGGACGATTGTCACCGCCATATGCACAGCCGTATTATGTCTCTTACATTTTCCTTGCTCCACTACTTGCTTCACTATAAAAAAAGAGACAAAAAGTAACCTCTGGACACTGGCATCGATTATTATACCATTGATGTCAGGATTATTTATATGCTTTGTGATTAATTTGATTTCAAGTTTTATTACAGGTTAGTTTTTTCAAATTTTTTCCTCAGCGAAGTCAGGGCTTTTTTCTCGATACGTGAAATGTAAGATCTTGAAATTCCCAGCTTCTGAGCTATTTCACGCTGAGTCAAAGGTTCTTCGCCATTGAGCCCATATCGGTAGATTATTATTGTTCTTTCCCGTTCGTTAAGCTCACTTCTGAGAAAATCAGCAAGTTTTGCAGATTTTAGCTTTATATCAAGCTCATCTGCATAGTTTTCTTCCACTGAGAGAACATCAATCAGTGTCAGGGGATTTCCTTCTTTATCTGTGTCTATTGCTTCATTAAGAGATATGTCCTGAGATGATTTTCTGCCGTTGCGAAAATGCATCAGTATTTCATTCTCAATACATCTTGAAGCATAGCTTGACAGCTTTATGTTTTTATCTGCATCAAAAGTATTGATAGCCTTTATCAGTCCAATTGTTCCGATGGATACTAAGTCGTCGTGGTCAGACTGAGTAGAGTAGTATTTTTTAATTATGTGAGCAACCAATCTCAGATTATGCTCAACTAATTTGTTTCTGGCTTCGATATCTCCTTCTTTTGTTCTCCTTAAATATTCCTGCTCCTGCTTGTTGCTGAGCGGTTTCGGAAATGAACCGCCCTTGCAGATGTGCAGAATAAAAACAAAGCAGTAATTCGCAAGCCAAGAAAGTAGTTCAAACATAAAAGCACTCCCCTATCGATTTATATAAATCATATTCGGGGAGTGCAATTATTTTGCGTGTCCTATTATATTGTTAAGAATTTTTGCCGAATTCTTCAAGGATAAGACCCTTGTTATGATCCAGCGCCCAATCGATACTCCATTCGCTTGTGAAGAGTAAAAGGTGATTTCCCTTCAGATCCTGAATACGCTTTGTGTCAGAAGCCAGGTCAAGAGTCTTGGGGTCAAGGCCCTCGTTACCGATCCAGCGTATAAACTGATAAGGCAATGAAGTCATTATAATATCAACATTGTATTCGCTCTCAAGTCTGTGTTTTAATACATCAAACTGAAGAGTGCCGACAACGCCTACTATTACTTCTTCCATGCCTGCATCCAGTTCCTGGAAAATCTGAATAGCACCTTCCTGAGCTATTTGTGAGGTGCCTTTGATGAACTGCTTGCGCTTCATAGTGTCCCTCTGGCGAACAAGTGCAAAATGCTCAGGCGCAAAAGTCGGGATGCCTTTGAATTTCACCTTCTTGCCCAAAGAGCAAACGGTATCGCCGATAGAAAAAATGCCCGGATCAAATATACCGATAATGTCGCCTGCGCAGGCTTCTTCAATCATCTCTCTATCGGATGCCATCATTTGTTGAGGCTGAGAAAGCTTTATTTTTTTGCCACCCTGAACATGAGTAACTTCCATATCCTTCTGGAACTTACCGGAGCAAATTCGCATGAACGCGATTCTGTCACGATGCATTTTATTCATATTCGCCTGGATTTTAAACACAAAAGCAGACATATAATCGGAATCAGGCTCCACAACACCTTCGTCAGTTTCTCTTGGAAGGGGAGGTGTAGTTAATTCGAGGAAGTCTTTAAGAAAAGGCTCAACACCGAAATTATTAAGTGCTGATCCAAAGAACACGGGTGTGAGTTTACCCTGTCTGACAAGGTCAATGTTCAGCTCGTCTCCTGCACCCTCCAGAAGCTCAATATCAGACATCAGGTCGTCAATCATATATTTACCCACAGTTTCGGTGAGCTCAGGGCTATCAAGAGTGACAACTTTTTCATCAACCTCTTTTTGACCGTTGTTAGCTGTGTAAGAAAGAACACTCTTGGTCTTTCTGTCATAAACACCCTTAAACTCTTTACCTGAGCCAATGGGCCAGTTGACGGGACAGGTATTAATTCCGAGCACTTGCTCAATCTCTTCGAGAAGATCAAAGGGGTTCTTTGAATCTCTGTCCATCTTGTTGATAAAAGTAATGATAGGAATATTGCGCATTACGCAAACTTTGAAGAGTTTGATCGTCTGCTTCTCAACACCCTTAGAGCCGTCAATAACCATGACTGCCGAGTCCGCTGCCATAAGAGTACGATACGTATCTTCCGAAAAATCCTGGTGTCCAGGTGTGTCAAGAATGTTTATGCAATATCCGTTGTATTTGAACTGCAGTACTGAGGATGTAACAGAAATACCTCTTTGCTTTTCGATTTCCATCCAGTCGGATACAGCGTGCTTCGCAGTACGTTTGCCTTTAACCGAGCCGGCAAGATTGATTGCTCCACCGTAAAGAAGCAGTTTTTCTGTCAGGGTTGTCTTACCTGCGTCAGGATGGGAAATGATTGCAAACGTACGTCGTTTGCTGATTTCTTCTGATAAATTACTCACTTATACCTCTCCCGATTTATTTTATTTCACGCAGAATATTATACTTTTACAGGCTAAATATGTCAAGTTGTATAATTATAAGCTTTTGTTACAGAAATACAATAAATCCTATCTTCTTTTAATTATTCTGTGTCTATTATGCAAGAATTTCTTGACAAAATCTAAACAATTTGTTAATATACTATTGTAAAATTTGATTTTTCCTATTTTTCATATACCTTCCAAATTTGAGGCAGAGACCTGCGGGTTTCTGCCTCAAGCCTTTTGAATAGAACGGAGTGTGATTTCATGGACACAATCGGACTATATATTCATATCCCCTTTTGCGCTAAAAAATGTAATTATTGTGATTTTTACAGTATGAATGCAACTGAGGCGCACTACAGCGAATATATTAATACGCTTATAAAAAGTTTTGCTTTTTGGTCGGGAAAACTAAAAAACAGAAAAGTTGATACTGTATATATCGGTGGCGGTACACCAAGCCTTTTGGGTACAGATAGGTTACTGGTTTTACTTGATAGTATATATAGCTGTTTTAATGTGACATCTGGTGCGGAAATAACTATTGAAGTCAATCCAAACTCCACGGATTCCCTTGCTTTCTCTTCGCTGAAAAATAGCGGTGTCAACAGAATATCTATTGGTTTACAAAGTGCAAACGACGATGAACTTAGAATCTTAGGAAGACTTCACACTTTAGCCGATGTTTGCAGTTCAATAGATTCTATTAAAAAAGCAGGTATTGACAATTATTCTCTCGATGTAATGATGGGGATTCCTCTGCAGACAATGGATTCACTTAACCGCACTCTTGAATTCTGCGTCAATGCTGAGACAAAGCATATCAGCACGTATATTCTGAAGATTGAAAAAAACACGCTTTTCTATAAAAATTCAGATAAGTATGTATTTGCTGATGAAGATACGCAGGCGGATATGTATGAACATACCTGCAAGTTTCTGTCTCAAAACGGATTCCGACATTATGAAATATCAAATTTCTGCATCGACGATAAAATCAGCAAGCATAATATGAAATACTGGAGCCTTGATGATTATGTAGGTATAGGTCCGTCTGCTCATTCTATGCTGAATGGCAAAAGATTCTATTATCCCAAAAGTATTCAGGAATTCAAGGATAATAAATTTATTTTTGAATCCGAAGGAAAGACTCCTGAAGAATATCTTATGCTCTCTCTGAGAACTGATCTGGGATTTGATTTCAAAAAATGCAAGGAGCTTTTCGGTTTGTCGGTAACTGATGAGTTATTATCAGAAGCCAAAAAACTCGAAAAGCTCGGATTGCTCAGGATTCTTAATGATTCAATAATTCTTACCGAACAAGGATTCCTTGTGTCAAACTCCGTTATCGGACTCTTGCTCAGTAAAGGAATCGGATGAATTTTATGTTGTAAAAATCGCAGGCTGTAATATCATTTGTTCCGATTTCATTGATGAGAATATAGTTTGCGCCAACTCCCAACAGGAAACCGTCTTTTGTTACAAGCTCTGCATTCCCCATGAGGAAGTCAATCTGTGCCCGTCTGCCTATCTGTGTTCTTATAAAGCCGTTCAGATACTGTATACTCTGTGCGGTTACAGGATAAGGATTGCTGAAATCCGTTATCTGCTGTGTCAGATTGCCTCCGTTTCCAATCTCTGAAGGTAATTCAGATGAGGCAGAACCAGGCATAGATGGTCTTGCCTGGTTACCTAAAACAGCAGTAATATCCGTTGGTGCAGGGCCAATAGATGTGGCCGGCGTTGACAAATCTCCCGACAAATCAGGAACTGACGGCAAAGAATTGCCTGTGTTCATATTGGTTTGCGGCGGCATCTGATTGCTTTGCGGTTGCATTGCAAGATTGAAGGATGCTATCTGTTCAAGCGACGGCAGATTGTTTAAAAACAGGTCATCCGGATTATCTTCACTGTATCGTGAAGGCGGTATTCCGTAAATTTTCATAAGATCATATGAATTGTCCATGAGTATCTCCTGAAACTAAGTATTTGCATAAGCGGATGTGGGTGCATAGAAACAGTGATCCCCTACCCTGTTATATATGACACCAACATTAGAGGGAAAATATCTCGGACAATTAGGACTGTAAGGGTTGAAAAAGAATAAAGAGTTTCCCACGGAGCTGTCTGTGTTGCCTGCAAGTGCCCAATCTGCAATATCATAGTGGATATTCTCAGGTGTAATATTGTAAACATTTTGTGTGTTATATTCCCCGTCTACAAATTCCTTCAGGCAGACAAACTGACATGCTTGTGTAATGATAGCTCTTACGTCACCGCCGTTACTCACACGGCTGAACTCTCCGATGGTTGTAAACGCTCTGTTCATAATAACAGAGGCAACTGCTCTCATTCCGTCGTCCCCTTCTCCGCCGGCTTCGCATTTGATAAGTCGTGCAAACAACTCTCTTGTGTCCAGTGCCATAATACCACCCTCAACGCTTAGTACAATCTATATTATGCATATTAAAGTGTTTTAGTGAATAGCATAATCCTCTTGACTTTTTATGAATTAGTTAGTAAAATAAATGGGTGCTGAATCCGGAGAGTTGTCCGAGTGGTCGAAGGTGCAGCACTCGAAATCTTCTTCGTCAAACGGAAGCCAATCTTCCCAAAAGCCTTTAACCGTGCGGTTTTCAGGCATCTGCCTATCGCCGCATCACACAGAGTTCTAACGAGAATTCTAATACAACTGAATATTTGCGTTAATCTCGCTTATGCGAGTTAACATATATGGAGACGTATCGAAGTGGTCATAACGGGGCTGACTCGAAATCAGTTAGGGAGCAATCCCCCGCGAGTTCGAATCTCGCCGTCTCC
>JAFQMC010000021.1 GCA_017421045.1 Clostridia bacterium
ACAGTTGAATAATCCTCTGCCGAACAGCTTCGCCTACGGTCATAGGTATCACCTCTTTCTAAGTAAAATGATACCTTTATGTACTTGAAAAGATTACCCCTTTTGAGTTAAAATAACCCAAAAGGGGTGACAACTATGCCAGCTTGTACATTTTTTGGTCACCGGGATTGTCCGGAGACAATAAAGCCGAAGTTAAGAGAAGTTCTTGTAGATCTGATAACCAACCACGGCGTGGATATGTTCTATGTGGGACATCAGGGTCAGTTTGATGCTTATGTGCATAACGAGCTGAAGAAATTGAAGCAAGAATTCCCACAGATCAACTACGCGGTTGTGCTGGCGTATATATCCGGCAAGAAAACGGAATACGGCGACTATTCTGACACTATGCTCCCTGAGGGAATTGAGTCTGTCCACCCACACTACGCCATCTCTTGGCGCAACAACTGGATGCTCCGGCAATCCGAATATGTTGTCACCTACATCACCCACACTTGGGGCGGCGCTTATCAGTATGTGCGTAAAGCAGTCACGACGAAGAAAAAGGTGATTAATCTGTGCTGTGGTGTCGACATTACTTGATTTATATGGTATAAACAAAGCAGGAGTTCGCAAAAATTACAAATGCTATTACGAAAGGTGGGTTAGTTATGAATACAAAAACATATATTATTCCTGAACAGATTATAGATGCAAAAGAAGAGAAAGCTTTGGTTACATTAACAGAAACTTACAATAAGATGGTTGCCCCCGGCGTAGCGGGTAAAGCTATGGCTAAGGTAGGAGAGGTGATACCACAGGGAGTTAAAGATGTTGTTGCATCAACGGGCAAGAAAATCTCTGAGACAGAACTGTTCCTGAAGTCCATGGAGTATCTTGCAAAGAGCTTTCAAACCTTAGAACAGTTTGCTGCCAAGGTTACCATTAGTGAAGCTGAAATTATAAAACAGGTTAATCAGATTTCACCAGATAATGAAATTACATCCCTAGACGAAATTTGCTTGGTGCGGAGTTACGATCTTTCGCAGGTAGTTGGCAAATATAAGTTTGTGGACATTATTGCCGCTCTTGCGGAAGGTGCGGCTACCGGAGCGCCTGGTTTTGTAGGCCTCCCGTTTAACCTTGTGCTGAGTACATTTTTGTTCTATCGAGCCGTGCAGTCTATCGCACTGTTCTATGGATATGATATTAAGAATGACTCGGCTGAACTTCAAATTGCCTCCGAAGTGTTTATGAGTGCATTAAACCCAAAGGGCAAGGGCGAAACGGAACTGTCTGGAGTAATTGCGAAGGTTATGCTGTTGACAAGTACAACAACAGTTAAGCAGACGGTTAAAAAGGGATGGACAGCCATGGCTCAGAAAGGTGGTGTGCCCCTGCTCTTAGCACAGATGAGAGCACTTGCAAACAGTGCCGCCAAGAAAGCGTTGGAAAAGGCAGGCAAGAAGGGGCTTGAGAAAACTGCTTTTACAGAAGTCTTTGAGCAAATCGGCAAGAAACTCACACAAAAGTCGATTGGTAAAGCAATTCCATATATCGGAGCCTTTATTGGTGCTACCATTGATACTGCTCAAATGGTACAGATCACGCAGTATGCGGAACTATTTTATTGTAAGCGATTCATTCTTGAGAAAGAGTCTCGAATCTATGCATTAACAGGAACAGAGATTCCGGTTATAGATGTAGCACAAGATACTACCGAACAAAACTAATAACGAGTATGACACCCTCCAGACTCACAGGTCAGGAGGGTGTCGTATATGTCGTCACCTACATCACCCACTCCTGGGGCGGCGCATTCAGGTGCGCCGAAAAAGCCAGGCGTCAGAAGAAAGTTGTGATCAATCTAAAAAACCGCTTGACTCTAACGCAACGTCATAGTATACAATAGTGCCAAGAGGAGGGATGCGTATGATGACGGTGGCGCAAGTGAGCAAGCGCACCGGTGTCAGCGTGCGGACGCTGCACCATTACGATCAGATCGGCCTGCTGAA
>JAFQMC010000022.1 GCA_017421045.1 Clostridia bacterium
ATTAACTGTTCACAACAGAAAGTACAACAACTTTCCTATGCGTCCTCTTAATTGGAAAGCTCCTTCTGATTATATCAAGGCTTTTCTTTCTACCGGAGAGGTTTTCTAATTTTGTAACACATCATTGACAAACCTACAATTTTTAAAATTTTTTCAAAAATTATTAATCACTGTTCTACTAATCGTCTCACATCATTGCCAATAAAATCCAATTTATCACAGCTTCCCATTATGCGGGAGACAAAACGCTGTGTATATGTAGCTTCAAGCTCGCGCATTGTCATATTGGTATTTATTATAACAGGTTTTTGTTTGAGAAGACGGTTATTGAAAATGTTATATATTGCAGACTTTGTATACTGAGTTGTGAATTCTGTGCCCAAATCATCAACAATCAGCAGGTCACATTCACAAAGAGTGTCCATCAGATATTCTTCCTCATTGTTGCCATACTCAAAATGAGATTTTTCGAGTTTTGAAAGGATTGAGGGAGCGCTGACATAGACAACATAATATCCCCTGCTGAGAAGCTCGTTTGCAATTGCAAGCGAAAGGTGGGTTTTTCCGAGACCTGTAGCGCCTCGCATCAGAATAGAACGTCCGGAGCCTGTGAAGTTCTTGGCATAGTTCTTGCAAAAATTGAAGATTTTGCTCATTCTGGAGTAAGGTGAAACTCCCTCAGCATTGCTGTCATAGGGATATAAATTGAGATTGAAGCTCTCAAAAGTGCTGAGCTTCAAGGGTGAGAGTTTATTGATCTCATCGCAGGCACAATCTGCCAATAACTTCAGGAAGCAGTCGCAGTGAACTGTTTTTCCATCTCGCTCAACATAGGATGTATCCCGACATACAGGGCAGGTGTACTGCTCATCCATATAGTCTACAGGATAACCGTTTTCTTTGAGAAGCTGTGACTGCATCATCTGAAGCTCAGCACTGATTATCGCAAGCTTTTCCAGCTCTTCTTTTGTATTTCCGCCTGCAAACACAGCTCTGGCAGCAGCCACAGAACAGGAGCTGAGCTTACGGTTTATCTCCTCAATCTGAGGAATTCGTGCGTATACCTCGTCTGTGTGCTGTTGTGCCAACCGCTGAGCTGAATTACGGCGGTCATCTATGATTTTATAAGCTTTTTGAAATATTTCTCTGCTGTAAGCCATTATTGTTCATCCTCAATCATCAAAAATGCTGAAGTTCTCATACTCATCGATATCATACGATGCGTCAGTACCTGCAGATTTCTTCTGGTTTTTCTTGGTTTTCTCGGATTTTACACTATCTGCGTTAATAACATCCTCGGGTTTTCTCAGGGACTGCTCGTTCCAACGTCTGAGAATACCGTTGATATAGGACAAGTTCAGCTCTCCCTTGGTATCTACACAACGCTCATAAGCAAGGCGAAGCATATCCTCGGAGAATTTCCAGTTGTTTATCCAAATATCTGAAAACTCAAGCTGTTTCTTTGTGGGTGTACCGCTAAGGTGCAGACCAAACACGGCGCAGACAGTTGCCCAAGCGGTGGTAGACTCGCTGTATCGTTTGATTTTTTCCTCTGCGAGAGTGATGGTTGTGATGCCTTCACTTGCCCAGTTGATACCTGTACGCTCTATGTAGCGCATATTGCCCTTACCTATCTGGATGCAATGCTCCATAAGCATCAGAATCACCTCAATAGGCAGGCCGTCCGTATCGTGAAGCATAAGGAGTGTGGCAACGTCGGTGTTTGACAAAACCTTGGAGAGAATCCGCTGAGCCTCATCCATAAGAAACACTATATTCTTGTCTGTTTTCAGCCTTTTTGCAACATAGGCAGGCTCCGGCTTAGTAGCTCTGGATATGGGTCTTGGCCTTTTCTCAGAATTTGCAGGGGCTGTGGGTTGCTCCTTTGCTGCATCTGACAAGCCGGAAACACTCTTAGCAGGTGAATCGGTTGGCAGGGTTATTGAGTCTGACAGTCTGACTAAAAGACCCTTGTCTGCCCAATATGTGATAGCATCCCGCACGTCCTCTGTATGTATACCGAGAGCCTGAGAAACAGACTCATCTGTCACACTTTCGCCTGAATGTCGGAGTAGATACAGCAACACCTTCAGCTGGGATTCTGAAGCAAGCTTCAGCCCTTTGTCAACAACAGAAGACGGAACCGCGAAAACCGCTCCCCAACTGCCGAAATCTATATTATATGACATAAATCACCATTCGTAACTTTTCCCTTTTGGGACTACTTTCCTTTTCTGATAAGATAATCACCTATACGCTTATTGTCGTAAAGGTTCAGGTCGTCACAGCCTGCTAGATATTCGTTATGATGACGGACTTCGTGTGCAAGTGTACGACGCAACATCTCGTAAAATTTATCCCGCGGAAGATTTCCGTAGACCTTGATAAAACTACCGTAGTAAAATAATATGTATCTGCCCAGTACATCCCGATGATATTCACCCAAAATATACAGATCATTTGCAACAGCCTGAGGATGGAGTTTACTCTGAGGCAGAAGCCTCATACCGCCGCTCAGGTCCCTGTATAGCTCAAAGGGCATTGAATCAGCAATTTCATCAAGCATCTGTCCGCATTCTTCAAAGCTGTACATTAATCCAAAAAGTCCTTGAGCTTCTTGCTTCTGGAAGGATGACGGAGCTTTCTCAGAGCTTTTGCTTCAATCTGACGGATACGCTCACGGGTAACGTTGAACTCTTTGCCTACCTCTTCAAGGGTACGGCTTCTGCCGTCTTCAAGACCGAAACGCAGACGAAGAACCTTCTCCTCTCTGGGAGTGAGGGTATCAAGAACCACCATGAGCTGTTCGCGGAGGAGTGTGTGGGATGCAGCATCAGCAGGTGCAGGAGCTTCGTCATCGGGGATGAAGTCGCCCAGATGGCTGTCTTCCTCCTCACCGATAGGTGTTTCAAGAGACACAGGCTCCTGAGCAACACGCATAATTTCACGAACCTTGTCTACAGACATATCAAGCTCTGCAGCAATTTCATCTGCTGTAGGCTCGTGACCGTTCTGGTGGAGAAGCTGGCTTGAAACTTTCTTTACCTTATTAATGGTTTCTACCATATGAACAGGGATTCGTATTGTACGTGCCTGGTCGGCAATAGCTCTTGTGATAGCCTGACGAATCCACCAGGTTGCATATGTGGAGAACTTGAAGCCTTTTGTGTAGTCAAATTTCTCTACAGCTTTGATAAGACCCAGATTACCCTCCTGAATCAGATCGAGGAACTGCATACCTCTTCCCAGATATCTTTTTGCAATGCTGACAACAAGACGGAGGTTTGCCTCAGAAAGGCGCTGTTTAGCGGCAACGTCTCCTTCTTTGATGCGGATTGCAAGCTCTATCTCTTCCTCGGAAGTAAGCAGAGGTACACGACCGATTTCTTTCAGATACACCTTGACAGGGTCGTCGATGGCAATCACTTCGCCTGAATCTGAATCGGCGTTTTCGTTATCTGTGACACTTGTAATCTCCAGAGCGATATCCTCAAATTGAAGGTCGTCGTTATCCTCAACGATTTCTACGCCCAGACTCTCAAGATTGTCATAGAGCTTTTCCAGCTGTTCGGGATCAAAGTCAATCTCACCGATTGCATCAAGAATGTCTTTATTGGTGAGCTGTCCTTTAGCTTTTCCAAGCTCTGTAATTTCTTTTATTACCGTCTTTTTATCCTGTATTGAACCTGCCATTTTGTCATTTCCTTTCTGTATAAAACGCATCAGAAAATCATTTCTTTTGCTTTTTCATTCTTTCCAGTCTTGCCTGAATATCCGCAGAATCCATCTGAGATATGTCGCTTTTTGTCAGCTTTTCGGATTCCGTGATTATTGTGTTTATATAGTCATTCATAGCCTCTCTTGTTGCAACCTGAGAATTGAAGGAATTAATTATGCTGTAGAACTTTGACACCTCATCTGCAGTGAAATCTCGGCTGAGGGTGGTTCCGGGGTCTGTACCTTCTGAAATTCTCTCAATTATATACTCATAAAGATCAGCGTTGAATTTGGTAACGAATTTATCGGGCGGTAGTGCCTCGGCAGCGACTTTTGCCATATCGTTGTTGTGAACAATATACGCTATGAGCAGTTCCTCAGCCTTTGCAGCCCGTATGTTCTTGGCTTTTTCCGTGTTGAGTTTGTCGTTTCTGCCTGTAAGTTCTGCAGAAATTTTTGAAAACTCCCGACGTTCGTTATCGCCGTGCCTCCGCTTTTGAAGTTTTTTAAGGTCGTGCTGTACGGCACTCTTTTCTATTCCGATTTCGGCGGAAAGCTTTGAAACATATATATCCTGCTCCACGGAACTGTCAAGTGTAGAAATAACCTTGAGGGCTTCCGTCATATACTGAGCTTTTGTGTCAGGTCGCGATAAATCGAACTGTGATTTCAGCTTATAGAGCCTGTATTCTACATCATTGCCACTATTATCCAAAATATTCTTAAAAGCCGCAGGGCCTTTGTCGCCTTTGTTTCGGATGAACTCATCTGGGTCTTTTCCGTCAGGGACGGTTATGATTCTGATTCCGAGGCCTGCACTACGAAGAATACTGATGGCGCGTGTCGTAGCTTTTTGTCCAGCTTCGTCGGCATCATAGCAGATAATCACCTCGTCTGCATAGCGCTTCATAAGCAAGGCCTGCTCGGATGTGAGCGCAGTGCCAAGGGTAGCAACTGCGTCTTTGAAACCTGCCTGATTCAGAGCGATGACGTCCATATACCCCTCGCAGAGAATTAGCTGTCTGCTGCCTGTGTTCTTGGCATTATTGAGAGAAAACAGGTTACTGCTCTTCTTAAAAGCCAGTGTGTCGGAGGTATTCAGGTACTTTGGCTTCTGGTCGGTGAGGATTCGTCCGCCGAAAGCGATAACGTTACCTCTTAAATCAATTATCGGAAACATAACTCTGTCGGCAAAGCGGTCAACAATCCGCCTGCCGTCGGAACTTCGGAAAGCAAGGTTTGCAGTGACTATCTCGTTATCTGTAAAGCCAATTTTGCGCAAATGGTCACATAAAGCGAAGCGACTGCGGGGAGCGTATCCCAGTCCAAAACGGGTGATGGTATTGTCGGTCAAAGCCCGTCGGTGGAAATACTCAAGGCCGTGATTACCCTCCGGCGAATAGAGCTGTTTATAAAAAAACCTTGCCGCTTCCCTGTTTGCTTCAAGAATCCGGGTGCGCATTTTGCTCATTCCGTCATCATAAGAATTCTCCGGCATATCAAGTCCTGCACGCTGTGCCAAAAACTTGACAGCTTCGATGTAGTCAAGGTTTTCTATCTTCATCACAAAAGTGATGACATCTCCTCCTGCTCCGCATCCGAAGCAATAGAAGGAGCCATTCTCGGGATATATATTGAAAGACGCGGTTTTCTCGGAATGGAAAGGACAGAGTCCAACCATATTTCTGCCGCGACGTTTCAGATTAACATAACCGGAGACGATGTCTGTAATATCACATCGGGATTTTAGTTCTTGCAAAAATCCGTCAGGCAGTGCCATGAGAAAACCTCCTTCCAAAAAATAAAATGCTATTTATATATACGATGAAAAAATGAATTTTCCTGCATAAAAACAGAAAAATTCATTCTAAATCAAAGGGATAATACTTTTCTCCCTCTTTTTGGACAGTTACAGTGCCTGATGTACTGTCACAAATCAGTTTTTCAAGTCGCTGAAGGTCGACAGCGGGAAGATGAAACTGCAAGGTGACTTTATCGGAGAAGTCAGCATTATCGACGACACCGCCGTTTTCGGGCACCAGAGACGAAAGCCGTCCGTACTGGTTATATGTACACTCAAGGGTACACAGCGCACAACTGCGCATAAGGATTGCCTTTGCAGCCTCAACAGCTAAAGAAGCGGAATGTGAATATGCACGTACAAGACCGCCGCCGCCAAGAAGAACTCCGCCGAAATATCGGGTTACAACTATGCACACATCGGTGAGACCGCTTTTACGTATAACATCGAGTACGGGCATTCCCGCAGTTCCCTGGGGTTCGTTATCATCACTATAACGGCAGGTGTTCTGCTCACGCAGAACGTAAGCATAGACGTTGTGGGTGGCATCCCAATGCTTTGCACGGATTGTGTTTATGAATTCAAGTGCCTGTTCCTCTGTTGTAACAGGCTTTATATATCCGATGAAACGAGAGCGACGCTCGACAAACTCGGGAGCCGCCTCGACACTGATGGTTTTATAATCAGCAGGCATAATAAAAACTCCTTAAAAGAGGATAAAAAACAGACGGCGCTTCAAAAATGAAGTGCCGTCTCTGATGTCTATGACTATTATTCCATACCGTAGCGTTTCTTGAATCTGTCAACGCGTCCGCCGGTATCAACGAGCTTCTGCTTTCCGGTAAAGAAAGGATGGCACTTAGAACAAATTTCAACACGCTGGTTGGGCTTTGTGGAGCCAGTCTCAATAACGTTGCCGCAAGCACAGGTAATAGTAGTCTGCTCATAGTTAGGATGGATATTCTCCTGCATTTCTTGTTCACCTCTTTCGCTGATGCCGTAGTAACAGAAGAATTATACTACAAAACATTTTAAAATGCAAGATATTTTTAATATTTATTTATAAAAACATTAAAATTCTTTATTATGGCAATTATCGCTGTGAAACATGAGAGGAATACTCCTCCAGAGTCATATCATAACGACGTATATTCAGAGCGTGCTCTTTGCCGACGTATCTGTAATAATCCGGTGCGTATGCCATGCCTGTGATTACTTCTTCGTCCTCGGGGTATCTGAGGATAAAACCGTAGTTCACAGCATTATGCTCAAGCCACACAGATGCGGCAGTATCCGAAAAATCCTCATGAACTTCTGATGTTGAGAACTTAATAAGCAGTCCTGTCTGACTTTCGCTGCTGCCTGCCTCCGGGCAAATCTTACGGGTTTCGGACTCAGCCTTTATGTTGGAAATCTTTTTATCCTCTTTGAGCTTTTTGAAAGTTTCCTCGTAAAGAACATTCTGCTGGTCATATGACACATAGCCTGCAGAAATGCTGATGTTCACACCATCGGCAGCGGCATCGCTTGTGAGACTGAGCAGATTGTCGTATGCAATTTCGCTGACCTGAATACCTGCAAGGTCTCGAAGCTCGGGTACATAGTCGGCATTAATCTGGTTATGATTATTGACGACTATCAGCAGTTCCTCATCACTGACAATCTGCACCTGATCAACGGTAGCATCAGAAGAATCGTCAAACAAAGGTCCCACTTCCACACGATATGCAAGCAATATTCCAAGTCCCATTACAATCAGAATGAGAACAGGAATAAAAAACAGCATAAAGGTTTTCAGTACAACATGCTCGTTTACTCGTCTTCCGCGATAATTATACTTATTCTTTATATCGTATCTTTTATATGGCATTTTTAAATCAGTTGATTACCTTTGACTCGATTTCTTCTGTAGCACGGGCTATAAACTCGTCCAGAGTCATTGCACCTAAGTCGCCTGCCTTGCGTGCACGGATAGAAACTGTGTTGTTCTCAATGTCCTTGTCACCGAGAAGGATCATATAGGGAACCTTCTCAAGCTGAGCTTCACGGATCTTGTAGCCAACCTTCTCGGAACGGTCGTCTACTTCTACGCGCATACCCTTTGCTTCCAGAGCCTTCTTAACTTCGAAAGCTTTGTCGTGGTGTCTGTCGGCGATGGGAAGAACCTTGACCTGAACGGGAGCAAGCCACATGGGGAATGCACCTGCATATTTCTCGATGAGCAGAGCCATTGTACGCTCGTAGCAACCGATAGAAGTACGATGGATGATATAGGGGTTCTTCTTGGAACCGTCCTTGTCTACATACTGCATACCAAACTTCTCAGCAAGAAGCTGGTCAACCTGAATTGTGATGAGAGTGTCCTCTTTGCCCCATACGTTCTTAATCTGGATATCCAGCTTAGGACCATAGAAAGCAGCTTCGCCAATACCAACCTTATAATCAAGGCCAAGGTTGTCAAGGATTTTGCCCATAATACCCTGAGCTTCATCCCACTGCTCAGGAGTACCGATATACTTATCTGTATCAGCAGGATCCCACTGTGAGAATCTGTATGTTACATCCTCATAGAGTCCGAGAGTTTTGAGCATATAGATAGCAAGCTCCAGACAACCTCTGAACTCGTCCTCGAGCTGTTCGGGTGTACACATAAGGTGACCCTCGGAGATTGTGAACTGGCGTACACGGATGAGACCGTGCATCTCACCGCTTGCCTCGTTTCTGAAGAGTGTGGATGTTTCGTTATATCTCAGAGGAAGATCTCTATAGCTTCTTCCACGGTTGAGATATGCCTGATACTGGAAAGGACAGGTCATAGGACGGAGTGCGAAGACCTCCTTGTCCTTTTCCTCGTCACCAAGAACAAACATACCATCCTGATAGTGGTCCCAGTGACCGCTGACCTTGTAAAGGTCGCTCTTTGCCATATAGGGAGTTTTTGTAAGGAGCCATCCCCTGCGCTGTTCCTCATCCTCAACAAAACGCTGGAGGAGCTGAATAACACGGGCACCCTTGGGAAGAAGAATCGGCAGACCCTGACCGATAAGGTCAGAAGTTGTGAACAGCTCAAGCTCACGACCTAATTTATTATGGTCGCGGAGCTTTGCCTGCTCAACCATTTCCAGATATTCCTCAAGCATGGAAGCCTTAGGGAAAGCTATTCCGTAAACACGGCACATCTGGGCGTTGTTTGCATCGCCTCTCCAATATGCGCCTGTGCAGTTTGTAAGTTCGATTGCCTTCAAAGCAGAAACACTCATAAGGTGAGGACCTGCGCAGAGATCAGTAAAGTTACCCTGCTTGTAGAAGCTGATCTTCTCGCCTTTGCCTGCGTGCTCCTGAGCAAGCTCCACCTTATAGGTCTCACCCATATCGGAGAGGAACTTTACGGCTTCATCACTATCAAGCTCAAAACGCTCAAGCTCAAGACCCGACTTTACAATAGCCTTCATCTCTTTCTTAATCTTCTCGATATCCTCAGCTGTGAAGGGCTTTTTGACATCAAAGTCGTAGTAGAATCCGTTTTCAACGGCAGGGCCGATTCCGAGCTTTGCGTCGGGATAAAGATTCTTGACAGCCTGTGCAAGTACATGAGAACATGTGTGCCAGAATGCACGCTTGCCCTCCTCGTCATCAAAAGTGAGAAGTTCGAGTTTGCAGTCCTTTGTAAGAGGAGTTCGGAGGTCACAGACCTCGCCGTCTATTTTGCAGGCACAGACAGCCTTATAAAGTCCTGCGCCCAGAGATTTTGCTACTTCTGCAGCGGTAGTCATAGGCTCATACTCCTTTATAACTCCGCCTTTGAGTTCGATGTTCAACATAACATTCTTCCTTTCTGTATGATAATAAAAAGCCGCCTCGATAATCCTGAAAGGAATATCGGGACGGCGATAAAATACGACGTGGTTCCACCCAACTTCGGTACATAGTACCCTCGATGCATATAACGGTGCAGACCGCTGTGCCATTTCCTGCACAGGCTCAGAGGTGGTATCCCGAAAAAGCTACACCGCAGATATTTCAGCCGAGTATCTGCTCTCTGAAGGCTTGCTGTAATCGGACATTGTCCTCATCAACGCTCAAATATATTGATTAAAAAATATAATATCACTAAAATCTACGAAAGTCAATTGCTAAAAAAATAATTTTCTGTCAAAAAGCTAATTCATCAATCAAGATCTGCGAGGTTCTTCTGGATCCGTGTAGCATCACGGACATTGATAACACCGCTGAAATCGGCATCTCCGCGAAGTCTTGAGCTGAAACTGAGGGTGACAATATCAGCGATAGCCTTTTGAATCTGAGTTGCATCGCGGATATTTACGACGCCATCAAGATTAGCATCTCCAATCTGTGATGCATTAATCCCGAGTACATCAGACTGCTTTGCCATATAGGAATCGTCGTTACAGTAAACTGTGAGCTTATCGCAACCACTAAAAGCAGTGTTGCTGATAAACGTCACGGTATCGGGAACAGAGAGTTCCTGCAGCTTTGTGCAATTATTGAATGCATAGTCCCCTATCTTTTTTGTCTCAGATGCAATAATCACAGAACCGAGAGATGTGCAACCTGCAAAGAGACCGGAGCTTATAGGTACATCTGAATAAACCTCTGCGGTTGTGAGGGCTTTACATCCTAAAAACGCACTTTCTCCCAACAGAGAAACTGTGTCAGGAACAATCACGGATTTAAGAGAGGTACAACCTGAAAATGCCTCTTTGTCAATCATAACAAGAGACGCGGGGAACTCAACGGAGCTGAGTGCTGTACAGCCTGCAAAAGCACGCATTCCGATACCGCTGAGCTTGTTATGAAGGCTGAGAGATTTAAGCGTAGTATTTTTATAGAAAGCGCCTGCACCGATATATCGCACGTTATCAGGTATTTTTACTGTAGCGGAGGTAGTGTTAACGTCAATGAGAATTCCGCTGCCTGCAACAACATAATCTTCAGTTCGGTTTTTAAGCCAAGGGGTTCCCTCAAACGCGAAGGCGCCAATGGAAGCTACTTTGTCTGATACAGAAACCGAGGAAAGCTGTGTGCAGTTGTAAAAAGCACCCTCTCCAATCTCGGAGACATTGTCGGGAACTGAGAGAGAAGTGATCTTTGTATTGCCTGCACAGGTGTAAGGTGCAACAGAGGTAACACCGGAAGGAACTGTGAAGGAACCCTGCGCAGTGGCTTTTACCAGAACAGTACCCAATACTATCTCTGAGCTATTACTGAAAAATGGTGTGTTCTCAAAAGCATATGCACCGCAGGATGTTACGTAGGCATCGTCGGTGACGGTTTTCAGAGAAGTACATCCTGAGAACGCCTTATTGCCAATGGCAGAAACCAGGTTGAGTTTTACGGATGTAATCTTAGTATTCCCCTCGAAGGCATAATCGGCTATATAGCGCACATCGGAGGGAATTGAAACACTCGTGCTGTTTCCGTTATAGGAAAGCAGAACGCCATCCTCAACCTCAAATTCTGCAGCAGCAGAAACAGAAATCACGGAAAAGGACGTGAAAAGAACTATAACAATTAATACCAAAGATAGAAATTTTTTCATAATATCACCTTAAAGACAGCAAAAGGGCGGAATAATCCGCCCATAGTATCATTATTGCTGATCATCTACGTCTCCGCCCTGGATACTGATAATCAACTGATCGATCTCATCGAGACGGGAATCATATTTTTTTCTTGCGGCATCCTGATTCAAATCATCCTCGGGGATGCTCTTTTCAAGGATAAAAGCAGATATATCTTCACTCTTATCAAAGCGACGTGATGAATCGTCTTTATTCTCAACGCTGAGAATAAAGTCGTCATCAAACATAATAGCTTCTCTTGAAGTGGGGCCCTTTGGCATATCGCCCAGAACAAGCTCTTCCTCAGACACAGAAGCTCTGTCAAGCTCGCCTTCAATAATCATGTCTACTTCACTCCCTGTGATAATATGGTCAGACTCTGCATCAGCACGCGCGTCTTGTCTCTTTGCATCAGAGAGAAGCTGCTGAGCTATATCGCCTTCAGGCTCTGTATAGGTCACTTGGCTGTCGTCATCAGCAATTCTGACAGAAGCGGCTCTGGACGGAACAAAGTCCTGCTCTTCTTCAAATCCGTAGTCCTCTGTTGACAAGTCAGCTTCAGCTGCGAAATTCTGAGAAACGTTTATATTCTCCTGATAATCCGAAGGCTCAGATTCTGTAGTGATATTTTTCTCTGCAGGTTCTTCTGCATAGTTTTCGTCAGAATAATCTGTATCTTCAGCATCAGATGCATGTACATCAACAACAGCCTGCTCGTCAACGGTCTTTGCGTTTGAGGTAAGCTCTGCTGTGAAGCTGAGAGCATAGAATCCAAGCATACCATAGGATATTGCAGGTATGTACTCAAGATAATCAGCAGAAGAAGTGATATCAATCGCAAACACTTCAGAAACGCAGAACACAAGGCATATTACAGCGGTCGGAAAACCAAAGGTAATTGCATTTTTTACAGTTCCCTTAGTGGGGATAACTGCATGGATCATCATTGCATAGATAAAGAACATTGCAAGAGCAACGAACATAATAAGATCCATGGTATCGGCTGCAGCTACAGGAGTAGCTGTATTTGCCATAAATCTGCTGATAAGGTGAACACCGCACCACAGGGGCAGTGAAAGATACAAAACGGAAATGTTTTTGGGAGTATTGACTCCTGAGAAGTGGTTCATACTGACAACGAGCATGGAAACACCGCTCAGAGCAGTGAACACTGCGGTGATAATACCAAGCACACCAAACTCTCCGGTCTGCACCATATCGGTGACTTCAAGGGCTGCTGATGCAGCAAGTGAGAAAGCCGCCAGAAGACCGGTTATGCCTGCAAAGAAATTCTTCTTGAGGACATAGACTGGAGAAAGTTTTCTCTCGAAAAAAGATACTGCAAAACATACAAGGAAAAGTCCCAGTACCAAAAAAGCAATAATCTCGTTAACTCCGTTGATATCGGTAGCAAACAGCCTTGTGACGGTTTCAGGTGCAAAAGATGCAAAAAACATCAGAAGAACTGACAACAGACACACAGGAACAAACAAAATCCATTTAATCAAAGTTTTCATTAGAAGCTCCTTTGTAGCAGCAGATAAAAAAGACTGCCGTTAGATAAATAACACATGAGTTATAAGCCGAATATTCTCTGAAAGAATATAATATAATTACAACACGGCATATAATCACAAATAATATTGTATTCCAAACCACAGCCAATGTCAAGGCGTTTTGAAAGTAAATAATATGTTGTATCAAAGTTTTTGGTGGTGCAAAAATGAAAAAGTTTCTGTTACTGGGAATAATATTGCTGATGATTGCAATTATCACTCCGATTGCATCAAGCGTGAATAAAACAAAGACACCTGAAGCCACGACTCCTTCAAGCGAACAGGCAACAACAGCATCTGCTGAATCGGAAGAAGATATTGAAAAAATCGTCAGCATGACCCTTGAATTCATCGATGAGGACACAAACAAAGAGACCAAGAAAGCTCTGATTGCTTTATGCAGAAACAATTATTCATATAATAAGCTACATAACAAAGATACAGAAACAAGTGAAATCACGAACTTCAGCGATGAACTGTACGAGGAGATGTGTTATCTTTTCAAAGAGATAAATACCGAACTCAGATACAAAGGCGAACCGGTATATATTCCTTTACTTCATCTCAGCTCCTCGGCAACCGCAACCAGTGACGAATACCCCTATATGCTGTCTGTTGCTTCACCCTGGGATACCTTTGACGAGAGTTTTAACTCAAAGAGTGAGTATCCCTGCGGAGTAAGCATTAAAGGAATCGACTATTTATGCGGGAACGGAATGAACTACACAGAAGCACTTCAGTGGTATCTGCCTGAGTTTGAAATATCGGAATAACAGCAAACGCACCTTATAAAAGGTGCGTTTTGTACTGTATAAATATTAAAGCTTTCTGTATTTCTTGACACGTTTTCTCTTTCCGCTTCTGACATTTGAGACAAGAAGAATATACACAACAATAAGTGCAACAGCTATAATTGCAGCTATCCAAAACCAGATGGATGTGAGCACGGTCTTGAACATATACATAAGATACGCAAACTCGCTCTTCTCAACATCTTCCCCTGCAACAAGGTCTACTGTCTGTATAGCTTCATCCTGATAGTAAACAGTAGCTTTGCCCACGGGGTCTCCCTTTTTCAGAGGTGCATCAGCGGCTTCGGGGATCTCGGGCTTTACTGAAACATCCTCAGGGTTGTGGTCCTTGGGAAGAATTGTATTGACAGTCTCCGCAGGATAAAGAAGAATGGAAGTATCGGATGTTGTGAAGTTTACATCAATCTCACAGACGGGAGTGTCTGTTGTAAGCATTCGTGTGAGTTCGAGTTCGAGAAGTGCCCATCTGAGCATCTGCTTTGCATCTTTCATGGCGCCATTGTGATCTGCATCATAAGAAGCTCCCATACAAATGCACATATATGCGTAACCATCGGCAATAGCGGTAGTCACAAGGCATCTGCCCGCTTCTTCAGAGGAACCGGTTTTGACACCTTTAGCGTAAGTATAGAAGTAGTCTCCGCCACGGTTGATGTCAATCATATAGTTTGTTGTTGTGAGCGGATAGCTTTCACCCTCACAGTAATAGGTTGCTGTATTGGTTATCTCAGAAAAACGAGGCAGTGTCAGCGCATATGATGTCATCTTGTATAAATCGTATGCTGTTGTGTAATGCTCTTCGTCATGGAGTCCGTGAGGATTTGTAAAATTAGTATTTTTACAGCCGAGCTCTTGTGCCTTTTTATTCATCATATCGACAAATTTTTCGGTATTACCACCGCCCACATAATCAGCCAGAACTGCGGTTGCGCCGTTACCTGAAGCAACCATCATACAATTCACAAGGTCGATGACAGTCATGGTCTCTCCTACCTTGTCCGAAACATCGGAGACACTGCTGCCTGTTCCGTCAAGGGTGGAAAGCACCTCCTGCTTTATGGGAACACGGGTATTGTCAAAATCCTCGATATTCTCAGAAACTATGATATATGTCATAATCTTGGTGAGAGCTGCTGGATATCGAACTTCATCTACGTTCTTCTCGAGCACCGGAATACCGGTATCCATATTGATAAGAAGCACTGTATCCGACTCTATTTTTTTATCGTAATTATATGTAACTGCCGATGCAGACATCACGGTGCTCAGCAGCACACAAAGTATAAAAATGCAGGATAAAACCTTAACTAATTTTTTCATATCTGTTCCTTTCCCATTCCAAAAAATAGACTGCCAAAATCACGGGTTTGAGTATATTCCCCTTTGACAAGCAAGTAAAGCTATGATAATATATTTGTATTATATAATAGACAAAAACATTTTTCAATCATTAACGGAATTTTTCTAAGGGGTTTTTACCGTGATATACATTACCGGAGATACACACGGAGACATAAAAAGATTCAAAAAAAGAGAAATCAAGAAACTCACAAAGGACGATTACCTGATTATATGCGGAGATTTCGGATTTTTGTGGGATAACAGCGAAGAAGAAAGAGAAAAACTGGAATTCCTGAAATCCCAGAAATTTACAATTCTTTTTGTAGATGGCACGCACGAAAACTTTGACCTCATCGAAGCCAACCCCACTGTAGATTTCTGCAAGGGCAAGGCTACGAAAATTGCAAAGAATATATACCATTTGCAACGAGGTGAAATCTACGATATTGAAGGAAAGTTCATCTTCACCTTTGGCGGAGGAGTCAGCTCGGATCTGCAGCAGATTATGGATTCAGGCACCTGGTTCGAGCGGGAGCTTCCCACCGACGAGGAAATGCAGTACGCCGTGAACAACCTCAAAAGCTACAACTGTGAAGTTGACTATATTATCACCCACGAGACCTCGGCTACATACAAACACAAAATCTGGAGAAATTGCGACAAAAACCCTGTGAATGATTTTTTGGAGAGGCTTTCTTCGGAGGTCAGATACAAAAAGTGGTTTTTCGGAAATCTGCACGTAGACTTTGTTGTAGATGACAACGCTTTCTCTGTATTTGAGGAAATCATCCCCATCGACGGAATGAGAAAAAGCAGACAGTTTTAACAGAAATGATTAAGGCACTGAGCTTAACCGCTCAGTGCCTATTTTTATACAGGATTATTAACAACACCTATAAACACAGGCAAGCTATCCGTTCCTGTTATCACAAAAAGGAACGGTCTGTCCAGCACAAAGTCTATCTCGTCCTCCAAAGGCATAGCACCTCCTGCTAAAAACATCTCTGTATACGCAGAACCAGTAACACCTTCTTCGTCAACAGAAACACGTGCTCCGTGATTTATACCTGAAAGAAAAACATTATCATTTTCAATAAGAGGTGAAAAGTCCGCTCTTTCCATACTAAAACAATCGGTAATACCCAATCTTTTGATAGATGCTGTAAGGTCGGTATTTGAGCTCACATCAAACTTTGGAAGTGACATATTGATTTTCATATACTTGCACTTATTCCATTCATCTTTCGGCGATGTTATGAATGACAAGGTCTCCTCATTTTTAATCAGCTCAGATACACTTACGCCTTCATCAGGAAGTATGAAGCACATATTGCCACTACCCTGTAACTCCTGACAAACAGCAGAGAACTTTTCTCCATAATAATAGGCTTTCGATTGATCTGTTCTGTGCATAAAATCGCAGGCAATATCATCTGTCTCTGTATGAAACACACCTTCGGAAGTATCCGATTTTTTAAATTTGTCGCTCCATTGAGCCTGAAAATATACTGTTGTCGCAAGCGCTATAATTGTCTCAGGAGGAAACTGCGAATCTGTGATGTAATTATCAAGCAAGCCCCCTGTTTGCTCCTTAAGCCACTGCTTGTATGCTTCACCATAATCTTTGCTACTCATATCACCATAATATGAAGACGCGTAATAATACTCAGACAATAAATCTGTGATTTTACTGTTGTAATTCAGTTTATCGTCAATCCATACAGAACTCGCAAGAGTACATGACGAAAGACCGTCGTTCCTGTAATTAGCATTCCATATTGCGTGTGCTTGTGTACGCAGAGAATCAATATCCTCTGCACAGAGTAAATCAAGTATCTGCTGGCGGGTGGTTCCATCTGTGGTTTCTGCAAGCATAGCCAACGCCATATAAATATTTAAAGGAGAGTAAACCGCATTTTCGCCACTACTGACAGAAAGAAATTCTGATACTGTATTTTTAATATAGCTGTCAAGATTTACACCTGCACCTCTGTACTCATTCTGTGCGTCTACGCTGTCTCTCCACGCCTCATATTTATCATTATAGCTTGTGTCCAACATATTTTTGGGGTATTGTGACATGGTTGGATATTCGGGCAAAGAAACAGCGTACGCATAAAGAACGCCTGAATTATTACCCCCAAAACCTATAAAAACAGTCAAACCAATAACCAAGGCAAGAACTGCGGCAACCGGCATTGTCCACTTTAAGTGATATGTGTGAGATTTTCTTCTCCTTGACTCTGCATTCATAACCAAATCACTGTCAATCATACTTATTGCATCTTGCAGTTTATTAGATTTCATACAAACACACCTTCCTTTTCAAGTCTTTGCCTCAATTTATTTCTTGTTCTATGAAGTGAAGTCTTCACCTTACTCTGAGAAAAGCCATACTTTTCTGAGATCTCTTTAACAGATGCCAGATACCAATAGCGATAAACAAAAATATCCCTGTCAGCATCATTGATTTCTCTGAGAAAGGCAGAAATTATTTTTGCAAGTGTCTGTGCGTCCATTTCATCATCAATGCTCATTTGTGCAGGAATACACATTTCTATCTCGCTCAAGGGTATTTCTGTTTGCCCTGCTCCACGTGTAAAAGAGGCTTTCTTCCTGTACTTATCTATTGATAAGTTTCGTATAATCATCGCTAAGTATCCACTTAGTACTTGCGGATATTTTGGAGGCATTGTATTCCACGCTCTTAAATATGTATCATTCAAACATTCTTCTGCATCTTCAGCAGATTTCAAAATTCTATGGGAAATAGTGTAGCAATAGTTACCGTATTTTTTCTTTATCTCTGCGATTGCCCTCTCATCTCGTTGCCAAAACAAATCTATTATCTTGCTATCCTCCACGATACCACCTCCGTTTATCTTTTCCTTCATATATATAGACGCAAAAAAATCTAATAGGTTACACATATTATACCATTTTATTTTAATTGAGAAAAGTATCAAGAACTGAAAAGACCCCATAGCCAAGGCTATAGGGTCAATGATAATAATTCAGTTCATTTGTCCTGCTGAATCAGCGAAGAGACGGCGGATCGATGCACGGAGACCTCTGTATTTATCCGATGACAAATCAGGGGAATCTGCAAGAATGTCTGATGCAATATCCTGCGAGACTCTCAGGGTGTCCATATCGGAGAAATCAGCAATGGAGAGTTTTGGAAGTCCGTGCTGGCGCTCTCCGAAGAAGTCGCCGGGACCTCTAAGCTTCAGGTCTTCATCAGCGATTCTGAAACCATCTGAGGTACCGCACATAACACTGAGACGTCTCTGGGTGTTCTCTGCGATACTGTCGGACACAAGGATGCAGTATGACTTGCTGTCTCCCCTGCCGACTCTTCCGCGAAGCTGATGAAGCTGGCTGAGTCCGAAGCGCTCGGCGTTTTCTATCATCATAACAGTTGCAGCGCTGACATCAACACCGACTTCGATAACGGTTGTGGCTACAAGCAAATCAAGCGTACCCTGAGCAAATTCACGCATTGTTTTTTCTTTTTCAGAATATTTCATTTTGCCGTGAATGATGCCAACTGCATAATCTGAAAATTCCCTGAGCATAAGCTCGGCGGCGTACTCCTCTGCCGCCATAAGCTCAGAATCGTCCTCTTCAACCAAGGGACAGACAATGTAGGCTTTGTGGCCTGAGTCCAGCTCCTTGCGTATGAAGTTGTAGGCACGCTTGCGTTTGTCGGTGCTTATGAGCATTGTATCTATAGGTTGTCTGCCGGGAGGTATCTCATCAACAACAGAGATATCGAGATCTCCGTAAATAATCAGAGCAAGGGTTCTGGGGATTGGCGTAGCACTCATTACAAGCAGATGAGGGTCTTTTCCTTTTGAGAGAAGTTTTGACCGCTGTGCAACTCCGAATCGATGCTGTTCGTCTGTTACGGCAAGTCCCAGTGACTTGAACGAAGTCTTCTCGGTGATAAGAGCATGGGTGCCGACAACTATATCTATCTCTCCGTTTTCAAGCTGTGTTCTGATTTGATTTTTCTTCGATGCTGTAAGCGAACCTGTGAGAAGTCCGAGACGGACATCGGTATCAGCAAAAAGCTTTGAGAGAGTTGCAAAATGCTGTTCGGCAAGTATTTCGGTAGGAGCCATAAAAGCTGCTTGCCTGCCGTTTTTCACCATATTATAGCAAGCACAAGCGGCAATGGCGGTTTTGCCTGAACCAACGTCTCCTTGCACGAGTCTGTTCATGGGAGAAGTGCCACTGAGCATATCACGGGTGCAGTCATCCATAGCACGTCTCTGTGCACCTGTGGGCACAAATGGGAGAAGACTGAGGAAATCCTCTGTGAAATCCTGAGAAATATTTGTACCCCGAGCTTCAGAATTCTTGTGTTTTAAAGAAAGAATTCCGAGATTCAGCACCAGAAGTTCCTCAACAGTTAATCTATGCTGTGCTCTTTTCAGTGCCTGAGGGCTTTGAGGTGTGTGGATATTTACAATTGCATCACGAAGTCCGCAAAGATTGTACTTCTCACGTATATCCTCGGGAATGGGGTCTGACACCTGAGAAGGCAGAAGTGTGAGTGCCTGCTCAACGGCTTTTTGCACTGCCTTGTTACTAAGCCCCGCCGTGAGTCCGTAAATCGCCCGGAAGGCAGAAACGGTGCGGTCAGCAGGCAAAAACTCAGGCGATACCATCTGAACTCCGGAAAAATCCTTGGTGACTCTGCCGTAGAAAAGATATTCGGTATCATACTTCAGCATTGAGGTTATGTACTTATTATTAAAGAACACAATGCGCATCGCATCAGCACCGTCAGAGACCTCTGCTCTTACCATATAGCGATTTCCCGAAAGTCGGGATTCGCGCATAGTAGCAGAAAGCTTTGCCCTTACACAGCAGGTTTCTCCGCCTGAAAGCGCTGAGATTGGCTGAGGTCTGCTCCAATCCTCGTAGCTTCTCGGAAAATAGTAGAGCAGAGCCCCGATGCTGTCTATGCCGAGCTTGCGAAAAAGCTCACCTCTTACAGCACCAACACCCTTGAGTTCGGTTATCGAGCGTTCAAATAGCGATGGCATTGTGACACCTCTTTTCTGTCTTGGATATGTTCGAAAAAAGGCGGACATAAAGCCCGCCTTTTAGTTATTTACTTATTCCTGTGCTGACTCAATACCGAGAATGTAGTAATAGATAGGCTGTCCGCCGTTGATCATATTGATGTCAACATCCTTACCGAACTTGAGAACCAGCTCATCGTAAACTTCCTGTGCATCCTGCTCGGAGATACCTGCACCGTAGATGAGGGTTACAAACTCGGAGTCCTTATTGATCATGGACTTTGCAAGCTTGATGAGAGCCTTCTTGGGAGACTTCTCAGCAACAGTGAGCTTGCCGTTATCAAGGCCGATGATTTCGCCTTCCTTGATCTTCTTCATACCGAACTCAGAGTCACGGGCTGCGAAGGTGATCTGACCTGTAGAAACAGACTTGAAAGCTTCTGTCATATTGGTCTTGTTAATAAATGTATCACTGTCGGGATCAAAAGCAAGCATTGCTGTGATACCCTGAGGGATTGTCTTGGTAGGAAGAATCACAACTTCTCTGTCCTCAACAATCTTTGCAGTCTGCTCGGCTGCCATGATGATGTTCTTGTTATTGGGAAGAACGAATACTGTCTTAGCAGGAGTTGCCATAACTGCATCGTAGATATCGTCTGTGCTGGGGTTCATGCTCTGTCCGCCGGACACAACCTGGGCACAACCCAGGTCTGTGAAGAGGGTTGTGAGGCCGTCACCTGAAGCAACTGCTACGAAGCCTATCTCCTCCTCGGGAGCTGCAACCTCGAGCTTTTTCTTCTCCTGACGTTTCTCGTTCTCAGCCTTCGCCTGCTCGTGCTGCTGACGCATATTCTCAACCTTAACGGTGAGGAGCTGGCCGTACTGGAGACCTCTCTGAAGAGCCTTGCCGGGATCCTCGGTATGAACATGGACTTTGATGATTTCTTCGTCGTCAACTACAACTACGCAATCACCGATTGTCTCAAGATATGCACGGAGCTTCAGAGGAGAGGTGGAAACCTCGGGGTCTCTGCCAACGATGAACTCTGTGCAATATGTGAAGTTGATAACCTCGTCGAACTCAGCAGCTGCACTGCGGAAAGTATCGTCATCACCTGCAGAAGCTGAAGCGGAAGCCTGCTCTGCATATTCGATCATTACGCCGTCTTTGATAACGGAGAGCATACCCTCGAAGATAACAAGAAGACCCTTACCGCCAGCATCAACAACTCCTGCCTTCTTAAGAACAGGAAGAAGCTCGGGGGTTCTGTCCAGAGACTCGGATGCTGCTGTGCATACTGCAGACCAAACTTCTGCAGGATCGGTTGTTTTCTTGATAACCTTTGCACCGT
Source organism: Clostridia bacterium (assembly GCA_017421045.1). Lineage (GTDB taxonomy): Bacteria > Bacillota > Clostridia > Oscillospirales > Acutalibacteraceae > Ruminococcoides. Next base: position 21,198 of record JAFQMC010000022.1, read on the forward strand.
GCTCGAATGCCTCTCTTGCAACGGTGAGGATTGTACCCTCTGTGGGCTTCATAACTGCTTTGTATGCAGCATCTACACCGAGACCGAGAGCCTTGACAAGGTCTTTGCCTGTTGCATCATTCTTGCCCTCGAGGCCCTTGGAGAATCCTCTGAAAAGCAGAGAAAGGATAACGCCTGAGTTGCCGCGTGCACCGCGAAGCATGGAAGAAGCAACAACTTTTGCAACCTCACCTGCGTTGTCAGAATCGCAGGAAGAGAGAGCCTTGACCGCCTCGGAGATAGTCATAGACATATTTGTACCTGTATCGCCATCGGGAACAGGGAAAATATTGAGGTCGTTGATTCTTTCTTTCTGAGAGCAGATGTTGTTAGCACCCGAAATAATCGCCTGCTTTAACAATGATCCTGTCAGCATTAGAACACATCCTTAATTTTCAATAATATATTAGTATCAATTTAATCTCAAATCATACCATTGTAATTATAATCGACAGTGGTAATACTTTCAAGCGAAAAAAGTAAAAATCGGTTTTTTGCATAAAATAATCAACGGTAAAATGACACATTTGTCATTTAACACATATCATGATTATTGCACGCTAAGACTTTCTGCATGGAGGGTTTTGCCTGTTTTTTCATCGATTTCAAACATGACACAATCCATCATGCAGTCTCCCTGCAAAGGCTCGAAGCGTATGGGGAGTTTATCACGGAAACTTTCTACGGTGATCTCGGGTTTCACACCGAGAACCGAATCCTTGGGGCCTGTCATACCGGCATCGGTGATATATCCCGTACCCTTGGGAAGAATCTGGCAATCGGCGGTACGCACGTGGGTGTGAGTGCCGAACACGGCGGAGACTCTGCCGTCCAGATAAAAGCCGAGGGAGCGTTTCTCGCTGGTGGCTTCAGCGTGGATATCGACAATTATAATATCCGCTTCTATTTCCTTGAGGATTTTATCAACGGTGTAGAAAGGGCAATCCAGAGGATTTGAATTGAAAACGTTTCCGATAAGATTTATTACCGCGAGGCTGTATCGTCCGCAATCGAGTACGCACACTCCCCTGCCGGGTGTGGTGGAAGCAGGATAGTTGGCAGGACGGATGATATATTCATTATCCTCAAGATAGGGATAAATCTCTCTGCGACGAAAGGCGTGGTTGCCGAGGGTGATTACATCCACACCGCTCTGAAACAGAAAATCCGCAGAGGTTGGCAGGACTCCGTTGCCGTCGGCGGAATTCTCTCCGTTACAGATTACTATATCAATTCCCATAGACTTTTTGAGTGCAGGCAGACGCTCTCGCAAAAAACGACAGCCCACACCTGCTACAACATCACCTATACATAAAACTTTCATAATATCACCTTGCAATCCTTATATAGAGTATACCACACAGACTATCAATTTACAATAATCTTTTCACTGAGGGCGATATCCTCGGTGCAGGTGTAGTGTACTGTGAGAACGTCTGAACTTTCGGATTGTGAGATGCTTTTTTTAAAGTCCACTGTCAGGCAATTCTGAAGAACAAACAATCTGTACAGAGCTTCATCCGCAGACAAGCGTTTTTCTGCCTGCTCCGCCGTGAGATTGTATGGAGTATTTATGTATCGGGTGCAACTCTCGGTGACTGTTCCAAGCTCGATGCAGGTATCGTCAAGAAAAATCTTCTCGGTGATTATCCTTGAGGAATATTCTCCGCTCACAGCGGAAAAGCCAAAAGGAACCCTAAGCCAGCAGAAAATCAGATTTTTTCTTTGAGATATATCTGCAGGCGCCGAATACTCTCCTTGAGGCTGAAGGGAAAACACAGCTTTTCTGTCGGTCTGTGCAATAACCTGAGCATCTGCATGAACAAAAGAAACCTCCTCCAGGGAGTTTTCCTTGATTCCGCTTACCAAAAGCTGTCCTTTCTTCACAGCAGAGCCTACCATGGTTTTTGCTGTGCCCTGCCTGGTATTTATGCTGAGGATTACTCCGTCCTGTGAAGCTTTAATATTACAGGGTGTTTCCGTATCTATTATTTGCGGTTTGATTTCTTTTTCCTTGATTTCCACCTCTGCCTTGGTGCCGATAATGTTCACTGACATCCAACCTATTTCATCCACCTGCTGCATAAGACTCCGCTCAATGCTTTGGAGATTCAGTGAATTTTTGTAGGCACCCTGATAAAGACCTTCTTCTCTGAGCAGTTCTGTAATACTGCTTTCACTGACTGTTTCCATACCATTTATTTCCACCGTCCACACAAAGCCTTGCATTGCCTGTATTATTATGAAAAATGCCGCAAGACCTGCAATCAGGCCTCTTCGCATACGATAGCGATGCAGAAAAAAGGGCAGGCCGTGTCGCTCTATTATTTTAAGACGGACCTTGGCTTTACGAGCTACAGGTCGGATTTCCCGATAATCAGAAAGAAGCATTGATGCAGTAAAGCCATCTGAATCCGATGTCACTCCAAAGAGAAAATAACCCTGACGAAGGCAGAGATTAATAAACCTCTCGGGGAATTTACCAATTATCTCGAACACCAGGTAACCTTTTATCAAACGGATAAGTTTAATGAGCACAAAATCACCCTACAAACTGAAATCAATATTCTGAATAAAACCTTCTATTATTAAAGAAGTCGGAGAAATACACTTAAGATTCAGATTTCTGCCGCAAACAGCAACAGAATTATAGCCGACACTGATTCTGATAACTGTATCGGAATATTCAAGAACACCCTTGCTGCCTTCTATTGTCACGATGTTGTTGCCGCTGATTTCTATATGAGACTGTGAGGAAAAAACATCCTTCAGGGAATACCCCAAGGATGTCTTTTCTTTTATCTTTTTCTCTTGTTTTCTTTTGTTCAAAGTTCACACCCGCTTATATTAATTATTAATTTTTATGCTTTGAATCTCATATATATTATCGGTGAAAACAAATGAACATTTATAAAACAGTCAGCAGAATCAAATTAGCTTTTCTGTGGGTAACGGTTTGCCTTGGACTCGGAACACTGATTATCTTCCCGACTCAGTGTCGAAACGGAGCAACCAACGCAGTATTTCTGTGTATTCAGGTGCTTATTCCTTCCCTGTTTCCTTTTATGGTGCTTTCGGGCTTTATGGTAAGTTCGGGGATTTCCTCAAAAATCCCGAAATTCTTCACAAAACCCGTGAGCGTACTATATGATCTGCCAAGGGAATGTGCATCGGTAATTCTGCTGTCGCTCATTGGCGGATACCCTGTGGGTGCATCGGGGATAAAAGCTCTTTACTGCAAGAAAGCCATATCCGAGATGCAGGCTCAGAGGATGGCAATGTTCTGCGTTGCTTCAGGACCGGGTTTTCTGGTGACATATCTGGGAACTGTGATGCTCTCAAACACACAAGTCGGATATATACTTCTGATTTCTCAGACCATAAGTGTGCTGATGCTGGGATTAGTAGCACGCTTTGTAATAAATAATGGAAGCTCGGAAAAGGAAGAAGCCGAAAGCCACAGCCCGATGTCAATAGGAGAAGCATTAACAGAAGCCGTATCAACAGGCATAAAATCATGTGTCGGTATGTGTTCTCTGGTAGTTTTATTCGGAGTTTTATGCGAAGTGTTTATTTTTCTATTTGAAAACGTTCCTAAAATCAAAAGTCTTGTTGCACTGATTGAAATCACTAACGGCACCAAGATTTTAGCTGAAGGATCTCCCGTTGTTATCATATCCTTTGCTTGCGGTTTCGGTGGACTTTGTGTGCATTTTCAGATTTTTCAGCAACTCAAAGGCATCTGCATACCCAAAGGAAAATTTTATTTTTTCCGAATTATGCAAGGATTTCTCTGCAGCAGCATAACCTATATACTGACGAAAATTTACCCGCAGAGTGCTGAGACCTTTTCAAGCATTGAATCGGCAAGACCCACCCTGAGCAATTCACTCACAGGATGCGTAATGCTGATGCTGAGTTCAGTTGTATTTCTTATTTCACTGAAAAGTAAAAAGCACTGCAGGTAAAAGTACAGAAAACTCCGGAGGTAATGATATGTGCGGTATTGCAGGATGGATAAGCGATAATCAGAACTTATGTGACAGAAAGACGCTCCTTGACAATATGTCAAAGACTCTGAAAAAAAGAGGTCCCGATGAAGACGGGATTTACATTGAAAAGAATGTTGCTATGATACACAGACGACTTGCGGTGGTGGATATTGAACACGGAAAACAGCCGATGATTTACAGAGAAGGAAACGAGATATACGTGCTTGTATATAACGGAGAACTCTATAACAGTGAAGAAATAAGGCAGGAGTTGAAACTTGACGGCTTTGAGTTTGAGGGACATTCCGACACAGAGGTATTGCTGAAAGCCTACGTGAGATGGAAAGAAGGCTGTGCACAAAAACTAAACGGAATCTTTGCCTTTGCCGTGTACGAGACAAAACGCAGGAGGCTCTTTCTCTGCAGAGACCGCATCGGAGTAAAACCCTTGTTCTTCACTAAGAAAAACGGAGAATTAGTCTTTGGGTCCCAGATAAAAACAGTGCTTGCAAGCCGAGTTGCAGAGCCGACGGTGACAGAGACGGGACTATATGAAATCTTCTTCCTCGGCCCTGCAAGAACACCCGGATGCGGGGTTTTCAGGGATATTGAAGAAATACTGCCGGGAGAGTTTGCAATCTATGAAAAGGGAAATCTGAGACGTCAGAAATATTTTTTTATTGAAGCAAAGGAACATGAAGAGAACGAGCAGGAAACCATAGAACACACAAGGTTTCTCATTCAGGATTCAATAAGACGTCAGCTTGTTTCCGATGTGCCTCTGTGTTGCTTTCTGTCGGGAGGACTGGACTCAAGCATAATCACGCAGACTGCCTCGGACTATCACAAAGAAATGGGACTTGAGAGGATAAACACCTACTCTGTGGAATACAGAGACAACGATAAGTATTTTCAGAAGAGCCTGTTTCAGCCCAATCAGGATATTGAGTATATATCCCTGATGATTGAAAACGCTCAAACAAACCACCATCAGGTAATAATCGAAAACGAGTTGTTGCAGGAAGCATTGCCTCAGGCAACTCTTGCAAGAGACCTGCCCGGAATGGCGGATGTGGATTCCTCGTTGCTGTTATTTTGCAGAGAAGTAAAAAATGATTTCACCGTTGCTCTGTCTGGAGAATGTGCAGACGAGCTTTTCGGCGGATACCCTTGGTATCATAATCAGGATATTTTATTTGAGGAATGCTTTCCCTGGTCAAGAAGCCAGAATGTGCGACGAAGCATACTCAAAGACGGCATCCTTGCAAAAGGCGAGGAATACGTGAAAGATAGGTATCTTGAGACCGTAGCTCTGGCACAAAAGCTCCCATCAGACAGCAGGCTAACTGCACGTATGAGAGAGATGTTCATGCTGAACTTCTACTGGTTTATGCAATGTCTCCTTGACAGAAAAGACCGCTGTTCCATGGACTGCGGACTTGAGGTGAGAGTTCCGTTCTGCGACTACAGAATTGTTGAATATGCCTACAATATGCCATGGGAGCTGAAGGCACTTGGCGGACGAGAAAAAGGAATTGTGCGAAAAGCCTTCGAAGGGATACTGCCCCACGATATCTGCTACCGCAAGAAAAGCCCTTATCCCAAGACTCATAATCCAATTTATTTTGAGCTTGTTGCTGAAAAAGTGAAAGGAATCCTGCAAAAGAAATCGGTACTCAATGAATTGCTCAGTGAAGCAGGAATTCATAAAATTATTGAAAACCCCGACAGCATTGATTCTCCTTGGTACGGTCAGCTGATGAGAGCTCCTCAAATACTTGCGTATATTATTCAGCTTGACTCTTGGTTTGAGGAATACAAAGTCCGTATTGATATCTGAAAACATCTGTGTTGAAAAAAAGAAGAAGGAGTGGTACAATAGCCATACAGAGGTGAGAATATGACCAAGCATCGTTATATGGCTATGAAGCACTGGTTTCTGACACATCGAAGCGCATATAATATTCTGAAAATTCTATATACTGCATTGCCGACGGCATTGGTCGTGTTCTATCCTGTTATGGTAGTATTTCAGGGACTTGTAGCAATTGACGGAGATTTTGTAAAAATGCTTTGTGTGCCTGCAGGCGTACTCGTTGCGGTGACTCTGCTGAGAAAGCTTCTGAATCGCCCGAGACCCTACGAGAAATACGCAACTCCTCCTCTGATAAAAAGAGACGGCAGGGGCTGTTCAATGCCAAGCCGTCACACCGCTTCTGCCTTTATCATTGCTATGTGCGGATTTCTGCTGTCGGGTGTACTTGGAATTACACTGCTGTGCATTGCATTTATCATCGGACTCACAAGAATCCTTGCAGGAGTTCACTATATAAGCGATGTGGTTGCAGGAGCTGCTGTATCACTTCTCGTCGGATATATATTTTTTATGGTTATTTAAAACACAGAAAAGCACCGTGCATTTTGGTTTATTTGCACGGTGCTAAATTTATATTTAGATTTTTATTCTTTTATCAGGTCTTTTATGACTTCGGATGCAATCACCAATCCTGCTACCGAAGGCACAAAGGCAACGCTTGCCACTGTGGGCTTGCCGGAAGAATCAAGGGGGCAAGCGGGCGTTGTGGGAGTTTCTTTGGAATAGACCGCCTTCACGTGGAGAATTCCCTTATCCCGCAACAAACGCCTCATTGCACGTGCAAGAGGGCATACGGATGTTTTAGAAATATCGGCAACCTCTACCATGGTGGGATCAAGCTTATTGCCGAAGCCCATACTTGTAATAATGGGAATCGACAGCGCCCTTGCGCGGGTTATAAGCTCGATCTTTGCAGGTACTGTGTCTATCGCGTCCACGATGTAGTCGTAACAGGAAAGATCGATACTGTCGGCGTTTTCGGGTGTATAGAAGATATTAAAGGTCTGCACTGAAGCATCGGGGTTTATCTCTCTTATACGTTCACGCATCACATCTGTTTTTGCCCTGCCCACTGTGGACTCAAGGGCAATTATCTGTCTGTTGATGTTGCTTTCGGCCACTGTATCGGGATCTACCAAATCAATGTTTCCTACTCCTGACCGCGCCAGAGCCTCGACAACGTATCCGCCTACCCCGCCGACACCGAAGACGATAACTCGGGATGACTTCAGCTTTTTCATTGCGCTTTCGCCAAGCAAAGCCTCGGTACGTAAAAACTTACTCATATATTTCACCTTGATTGTTCATAAGATTCAAAAGCTCTTCTTCGCTGAGAAAACCTTTTGCCGCTCCGTTCTCGCCGATTTTGTAGGATGCAAAGTAAACCGCTCTTTGAAGAGAAAGGTGTGGGTCGCGAGTCTTTGCATAGAAATGTATAAAGGCTGAGTACAGGCTGTCTCCTGCACCTACGGTATTGATGACAGGTCTGGTATATACGGATGGGATCAGCTCCGGCTCTCCACCTTCGGGGATATAAAGAAGAGCGCCCTTATCCCCCATTCCCACAACAATAATTTTAATATTATAAACAGAAGCAAGCTCCCTGACGAAAGCCTCTTCCCTGGCGATTATGTTCTCGTTGCTTAAAAAGACAATATCGGCAACCTTGAGAAAACGGCTGTTGTACTCATCGTGAATATCGCACAGACAATGAACGTCTGTTGCAATGGGGATATTCATTTCTTTGGCTACCGAAAGAAGATGGGCACTGTAGTTAATGTTGCACATGCAGGCGATGTCGCAGTCTGATATTGCTTTGCGGAAAACGTCGGTGTCATACTCAACGTCCTGATTATCTGCAAGGTCGCAGATAACATATCTTCTGCCATTGTTATCAAAAAGAACTATTGACTGGGCTGTGCTTTTATTCTTTGAGAGAATATAGTCTATAGAAATGCCCTTTTTCACAAGCTCGGATTTGATTACCTCAGCGGCAGAGTCACTGCCACTCATAGAGCACAGAGACACCTCATCACCAAGGGAAGTAAGTGCCAAGGATACGTTGAGCCCTACCCCTGCAGGATAGGAATTTACACCGAAAAATTTATAGTCTATCGGTCTGTACTCAATAGGAAAAGCATCGATGGGTGCTGTAGTTTCCATATTGACAAGTCCGCAAACAAGAATTTTACTCATAAAACCACCAACTAACATTTTCTTATTCTGATTTTAATACAAAATTATCCTACCGTCAACTTTTAAAGCACTATGATATTGCTTTGCTCTCAGGGGAATAATATGCAGAGTGACTCAAAGGAGCTAAAATCATGGGAGCGAAAAAAGCAATTAAAAGATGCGGTGGGACATCCCATCTTCAATCAGGTGCAGATATGGCACTTCCCCTAATACTTATCAGCAGTGTGATTCTATCCCTTTCATATATAGCAGACCTGCTGAACGCAGGTGCTACCGAAGCAGGGATCGGTGAAACATCTTCTATATCTCAATTTCTTTACGGAATCGGTTCGATAATATCGGATACTGTATATCCACTCATCGCCGCTGGTGTAGCTGTCAGCATATGTGGCAGACGCGGATTCTGGGCAGGTATTACAGGGGGAATACTTACAGGCTCGGGTGTGACGCTGTCTTATCCTTTGGGAGATTTTTCGGCTATGTCGGGTTTATGGGGCAGTGTTGCGATAGGCTTTGCGGCAGGAAGAATCTGTGAACTAACAGATGGGTTGTTATTATCGAAGGAACGCAAGTCGGGAATATTAACCGCACTTAGTTTTACTCTCAGTTTTTTGCTTACGGCAGGTGTTGCTATTGTATTAGACAATCTGTGCTACATTATCAACATATGGTCATCATCCGGGTTAGCTGTAATAAGCAGAGTTAGTTTTACGTTTGTCGCTTTACTTCTTGGGATTATGATGAACGCAGATGTTTCAGGGCCTATGTATCTGGCAGGATACATTTTCGGCACAGCCTCAATCTCTACCGGTGACCCTGAAATTATGGCATCGGTTATGGCGACGGCTGTAATTCCTCCCATAAGCATTGGTTTATGTGCGTTAGTTTTCAGAAGCAGGTTTACAGAAAAAGAAAGATACTGCGCATATATAGGTTTGTTGTGTGGTATTTGCGGTATAACTCAGAGCGCTGTATATCACTACCTGAAAAGACCACTCAGAACAGCCCTGCCTTGCATCGTCGGAGGAGTTGTTGCGTCTATGCTTTCTATGATGTTTCAGTGCAGTGTAAGTTTGCCTGCAGGAGGACTTCTCATAATTGGTGCAGTAAGCAACCCGTTGTACTTTTTGCTATCTGTTCTTTGCGGAGTATTTACGGCAACTACTATTATGGGACTGTTGCTGAGACCGGCAGAAAGTCACAAAGAAAGTAAAACCGAAGATACACAGATGCAAACTCAGAGTACTACTGCGTAAATCAGAAAACAGCCGTTTCCACACAGAGAAACGGCTGCTGCTTATTCTTAGATAATTTTCCCTCCTGCTACTACGGTATCATCCTGATAGAGCACCAAAGACTGACCGGAAGTAACAGCTCGCTGGGGAGCGTCGAAGCGGACACAGAGTCTGTTTTCTTCATCAACATAAGCGACACCTGACTGCTCACGTTGATTGTAACGAACTCTGGCTGTAACAGTTATGGGATTTGTTATTTCTTTGACAGAAATATAGTTCACTTCATCAGCAACAACAAGATTACTCATCAGGTCTTCGCTGAAGCCAAGAGTAACAGTGTTTTTCTGCATATCCTTGGAAATTACATACATAGGCTGAGCAAGCGCAAGTCCGAGACCTTTCCGCTGACCGCGGGTATAGCAGACAGCACCCTTATGCTTACCGAGAACCTTTCCGTCCTTGTCTACAAAATCTCCTTCTTCCGTCACTACACCGCAATGCTCAGTGAGATAGTCATAGTAGTTGCCTGAAATGAAGCATATATCCTGACTATCTTTTTTATGAGCTGTTAAAAGTCCCCGAGTCAAGGCTATATCGCGGACAGCGTCCTTGCTGAGTTCACCTATCGGCAGGAGAAGCCGGGAGAGCATCTCCTGTGTAAGATTATACAGAACATAACTCTGGTCCTTGGATGTATCAACACCCTTTTTCAGCAGGTATCTGCCTGATATACTATCAAAACCTACACGGGCATAGTGACCTGTAGCAACGTAGTCAAAACCCTCTTTGTCAGCATAGTCAAAGACAAAAGGAAGTTTGACATAGCGGTTGCAATCCACGCAGGGGTTTGGAGTGAGTCCCTCTGAATATGCCTTGGCAAAGCGGTCTATTACCTGAAGCTTAAACTCGCTACGATAGTCGGGATTGACAAAGGAGATTCCAAGCTGCTCACAGAGTTTTTTTGCATCCTCGGTATCTGTTGATTCTGTTTTGTCAAAAAGTCTGAGCATTATGCCTGTGACATCGTAACCCTTCTCTAACAAGAGATGAGCCGCAACGGCACTGTCTACACCACCGCTCAGAGCAACGAGAACTTTTTTTCTCATGAGGAGTAATCTCCTATACTAAATAATCTGTTAAACATATTATCACAGCAGAAAAAAACTTGTCAAGGAAATAAAAGCACTAAACTCCTAAACATTTGGTCTTGACAACCTGGATTATACTGAATATAATAAGCACGACAGAAAAATATCAACTGCCACCGGGTAGTGTAATGCGTAGCATTCGTGACACATCGTTAGGTCTTAGAAGATGTGTTGACGAGTGTTTTTTTATTTAGGAGTGGTTTTGTGAATAAGATGAAAGCAACGTTTTTATCCCTTACAAAATTTGAAATAGGACTTTGGATTTTTTCTCTGGTTATTGTTAGCGGTTCGTTCCTGATATTTCACAGCAAAGATATACTGACACTGATAGCTTCGCTGATTGGTGTAACTGCACTTATTTTTGTCGCAAAAGGAAACGCCTTGGGTCAGATACTGACCATTGTCTTTGCGGTGTTTTATGGGATAATCTCCTTCGGATGCAGGTACTACGGAGAGATGATAACATACCTGGGAATGACGGCGCCGATGGCGCTTGTTGCATTTATAAACTGGCTGAGGCATCCGTACAAGGATAGTGCCGAGGTAGAAGTGAGCAGTATATCTAAGAAACAGCTTCTATTTATGATACTGTCGAGCATTGGCGTTACTGCACTGTTTTACTTTATTCTGAGAGAGCTTGGAAATGCCTCTCTCGTAATTAGCACTGTATCAATAACCACCAGCTATCTTGCATCTTATCTTACGGCGATCAGAAGTCCCTACTATGCCCTCGCCTATGCCGCAAACGACGTGATACTCATTATACTCTGGATAATCGCCTCGGTTCAGAATATTAACAACACTCCGATGATTGCTTGCTTTGTCATGTTCTTTGCAAACGATATGTACGGCTTTTTCAACTGGAGAAGAATGAAAAAACATCAAAACAGAGAAAGAAAAAGTGCAGAATGATCTGCACTTTATTTTTTTGCATCATGAAGTTTTTGAACCAAAAAGTTATAAAAATCTTCTGCATATTCAGAACGAGGAAAATTCTCATAAAGCTTAACAATTATATCTCGACTGCAATCGGGAGATTTGAGTGGTACAAGACTGACACTCGAGCTTACGGGTTCACCCCATGAAAACTCGGGCCAGAATGCAACTCCCGTGCCGGTGCTGACTATATTCTGCACCGCGGTGGGCGAATCGGATTCAAAGAGAATCTTCGGATAGAAACCTGCATCGTGACAGAAACCATTGCAAATTGCGCCGAACAGCCGAGCGCTTGAAAGCATCACGAACTCTTCGTCGCGAAGCTCCGCAAGGCTTATTTCCTGCTGTTCTGCGTAAAGCGAAGACGATGGAACAGCAACATAGATTCTCTCTTTGCAAACAGATTTTTTCACAGAGGGATTCGGCACTGTACGGTTTTGTCCGTTTGTTGTTATAACTATATCGCAGTCGAACTTCTGCACGCTCTGTTCAAAATCAAAGACTGTATCGGGATGATTCTGCCTGTACTCAACTATTGTATTTATAACAAACGCAGAAGCTGCAAGTATATTGAGTCTGACAGTTTTGCAAACTCTTTTTTTCATTCTGTCAATTTCTGTAGAGATGCTGTCAATATCCGGTAGTATGGTATCAAGACGGGTTTTAAGATACTCGCCATAGGGTGTGAGGACAATGTTTCTGCCTTTTTTTGAAAACAGCTCTACCCCAAGCTCCTGCTCCAAAGACTTTATCGCCTGAGACAACGCAGGCTGAGCAATGTTCATATACTCCGCCGCTTTGGTCATATGCTGAAATTTTGCTATGGTATAAAAATATCTCAGTTTCTGAAGTTCCACGCTACCACTCCATTAATAAGTATTTCTTATTGATTATATAAGAATAATATATTTTACTTTTCGGTTTGTCAAGTGTAATATATACAAAAAACACATGGGAGGTAAATATTATGACAGAATTTTTTGAACTGGTTATGCTCATATGCTTCGGTCTTTCCTGGCCGATATCGGTATATAAGAGCCTCACATCTCACTCCACACAAGGAAAAAGTCTTGTGTTTATCATTGCAATTATACTGGGTTACGTCTGCGGAATTATCTCAAAATTGCTTTCGGGTCAGATAACCTATGTGCTGGGGCTTTACATCTTCAATCTGACGGTGGTTACCTTTGACCTTGTACTGTACTTTATTAACAGACACCGCGAAAAAAGACTTTTATCTGAAGTTTAATAAATAATCAGTCTTCAAAGTCCATAAGATATTGAAAATAAGTGAGAAGAATCATATAATAATATTCAGAAACACAAAGGAGTAAACGATATGGTTAAACACATAATATTATGGCAACTGAGAGACGAGCTGAATGATGAAGAAAAAATCACAGTAAAGACGGGCATTAAGGAAGGTTTGGAAGCACTTGTGGGTCAGATTCCCGGACTCATTGAAATCAAAGTAGAGTGCAAAGGGCTTGCTTCGTCGAACGCAGACGTGATGCTGTATTCTCTATTTGAAAATGAACATGCGCTGAAAGCTTATGCTGTGCATCCTAAGCATGTGGCTGTAGCAGACAATATGGTAAGACCCTACACCAAAACACGGCTTTGTCTGGACTTTGAATGCTGAGTAACCTTTGCTTTCCCCTGTTTGCATTATCTATATTAAATGCAGGCAGGGGTTTTTTATATTGAAAATATTGACAAAAGAGAAAAAATGTTTTATTATATCTGTAGTTAGCATATGCTAACTACTGTACAGCTGCAACTTTTAGCGTGTAGCTGTTAATTTAAATACATCGGTTAGCATATGCTAACTCCTAAGGAGAATAGAACTATGAGTGTTGTGATTATAGGTGGAAACGAATGTATGGTGCGCAAATATATGGACATCTGCAACGAGTATAAATGCAAGGCGAAGGTGTATCCTAAAATGGCGAGAGGCCTAAAAAACATCGGAAATCCTGATTTGATGGTTCTTTTTACAAATACGGTCTCTCACAAAATGGTGCGGTGTGTTCTGAGCGAAGCAAAAAATCTTGATGTAAAAATTGCAAGATGTCACTCAAGCTCAGCATCCGCACTCAAAAACATCCTTCAGGAATATATAGTTTAAGGAGGGTTTTTATGTCTGATGAAATGATAGTAAAACACTGCTCCCCTACCTTGGCAGGTCTTAAAACAGGTAATATGTTCACCTGCTTTTTCAGAAATAAAGAGGAAATGAATGAAAGCATACGAAATTGGAACAGAATTCTTGTGAAGAAGGGGTTGCGTATTATTCCTCTGAAATATAGAAACAGCAGAGGACTTATATACATCTACCGACCAAGAAAACTTTCTGAGGATCTTGGGCATCATACAGCAGGAAATATACTTGAATCCCTGGGATACAGCACAAATGATGCGGTAAGATGCATTGTTCATCTGATGAAAAGGCTCAACGAATGCGAGGAGTTCCCCCACGAAATAGGGCTGTTTCTCGGATATCCGCCCGAGGATGTGCAGGGATTCATAGACAACAACGCTATGGATGCAAAATACGTGGGTTGCTGGAAGGTTTACTCTGACGAAGACGAGGCAAAGAAAACCTTTGCGAAATACAAAAAGTGTACTGATGTGTACGCAAGGAAACTTCGACAGGGCAGGTCAATTGAAAAGCTCACTGTTGCCGGATGAATATACTGCCTGAATAAGAAAGTAAAAAACGCAAGTCGGTTGACTTGCGTTTTTTGGCGCGCCCGAGAGGATTCGAACCTCCGACCTACCGCTTAGGAGATACCGATGGAAACGATAACGGCATCCCTTGTGATACCTAAAAATCCCCTGCTGTCAGGGGATTTTTAAGGTTAAAGTATTATCTTGTGTTACGCTGTTACTGCTAATTTTATGCTGTTTTGCTTTGTTTGATTAGCAGGTAATTAGCAAGGACGATTGAATTAGGGTAAAGGTAATATTACAACAGATTACTCCGAAATTACTTACGGTGTTCTCTCGTGTTATTCTATTTCATATTCAACGGAGTTAATCACTAAACAATTATCGTCTTTCCAATGGATCTGCATATTTTTAAATTCTCCCCAATCACCGAAGTACACTCTTTGAGGTTTCTTTTCAATTTTGAAAACAAGTGCATTTATTTCGCAATCTTGATATACATCAACAAGAGTATCTCCGCCAAGGGCGCCTTGGTCGCTGTCAATAACTTGAGCGTAGTATTTTCCACTCGGAGATTCAACAGTTTGTACAACTGTGTTTTGACCAATGTTGCCAAAAATCAAGGC
>JAFQMC010000003.1 GCA_017421045.1 Clostridia bacterium
AATAAACAGCCGCACGTGAGCGGCTGCTTGAGATTGTAATGCGTTGTCAAACATTCGGTACCCCTGCTGCAGGGGTTAAGCCTGTAAAAACCCCTTATAGGGGTTGTGCAAACCACCCGTTCAACGGGTGGTTTTGATTTGTATGTGAACTAAAAAATATTTTACTGCTTTTGCGTATGAATTCAACCCATTATATAATCGTTGGCTTTTATGATATTCCGACTTTGTCGGAGTTATATTACTCGCTTTGCTCATAGTGATATTGCTCCACTTCGTTTTGCAGTGATATCATATCCGCCATTAACGCGCGTAGTGCATATAACTTGCGAAGCAAATATCACGCACCCAAGGTGCATATAACTCGCCGTAAGGCGAATATAACTGAAAACGAACCCTAATTTTGATACAAATGCACCCCCTTTTGAGGTTAGGGGGTGCAAAGTCATTTTAGGGGTGCATTTTGGGGTCAGGGGGTGCAGCGCATAATCGAGAAAGTTATTTAACCACAATCTTATGTCTATTTGAAATAGGTGTAAAAAGGTTTGACAAAAAAGTATCTCGATTGGAGATTGCATAACAAATATAAAATTCACGATTTTCAACCGAAACAAGAACTTTCTCTGCTTTTATTCCATCAACATAGATGCATTTTTCAGTATCTTTGGGTAAATACAAAAAACTAATTGATTTATGTCCATTTGATGTGTGTATATTGGTGAAGTAATAGTAGTTTTCGTTTCCATCCGGCTCGCTTAAAACAAAATCAGCAAAGCCACTATCGAAAGAAAGCGTTCCGTCATCATTATGTTTTAATACTCTTACGGCATAAGAGGTACTTGGTTCGCCATCAAAGCTATGACAATAACTATAAAATACAATGGTATTTTCTTCATAATCAAAAGTATATATTACTTTATATGGCGGGCAATAATCGAGGCTTGTATCGTTGTTTTCTCTTGCACTTATCTCCATAGCTTGTATGGCTTCTTCCGCTGATGAAAACTTTTGTCCGATGCATACGATGTTGGAACTCTCTACAAGATTGGTTAAAAGTGCGTTTGCTCCTAATACAAAACATACCAAAAGAAAAATTGCCAAACAAACAATAAGGATTGTAATATGCCGTTTTTTCATATTCACACCTCCAGTAGTTAATTATATTATAGCATAAAACAGCTACAATTCAACTAATTAACGATCATTGGCTGTAATTCAACGATTACCTCTGTAAATCAACGATTACGGTTATGATTTAACGATTACCTGTATTTTAACGATTTGAAATGATATATCGCTTGCACGATATGTTATACGGCTTTGCCGTATGATATACTTGCTACGCAAGCATGGTATAATATCCGTTCCTTCATATGCCGAAGGCATATATCATCCACCGAAGGTGGGTATCATATCGAAGATATATCACCCGTTCCGAGAGGAACGGATATCATTGAAAACACCCTCATTGTATCACAATGAGGGTGTTTTCATGGTGGACCCGAGGAGGATCGACCGTCTGCGGCGGCAAGCCGCTCGCATACTTATGGCTTGGTGCATAGCACCTTCGCCGCTCTGTGCGGAAAACTTGCCACTGGCAACTTTTCTTATCGCACAGACTCTCCCGAGTTCGACCCTCCCGCCCCCAAAAAAACAAAAGCCCCGACACAAATGTGTCAAGGCTTTTGCTGGTGGACCCGAGGAGGATCGAACTCCCGACCTTACGAATGCGAACCGTACACTCTCCCAGCTGAGCTACGGGCCCGAATACCATATATATTCTATCACCGATTTTACTGCAACGCAATATCGGAGAAAGAAAAAATCCGCCTGCAGGCGGACTTTTTCTCGAGATTTCAATGTTTGCAGGGGCTATATTCAGCCTTCCTCTTTTTCGAACTTCTCTGCAGGTGCCTTGCAGATAGGGCATTTCTCGGGAGCTTCTTCGCCCTCGTATGTGTATCCGCAGATTTTGCAAACCCAAGCCATTTAAAAATCCTCCGTTCTTATTCTCTATTGATACAGTCACTGCATCTGCCGTAGTAGGTCAGCACAGTTCTGTCGGTTTCAAATCCCGCAAGGGGGCATTGTGCGGCGTTGTCATCATTGCTGCTGAAAATATCGTAGACGCATCCGCACTCCTTGCAGACAAAGTGTGCGTGCTCGTGAGTGTTGCCGTCAATTCTCTCTTCGCCGTCAATGTTGGTGACAGAGATAACAAGCCCTTCCTCCTTAAATAGCGCAATGTTGCGGTATACCGTTCCGAGGCTCAGGTCAGGGAAGTCAGCTTTGAGCTTTTCATACACCCATCTGGCAGAAGGGTGTGAGTCGGTTTCCTTTATAGTATCAAGAATCAACTGACGTTTTTTGCTGAAATTTCTGCCTCCCATTTAATCGCCTCCTAAAACAGTAATCATTACTAATTTATTTTAGCATACTGCATCCCTCAAAGTCAACACTGTCATAAAATTTTTCGAAGGAAAGTATAATTTAATAATTAACTTGATAAGGAGACTTTTTATGCCAACTGTTTATCTTAGCCCCTCGCTTCAGGAGTGGAATCCTTATAACGGCGGCGGCAACGAGGAATACTATATGAATCTGGTGGCGGATGCCATGGAGCCGTATCTGAGAGCCAGCGGAATTGATTTTGTGCGGAATAATCCCGAAGACAGCCTGACGCGTACCATTGCAAACTCCAACGCAGGAGATTATGATTTGCACCTTGCCATTCACTCAAACGCATCGGGGGCTGACAGAGCAGGACAGAATACAGGAGTGCAGGTGTATTATTATCCGGACTCAATCCGCGGACAGCGGCTGGCAGATGTAATCGCCGATAATTACAAGGGACTTTACTACGACCCGAATAAAATTGCGGTAATACCTTCCCGGAACCTTGCGGAGCTTCGCAGAACCAAGGCTCCTGCGGCTTTGGTGGAGGTGGCATTTCACGACAACCCTTCCGATGCCCAGTGGATAAGGGAGAATATTGACGGAATTGCAAGGAATCTCTCAAAAAGTGTTGCAGATTATCTGGGGGTACCCTTTGTGTCACCTTGATTTATCGGGAGTTTGATGTATAATATATAATGTAGAGATTTTTGGATTATTACAATATATATTAAAGGAAGTGCTGAAATGTTTGATATGAATATTATCAGGGAAACTATGGAAAACCTTGAGAAGAATAATATGAAGCCCTATTACTGTGAGACCTCCGCAGAGGCGGTGGAGCTGGTGCGCTCTCTTCTCAAAAAAGGCGAGACCATTACCTGTGGCGGTTCGCAGACCCTGAAGCAGACGGGGATTTTTGATTTGATGAGCAGCGGTGACTATAATTTCGTAAACCGCGAAACTACAGAAACTCCCGAAGAGGCATATCGTGCCGCGTTTACAGCAGATGCATACCTTATGAGCACCAATGCTCTGACACGTAAGGGTGTGCTCTATAACGTTGACGGTAACTCGAACCGTGTGGCAGCCCTGCTCTATGGTCCCGAAAGTGTGATTGTGGTCTGCGGCTACAACAAAATTGTTGACACTCTGGAGGATGCAGTAAAGCGTGTAAAGACTTGTGCCGCACCTCCAAATACCGTAAGACTCAATACAGGCTCATACTGTCAGCACGCAGGCGAGTGTGTGTCCCTTAAAAATGAGGGTGCCGAGATGTGCGACGGATGCACAGGCAACGGCAGAATATGCTGTAACTATGTTGTTTCTGCACAGCAGAGAAAAAAAGACCGCATCAAGGTATTGATAGTAGGAGAAGAGCTGGGCTTCTGATAAGCTCAAAAAGCCTTTATAGTATGTAAATCCGAGCCGATGCCCTCCGAAGGAATCGGCGGGCACCTAGGATAAGAACCTCGATTACTTATTCTGATTGTTATTCTGGTTCTTGTTCTGATTATTCTGCTGGTTTTTATTCTGGTTGTTCTGCTGGTTCTTGTTCTGGTTATTATTCTGGTTATTGTTCTGATTCTTGTTCTGGTTGTAGTTCTGGTTCATATCGACACCTCCCTTTGTTTTTATTATTAGCTGAGGAGTGCGCTTTATTCAATGGAAGATTTCTTTTCGAGAATTCAACCTCTGCTTTCTGAGGAAGAATTTGTAAAATTTAAAAATGAATATCAAAAGCCCCACCTGAGAGGTGTCAGAGTCAATATCCTCAAATGCTCACGGGACAAGTTTCTTGCTGTGATGCAAAAAGAGGGGGAGAATTTCCCGGAAGCACCTTTTTGTGAGTGTGGCTTTTACATAAACGAGGATAGTACATTCAGCGGAAAGCATCCTCTGCACCACGCAGGTGCGGTGTACTTTCAGGAACCCTCTGCCATGTCGGCGGTTACTCTCCTTGCTCCCAAGGAGGGGGACAAGGTGCTTGACCTTTGTGCAGCTCCAGGCGGTAAGTCAACCCAGATTGCATCAATGCTTGCGGGCAAGGGTCTGCTGTGGTGCAATGAGTATGTGAAAAGCCGTGCAAACATTCTGCTTTCAAATATCGAGAGGTGCGGTGTCCAAAATGCTGTGGTTTCCTCCTCGGATGCAGAAACGTTATGCAGCAGTTTAGAAGGTTTCTTTGACAAGGTTTTGGTGGATGCTCCCTGCTCGGGTGAGGGAATGTTCCGCCGCGACGAAAGAGCAAAAGAGGAGTGGAGTGCGGAGCATTCTGATTCCTGCGCTGTACGTCAGCTTCATATATTGAAAAGTGCGGGAAAAGCTCTGCGCCCCGGTGGAGAGATGGTGTATTCCACCTGCACATTCTCAAAGGCAGAAAACGAAGATGTAGTGGAGAAATTTCTCCTCGATAACCCGGAATTTGAACTTGTAAATACCTGCGAAAACTTCGGTCGCAAGGGTGTAGGCGGCGTGGGTACGAGAATCTTCCCTATGGATGGGGGAGAGGGTCACTTTGCCGTCAAGCTTAAAAAGCGTGAGGATGCACCCTTTGCCTGCGGTGCCGCCGCGCAAGGCGAGCACGAGGTAACGGATATAAGAAAAATTCCTGCGGTTGCCAAAGACTTTTTCGAGGCAACCTTTAAGAATACTGATATGCTTGACAGAGCGTATATTAACGGGGACAAGCTCTTTATTATCCCGGAGGGCTGTCCTCTCATAAAAGGTACGGGGGCACTCCGCGCAGGGGTGCTGGCAGGAGTTGTGAAGAAAGGCTACTTCGACCCTGCTCACGCACTTTTTATGGCGGCAAATCCTTCGGATATAAAACAAGTTGTTGATATGGAGCTTTCCGATGAGAGACTCATACCCTTCCTCAAAGGTGAGGAGATTTCCGTATCGGAGGACTTTTCGGGATACACCGCGGTGGCGGTATGTTCGGTGATAACAGGCTTCGGCAAGGTGTCCTCGGGAAGGCTCAAGAACAAATACCCCAAGGGGCTCAGGCTGATGTAAGAAGTAACAGGTAAGAAGTAATAAGTAATTTGAAGAGGTTATAGTATGGACAGACTTTGGGATATGGGCGAAATAAAGAGAATAATGGAGAGCTCGGGTTTTACCTTCTCCAAGGCGTTGGGACAGAATTTCCTTATAAATCCCTCGGTTTGCCCGAAAATGGCAGAACTCTGCGGCGCCGATGAAAACACAGGTGTCATAGAGGTAGGTCCCGGCATCGGCGTGCTGACAAATGAGCTTTGCAAGGTTGCGAAGAAGGTTGTGGCAATAGAGCTTGACGAGAGACTTCCCGCGATTCTCGGGAAAACCCTTGCCGACCACGATAACGTCAAGGTAATAAGCGGCGACGTAATGAAAATAGACCTGCATAAACTCATAGAGGATGAGTTTCAGGGAATGGACGTGGTGGTGTGTGCAAATCTGCCTTACTACATCACATCTCCTGTTATTATGAAACTTCTGGAGGAGAAGCTCCCCATAAAAGCTCTCACCGTAATGGTGCAGAAGGAGGCGGCGGACCGCCTCTGTGCACAGATGGGCACCAGAGAGTGCGGTGCCGTAACCGCGGCGGTAAGATACTACAGCGAGCCTAAGCTCCTTTTCAAGGTGTCCGCAGGTTCATTTGTGCCTGCGCCCAAGGTGGATTCCGCAGTAATCCGAATGGATGTGGACAAGAAGCCCGCCCTTGAAATCAAGGACGAAAAACTTTTCTTCAGAGTTGTGAGGGGTGCCTTTTCCCAGAGGAGAAAGACCGTGGCAAACTCCCTCTCATCAATGCTTTCCATTGATAAGCAAACAGTAAATTCGGCAATAGTAAAAGCAGGGGTCAATCCTCAGGCACGACCCGAGGCAATGACTCTGGAGGAATTTGCCGCCCTCAGTAACGCCCTTTTGGAGGAAATGCAATGAAATTTGAGATGCTCAACTGGATATTCTGCGCCATGGGTGCATTCCTGATTGTGGTAGGAATTGTTATCTGGGCAGGCAAAAAAATAGACCTCATCCACGGGGAAGAGGCTCACAAGGTAGCGGAATATGACATAGTGCCCTATTCAAGACTTATGGGAATAGGAGTGATTATTCTGGCTCTGGCGGTGGAGGGCTACGGCATTATCTCCGCTGTGGAAAGTATACCGCCCTATCTGCACTGGATAATAGTGGGAAGTGTGGGTGCTGTGGGAATTATCGTTATGATAATCGCCCACAAAAAATACTTTAACGGAGACTGAAAAACCTATATGTAACAACAAGGAGCTGTGACGGTATGCACAGCTCCTTGTTTTATGTTAATTAAGTTTTACAGGATACCTGCCACGAACTTCTGAATAGCAGTAGCATCGCGGACAGTAACTTTGCCGTCGCCGTCGTAGTCGGCAACAGCAAGACTGGTTGCTTCAAATTTTATGATGCCTGCAACCTGTTTCTGAATAGCAGTTGCATCCTTGACGTTCACCTTGCCGTCCAGATTAACATCGCCAAGCTCGCTTTTTCCTTCGATATCAACGAAGTGGATGTTTTCCTCTTTGGCATAGATTTCGGCTTGTGAGCCCTTATAGCCGTAAATAGTAAAATCCTCGGAACAGTCGGAAAAAGCGCCTTTTCCGATTTTTGTTGTGGTGCGTGGAATGGTAACTTTATCAAGACCTGTGCACCAAGCGAAAGCATTCTCGCCTATTTCGATTACGCTATCGGGAATGTTGATACTTTTAAGTGTCTGATTGGAATTGAATGCACCTTTTCCAATGCGGACGAGTCCGTGGGGAAGAGATGCTTCCTCAAGCTCACAGGCGTAAAAAGTATAGTCTTTGATTTCTGTAACTCCCTCGGGGATAATAGCCTTGGTAATACCGCTGGCCTGGAACGCTTCTGCTTCAATGTGCTTTACGTTTTTGGGAATATCAAAATCCACTGCGAAGCCGAAGAAAGCACGGAAGCCGATGGTTTCCAGACTTTCGGGCAGAGAAAGGGATTTGAGATTTGAAAATGACTGGAATGCGTGTGCACCGATTTCAGTGACACCCTCGGGGACGGTGTAGCTTGTGATGTTTTTTGCAACGGGGAACATCACGAAGGTGGTTTTATCTTTGTTATAAAGTACTCCGTCATCACTGCAGTATGCCTCGTTGTCTTCCGAAACATTTATGGCGGCAAGACTGCGGTTTACCTCAAAAGCAGTAGCATCAATATTTTTAACAGAGGCGGGAATGTTGAGTGCCTTAAGGGATACGCATCTGTTGAATGCACCTGCAGGAATGTTTTCAAGTGTATCGGGGAGCAGGATCTCTTCAAATCTGCAGGCATAGAAGGCGTTTTCGCTGAGGTTCAGTACACCCTCCTCAACAGTACAAACCTTGTCGCTTTTTGCAGGGGGATACGAGAGAAGTGTCTTCATATCTTTAGTGTAGAGTATGCCGTCCTTGCTGGCATATACAGGGTTGTCCTCGTGGACATTCAGTTCAGTTACCGCAGAAAAACTGTTATCATAGTTAATCAGGGGGAGAGATATATTGGTGATACTTGCGGGAATATTAACGACAGTTTCATAAAAGAAATGCTGAAAGAATGTGGCGGAACTGATGCCTGTGACGGGCATCCCGCTAATAGTTTCAGGTAGGTCAACATAAGATTCTTTTGTGGAGCAACCTGTAAGTATAGCCTCTCCGTTCACAACATCGTAGGTGAATGTTGCCTTGGGAGCAACAATATCACCGTAGCCGCCTTCCCAGTCAACGGTCACACCACTTTCTGTGATGATGTCGTCTGCTCTCTCTTTAGAAATGTTAAGAGGGGTGATGATGTTGTCAATGATTTCCTGGTCGGTTTTGCCGGAATAATCCTGTGCATCATCAAGTTTTTGCTGAAGAAACTCTTTGAAAAGACTCTCGGCATATTCATTGTCAGGAACACATTCTCCGATAACTTTTCCGTCCCAAGTGATATGCATAATGGGGCCGAAGACTTTGGGGTCCTGATTTTTCCATATAAAACCGGATTTAAAAAGTTTGGAGTCAAGTTCTGATTCATAATCTATGCCGTTATAAAAAGCGGTGTCACCTATGCACTTGTCATTCATGTGCAGAGGTTGAGCCTCGTTGTAATCGGAAGAGAAGATAACCATGTAGGACTTGTCAGGTTTGATACCACCAACAACAGATAGGTCGTATTCCCAGAGACCGTCCTCGATTTTTGTGCAGCGCTCTTTTCTGGTTTGCCAGTCTGCCAGGGACTGAAGAGAGTGTGTATCTGCTATATGGCAGTAGATGTAGCGCGACTCTCCCCAAGTTTCGGGTGCTTCGAAATACAGCTTGCCTGAAACATTTTCGGTTTCTGTAGCGCCGACACCTATAGCGGTGGTGCCTGCAAGGCAGAGAATTGCCAGCAGGAAAGCGAGAATTTTTTTGTACATTCCGTTCACTCCTTTAGTTATGCAGTGTGCCTGCGTTGAAGGATAATTGCCCATCATAGTCAGATGTGTGCAAATTTTATCCTCTGAAAACAGTATAGCATCGTCGAATGCTGTAGTCAATGCTTTTTTGTTACCAAACACAAATATTTTGTCACAAGAACTAAATGAATGCATTGGGGAATATATCGAAAACAGGGTTAATAAGGATGTTTTTTAAATATTGACACATTTCTGAACAGACGGATGTTACAAAGAGGTACCCTGAAAAATAATCATTTTATTAAACAAAAAGGAGCTGTGACGGTATGCACAGCTCCTGATTTATTGTTGTGTTTGCGGTCTGATACTTACTTGGTAGGGATTTACTCTTATGCGCTTACATCTTCTCGGGGCAGGAGACAGCGAACATTGTCAGCACGTTTTTGATGACTGTGCGTACACAGCCGCAGAGTGCAAGTCTTGCCTGAGTGAGGCTCTCTTCGCCGCACTTAACTCTGTGGGCGTTGTAGAACTTGTGGAAGAGAGTTGCCAGTGTGGTGACGTAGCGGGTGATGCGGGTGGGGTCGTAGCTCTGTGCGGCGGCAATGATTTCGCCTGTGTATGCGGAGAGGTGCTGGATAAGCTCGATTTCCTCTGCTTCCTTGAGAAGGAGAAGTTCATCCTCGGTGCAGTCGCGCTTCACAATGCCGTCTGCCTCAAGGTTTCTGAAAATACTGCAGATACGTGCGTATGCATACTGAACGTAGTATACGGGATTCTGGTTGTCCTGAGTAACCGCAAGGTCAAGGTCAAAGTCCATCTGGGTGTTTGACTCACGGGTGTTGAACATAAAGCGGGTGCTGTCAACGGGTACCTCGTCAAGAAGGTCGGAAAGCTGAATTGCCTTGCCTGTACGCTTGCTCATCTTCACAACCTCGCCGCCCTGAAGAAGCTTTACAAGCTGCATCAGCACGATGTCCAGCTTGTCGCCATTGTAGCCGATGGCATCCATAGCGCCCTTCATTCTCATAACGTGGCCGTGGTGGTCTGCACCCCATACATTGATGCAGGTGTCAAATCCGCGGTCGAATTTGTTCTTGTGATATGCGATATCGGCGGCAAAGTAGGTGGGGTTTCCGTTCTGACGTACAAGCACGTCGTCTTTGAGCTCTAATTTATCAATGTCAGCCTGGGATTTGCCTTCGGCAAGAAGCTTGTTAGTTACAACTTCGGTGTTTTTGTACCAGATAGCGCCTTCCTTTTCGTAGGTAAGACCCTTTTCGGTGAGGAGGTCGATAACCTCTTTGACCTTGCCACTTTCGTGGAGTTCACTCTCGAAGAACCACTTGTCGTACTCAATGCGGTACTTTTTCATATCTGCCTGCATCTTTGCAATGTTCTTGGGCAGAGCAAAGTCAACAAGAGCTTTCTTACGGGTGGCAGAATCCACATTCAGGAGGCAGTCGCCGTTTGCGTCGTTGTATTCATTGGCAAGGTCAGCGATGTCGCCGCCCTGATAGCCGTCCTCGGGGAATGGAGTTTCGGGTTTGTAAATCTGAAGGTATCTTGCCTCCAGAGAGTTTGCGAATTTCTCAATCTGATTACCTGCATCGTTTACATAGAACTCTCTGTAAACGTCATAGCCTGCGGCATCAAGAACTGAAGCAAGGCAGTCACCCAGAGCACCGCCGCGGGCATTGCCCATGTGCATAGGTCCTGTGGGGTTGGCGGAAACAAACTCCACCATATATTTCTTGCCCTCGCCGAAGTCGCTTCTGCCGTAGCTGTCGCCTGCTTCTTCAATTTCGGCAACGATTTTTGCAAAATACTCTGCTTTGAAGAAGAAGTTGAGGAAGCCTGCGCCTGCGGCTTCGCATCTGTCAAAGAGGGTGCCTTCGAGATTTATGGAGCTTTTGAGCGCCTCTGCAATTTTCATAGGTGCCATACGGAATACCCTTGCACCTGCCATAGCGGCATTGGTGGCAAGGTCGCCGTTTGCACGGTTAGCGGGAGCCTCAACAATGAATTCGGGAATCGAAGCCTCGGGGAGAAGACCCTCCTTGATAGCTTTATCGAAAGCCTCTGTAATTGCTGCCTTTAACTGCAGAACTGCGTTTGCTGATGTTTTTGACATATCTTACTGTACCTCTTTCTCTTTGACATTTATAATAATTTCGTTTTTGCTGACAAGACCTGCGTTGAAGTCCAAGGAGTAGCTGACATAAAGCCTGCCGCCTTTTTCATTGAGCTCGTACTTAACAGTGTCGGTGAATACCCCCACCATCAGGTCTCCGAACATGGTGCTGTAATGGCATTGATGACGTCTGCCTTTTTCAAGCAGCAGTCTTGAGGGGTAAGGACCACTTTTGAGGACGGTTACTGTGTCACCCTCTACCTCCACGGTGCTTAGGGAGCAGACCTCGGGGTTGTCGTCGTCGTATTCCTTGTATTTTATTGTGAATTTTGAGCCCTCGGCAATGTATTCTCCGGCGCAGGTAAGCTCAATGCTGTCCTTTTCGCCGTCCACATCCTGAGTGCCCACAACAGAAATCAGATAATTTTCCATAGTAATCTATCTTTCCCGAGCTTATCAGAATTGCTCAATATCAATTTGTGTCACCTTGTTTTCGATGTTCCTGCCAAGGAATATCCCTGCAAGGCTCTCGAAGTTGTGCGGTGTGTCGCTGACGAAGAATTTATAGGTTGCCTCTCTCTCTTCCTCTCGGAGCAGACCTTTTCCTTTGAGAAGCTCTGCGGTAAAGAGTGCCGTGGCACGACCTGAATCGATGAGGGTTACATTTTCTCCCATAATCTGTGAGACCGCGGCTTTAAGAAGGGGATAGTGGGTGCAACCAAGTATAACTGTATCTACACTTTTCTCCATAAGCTCTGTAACGTAGCGCTCCACCACGCTTCTGACGATAATATCATCGGGGTCGGTGAAGCCGTTTTCAACCAGCGGAACAAATAAGGGACAGTCCTTTTCCACCACCTCAATGTGAGGGGCAAGCTCGGCTATCTGCTTTTTGTAGCTGTGAGAGCCGATGGTGGCGGTGGTGCCTATAACGCCGATGCGGCCGTTCTTTGTGGCTTTTACCGCGGCTTCGCAGGTGGGTTTCACAACTCCGGTGAAGGGTACCGTAAGTGTATGTGGAAGACCGGTGGCAACGGAGCTTACCGTTCCGCAGGCGGCAATAATAGCCTTGACGTTATGTTTAAGCAGGAAATTCACGTCCTGCTCTGCATATTTGATAATGGTATCAACACTTCTGTTGCCGTAAGGCACACGACCTGTATCTCCGAAGTAAACGATATCTTCCGAGGGAAGAACGTTCATCAGCTCCTTCATAGCTGTGAGTCCTCCGAGCCCCGAGTCAAAGATACCGATAGCCTTGTTTTTGCAGTCCATAAATTCACCGCCTTTGCGTGTTTTATCAGTTATCGGTTTACTAACTTGTTATTCTAACATATTTATGTAAGACTTGCAAGTGAAACCTGTATATTATTAGTATAGAGAGGGAAAAGTTATTAAACCTTTGACAAATATGGCGGGCACGTGTATAATTAATGAGTTGAATTATGTAAATATGATTATGATATAAAACTCTTTGCGGAGGTATGATTATGAACGATATGATTAAAAAGGCGTTTGCCATTGTTTCCGATAAGGTAGATGAGGCTCTGAAGTCTCAGGGCTTCAAGCGCGAGAAGGTTATGAGCACCGACAAGGAGATGGTGTCTCTCTTCACAGGCGAGAGCGTTGCCTATTCGGTAATATATACTTTTGACAAGAAGCACATGGTGCTTCGCTCCTGCTCAATGACAGAGGATGGTCCCGACAACCAGTGGAAGACTATGGCTACCTGGATGTTTGACCCCGAGACAGATACAAATAAGGAAGCGGACAGCATCGGTAATGACTTTGCGGATACTGTTTCTTCCACGGTTGCGGTGAAGAGAGTCAAGCAGGCAAAGAAAAAGAAGGGTGATGACGGTAACGCTGACCCTGTTTTTCTGGCAAAGAGATTTGTCAACTTCTTCCCCGAGCTTAAGGATATTATCAAGGCGGAGCAGGACGGTTACGAGAGTTTCAGAAGCGTTACCTTCTTCAGAGCCGAGATAGTCCCCAGAGTAAACGACTTGCTCACAAGAGGCACCAAGGGTGATATAAACAAGCTTGCCCAGATGCTCAGCACCCAGTATTCCAACGGCGATATGGATACCCGCTCTATTATCACTATAGTTATTCTCAACTCCATTGATGACAGCAAGAGAGAGAATTTCGTAGGAATGCTTTCCGAGGAGCTTCAGAAGGCTTCAAAGTATGCCCTCAAGCTCAAGGGCAAAAAGGTCAGACCCGAAAAGAAAAAGAAGAGTCTTGCAACCTACGCGGCAGACAGACTTCGCTGATATATCAGGACCTCACAGGCTTTGCTTTTGCAGAGCCTGTTTTTTATTGCCTGATGGGGGACATGCTCTCTTCAATTTCGTAAACGGGGTCGGGTGTTTCGCAAGATACAGAATTTCAGGATTTTTCCTTGCAGTATTAAAAATAAAGAAAAAATCTCAAAAAAGCCTTATTATTTTCCATAAACCCCTTGACAAGGCTATTTTGTGCGTATATAATTTCAAGATGTACCATTATGGGGGTATGTACCCCTTTAGCCCAAAATGCTATTGTGCAAAATTCAGAAATATATCACAATAAGTTGTGGTTGTCAAGTGTTTTTTTGAGCGATTTTTCCCCTCGGCAATTTATCGCCGACAGGGCGGAAAAATTATGAGGCATTTTGATGTTCACGGCGGCTTTCTCTCCTCCCGGTAAGAGGAGGGAGTGGTATTCATTTTGCACATCACCCTTTTTGCATGAGGGTGCAGAGCACAAAATTTCGAAGGAGTGATAACACCTATGGAGAATGTTAAGCATGTTCAGCTTGGCAAAAGCGAAAGAGTGAGCTTTTCGAAGATTGAAGAAGTCATCGGTATGCCCAATCTTATCGAGGTGCAGAAAAAATCCTATCAGTGGTTCCTTGACGAAGGTCTCAAGGAGGTTTTCAAGGATGTTTCGGGTATTACCGACTATTCCGGCAACCTTGTCCTTGACTTCATCGACTACTCTCTGGATATCGATAACCCCAACTACAGCGTTATCGAGTGTAAGGAGAGAGATGCCACATATTCTGCCGCACTCAGAGTAACCGCCAGACTCCTTAACAAGGAAACAGGCGAGATTAAGGAATCCAACGTATTCATGGGAGAGTTCCCTCTCATGACCGACAGCGGAACATTTGTTATCAACGGCGCAGAGCGAGTTATTGTTTCCCAGCTTGTCAGAAGCCCCGGTGTTTACTACAAGATGGATCACGACAAGACCGGTAAGGAGCTGTATTCATCAACAGTTATCCCCAACCGCGGTGCTTGGCTTGAATATGAAAACGACGTAAACGACGTTTTCTATGTGCGTATTGACAAAAACCGTAAGATTCCGATTACCGTATTCCTGCGTGCACTCGGTCTCGGCACCAACGCAGAGATTATCGAGGTATTCGGTGATGACGACCGCATCAAGGCTACTCTTGAGAAGGACACCACCGACAGCATCGAGACAGGTCTCCTTGAGGTTTACAGAAAACTCCGTCCCTCCGAGCCTCCCACAGTAGAGAGCGCTCAGACCCACATCAATAATCTCTTCTTCGACTCCAGACGTTACGATATGTCCAGAGTCGGCAGATATAAATATAACAAGAAGCTGGGCATCTCCTCACGACTTGCAGGACAGGTGCTGGCTGACCCCGTTGTCAATCCCGTTACCGGCGAGGTATTGGCACTTCGCGGAGACACCATCTCCCGCGAGAAAGCTCTCGAGATTGAGAATGCAGGTGTTAAGGAAGCATTCGTCAGCCTCGAAGGCGGCAAGATTGTAAAGATTATCTCCAACCACATGGTTGATATTGACTGCTATGTTGACTTTGACGCCAAGGAAGAGTGCGGCATCAACGAGAAGGTTTTCTTCCCCGTGCTTATGGAGATTCTCGAGGTTTGCAAGAGCGAGGAAGAGCTCAAGGAGACTCTCATCGCCCGCCACGACGAGCTTATTCCCAATCACATCACAACAGAGGATATTTTTGCCTCTATCAACTATATGAACTGCCTTGCAGAGCACATCGGTACCACCGATGACATCGACCATCTGGGTAACAGACGTATCCGTTGCGTTGGTGAGCTTCTCCAGAACCAGTTCAGAATCGGCTTCAGCCGTCTTGAGAGAGTTATCCGTGAGAGAATGACACTTCAGGCTCAGGATCTGGAGACACTTTCTCCCTCTACTCTTATTAATATCCGTCCCGTAACTGCGGCTATCAAGGAGTTCTTCGGCTCCTCGCCTCTGTCACAGTTTATGGACCAGACCAACCCCCTTGCAGAGCTTACTCACAAGAGAAGACTCTCCGCTCTTGGTCCCGGCGGTCTTTCCCGAGACAGAGCAGGCTTCGAAGTTCGAGACGTACACTACAGCCACTACGGCAGAATGTGTCCTATCGAAACTCCCGAAGGTCCCAACATCGGTCTGATTTCCTATCTGGCAACCTTCTCCCGTATTAACGAATACGGCTTTATCGAGGCTTCCTTCAGAAAAATCGACAAGGAGAGAGGCGTTGTTACAGACGAGGTTGTATATATGACAGCCGATCAGGAGGACGAATTCTATGTTGCTCAGGCTAACACTCCTCTGGATGCAGAAGGTCACTTCATCAACCAGAGAGTAGTCGGCAGACAC
This sequence comes from Clostridia bacterium, assembly GCA_017421045.1. Lineage (GTDB taxonomy): Bacteria > Bacillota > Clostridia > Oscillospirales > Acutalibacteraceae > Ruminococcoides. Next base: position 15,570 of record JAFQMC010000003.1, read on the forward strand.
CGCGACGAGTTCGTTGATATGGATGCTTCCAAGTTTGACTACATGGACGTATCTCCCCGAATGGTTGTTTCCGTTGCTACCGCAATGATTCCCTTCCTTGAGAACGATGACGCAAACCGAGCTCTGATGGGTTCCAACATGCAGCGTCAGGCAGTTCCCCTTATGGTTACCGAGAGCCCCATTGTCGGCACCGGTATGGAGTACAAGGCAGGTACAGACTCAGGCGTATGTATCCTTGCCGAGGACGAAGGCGTTGTAATGAGTGCGGACGCAAACCTCATCCGCGTACAGTACGACTCAGGCAAAATCAAGGATTATGAAGTAATCAAGTTCCTCAGAAGTAACCAGGGTACCTGTATCAACCAGATTCCCGTTGTGGAGAGAGGCCAGAGAGTCAAGAAGGGCGATGTCCTTGCTGACGGTCCCGCTACAAAGAACGGCGAAATCTCCCTTGGTAAGAATGCTCTCATCGGCTTCATGACATGGGAAGGTTACAACTACGAGGACGCTGTTCTCATTTCCGAAAAAATTGTTCGTGAAGATGTTTACACATCTATCCATATAGAAGAATATGAAACCGAGGCAAGAGATACCAAGCTCGGTCCCGAGGAAATCACCCGCGACATTCCCAATGTAGGCGAGGATATGCTCAAAGACCTTGACGAAGACGGTATCATTCACATCGGTGCTGAGGTTCACGCTGACGATATCCTCGTAGGTAAGGTTACACCCAAGGGTGAAACCGAGCTTACTGCTGAGGAAAGACTCCTTCGTGCAATCTTCGGTGAGAAGGCACGTGAGGTAAGAGATACATCTCTGAGAGTTCCCCACGGCGAAAGCGGTATCGTTGTTGACGTTAAGGTGTTCACACGCGAAAACAGCCGTGATGAGCTTAAGCCCGGCGTTAACAAGGTTGTTCGCTGCTACCTTGCTCAGAAGAGAAAAATCAGCGTCGGCGATAAGATGGCAGGTCGTCACGGTAACAAGGGTGTTGTTTCCAGAATTCTCCCTGTTGAGGATATGCCCTTCCTGCCCGACGGTACTCCTCTTGACATCGTGCTCAATCCTCTGGGCGTTCCTTCCCGTATGAACATCGGTCAGGTGCTTGAGGTTCACCTGGGCTACGCTGCAAAGGCTCTGGGCTTCAAGGTTATGACTCCCGTATTTGACGGCGCACACGAAGGCGACATCTTCGATGCATACAAGGAAATGCAGGAGAAGTCTGACCGTGGTGAGTTCCCCGAACGTTCACAGATTACAGGTATTGACTTTGGTGAGTGCTTACGTCAGCACGGCATCACTCCCGAGTGCAAGACTTGGCTTAAAGACGGCAGAACAGGTGATTACTTCGATAATCCCGTTACTGTCGGATATATGTACTATCTCAAGCTCCATCATCTTGTTGACGATAAGATTCACGCTCGTTCAACAGGTCCCTACTCTCTGGTTACTCAGCAGCCTCTGGGCGGTAAGGCTCAGTTTGGCGGCCAGCGTTTCGGTGAAATGGAAGTTTGGGCTCTGGAGGCTTATGGTGCTGCATACACCCTCCAGGAGATTCTGACCGTTAAGTCTGACGACGTTACAGGACGTGTAAAGACCTACGAGGCAATCGTTAAGGGTCAGAACATTCCCATGCCCGGTATCCCCGAATCCTTCAAGGTTCTCATCAAAGAGCTTCAGTCACTTGCTCTTGATGTTAAGGTTCTTGACCACGACGGCAATGAAATCGACCTTAAGCAGAAGTTCGACGAGGATGACGATATGGGTGTTGTGCCTGCTGATACAGAGTTCCAGGAAGACGAAGTTATGACCACAATGGACGGCTTCGGACTTGACGAGGACTCCGAAGAGGGCAACGAGTTCTTTGAGTCTTCAATCTATGAGGATATCGAAGATATGGGCGAATACGACGACCACGGCAGTGACGAATATTAATAGGAAGGGGCAATTGACTTATGGATAACAATATTTTTGATTCAATAAAAATCGGCTTGGCCTCTCCTGAACAAATTAGAGCTTGGTCACACGGTGAGGTTACCAAACCCGAAACTATTAACTATCGTACCTTGAAGCCTGAGCGTGACGGTCTGTTCTGCGAGCGCATTTTCGGACCTACCAAGGACTGGGAGTGTCATTGCGGAAAGTACAAGAGAGTTCGCTTTAAGGGCAAGGTCTGCGACCGTTGCGGTGTTGAGGTTACACGTGCAAAGGTTAGACGTGAGAGAATGGGTCACATCGAGCTTGCTGCTCCTGTTTCCCACATCTGGTACTTTAAGGGTATTCCTTCCAGAATTTCTCTGATGCTTGACATCTCTCCCAGAAATCTGGAGAAGGTACTCTACTTTGCTAACTATATCGTTCTTGACCCCGGTGAGGGACTTTACAAGAACCACGGCAGAGAGCTTCTGAAAAAATACGATTGCCTGACAGAGACAGAGTATGCAGAGCTCAAGGAAAAATACGAGAATGACTTTACTGCACAGATGGGTGCAGAGGCTATCAAGACTCTCCTCGAAGAGATTGACCTTGACAAGCTTTCCGCTGAGCTTCGTTCTCAGCTTGAGGATGCTTCCGGTCAGAAGAAGGTAAGAGTTCAGAAGCGTCTGGAGGTTGTTGAGAGCTTCCGTATGTCCGGTAACCGTCCCGAGTGGATGATTATGGAAGTTATTCCCGTAATTCCTCCCGATATCCGTCCTATGGTACAGCTTGACGGCGGTCGTTTTGCTACCTCCGACCTGAATGATTTGTATCGTAGAGTTATTAACAGAAACAATCGTCTGAGAAGACTTCAGGAGCTTGAGGCTCCCGAGATTATCATCCGCAACGAGAAGCGTATGCTTCAGGAAGCAGTTGATGCTCTCATTGACAACGGCAGACGCGGCAGACCTGTAACAGGTCCCAACAACCGCCCCTTCAAGTCCCTTTCCGATATGCTCAAGGGTAAGCAGGGCCGTTTCAGACAGAACCTTCTCGGTAAGCGTGTTGACTACTCAGGCCGTTCCGTTATCGTTGTTGGTCCTGAGCTGAAGATGTACCAGTGCGGTCTTCCCAAGGAGATGGCTCTGGAGCTCTTCAAGCCCTTCGTTATGAAGCGTCTTGTTGAAACTAAGGCTGCTCAGAATATTAAGGCAGCCAGAAAGGCTGTTGAACGTGCAAAGCCCGAGGTTTGGGATGCACTGGAGGTTGTAATCAAGGGCCACCCTGTTCTCCTCAACCGTGCTCCAACACTTCACCGTCTTGGTATTCAGGCATTCGAGCCTGTACTTGTTGAGGGTAGAGCTTTGAAGCTCCATCCCCTTGTATGTACAGCTTACAACGCTGACTTCGACGGCGACCAGATGGCTGTTCACGTACCTCTTTCTGCAGAGGCACAGGCTGAGGCAAGATTCCTTATGCTTGCTGCAGGCAACCTTTTGAAGCCCTCTGACGGCCACCCCGTAGTTGTTCCTACTCAGGATATGGTTCTGGGTTCATACTATCTGACTCTCGATAAGGATGGCGAGCCCGGCGAGGGTAAGGTGTTCAGAGATACCGACGAGGCAATGATGGCTTACTCCACAGGTGTTATCAAGCTTCATTCCAAGATTAAGGTTCGCAGAACCGCTGTTGTTGATGGTGTAGAGAAGTCTGCACTTGTTGACACAACAATGGGTAAGATTATCTTCAACGGTCCCATTCCTCAGGACTTGGGCTTTGTTGACAGAACCAAGCCCGAAAATTACTTCAAGTACGAGATTGACTTCCTCGTTGGCAAAAAGCAGCTTGGTAAGATTATCGATGCTTGTATCCGTGTTCACGGTGCAGAGGTTACAGCTCAGGTTCTTGACGATGTTAAGGCTCAGGGCTACAAATACTCTACTCGCGGTGCTATCACCGTTGCTGTTTGCGATGCTATTATTCCTCAGGAGAAGAAAGCAATCCTCGCACAGGCAGAGCAGGATGTTGACGCAGTTCGTGACGAGTTTATGATGGGTCTTCGCTCAGAAGAGGACAGATACAACGAAGTCCTCAAAATCTGGGAAAAGGCTACTAACGATGTTACCGCTGCACTTCAGGGCGGTCTTGACCGTTACAACCCCATCTTTATGATGGCAGACTCAGGTGCTCGAGGCTCTATGAGCCAGATTCGTCAGCTTGCAGGTATGCGTGGTCTGATTGCAAATACATCAGGTAAAACTATCGAAATTCCCATTCGTGCTAACTACCGTGAAGGTCTGAATATTCTGGAATACTTCATTTCCTCCCGTGGTGCTCGTAAGGGTCTTGCTGATACAGCGCTTCGTACTGCTGACTCAGGTTACCTTACACGTCGTCTTGTTGATGTTTCTCAGGAGGTTATTATCCGCGAGGATGATTGCCACACCACAGAAGGCTTAGAAATCTTCGATATTATGTCAGGTAAGCACGTTATCGAAGAGATGCATGAGCGTCTTATCGGCAGATACCTTGTTGAAGACTTCAAGGATGCTGAGGGCAACGTTCTTGTTTCCAAGGATAAGCTTATGGATGCCGCTGATGCAGACGTTATCTGTAATTCAGGCACCAAGAAGATTACAATCCGCTCTGTACTCGGCTGCCACGCAAAGCATGGTGTTTGCCGCAAGTGCTACGGTGCTAACCTTGCAAACGGTCAGCCTGTAACAGTCGGTGAGGCTGTTGGTATCATTGCCGCACAGTCCATCGGTGAGCCCGGTACACAGCTTACAATGAGAACCTTCCATACCGGCGGTGTTGCTTCCGCAGAAGATATCACACAGGGTCTTCCCCGTGTTGAAGAACTCTTCGAAAGCAGAAAGCCCAAGAGTCTTGCTATTATCAGTGAGATTGACGGTGAGGTTCGCTTTGATACAATCAAGAACAACCGTCACGCTGTTGTATTCAATAAAGAAACAGGTGACGAGAAGCAGTACCTGATTCCCTTCGGCTTCCGCGTTAAGGTTCAGGAGGGCGACGTTATCAAGGCTGGTGACAAGATTACCGACGGTGCTGTTAATCCCCACGATATTCTTGCAATCCTCGGTGCACAGGCAGTTCAGGATTACCTCATCAGCGAGGTACAGAGCACCTACCGTCTGCAGGGTGTTGATATCAACGATAAGCACATTGAGGTTATCGTTCGTCAGATGATGCGTAAAGTTCGCGTTGACGAGCCCGGTTCAACCGAGTTCCTCGGCGGTCAGATGTACGACAAGAGCGAAGTTCTCTATGCTAACAAGCAGATTTGCAAGCGTATCGAAGCAGGCGAGGAAGGCCTCAAGGAGGCTGAGTGGACTCAGCTCCTCCTCGGTATCACCAAGGCTTCTCTTGCAACAGACAGCTTCCTGTCTGCAGCTTCCTTCCAGGAAACAACAAGAGTTCTCACCGATGCTGCTATCAAGGGTAAGGTTGACCCCCTCATCGGTCTTAAGGAAAACGTTATCATCGGTAAGCTGGTACCCGCAGGTACAGGTATGCGCCGTTATACTAACGTTGAGCTGGAGGAAAACTTCATTCCTCAGGCACCTCAGGCATTCGAAGAGGAATAATATACTCTGAATAAAGCCACAGGCTGTGTGATTTTTACAAGTCACACAGCCTGTTTTGTTTCGTTAAACTGCAATAAAGAAAGTGTGCCCCATTGTGCAACAAGACAAAATCTGGCAAGGGACACAATAATTTGTTGACCTGAATTATATCTCTGTGATATAATTACAGTGGACAAAGTATTGAACTCAAAGATATACTTTGTGCGCAAATATTTGCAAAGGATGTGAAACCGATGTACTGCTCAAATACCCTCGAAGATTTTTCAAGTTTTATTGAATTAAATACTGGAGGTAACATTTATGAAACGTACAAAAACCTTGTGTGCAGTCACATCTGTACTGATGGCTGTGCTGTTAGTAGCCCTGTCGGTTTCCATACCCATCGGTGCCCTTGATACTGTTACAACTTCAAACCAAAATAAAATAGACTCTGTACTCAGAGAGAAAATGGCAGAAGCTTCTCACAACGAGAAAATCCCCGTAGCTATCTGGTACTCTGATGTAGCCAAGATAATATAGATAAGCTTACCGCTCAGAAGGTGGGCTTTACTCGGGATGATGTGGCAGTTGCCTACGAGATGCCCTCAACCGAGCTCCTTGCTTCTCTTGAAAAAGAAGAAGCAGGTGCTGCGGATGAAATGCAGGCATATCTCAAACGTACAGAAAGCCTGAGAAAACTTGAAAGAGAACGCACCGACGAGTACATAATGACACGTCGTGAGTTTTCACGAGAAAAGTACAATGAAAAATCAGCAAAGCTGATTAAGGACATTGACATCAAATCAGAAGACATTACCTTCCAAAGCCAGTACGCACCTATGATTTTAGCAGAGTTTACAAAACATGAGGTGGAAAGGTTAAGTCATAATGATTGTGTTGAAACTCTTTTGTTACATACAGAACCAACAGAACAACTATGTGCTGAAATTGATACCATAAAGGAGCATATGGGGGTGAATAAAGTTTCAGAAAAGTATGTGTTAACTGGTGAAGGTGTAAAAATCGGACTGTTTGAAACAGGGGGTTATCCTTTACCTTCTTGTGACGAACTGCAATATGATAAAATTCATAACGTTGGTGGAGCTTGGCCTTATGACCACGCCACTAATTCAATACGAATTATTGTTGGTAAACAAAATGGATTCGCACCTGATGCGGAATTATACTGTGCAGATGTTGATTATGCAGATATAGAAGCCTTAGTTACTGCTGGTGTAAGTTTAATCAATGTAAGCTTTGGCTGGTTATTTGCCGGTAATGAATCAGACAGTGTTTTCTCATATAGTGCCAAGGACCGATGGGTCGATCACATAGTATCAAAGCATAATGTAACAGTAATCGCTTCTGTTGGAAATTATCCTAATACGACTTACTTTAGAGTGTTATCACCTGCAATGGGACATAATGTAATTGGTGTTGGTGCGTTTGGTGACGGAGGAACTGTTGACTTAGAAGATGATATATTATGGAAAGACAATATGTATATAAATAGTAACGGAAATGAAGCCTCATCGGGAGTAGAAAAACCTGATGTTATTGTTACAAAATCTATACTGAGTGGAGGTACAAGTTCGTCAGCTCCGGTTTTGACTGGTCTTGTTGCTTTGTTGATACAATTGAAACCCTCGATATCTACGTATCCCCAAGCTATAAAAGCTATTGTTTTGGCATCTTGCCACCGCAAGGTTTTACCTGCCACTAATGATGAGGTTTATGAAACAATGTATCAGGGTATTACCGAACGTCAGGGTGCAGGAGCTCCCGATTTCTGGACCATGGCAAGCATAGTATGTAACGGAACATATGGTGTAGGTCGAATCAAAGGGACTAACACTCAAACCGTAAGAAGATTTGTAATGCCCAGCTACGGAGCTTCTAATATGAATGTCAGCTTAACATGGTTGAGAGAAGGAACTTTCGTTGATAAACAAGGCAACGCATTGACAGATCCCAATCATACTACCAGTACGTTACAAGCAGGAACAGCGGTTAACCTGAATCTTTCTGTGTTTAGAAACGGAACACAGGTTGGTTCATCCAATTTGGAACACAGCTCAACTGAAATGGCATATTTTAATGTAAATAATACAAATTGGGATTATGAGATAAAAATAAATAAGGCTACCACCAGTTATACAGGAACAGTCAGATATGGATATGCATATAGTTTAGATGAGATGGTTATGGAACCTCCAACTGATGAAGGCATCTATTACATCCGAAACTATCTAACAGATAAATATCTTACTCATGATACAGCTACCGATGAAACTACCCTGCAGTATTTTGCATCAACCTCTGTAGGCAGACAGCCTCAGATGTGGGTTCTGAAAGGTACACAAGGAGATTACGAGATCTTGCCAGCCTACGGAAGTGTTGGCGAAAAACTCAATTTTGGTGCACAGGTTGGAACAAATCCATACTACAAAGCAGTATTAGGAACAAGTGACCTTAACCTCTCATTAAAATCATGGGAATCGGATACAACCCTTGAACCTGATGCACATATATTTACATCAACAAGCGGAGGCGGTAATAACATCTTGTCTTACACTTCTTCAACAGGTATATTTATTCGTTCTACAACTGCTCCTGTGATAAACACATATAGAATGTGGGTGCTTGAAGATATTAACTACCGTAGAGGAGATACAACTCTGGATGGAAATATAACAATTAATGATGCAACAGCAATACAGAAGCATCTTGGTGAATTTGAAGAACTTAATAATATGCAATTTTATCTGGCAGATTATAATAGAGATGGAGTTGTTAATATTAAAGATGTTACTGCGATTCAGAATTATTTAGGTAGTCTTTAACAACAAGTCTAATTTTGAGGTGATTTGTATGAAAAAAATAGTAAGCTGTACATTGGTGATGATTTTGATTGTGGGCTTATGTATGTTTCCTGTTTCTTCTGCAGAGTACATTACATGGCAGGATCAGGAAATCAGACTTACAGGGAGTAATAAGTATGCAGAAAAAGTTCTTCCTTTAGTTTATACTAGTGAGGAAGTTGAGTTTTACGGTGAAATATATGAGTGGTGCGCAGAGGGCGATTGTGAAACAGTCGATGAAGCTACGCCGGATTATGTTCTTATTAATACAGCTACAAATATGGTATTACCCATGCCTGTTGCTGACGTGTACGGCGATTATGTGTTTTGCAACTACAGTATCAATCGCCCGTTTAAGTATTGCTATTGCATCTATCTGACGGAAAGCGGTGAAGTGATTGGATTAACAGATGCCCTTGAAAATGAAATCGAAGGTATTTACAATGTTTTTACACAGGGCGGAATAGGTGACTTGATTGGTGATATGGATAAGGACAGAAAGCTTACTGTAAGAGATGCCACGTATATACAGAAGTGCATTGCAGGTCTTGAAAAATTTGAATATTATGACAAGATTGAGGCATTTGAAGCAGACCTTCGTCAGGGTAAAAATCCTCCCTTGTTGTATATCTCTGACTTTAACCGCGACTATGAGAGAAATATCAAGGACGCCACCGCAATTCAGAAACACATTGCTGGACTTGAATATTGAGTGTGGATAAAAGCTTCAAGGAATACGAGGTGATTCTATGAAAAAGATATTGAGTTTTACATTGATGCTTATGCTAGTTTTCGGTGTTTGTGCTACCGTGGGTGCGGCGGAAACTGACACAGAGCTTCAGCAGAAGTTTTATAATTACTGCCTTGAAGTTTTACCCGAAGATATGAAGCCTTCCGAGGGGGACAATGTGCGTGTTTCTAACGTAAAGAAAATTGATGGAGTAGTAATTTTTAAAGGCATTTGTCCGTGGATTGGAAGTGAACCTGTTCCCGTTTGTAAATTTATCGGTGATGGGTGTGTTTACACGGGTTATACACAATATCCTTATGACCTTGGTGTGTATGTAAGCAGCGGAGATGAGATATATACTCTTGAACAAGCATACGAAATCGGAGTACTTACTGATTTGACACCTGTTAAAAATATGAATTCTCCTAACTGTGTAAAAATAAATAAGGATTGCAAACATGCAGATAAAGTAATACCTATGCTTCTGGATTGGTGGGGTTTTGTCGAGGAACTCATGTGCTACGAAGAGGATTATGAATATTATTCATCAAGTAATTCTGCAACAGGTGATGAAGCTACTCCCGACTATGTGCTTATAACTTTATATTCTAATATGTATCTGGAAGCTCAATCAACTATGCTTTTCGGAGATTATATCATGATTGATAAGCCGAGCACAAAAACGCCTTATCCTTTCGGAAAGTGCATTTATGTACCTGAAGAAAACGTTGGATATGCTCTTTGGCAGGTTTACGATAAAAATAATATTGAAGGAATAGAAAACATCTTCACAGAAGCAGGTCTTGGAATCCTTGTAGGCGATATGGATAAGGACAGAAAACTCACCGTAAAGGATGCAACACATATCCAAAAATGCCTCGCAGGACTTGAAGTCTTTGACAAAGACGATTATGTGGAAAGATATGACTTAGTGTACTCAGACAAAGAAAATGTACCCTTGTATGTTTCCGACTTCAACCGTGACGGAGAGCGGAACGTAAAGGATGCCACCGCAATTCAGAAGTCTATTGCAGGGCTTGAATATTGACAGATAAAAATTAAGGGGGGGCAGATGCCCTCCCTTTTTTATGCACAAAATCTTGAAAAAATCAGTTGACAAATTCCTTTTGATTTGGTATAGTTAGTAATTGTCGGATAATGCGTAAAAATGCGTTTCTGCCTTGGTAATAATACTTACAAAATCCGCTTTTTTACTGCTTGTTTTGTGGGTTTTACCAATAACTGCATATCAGTTGTTTTTCGGGCTATAATACTTTTTGCCCGTTAACATAAAATTTTTCAGGAAAGGAGAAATGCTAAAAATGCCTACCTTTAACCAGTTGGTTCGTAAGGGAAGAGAAGTTTCCGAGAAAAAGGCTAAGGCTCCTGCACTTTTGAAGGGCTGGAACTCTAAGAAAAACAGAGCTATCAACCAGAACTCCCCTCAGAAGCGTGGTGTGTGCACAGCTGTTAAGACTGCTACACCTAAGAAGCCTAACTCAGCTCTTCGTAAAATCGCAAGAGTTCGTCTTTCAAACGGAATCGAGGTTAGTTCCTACATTCCCGGCGTAGGCCACAACCTGCAGGAGCACTCTGTTGTTCTTATCAGAGGCGGTAGAGTTAAGGACCTCCCCGGTGTGCGTTACCACATCATCAGAGGTACACTCGATACTCAGGGTGTTGCCAACCGTAATCAGGCACGTTCCAAGTACGGCGCTAAGCGTCCGAAGAAGGGTAAATAAGAAAGACTAAGACAACTAAACGAAAACTTATTTTTTTCAAGTTAATTTCGTTTCTGTATCTGATACAGAGCTTTATATATAGAAGCCTCTGTATTGGCGTACGGGAGTTTGTCGCTTTCGAGTACCTATGAGATCATCAAATATTGTGAAGGAGGGAAGTAAAGTGCCAAGAAGAGGTTCAATCGCAAAACGTGATGTTTTGCCGGATCCTATTTACAGATCCAAATTAGTTACACGTCTTATCAACAATATCATGCTTGACGGTAAGAAGGGTGTTGCCCAGAAGATCGTATACGGTGCATTTGATATTATTTCTGAGAAGACAGGTAAAGATCCCCTCGAGACTTTCGAGGCAGCAATGGAGAACATTATGCCCGTTCTGGAGGTTAAGGCTCGCCGTGTAGGTGGCTCTACTTACCAGGTTCCTATCGAGGTAAGACCTGAGAGACGTCAGACCCTTGGTCTGCGTTGGCTCACCAACTATTCTCGTCTTCGTAGTGAGAGAACTATGAAGGAAAGACTTGCCAATGAGATTCTCGACGCTATCAACGGTACCGGCGGTGCTGCTAAGAAGCGTGAGGATACACACAAGATGGCAGAGGCAAACAAGGCTTTTGCACATTACAGATGGTAATAAATTTTCTACGTTTAAACTAATAGGAGGATTTTATGCCTAGGCAAGTATCTCTTGAAATGACAAGAAACATCGGTATCATGGCTCACATCGATGCCGGTAAAACTACAACTACAGAGCGTATTCTGTACTACACCGGTGTTAGCCACAAGCTCGGCGAAACACACGACGGTGCTGCTACCATGGACTGGATGGCTCAGGAGCAGGAGAGAGGTATCACCATTACTTCTGCTGCTACCACCTGTTATCGGAAGAATCACAGAGTTAACATCATCGATACCCCCGGTCACGTTGACTTCACAGTTGAGGTTGAG
>JAFQMC010000023.1 GCA_017421045.1 Clostridia bacterium
ATTAACTGTTCACAACAGAAAGTACAACAACTTTCCTATGCGTCCTCTTAATTGGAAAGCTCCTTCTGATTATATCAAGGCTTTTCTTTCTACCGGAGAGGTTTTCTAATTTTGTAACACATCATTGACAAACCTACAATTGTTTATCTGCAAACATTGAAATGCATAGCTTTACGCAGAATTTTAACAATTATCTGTGATAACGAGAGTGCTACTTTAACGCTTCTCACCCTCGTGAGTGTAGAACCCCTAATTTATATAAAACAACAAGGACCCCCAAAAGGGGCCCTTATTGTTTGGCTGGGATGGCGGGGTGATGCCCCTTTGGGTCATCCATCCTTGTGGCGTAGCCACTGCGGACTTCGAAGCTAAAAACAGTCCACCGGACTGTTTTCTTAACGCTTCTCACCCTCTCAGGGTTCGAACCCCTAATTTATATATAACAACAAGGACCCCCAAAAAGGGGCCCTTATTGTTTGGCTGGGCTGGCGGGGTTCGAACCCACGAGTGACGGAGTCAAAGTCCGTTGCCTTACCGCTTGGCTACAGCCCAATATTGAATTGAGATTCTTCACTTAGAAAGAAGAATTTCAGCCGCTGAGTGAAATCACGGACAGCTTATATATTTTACCACGTCGGATATAAAAATGCAACCAAAATATTATCTCTTACACATAAAAACAGCCGAAGAATCAAAGATTCCTCGGCTGAAATTATGCTATGTTGAATTAGCCAACAATTGCTTCAGGAGTTGTCTCCCACATCTCTGCGCCTGCATAAACAGTGAAGATGATGTCGTTGCCGTAAGTAGCTGTATCGATTGTGATATTAGCTGTCTGGAGAATGGGCTCCCAAACATCAACTGCTGAACCCTTGAAGAGACCAGTTGTGATGTTGCTGTTGATTGTGAGTGTCCAGATGTCAGGATCGTCCTCGAGCTGAGTCATAACTGTGTACTGTGCGAATGAGCTGTCGCTCCACTGATAGAAAGCAACATAATCCCACTGTGTAACAGAGTTATCGAAGTAGATTGTAACCTCAGAAATCTCAGCGATCTCGTCGTTCCATACGCCTGTGTCACCGTCTGTCTGGAAAGTAGTAGCCTCGCCACGGTCTGCAGCTGCCCAAGAGTTCCAAACGTTGCCGGTATCAGGATCACATCTGTCGAAACGGATGTTTACAACTGTCTCGGGAACCTCTGCTGTCCAGGAGTTCTCACCGTCGAATGTTGTCTCGTATGCTGTCTCTGTGTCAGTATCTACGAGAAGAACATATGCGCCAGCGTCTGCTACCCAACCTGTCTTAGCTGTGTAGAAAGTTAAAACAACTTTCTCTACAACGACGGGCTCATCAGGTGTAACAACGGGCTCATCAGGTGTAACAACGGGCTCATCAGGTGTAACAACGGGCTCGTCAGGTGTAACAACGGGCTTGTCCTCGGGAAGGAAGTCGTCAGCTGTTACCAGTGTGCCGATCTTCTCGTTAGCGGGAAGAAGAGCTACCCACTTCTGAATCTCAGTTGCGTCCTTGATGTTTACGTCGCCGTCAAGGTTTGCATCAGCAAGAACTGCGCCAACCTCGTCGAGTGCTACGAGCAGAGCAAGATCCTTCTGGATTGCTGTTGCATCACGTACGTCAACCTTACCGTCTACATTAGCGTCACCAAGGAAACCAATGTACTCGTCTGTTGTTGCTTCGTCGGAAGTTGCAACGATGAAATCGTCAGTAGCTGTTGTGTCTGCAGATGCTGTGATTGCAAACATAGAAACTGCCATAACAAGAACCATCAGGATTGCAACAATTTTACCGAACTGTTTTGTCATGTAATCATCTCCTAACAAAATTTACAGAATTTTTCTGTTCCTTTGAATTATATAACAAATCCATCTATAATGTCAAGGAAATGATGGCACTTTTTTGTAATATGTATTAACAAAATTTAACTATTTCCCTGTAATCTTGCTTTTTTGCACGGATGTGATATAATTACTATACTAAGTAGTAACTGAAAGGAGTTGTTGATATGGCTTGCTGTCAGCTGAAAGCGTATACAGTTTCGGACGTATCCTTCATCAACAGACTGGACCCCAACGTCCAGATTAAAATCGGAAATAAATTTTCATATAATGTAAAATATCCCAACGACGGCTCTGCAGGAGTTTGCAGAGGTGAACTTGAGGTTGAGGTTGGCGACACCTCCCCCGACTCCAAGCTTAACATCAAAGTGACTCTGGTGGGTATTTTCGCATATGACCATAATGCTAAGCGCGAGCTGATACACACAGAAAGCTTCAAGGTAATGTATCCGTACGCAAGAGCCATGATAACCACTGTCACGGCAAATGCAGGAATCAAGCCTATAATTATCCCCAATGTAGACATAGATTCACAGAATATCTATCGCATCGACGGAAACCCCCAATAATTTTTTCTCAGTTTTCAATTGACAAAGCAACGGTAGTTGTGCTATACTATCTATCGTTGCGAATACGCGGATGTAGTTTAGTGGTAGAACTTCAGCCTTCCAAGCTGATCGTGTGGGTTCGATTCCCATCATCCGCTCCAAAACAAACAGGCACTCTTATGAGTGCCTGTTTTTGTTTTGGCGATGGGAATCGAAAGAGCGTTAAGAAAACAGTCCGGTGGACTGTTTTTAGCTCGTCGCGCTGATAATGCTTTTCTTACTATGCACACCCCATCATACGATATCAAGACTACCTGCTGATGAAAGACACATCATCCGCTCCAAAACAAACAGGCACTTTTATGAGTGCCTGTTTTTGTTTTGGTGATGGGAATCGAAAGAGCGTTAAGAAAACAGTCCGGTGGACTGTTTTTAGCTCGTCGCGCTGATGATACTTTTCTTACTATGCACACCCCATCATACGATATCAAGACTACCTGCTGATGAAAGACACATCATCCGCTCCATGGAAAGACAGCACTCTTTTGGATTATGTTCTTAAATTGTGCGAAATAATGATGATGGGAATCGAAAGAGCGTTAAGAAAACAATTTTCATCTAAATTAAGCTGACATTATTTGACAACTGACTATTAAAACTTTATAATTTTACTCAAACTGATAATTCTATAAGTATATGGACTGTAATGATTGAGAGTGAAATTATGATTGAATTCAAGCCTGTTTCTATAAAAGACAGAGATTTATACGAAAAATATCATATGGCAGAAACGGAGCACGGATGCGACCACACATTTACTAACCTCGTTATGTGGGGACAGCAGAACATTTCGCTTCTCAGTGAGGGCATTGCATTGTTTTCTCATTATATGGGACAAACATTCTATCCTTTTCCCCTGGGTGAAAACAAAGGCGAAATCATCAGAGAAATAATCCTTGATGCCAGGGAGCGGAATATTCCCTGCGTTTTCACTGATGTTGCCGAAGCTGACAAGAAGCTACTGAATGAACTCTTTCCGCAAAAATTCAGATTCACAACCAATGCAGATACCTACGATTACGTGTATGATATTAATGATCTTGCGGATCTCGGCGGCAGAAAGTATCATGCAAAGCGTAATCATCTCCACCGATTCGCTGAGGAGTATCCTGCTCACAGGTTCGAAATGATTTCTGAAAACAATATCGAAGATGTCAGAAAAATGCTGCAGCGATGGTATGAGGAAAAGCTCTCGGATAGCCCTGACAGTGACTTCGCAGAAGAGCAGAAAGCTATAAATACTGCTCTTGACCATTTCGAGGAACTGGGACTTGAGGGCATTATGCTCCTGAATAATAATGACATACTGGCGTTTTCTATGGGAAGCAGAATGTCCCCTGATACCTTCGACATCCACTTTGAAAAAGCCTTGGCTGATGTAAACGGCGGATACGCCGCTATTAACCGAGGACTCGCACGGCACATCAGGGATAAATATCCCGACGTTAAGTTTTTAAACCGCGAGGATGACATGGGAATCGAGGGTCTGCGCAAGGCAAAGCAAAGTTACAGACCTCATCATATGGTAAAGAAATATCGGGCATATTTGTGCGACGATACAGAAATAATACAAAACCCCGAGGATGAAAGCCTAGATGGAATGAGAGCACTTTGGAAAGAAGCCTTCGGAGACTCCGATGAATTTCTCGACACTTTTTTCTCAACCGCCTACAGCAAAAAGAGAAGCAGATGTATCACCATTGACGGAGATGTAGCTGCGGCACTTTACTTCTTCGACTGTGAATACAGAGAAAAAAGATTTGCGTATATCTACGCTGTGGCAACATCCAAGATACACCGCGGAAAAGGTCTTTGCCACAAGCTGATGGAGGACACCCACACTTATCTTGCCGAGAAAGGATATGACGGAGCATTACTGGTGCCTGCTGAAAAGGAGCTGTTTGACCTATATAAAAACATGGGTTATGAGATTTGCAGTTATGTGGATGAATTCACTTGTGACAAAGCGGATGACGCAATCGAAGTAAAAGAGATTTCGAAAGAAGAATACGCCAAGCTCCGCAAATGTTTCCTGCCTGAAAACGGAGTGATTCAGGAGAAGGAAAGTATGGACTTTCTGGCAGAGCAAGGGAGATTCTACACAGGCGAAGGATTCCTTCTTTGCGCAAGCAACGATGAAGAGAGTTTCAGAGGAATTGAGCTTCTGGGAAACAAGGATACTGCATCGGGAATTTTGCATACGCTTGGTGCTGACAAGGGAGTTTTCAGGACTGTCGGCGGAGAAAAAGCTTTTGCTATGTACAAGCCGCTCACAGAGGATGTCTCCATACCGTCGGTATATTTCGGACTGGCATTTGACTAAACAGAACAAGAAAATAACAAGCAGAGTTGAGTGCATTAAAGCCTCGACTCTGCTTTTTATCAGTATTTTAAATTACCATTCCAGCACTTTATATTTGCCGTCAGATGTTGTGTCGGCAGGATAATACTTCTTTTCACCGCCGGGATATGCAACATCCACGGTCTGGGTACTACCGTTTGTAAAAATCACATATTCTGCGCTCTGCGGAATTTCTATGCGATACACAGACTCACCATAGGTGTTTTTATCATAGTAAGTCATCATAACACCGGGCCAAGGAGTCATAGACGTGTTGCTGTCTGACCAGTAATAACAGTACAGATTACCGCTCCAATTACGAGAATTTGTAAAATACACCACGTTTTCGGGCTTAGGCTCGGTGTTCTCCTGAGTTATGGGTTCTGTCTCCGTAACCGGCTGTGTAGAAATTGTAGATTCAGTAACATCGGGAGGGGTTGTTGGATCCTTGAGAATATCGGGAGAAGGAACGGGGATGATCTCTATAAGTTTCTCCTGTCCTGTGTCGCCGTAGTTGCTGAGGAATGCTATATATTTCTGGATACAGGTCGCATCCTTGACGTTGACGTTGGAGTCAGCATCGCAATCGGAGAGTTTCAGGTTGATTTCTTGAGTCAATGCACCGACATACTTCTGGATAAGGGTTGCATCTGTAACGGAAACACTTCCGTTTGAGTTGCTGTCGCCGATGATACCATAGAGAAAATCTGTTGCATAGAAGTTTTCTCTTTCCGATGCGATATAATAATTTCCGTTGTTGTCATCCACCATCCCGCTTTCGTCGGAGAAATAGACGTACATGGGGGCGTCAGTTTCTGTCTCTACAGTAAATGAATGGGTAAAACCTGAGAAGGTACTATCAGGCACCATGGGCACTCTGATCCATTGCTCATCGCCACATCTATAATTTATATATGGACTATCAAATCCGCGGTAACGAACCGTCACCTTTGGATTATATTCCTCAATATGGGGATAATTTACAGTCTTTGAATTGCCGTCAAGTTTAAAGGGAAAAGAATACTCGGCATTGCAGACTCTTCCTGTGGATTCATCTACAATCTCTGCACTCTTCACAAAAAACACCTTTCCGTCTGATTTTGTATCCTCAAACTTTATACTCCACATATACTCGTGGAGATTCTCGGAGGTGAGTCCGGGGACTACATTACTGAGGGCATAAACCATGGTTCCGTCATTTGTGTTGGTAGTGCCATCATAAGAAAAGGTACTGCTTTGCATACCGTGGTCACGCTTCGGACCAATTTCAAAGGTATATTCTTCGCCGTCTTTTGTGGCGGTGGCATACATTTTGCACTGACCTCGGTCGGAGGTGTTGAGGGTATATCTGAGATAAATGTCGGTATCGCTGTTGTAGGGTAAAATCTCAATCCGAGAAACATCGTTGAATACCTTCAGCCGTTTTGAATCGGTTATTCCGCCTGATACGCAGGAGGACTTGTTCAGCGCATCGTAGGCAATCCACATGAATCCCTTGTTGTGTAGGTCTTCTCCCCAGGAATTGGCAATCTTGAAAGCTCCCATTTCTCCCGGGTCGATGTCTCCGTTATCGTTGATATCGGTCCAGATGTTGTCGTTGTAGCCAACGAGGGTGATTCTGTGTCTGCCGGAGTTACCGTTCTGACAATCGACGACGTATTCATTCAGATATATATCATTCTCGGGGGCATCCTGATGCTGTTTTATCCGGACTACTTTCCAATCATAGGCATATGTAGTAACCGCAAGGACTTCTCCCTGAGAAAGCAGAGTTTTGATATTCTGCAAATCCGGATCATCGGGTGATGTTATAGGGGTAGTGCTGTCCCCCACATCCTTGAAAATTGTGTAGTCGCTGATTCTGTATTTCATTGCTGTTTTCCAAATTTCCTCATAGGGATACCAGTTCTGGTCATCCTCTTCCGAGAAAATCGCATCGCTCATTCTCAGGCAACCTATCTCCTTCATAATGTCGTAGACATCATCTTCCCATGTGCCCGAGCTTCTGCCGCCGTTGGCAAAATTATATAGCCAGTAGGGCGAAAAAGTGTTCTCGGGAGTAGTCTCTACGTCCATGGCGCGGTTCATCATATATGTGAACTGGTAGTATCCCTGTGCCCAACACACACAGGCTCCTTGATTTCCCTGATTCTCTATCTTTGGGAAATACTTACTGCGGCTGTTGTCAACGCTTTGAGGAAGCTGTGCATCCTGAGAAAGTGCGGCAGGTGTTTCACCTGATTCATCAAAAAAAACAGCTGCACTCGGAGTCATTGAAAGGTAGGATGACAGAATCATCACCAATGTTACCATAAAAGAACATAACTTAATAAAACGTCTTCTCATACTATCGCCTTTCAACAAGCCGAATGCAGCTTATACTCTATTAATTTTTATATCAGAGAACTTCCAGCTTCAGCTCACCATCGGAAATGGTGAGGTTGATGCCGATAATTCCGCCTTCACCGCGGACAATCATCTCGGAAGCTATGCGCTCTTCCACCTCTTTGCGGATGATATTGCGAAGGTCTCTGGCTCCGCTTCTGCCGTCGGTGATTTTATTTGCAAGATAGGTGCAGACCTCCTCGTTGTAGGAGAAAGCGATGCCCTTTTCTCTGAGGGTGTCCACATACTCTGAGAGCATGAGACCCGCAATTTTTCTGAGGGAATCAGACTCCAGATGGTGGAACACGATAACCTCGTCAACACGGGCGATGAACTCGGGACGGAGGAACTCGGACAGCGCCTTCATAACTTTCTCACGGGTAGCGTCTGCCTCAGATTTTGCAAAGCCCAGTGCATTCTCCTTCTTGTCGGAACCTGCGTTGCTGGTCATGACAATGACGGTATTCTCGAAGTTTACTGCTCTGCCGTGTGCATCGGTGAGCTTGCCCTCGTCAAGAATCTGAAGAAGGATGTTGAGAACATCGGGGTGAGCCTTCTCAATCTCGTCAAAGAGGAGTACCGAGTAGGGTCTGCGGCGAACCTTTTCGGTGACCTGACCTGCCTCGTCGTAGCCTACATATCCGGGAGGTGAACCGATTATCTTGGAGACGGAATGCTTCTCCATAAACTCGGACATATCCAGACGGATGAGGGTTTCGGGTGTATCGAAAAGGAGCTGGGACAGCACCTTAACAAGCTCGGTTTTTCCCACGCCTGTGGGACCTACAAAGATAAAGGATGCAGGTCTGCGACGTGGTGAAATCTGAACTCTGCTGCGCTTGATAGCATTCGCAAGAACCTCAACTGCCTCGTCCTGACCGATGATTTTCTCCTTCATCTGGGACTCGATATTCGCAAGCTTTGCAAGCTCGTTTTCGCGAACGTGGGTTGAGGGAATTCCTGTCCATAGCTCAATCACCTTGGCAAGGTCTTCCTCGGTAACGATAGTAGAGAGTGCCTCCTCGGGGATTGCGGCGATATCCTGCTCCACCTTGGCGATTTCACTCTTCACAGCGGCAAGGCGCTCGTAGTCCACCTCTTCATCGGTGGTGAGCTTTTCCTGCTGAAGCGAAAGGTTGTGCTTATCCTCGCAGAGTTTGTCGTAGCGCTCACGCTCTTTGTTGCGAAGTCCTGCACAGGCGCAGGCTTCATCCAGAAGGTCGATTGCTTTATCAGGCAGGAAGCGGTCGGTGATATATCTCTCCGAGAAGATGACCGCCTTGCGGACAATGTCCTCGCCTACTGTGACGCGGTGATGCTCCTCGTAGTAATCCTTGATGCCCGAAAGCACCTCTACAGCTTCGCCGATAGATGGCTCCCCTACCTTGACCGGCTGGAAACGACGCTCCAGAGCTGAATCTTTCTCGATGTATTTTCTGTATTCATTAAAAGTAGTTGCACCGATAACCTGAATCTCACCGCGGGAGAGTGCGGGCTTTAAGATATTGGCGGCATTCATACTGCCCTCGGCATCGCCTGTGCCCACAAGATTGTGAACCTCGTCGATAAAGAGGATGATGTTGCCGAGATTCTTGACTTCCTGAGTGAGACCTTTGATTCTGCTTTCAAACTGACCTCGGAACTGAGTTCCTGCCACAAGAGCAGTAAGGTCCAGAAGGTGAATCTCCTTATTCTTGAGACGCTGAGGTACGTTTCCCTCAGCAATTCGCAGTGCAAGTCCCTCGGCGATAGCGGTCTTACCTACACCCGGCTCACCGATGAGACAGGGATTGTTCTTGGAACGGCGTGAAAGAATCTGAATCACACGCTCAATTTCTTTATCTCTGCCGATGATTCGGTCGGTCTTGCCCTCGCGGGCTTTGCGGGTTAAATCGTAGCAATAGAGTCCGAGGAATTTTCTTTCTTTTTTCTCCTTTTTCTCCTGCTTCTTAGCCTTTTTGGGGTCGGTGGGATTCTGTCCGTCCTGAGGCTTCTGGGGACTGCCACCGAAAAAGTTGTTGAAGAATGTAGGAAATGTAGGCGCACCGCCGGGTGTGAAATCATCGTCGCCATCAGCGGAGCTATCTTCAAGCTCCATCTGCTCTGTCATCTCCTGCTGGAGTCCCTGCATCATTTCGGACAAATCTCCGCCCTCGGAGATATTCTCCATCATTGAGCCCATCTGCTCCTCCATAGCTGCAAGGTCATCATCGGAGATGCCCATCTTCTTCATCAGGTCATCAACGGGCTTTATTCCAAGCTCCTTGGCACAGGTAAGACAGTAGCCAACAGGGTTGGAATCATCCTTGTTTGTCGAAACAAATACGACAGCGGTACGTTTGCCGCATCGTGAACATATCATATTTTTTCTCCTTCCTGAGCTGTTATTCTTTGACGGCGTTTTCGCTGTCTGTCTGCTCAGCCTTTGCTTTTTTCAGCATACTTCTGAATATAAAATAATATCTTATCAGCGAATAAATCATAATTACTGCTGTCAGTGACAATAGAATAAGCGAAACAATACCGAAGTTTTCAAATCCGAGTACCAGTTCGAACAATACTATTGCTGAGACGGATACATAGAAGCACACGGTACCGACCTTGCCGTACCACTCGGATGCAAAGGGCATTATGCCTTTTTTCAGCATTATTGATGCACCGGTAATCATCAGCAGATCTTTTGCAACCAGAATGATAATCACGGGAATAACCATAGGCTCCACAATAGACAGGCACACACCCACCGCAAGCAGGGTGAGCTTGTCGGCAACAGGGTCCAGCATTTTGCCCAGCTGGGTTATCTGGTTAAGCTTTCTGGCAAGGAAACCGTCCACACAATCGCTGAGTCCTGAAATAATGATACATATGGCTGCACCGATATACTCCTCGTTCAGAAACAGAGCAATAAAGGGTGCTATAAGTATTATTCGGATATAACTCAAGATATTCGGAACAGTAAAAATATACTTGAAGTCAACCTTCTTTTCTTTATTCCACTCCATTTTTCTTTTTCTCCTATACCTTATATATTCACAAGCTTCTCAACATTATAAATGAAAAGCTGTATCCACGAAAGAATTTCTCCGCTGTTTATCAGGGAGACAGTGTGAGAACTGTTGACATAGCTTTCGAAATCCGTTACCCACTCTGCTGAAATAATGGGTATTATCAGATTAATAAGTACGACCAAAATCAGAATTGTGACTATTCCTTCCACAATGCCAACTATGGCACCCAGAAGTTTATCAAGTGTCCGTATAAGGGGAAGTCTAAAAAATCTTGACAAAAGCTTTGCCAATCTGTGAAAAACAAAAATCAAAACAATAAACAGCAAAATTCCGAGCACAGTTGCCACTGCACCTGTGACTGTAGGCATCACTGCATCGGCAATTACCTCGGCAACGTTCTCTGTACCCGAGGCGATTGCGTCGGCACAATAGGACTCCACGTTGCTGTTTGAAACACCGAAATAATTCATCGCAGTCAAGGCGTAACCCGGAATCGATGCCAACACTGCGGCAGCCGCAAGAGCACAATCCCCTGCAAAGGAATCCCTGAGGGCATTGCTCACATTGTCAACAATTGACTTGCGGATGAATGAGTCTGCTATCAGCTCTGCCAGAAAGTGAGAAAGCAGGAACGACAGCACTGCGGCTCCCACCACGGATAGTACAGAGAGGATAGTTTTTGAAGCGCCGCGACAAAATCCGATTATCAGAAAGACAATAAGGATAGCGGCAAACAGTAAATCAATAATCATTGTCAGTTAAAGCTTGAAAGCGGTTATATCGTCGAGTCCCAAGAGATACAGTCCGTCCACGGAGAACATTCTGATCTGCTTGCAGTCGGAAGCAATATCCTGAGATTTCAGCAAATCTCCTGAGTTGCGGTAAATATAGACACCTGCGGTGTCGGATACTGCCACTCTGTCCTTGAAGGTGCTTACGGAAACAAGGGACAGATCGGTCTCGATTGTTTTTTCTGTATTTCCTGAGGAGTTTATATACTCGATACTGCAGTTTCTTCCGTCACCGCTACGGGAGAGACTCAGCGCCAGAACACCTACATCCGGATTGATGTCGTATGAGGTGAGGGTCATCTGGTTATAGGTTTTCTTGCTGAGGGTGCCGAAGCTTCTGCCTCTGCAGATATATGTGCCCGATGATCCGATTGCACAAATGGAACTATCTGAAAGATAATCGCAGTCGAATATAAGGTCATCGGTGATTATATGCTTTGCTACAGGTTCTTCCCTGGTGAAATCCAGCACATAGACAGCACTGGTGCTCACGCCCTTGTCGGTAGAAACACCGCAGACAACAGCACCTGTTGCATCGGAATTCAGCGCCATGGAGGTTACATAATACTCAGAGAAGTTGTAGGCATATATGAGCTTATGGTCAGGAGAATAAGCCTCAAGGCGAGCGTTGTAACCGCTGGTCTCCGTAACCAGAGCATAGCTGAAATCAGAGGATATATCGCCGAGGTAGATGCTGTCCTGAGCGTCGGCTGAATGCATAACCTTGAGGTCAGAACAAATGGTGTATCCTGTTGCACCTAAGTCGTAAATAATGGCGGCGGTACCCTTGACTTTGAGCATAGGGTCTCCGAAACCCAGGTGATGAGTGAGCAATTCCTCTCCGTCTTTTGACAGATAGGTAAAGCCTGTATCGGAAGCATAACAAATTCCCTGTGAGAAAACACGGAAATTGCCTGCCTCAACATCAAGTCCTGATATAGGAACAGAAAACTCTGCATCGCCTGATGTGACACCTACGCAAGAGGCAATACTGCCCCGACCGAAATACATAAGAACACAAAGCACAAGAACTAAAACAACAGAAACAGCGGCAATTATCTTTTTCTTATCAAGCTTTACGCTGTTCTCTTTGTCCTGTTTCTCGTATTCTTCCAGAGGGAGTTCCTCGTAGCTGAGAACCTGACGGTCGTCTTTTTTCTTCTTTTTCTGTTCAAAATGATTAGGCTTTTTCTTAGAAAAACTCATGGGGCTGTCCCCCTTTCCTGAATATTAAAGCTGTTGTGTAAGCTGTATTAGTAAGTCGAACTGTAATTAAATATCGTAAAAAACCTTGTCCAGATAAAGTCCGCAGGCAGGAGCCGTGGGGCCTGCCTTGGCTCTGTCGCAGGCTTTGAGGATTTCGGGGATGGAGTCGGGCGCTGCACCGCCTTCGTTTATAAAAAGCAGAGTGCCGACCATTATGCGAACCATATTATAGAGGAATCCGTCTGCAGTAACGGAAAAGTAGACCATATCCCCTTCTCTGCGAACAGAAAAGTCGCTGACATTGCGGACAAAGTCCCCTATCTCCCGTTTATCAAGAGTGCAGAAGGAAGTGAAATCGTGAGAACCTATGAAAGCCTTCGAGGCTTTACTCAGCATATCTGCATCGATTG
Organism: Clostridia bacterium; assembly: GCA_017421045.1. Taxonomy (GTDB): domain Bacteria; phylum Bacillota; class Clostridia; order Oscillospirales; family Acutalibacteraceae; genus Ruminococcoides. Next base: position 12,605 of record JAFQMC010000023.1, read on the forward strand.
GTCTGCGATAGTGAAGCGCTCTGCCAAAAAGGAACGGGTCACGGGTCTGGCTGTTGAGGACTTTATATACATAACGTTTGCCCAGTGTGCTGTATCGGGCATGAAAATCCAACGGAACCTCTCTGACCGAGATTACAGCCACCGTCATTGGCAAGTGGCTGTTCAGAGCTGCCACAAGCCTCTCGCAGGGTATGGGATGGTCTGTCTTCATACTGATGCAGAACATATTGGCGTGCACGCCTGAATCGGTACGGCTGCAACCTTTGATATCAGGGCAGCTGCCTAAAATCTTCGCCACTGCCTCCTGAAAGACCTGCTGGACGGTAATGGCATTATGCTGAATCTGCCAGCCGTGAAAAGAGCTGCCGTCATAACGGAGGGTTATGAGCAGATTGCGGATATTTAAGGCATTATCGTGAGTTACAGAAAGATGTTGCATAGTACCACCCCTGCTGTAACCAGAGCAATAATTATAATTGCCACTGCGTCTCTTGCTCCCATATGGAGCTGTTTCATTCTTGTTCTTCCGCTTCCGCCCTGATAGCATCTGCATTCCATAGCCATTGCAAGTTCGTATGCTCTGCGGAATGCCGAGACAAAGAGCGGTATGAGTATAGGAATTAAAGCCTTGATGCGTTTAAGGATATTTCCGCTCTCCATATCTGCACCGCGAGCTTTCTGAGCAGACATAATCTTGTCGGTTTCCTCTAAAAGCGTCGGTACAAAACGGAGGGCTATGGTCATCATCATGGCTATTTCGTGAGTTTTTATCTTGAAGATACCCAGAGGCTTCATCAGTCGCTCCAGAGCATCGGTAAGATCTGTGGGAGATGTGGTGAAGGTCAAAGTTGAGCTGAGCATCACAAGAAGAACTATACGCACAGCGATAAAAATCGAATTATGAATTCCTGCACGTGTTATCCTGAATACCCACCACTCGAAGATTGGCTCACCTGCTCCGTAGAAAAGATTAAGAACGGCTGTAAGCAAAATCACGAAGATGATAGCCTTCATACTCTTGAGATACAGCTTCAGGGGCACCTTGCTCATAATTACAGAGGCAATTACAAGTGCCGTAACTATGCCCAGAGCATAGAAATTGAAGGTGCAGAATATGAGGACTATGGATGCCATAAGAAGCAGAACTTTGATTCGAGGGTCGAGGCGATGGAGTATACCCTTGGCGGGATAATACTGACCCAGCGTTATATCGCCGATCATATTCTTCCCTCCTTTTTGAGGAGAGCTGTTATCTCGGCAAAAGCCTCATCAACAGTGAGGATTCCTTCGGAAAGAGGAATACCTTTCTCTCTGAGTAGCGTTGTGATTCTTGTTATCTGAGGAACTCTGAGACCCATTTGCTCAAGCTCTTCTGCACGGGCAAAAACCTCTTTGGGGCTTTGAAGCATTACGCAGTCGCCCTTATACATAACGAGAACTCTGTCGGCAATACGGGCTATATCCTCCATACTGTGAGATACAAGCAGAACAGTATTGGCGCGAGCCTTGTGGTATGCATCTATCTGCGCAAGGAGAGTGTCGCGGCCCATGGGGTCAAGACCCGCTGTGGGCTCATCCAGGATGAGGATTTCCGGGTCCATTGCAATGACTCCGGCAATAGCCGCACGGCGCTTTTCGCCTCCTGAAAGGTCAAAGGGTGAGCGGTCAAGAAGCTCGTCTTTAAGACCTGCAAACTTGGCGGCACTCTTCACGCGTTTTGCGATTGCCTCCTCGGGAAGTCCCATGTTGCGTGGTCCGAAGGAAATGTCTTTTCTGACAGTTTCCTCGAAGAGCTGATTCTCCGGATACTGGAAAACCAGTCCCACACGAAAACGGACATCTCTGAGGGTCTTTTTGTTTTCAAAAATATCTGTGTCACCCAGATACACTGTGCCTGAAGTGGGTTTGATGAGTCCGTTCAGCATCTGCATCAGGGTGGATTTACCTGAACCGGTGTGGCCGATTACTCCGATGACCTCGCCTTTTTTGATTTCAATATTCACATTCTTTACTGCCTGTTTCTCAAAAGGCGTGCCCTTGGCGTAGGTAAAACACAAATTCTCGGTTTTAAGGAGTGTACTCATCCAAGCACCTCCAAAAGCTCTTCCACACATTCTTCTGTGCTCAGGGGAAGATTGCTGAAATTCAGACCGATTGCACTGAGTCTTGAACACAGTTCTGTTGACTGAGGTACATCCAGATGATGTCTGCGCAAGCGGTCAACCTGAGAGAACACCCGGTGAGGTGTGCCCTCTGTCAAAACTTTTCCGTCGTCAATCACGATGATTCTGTCGCAACCGACAGTCTCCTCCATGTTGTGGGTTATGAGGACTACTGTGATGCCCTGTTCTTTATTGAGTCGGGTTATGGCAGTGATGACCTCTTCCCTGCCCTTGGGATCAAGCATTGCGGTAGGCTCGTCCAGAACTATACAGTCAGGTTCCATCGCAAGGATACCTGCAATGGCGACTCTCTGTTTCTGTCCGCCCGAGAGCTTATGAGGTGCATGGAGACGGTATTCGTACATATCAACCGCCTTCAGTGCGCTGTCCACACGACGGCGGATTTCCTCAGGCTCGACACCGAGATTCTCAGGGCCGAATGCCACATCCTCCTCCACAATGCTTGCAACAAGCTGATTGTCCGGATTCTGAAGTACAAGTCCCACCTTACGACGGACATCGTAGATACGGCTTTCGTCGGAGGTATCTATGCCGTCCACGTACATTTTGCCTCCTGTGGGAAGCAATATTGCGTTCATGTGCTTAGAGAGTGTGGATTTACCTGAGCCGTTGTGACCTATGACAGCCAGAAACTCACCCTGCTTCACTGAAATCGAAACAGAATCCAGAACATTTCTCACGTTATTCTGTTGTTCGTCTTCTTCGCTTTCGTAGAAGAAAGTGAGGTTGCGGGTCTCGATAAAATCCATTTAAAACTCCCTGAGTGTGATGATAATATATTAACAAATAATCATCAGGATATTGTTGACGATATGTAAAGATTAAGTTACAAGATAATTACTAATGAATCAGTTTTTCTGCCAGATGGCAGTACTTCCGCAGGGAAGCACCAGTCCGCTCTGAGTTACGGGAAGCCCGATTTCGTCACAGGTGACGCTGCCTCCCATTTTGGGGATAATCACAGAGCTGAGGATGTACTGCATAACCGAGGGTGAAAGCCCTGCAGTGTAGGAATTGAGGATGAAAAACTCTGCATCATCAGAGAGAAGCTGAGCACTTAATTCGATAAAAGAATAAATCTCCTCTTCCAGCTTCCAGACTTCTCCGCCGGGACCTCTGCCGTAAGAGGGAGGGTCCATGATGATGCCGTGGTAGCGGTTGCCACGTCTGAGTTCACGCTTGACGAATTTGATGCAATCGTCTACGAGCCAACGAACGGGTTTATCGGAAAGTCCGCTCTCGCGGGCATTATCCCTTGCCCACTGAACCATTCCCTTGGATGCATCCACGTGGCAAACGCGGGCACCTGCCTCAAGGCATGCAAGGGTTGCACAGCCTGTATATCCGAACAAATTGAGGACACTGAGTTCCTCTTCGGAATTGCGGATCTTTTCGGTAGCAAAATCCCAGTTCACTGCCTGCTCGGGGAAAACACCGGTGTGCTTAAATCCCATGGTGCGGACATTGAAGCGAAGGTCATCGTAGGAGATGTTCCACCTGTCGGGGAGGTTTTTATATACCTGCCAGCTTCCTCCGCCTTTCTGAGAACGAATGTAGCGTGCGTGGGCGTTGTGCCAGCGGGGATCCTTCTTCTCGGTGTTCCATATTATCTGGGGGTCGGGTCGGATGAGGATAATGTCGCCCCAGCGTTCGAGCCTTTCGCCGCCGCTTGCGTCGATAAGCTCATAGTCCTTGAATCTGTCAGCAACACGCATCAGGAAAGTCTCTCCTTGATGACTGATGCTGTCTCGTTAGCAAGACGGGAAATCTCTGCGTAGTCCTCGCCTTCCAGCATAACTCTGATGATAGGCTCGGTGCCGCTGAGTCTTACAAGGATTCTGCCTCTGCCCTCAAGGATATCATCAACACGCTTGATTTCTTCCTTGATGTCCTTGTCGGTGTAGAATTTATTTTTATTCTCGTTGGGAACTTTGACATTGATGAGAATCTGGGGATAACGCTCCATCAGAGTTGCAATGGAGGAAAGGCGTGCCTGACGGCGGTTGATAAGGCTCAGAAGCTGTGCTCCCGTGAGCTGTCCGTCGCCGGTGGTGGAATAGTCAAGGCAGATAACGTGGCCTGACTGCTCGCCGCCGATGTTGTAATCCTCAAGTTTCATAGCCTCCAGAACATAGCGGTCGCCAACCTTGGTGGAAACAAAGTTCATTCCGTTTGCTTCACAGAATTTCTGGAATCCCATATTGGTCATAACCGTTCCTACAACGGTGTCGCGCTTAAGCATACCGCGACTCTTGAAGTCGGCGGCTATGATTGCAATTATGAAGTCGCCGTCAACAAGCTCTCCGTGGTCGTCCACTGCAAGACATCTGTCTGCGTCGCCGTCAAAGGCAAGACCTGCATCGAGGTTGTTGTCACGGACGTACTTCATGAGGGTTTCTGTATGAGTGGAACCGCAGTTCTCGTTGATGTTGATACCGTCGGGGTGGTCAAAGAGCATATGACACTGAGCGCCAAGCTTTTCAAAAAGCTTCTTGGCGGTACGTGATGCAGAGCCGTTGGAGCAATCCAGAGCTATGCGCATACCTTTGAGGTCGTGATGAACGGTGCTTACAACGTGGTCGATGTACTCATCTGCAGCCTCGGTGACATACTCTACCGAGCCAAGGTCGTCGCCTTCGCAGACTTTGTAGGGAATGGCGTTGTCGAGGACGATAGACTCAATCTGGTCTTCAAGCTCATCGGGAAGCTTGTAGCCCTCGTCGTTGAAGAGCTTGATTCCGTTGAACTCATAGGGGTTGTGGGATGCTGAAATCATAATGCCTGCATCCGCCTTATACTTGCTGACAAGGTATGCAACTGCAGGTGTGGGAACAACGCCGAGAATCTTGACATTTGCACCCACCGAGCAAAGACCTGCAACAAGGGCGCCCTCCAGCATATCGCCTGAAAGACGGGTGTCCTTGCCGATAAGGAAGGTGGGATGCTCCACCTCTTCGCTTGTAAGCACCATTGCGGCTGCTCTGCCGATATTCATTGCAAGCTCGCAGGTGAGATCTGTATTAGCAACGCCTCTGGCGCCGTCTGTTCCGAATAATCTTCCCATAATATTTCCTCCGTTTTTAAATATTAAACCGATTAGCTTCTTAGTTTATTACTATGCCCGCGGGTAACGCAAAATCATTTTTTGAGGGCATCTTCTGCATCTTATTTTACTCACTGTCAGAGCTGAAAAGTGTAGGCTGGCACTCACAGCTTCTGCCCTGCTGAGGAATTCCCAGATGCTCATAGGCAAGGCTTGTGACACAACGACCTCGGGGTGTACGCGAAAGGAAACCTATCTGCATCAGATAAGGCTCATACACATCCTCGATGGTGACTGCCTCCTCGCCGATTGCGGCGGCTATGGTATCAAGTCCCACAGGACCGCCCGAGTAATTGCGAATCATGGCTTCAAGCATTCGTCTGTCGTTTTGGTCAAGTCCGAGACTGTCAATTTCCAGTCTGTCGAGAGCCGTCTTTGCGATATCGTAGGTGATAATGCCGCCTCCCATAACCTGTGCAAAGTCACGGACACGCTTTAAGAGTCTGTTGGCGATTCGGGGAGTACCTCTGGAGCGGGATGCAAGCTCCATTGCCCCTTCAGGCTCAATGCTGATTCCCAGAATTCCTGCAGAACGTGTCACGATCTGTGCAAGCTCCTCCGGCGAATAAAGCTCCAGTCGGAGAATCACTCCGAATCGGTCACGCAGGGGTGCTGAGAGCTGTCCCGCTCTGGTGGTAGCACCTACCAACGTGAACTTCGGCAGCGGCAGATGATAGGAAGCCGCCATCTGACCTTTGCCCGTGATGATGTCGATTGCAAAGTCCTCCATAGAAGGATACAGAATCTCCTCTACCGCACGGCTCATTCGATGAATCTCATCAATAAAAAGCACATCGCCGGGGTTGAGGTTTGTGAGCAGTGCCGCCAGGTCTCCGGGCTTCTCGATTGCAGGACCCGATGTGATTCGGATGTTGACACCAAGCTCGTTTGCAATTATTGCAGAGAGGGTCGTCTTACCAAGTCCGGGAGGTCCGTAGAGAAGCACATGGTCCAGAGGCTCGCCTCTGAGCTTTGCCGCCTCAATGTATATCTTCAGATTTTCCTTGACCTTCTCCTGACCTATATAGTCATCAAAGGTTTTGGGTCTAAGGGGATTGTCTCCCTCCAGAGTATCCGTCGGTATCTCGGCCGTATCGACTATTCTGTTTTCAAAATCGAAGTCGTCTGTGAATACATTTGAACTCATAATTATCTACCCATTATTCTCAAGGTTTGTGCAATAAGCTGTTCCACCGTAAGGTTGGGGTCAAGCCTGCTGAGCACGGGAGTGACATCCGCAGAGGAATATCCCAGAACAGCCAGTGCCGCCACCGCCTTGGGGATATTCCCCGTATCGGCAATTACGGAACCGCCAAGGTCAACTGTCATATCTGAAGCAGAGAGACCTTTGAGCTTGTCCTTCAGCTCCAGAATGATTCTCTGGGCAAGCTTGGGACCTACTCCCTGGGCTCTGGTGAGTGCCTTGACATCTCCTGAAGCAACCGCCATTGCCACCTGCTCCGATGAAAGCTCGCTGAGCAGTGACAGCGCCATCTTGGGGCCAACTCCCGACACACCGATGAGTGTGCGGAAGCTATGAAGCTCACTCAGGGTTGCAAAGCCAAACAGCTCCATAGCGTCCTCACGGACATTAAGGTGAGTATAGAGAGTTGTTTCTGCATTGAGCTTGATGCTTCGCTGGGTGTTCAGGGTGGTCTGGCATTTGTAGCCTACTCCCCCACACTCCACTACCGCAAAGCCCTGTTCCATATGGATTAGTGTTCCTCGTACTGAATAAAACATTTTTACCTCAACACAAAAATAATAATTCTTTTAAAGAAATCAGATTCACTTGATTCCCTGCTGTCGAAGCTGAAGCCTGACACCTGTACCTGCTGCGTGGACATGGCAGATTGCAACTGCCAGAGCGTCGGCGGTGTCGTCGTATCTGGGCATTTTGGCAAGATGCAGGAGGCGTTTGGTCATCTCCATAACCTGAGGTTTCTTCGCCTTTCCGTAGCCCGTGACAGCGGTTTTGACCTGCAGAGGTGTATATTCGAAAATCGGAATCCCTGCAAGCTTCGCGCAAAGGAGGATAACTCCCCTTGCCTCTGCAACCATAATGCCCGTCTTCTGATTGTTCTGAAAATACAGCGACTCGATGGATAATGCATCGGGCCTGACCTTCTCGATAAGGTCGTTCATATTATCAAATATGATTTTGAGTCTCTCCTCAAAAGGAGTATCTGCATCCGTGGTGATAGCACCGCAAGCCATAGCACGATACGAGTTGCCCTCATAGGAAACAACTCCGTATCCCACAATGGCATAACCCGGGTCAATTCCGAGAACTACCACATCTGCACCTCCCTGAGCGACATACTGAGCCACATTAATTTAATAATAAGTTATTATAACATATAAGTGTATAAATGGCAACTTATATTCGCAAAAGTTTTTAATATTTTTCCTGAGTTTTTTTGCAAAAATCAAGAGGGATGAAAAAGCTCGCAAAGACAGCTTTCATCCCTCATCGGATTCATTATCAATATGTGTATACCGCACTGCTGTTTCAAAGGAAAGCATCACGGTTGTGTTGCGTGAGTTACTCTTTCAAAAGTCAGGGTGGAGCCCATATGGGAAATAACGGCTCTGTCGGTAAAAACTTCATATGAAAACACATAGGTTTTGCACAGGTTTGTATCGGTGATGAAAAAACGCTCTCTGTCCACAGCAAGAGCACCGCTGATGAACGCCAGCTCATCCCCTGTTGCGGTGATAACCGAGAAAGAGGCTGAATCCGCAGAAAAATCCAGCTTTCCGCGGATACCGCTTTCTGTTACGGTTTCCCAGGATGTGGATGTAAGCTCGTCCTGCGGGGTGACTATGACCCTTTCACATCCGAAAAACGTCAGCATTATTACTGCAATAATCGGCACACAAAGAATTCTTTTCATACATTATCACCTTTTTTCAAAAGTATTTCCGGTATTTCTCATAAAGCCTTGAATTAACACGCAAAAAATGTATAATTATATATTGACCAAATATGAAAAAAGAGGTGAGACCGGATGCAAAATGAAATTAAAAGCATCACTAACGTGTTTGACTCCTCCGGTCTTGTAAGCACTGTAGGCTGGAGCAGACAGCCTGTGTTTGTGCTTGACAAATCACTATGCAAAAACCGCTTGTCTCTTTACGAGAGAGACAGCTATCTTATATCTAACGAGCGGGTATCTGTATACCTTTCTGTGGCTGAAAACGGTCTAAGCTGTGAGGTTACTGCTGTTGTTGCTGACCACGAAACAGGAAGCATTGATGCACGCACCCTGAAAAAGTATATGTCCTTTGGCAGGCTGGATATGCCTGCATCAAGCAAAAACGGCGATGTTACATTTACTGATGCACGGGTTGGAATGAATTTTTCCAACACCGCTCTGAAGAGATACATCCGCTGTGAGTTTGTGGATTTCTCCATGGACAAGAATCTGTATATCAACGTTATGCTTGAGGACGGAATCGACGAAAGTCTGAACGTGCTGATTCCTGCCAAGAAGAACAAGAAGAATTTCTATATGAAACGCTTCATGCCTGCCATGAAGGCATTGGGAATCGTCCGTTGCGGAGGTGCGGAGTACAGCTTCCAAAGTGAGGACAGCCATGCATTCCTTGACTGGCAGAGATGCTCTATGAGCGACAGAGCTTACTATCACGCACTTTACTGCGACACTCAGCTCAAAGGACATCAGTTCTCTCTTTGTCTGGCAGGAGGTATCGGCAACACCTTCAAAGGCTCTGAAAACTGCTATTTCTACGACGGAATCATACATAAATTTGCATCGGTGAAAGCTGACGGAAGCGAGGACAAACCCGATAAACCCTGGCACTTCACTGCAGGAAGCTCAGCGCTGGACATAACTTTCAAGCCTGATATCAAGGCAGGTCATCTCATGAGCAAAAAATGCGGGCAAAAGACCATTATCTTCGGCAAGTTGTACGGAACAATTCAGCAGCTTGACACCGAGCAGGTGACTCTTGACGCGGTACCTGCTCACATAGAATTCACTTTTGTATAAGAAAAATAAAAAGGAGCTTTCTCACACGTGTGGGAAAGCTCCTTTTGGTTTTAGATATTATATGGGAAAATACTGTGTTCCGAAGGAAATAAGTTCCTGCATTGCAGGGATATTCAGGAAAAGCAGAACTGCAGATGCCGCGACACAAAAAGCGGGAAGAATGAACTTTGCTTTCAAGAGAGTCTGGATTTTCTCCACAAGCTGGATAATAAGCACCAGAAATGCCCAGCCGAAGTAGAGAGAATAGAGAATCAGTCCGTTCTCCTGTGTTCCCCATCCGAGGACAAGGAGCATAACAACGGAGAATCCTGCCCAGAAAGCCGCCAGACGGCTGCTGACTTTGTCTCTGTTCAGAACTGCACTGATTGCCGCAAGGGCAAAAATACAGATTCCGAAGATGTTAAGTCCTGTCAGATTATCAAGCTGCCATGAGATGTGTTCGGGAATAACGTTGCTTGCACCCGCCTTTGCAGGCAGGAAGCAGTTGTGCAAAAACTCTGTGTATTGGAACACCTTGTCTAAAAATGTTACTTCCTGACCCGTGAATCGGCTGAGGGCGATAGTTTTGTGGACAAAGCCGGTGATAACATCAGACCTGCAGAACATAAGCAACATAACCACAAACTCGCAGGCAAAGGTCACTGCTTCGGCTATGAATGCTCTGAATTTCTTCACGGGAGAATTCTCTGCGGCAAAGGGAAACAACACTGCACCTGTGAGCAATGTGCCCGTTGTGCCGAAAAGCACAAACTTCCGCGACAGGGTCTTCTTGCTGTATATCATATACATACAGAGCACCAGCCAGAAATAAGCCACCACGTACTGCTCCAGCATCAGAGCAAACAAAAGCTGAGTATATGTGCACAGACTCACAAGCATAAAGCATACACGGCCTAGAGGTTTAAGCTCCAACATTTTCGCAAGGATAAAGTTTGCACAAAACAGCAACGGCACCTGAGCAACAGCAAGTAAAATTGCATTTACTGTGTCAGAAAAGAAATAACCCGGAAGATTGGCGATTCCGATGAAGGGCGCCGAAAACAGTGCAAAGAAGGGCTGACGGAGATCGTTCTCCACGTGGCTCACAACGGAATAAGCACCGAACTTTACAAGCAACGGTGAGTCGCAGGTGTAGACGATATCGTAGTTATATTCTGTGCCGTAGAAGGCATCGGTCTGAACAAAGGCCACGGTGATGTAGGTACAGACCAAAACCGCCAGAACTGCATACACGATGGTTTCAGAAAGCTTCACGCCCTTGAAGATTTCGCAATCTTTGAATACACCGACCAGTGTTTTCCAGAAAAGAGAGAGGCACACATAGACAAAAGCCAGTGCCAGAAAAGCTCCTGCTAAACTTACTGCCGCAAAAACAATGTTAAACTTTTCGGGAAGTCCGAACTTGACCAACAAATCGTAAAAACGGCTTTGGTTCACAAGGCATATGCCCATTGCGCTGAGAATACAAAATACTTTTTTTGCAGGTTTATCCTCGCGGATTACCGACCACAAAGAGGGAGCTTTTGATGCAAAAAGCAGTAAAACACCAAAGGTGATCAGCATTCCGACGAAATATGTCACGGTGTTTATGACCATGAGAACATATAAAGCCATGGCTGAAATCACAAAAAACCAGTTGCTTTTAAGTCCGGAGGGAGTGTGAGAATCTTTCTGCTGAGGGATGTATCTCTCTGCGACAGACGTAAGAAGATTCACAATATGTTGAGAGAGAACAAACAGAGCGTAGAAACTCAGCACACACAAGACCATTCCAGCAAGCAGATAGTTCAGGGGAATATTAAACGAGAGTGTGTCGAGCAGGGTTAAGAGTTTATCTCCCCCGGGAACCCACGCAGTTATGAAGTTGTTGAAGCCGAGAACCTCAATCAAAAAAGCGAGGATGACGGAGCTTATCACGGAGACGGGAGTGAAGGATGATTTAACCTTTGTTTTTCCGAGAAAAGACAGAACCACAACGGCGAGAAACACAACAGCGAAAATCGGAACGTAGGCGATGCTGTTTATTGAAAACAAGCACAAAGCCACCAAGGCGGACAGTATCAAAGGAATGTTCATAAGCAAGTTTTTCATTCCTGTTGCAAAATTAATCCTTTTCACAGTGCATCTCCTTTCCCGTGATTAATAGCCTTTCGTAGAAATTATAACGCATACCCAAGGGGGTTATCGTAAATTTCAGTCGTCAGACTCCTCTGATTCTGTGTTTTGCTCAGAAGAGAGCATTTCTTTGAACATCTTTTCTTTATCTTCTTCTGACATAAGCCTGAACCAGAGCAACAGCTCCTTTTCCTTGTCAGGTAAATCAAAGAAATATGTAGGTGTATCGTTCATATCTGCACATATGCCTTTCTTGTATATTTTTCGGTATAAGAAAAAGTCTCCCTTGCGGGAGGCTTTTTGAATATATTACTGTGTTACAAGTTCCTCATAGATAAATTTGGCAAGGTCAAGACGAGCCTGATTCCAGTCGTTGACAAGGATAACGGAACCTGCGCTGTTGTAGCCGTAGCTCCATGTGCCGTCTGAAGGCATCGAACACTGCTCGATGTCATAGCCGAGGTATGTCATAGCATTTGCAACAAGGGACTGAATCTCTGTTTTCTTCAGGTTAGTTGTAACCTTAGGTCCGATGCTGTTTACAATCTGGACAATCTCGGCAAGGGTTGCATCCTCCTTGAGGTTGGTGATAACAGCCTCCAGGAAGTTACGCTGACGGTCGGTACGATCCCAGTCATCGCCTGAGAAGGACATACCGTTGTATGTGCCGCCACGGTTTCTTGCATACCAAAGAGCCTGCTGACCGTTGAGAGTTACCATACCCTCGGAAGCGTTGAGGTACTCATTCTGGCCGTTTTCAGCGATCTGGCAGTTGATGTAGTCTATTTCATTCTGAGTGAGGTAAAGCTCTACACCACCCATGATATCTACGATAGATTTAAAGGTTGAGAAGTTAACTATGGCGTATCGGTCTATCTGGACTCCGTAGTTTGCCTCGATAGTCTGGATAGCAAGCTGTGCACCGCCCAGAGCATAGGAAACATTGAGCTTTGATGAATAGTGACCGGGAATCTCAACGTAGGTATCTCTCAGGAAAGATGTCATCTTGATTTTCTGATGACGGTTGTCGATAGAGAGGAGAATCATTGTGTCACTTCTGCCGTGATAACCGGAGGAGTTTGCAGGCTGATCCTCACCGAAGAGCATAACATTAAGCACATAGGGGTCGTTGAGAAGATCACTGGACTGAGTATCAAACTGCAGATCCTGTGTGGTATCTTCGCCTGAGTTTCCTGTTACACCGGTTGTGTCGGGCAGATCCTTGTATCCGAAGGAGTTGATGGTTGCATAGCCGTAAAGGCAGGCACAACCGCCGCCGAGACACAGCAGCGACAGAACTATGCAGACAATTCTGATTGCCAGAATATTCTTCTTTTTCTTTTTGCCGTTCTGGGGAGCCTTGCCTCTGCTTGAGGAGGTGCCGCGGCTAACGTTAGAGCGACTGTTGATGTCAACATACTCTCTGTTATCGTTACTCATAATAAATATCTCCTTATATCCATATCCCTCTTAGCGTTTAAAAAGCCAAACGCCGATTTCAGTCTGAATACCGAAAATGCCAGATACTATTTACTGACAAAATTTCATCACATAACATTATACAGCAATCTTTTTAATTATAATTCTTATTAGGAACTATGACGCGAATTATATCATAATTCATCAACTTGTCATATTTCAGGGTATATTCGGCAATATTATGTCACAAAGTTCAACATAAATCACTCAAGTTCATCAAGTGTCAACTCGTATGCAGGAAGGAATTCTTCCATAAACACACGGAGAGCAGGAAGGTCTGCCTGCATTTTCTGAAGATTATCTCTGATGGTACGCTCTGCCTTGACAAATTCATTATTTCCCATTCTGATTTCACAGATACATTTGATAAGGGCAGAGAGCTTGTCCGCCGCCTTCACGTATTTCTGAAGAGAGGCGTCTGCTTTTGAGGAATCTATGAGAGGCTCGTAGACTCCGCGCAGATCATCAGGAAGCATGGACAGGAGTCTCTGCTCCGACACCTGCTCTATGCGCTGATATGCGTGGCGGATTTCGTCATCATAATACTTGATGGGCGTTGGCAGGTCGCCTGTGATGATTTCGCCGGCATCATGAAAGATTCCCAGCACTGCCGCGCGGTCAGCAGAGAGATTCTCGCCAAAACGCTCGTTTGCTATGGTCACAAGAACATGAGCAAGAACCGCAACCTCGTGGCTGTGTTCGCTGATATTCTCTTCTCTCGTATTATTCATCAGCCCCCAACGACCTATATACCTCATCCTTGAAAGCATGGCAAAAAAATTATTATTCATAAACTTACCTCTCAATAAAAAAACTTGGTGCATTTTGTAAACATATGTGTTATACTATGTATTATATACTATCACTTTGATTTGGTAAAGCTATTTTTTGTGGAGGTCACTATGAGTTTCGGTGAAAAAATACTTAACTACAAAGAAGACATACTTAAGGATCTTGACGAACTTCTGAGAATACGCTCGGTGTATGCTGAGGATCCGAAAAAATGCAAAGAAGCACTTGGCTGGATGCTGAAAAAAGCGGAGAGCTTCGGGCTTGTTGCAAAAAACATTGACAATAAAGCAGGTCATGCCGAGCTTGGCGAAGGCGGAAAAATCTGCGCTACTCTCACCCACCTTGACGTTGTGCCTGCAGGTGACAACTGGGAATGTGAGCCTTTTGAGCTGACAAGACGTGACGGCAAGCTTCTCGGCAGAGGTGTTGCTGATGACAAAGGCTCAGCACTGCTGACTCTTTACTGCCTGAAAGTTCTCAAAGACGAGGGCATCGTCGGCAAAAATACACTGAGGGCTATCTTCGGTACAGACGAAGAGGTTGGAATGACCGATGTTGTGGCATACTTCGGCAAGGAGCAGATGCCTGATATGTCCTTTACTCCTGACTCAGGCTACGGCATATGCTCTGCAGAAAAAGGTATACTGCAACTTGAAATATCCAGCAAGAATCACGATGCAGGTCTGCTCACAGAGCTCAAGGGCGGAAGTGCAACAAATGCTGTTCCCGACAGCGCCTATGCACTTCTCAACTGCACTGAAAACGACGACCATCAGCTTATGAGACTTGCCGACGCAAAGGGTATCGACTTTGAATTCAGCTACACCATTGACGGTCTGATGATAAAAAGCCGTGGTAAAGCCGCTCATGCCTGTGAGCCTGAGCTGGGTGAAAATGCAATTCTGGAGCTTGTTGACCTGCTGGCAGGTAACTTCTCTCTGCAGGCACTGGGCAACCTGTGCTCCTTTATCTCTACAAACATCGGCACCGAATACAACGGCACATCCCTTGGTATGAAGATGCGTGATTCCCAGTCAGGGGCACTGACAGCGTGCCTTTCTACAATATGCATTGACGACCTTAATGCCAAGGCCACTATCGATATCAGATACCCTGTTACCTTTGGCGGTAAGGAGCTTATCCGAAGAGTCAAAAAAGCAGCTGAATACGAAAACGTTGACGTTAAGATTCTCTCTCATACACTGCCTTTGTGTCTTGACGAGAGCAAGCCTATCATTGGTATTCTTCAGGATGCCTACGAGGAAATAACAGGAGAAAAGCCTCTGATGTATTCAACGGGCGGCGGCACATATGCAAGAAAGCTGGGCGGCAACGGCGTTGCCTTTGGCCCTGTGTTCCCCGGTGAGGATGCAAGACTGCACAACTCCAACGAAGGTATCAACGAGGAGAACTTCTGGAAACATGCCCAGATTTGTCTTGAATCAATGTACAGAATGTTCACCGCTGAGTAAGACCATACGATATGCGAAAGGAGCTTAAGATATGAGCCCTGAAAAAATTATTAAACTTCAGACAAGGGATAATCTCGGCAAAAACAACTGGCCGGGTGCTGTGGGAGCGATTTTCATTGTACTGCTTGCTGTTATGATTGTGCTGTATCTATCCTCGGGTATAGACCTTGCTGTGATTTCCGTGACGGAAGCTGCAGCAGAATTTCTCGGAATTGATATGGAGAATTCTGCCGAGGAAACGGCAGGCTCGTTCACTCTTATTCCCTTGTTTATATTAATCACCCCGATTTTCACGGGTTTTCTCAGGTACATCTACCTCACCGTCAGAGACGGCAGTGCGGCTTTTGCTGAGGTTTTTTACTATTTCGGCAAAAAGTATTTCCGCACTCTGGGTGTAAATCTGATGCTTGTCCTGCGAAATTTCTGGAAGGTACTCCTGTGCTTTGCCCCTTACTACATTCTGTATATAATCACTGTTACAAATACTATAGAAAAAGAATCCCTTGCTTTTTTCGATATAATGTGCTATTTTATAAGTTACGCTCTGCTTTTAGGCGGAATTGTACTTTGTTTTAAACTTTGTGTTAAACATTTTCTGTATTTATTCCTGTATGTTGAAGACGAAAATATGGGTATAAACGAGATGTTCGCACGAAGCAGTGAGTATATGGAGAAGTTCACGGAAAGCGTTTGCAAGCTTTTCTTCTCCCTCTTCCCCTTGGTGCTGAGTTGTATTTTGGTAATCCCCTGTGTCTTTGCTGTTCCGTATATTACGGCGACAATGTCTACCTCTGCAAAGTGGATTCTGGCTTTGCAGCATAATTCGGGAAATAAGGATGAGTAAGAACATGTTGGTTTCACTATGTGTAATTGCATATAATGAGGAAAAAGTTCTCAACGGACTTTTCAGAAATATTGCGGCACAGACCTATCCCCATCAGGACATCGAGGTTATACTTGTAGACAGCGAATCTACCGACAAGACCCGCTCTATGATGGAGGACTTCAAGGCTACTGACTACAAATTCAACAGAGTTGAGATTGTTACAAACTCTAAGAAGAATCAGGCGAGTGCATGGAACTGTGCTCTGTGTGCTGCAAAGGGTGATGTTATCATCCGCATTGATGCTCACGCCTCTATCCCCAGAGACTTCATCAGAAGATGTGCTGATAATCTGGAAGAGGGTGAGGACATTGTCGGCGGAGGCAGACCCAATATTGTTGACAACGAAACCTCCTGGAAGCTTACTCTGCTTGCGGCTGAGGAATCACTCTTCGGCAGTTCCATTGCTGAGTACAGACGTCCTACCGAAAAGAAAGAATATCACGACTCCCTTTTCCATGCGGCATACAGACGCAAGGTGTTCGAAAAGGTCGGCGGATTCAACGAGAGTCTGGGCAGAACGGAAGACAACGAGCTTCACTACCGCATCCGTGAAGCAGGCTTCAAAATGTGCAGTTGCCCTGACATCATCTCCTTCCAGCACACCAGAAACACCTTCAAGCACATGATCAAGCAGAAGTTCGGCAACGGCTACTGGATCGGACTTACAACAGGTGTCTGCAGAGGCTGTCTGTCTTATTTCCACTTTGTTCCCTTTGCATTTTTACTGGTACTGATACTTTTCTCGGTGCTTGCGTGTTTCGGATATTTTTATCCCATAATGTTTCTGACACTTGCATATGCAATGTTCGATTTCACAAACACCGTGGGATGTTTTGTAACAAAGAAAGTAAAACCTCAGTTCTTTGTACTTCCTCTGCTCTTCCCTGTGCTTCACATTGCATACGGCGTGGGAACACTGTGGGGTCTTATCAAGATGCCCTTCTGGAAGCATAAGCTCGGGGACAAGCCCTATAAGCGTATTGAAGAAGTACGCCAGATTATGATTAAAAACAATCCGGAGAATTCTCAGGATACATAATACTTTCAGGTGAGATTTATGGCAAAGAACTTAAAACTTACTCCTGAAGAGCTCAGAGAGCTCCAGCTTTGCGAGTTGGATGCTCTTTTGTTCTTTGATGAATACTGCAGAAAAAACGGGTTGACCTATTATCTCTGCGGCGGATGCCTTATCGGTGCACTGCGCACGAAAGGATTCATCCCCTGGGATGATGATGTGGACGTGCTGATGCCGAGACCCGACTACGAAAAATTTCTGAAGCTTTACAGAAAAGAGAATCCCAGTG
This sequence comes from Clostridia bacterium, assembly GCA_017421045.1. Taxonomy (GTDB): domain Bacteria; phylum Bacillota; class Clostridia; order Oscillospirales; family Acutalibacteraceae; genus Ruminococcoides. Next base: position 29,955 of record JAFQMC010000023.1, read on the forward strand.
AACGTTTTGTGCTTGTGGATGATTCTGACGGCAGGAGCTTTTCGGGCAATATTTTTGCAGTGCTCAGCGACACAGACCACACACTGGTCAAAGACTATCAGCAGGATATGGATATCCCCAAGGGTTTACCTCTGGACATCTTCCCCATTGACGGACTTGCAAGCGGTAAAATGGCAAGATACACTCAGTATTTCTTTACGATGGTGTACTCTCTGTTCCGCTCGCAAACTGTACCGAAGAATCAAGGCGGGCTCCTTGCCTTTGGCAGTAAAATCCTCCTCGGAGTTTTCAGAAGCCACAAAACAAGGTTTAAAATCTGGAAGTTTGCCGAGAAGCGTATGACCCGATACAGCTTTGATGAATCGGAGAATGTGGCAGAGCTTTGCGCAGGATTTTACTTTATGAAAAAAGTTTATCCCCGAAGCATCTACGACGGAACCACGGAGGTAGAATTTGAGGGACACAGATACCTTGCTATGAAAAACTACGAAGAATATCTGAATATTCCTTTCGGGAATTATATGGAGCTTCCTCCTGAGGAAGAACGTATTCCCCACCATGATATTGTTAAACTGGAGCTTAACAAGCCTTGCAGATGATGCAGGGCTTTTTTCTTTTGGGTTTCACGCCATATTCAGAATAACAAAACTTATGAAAAAGTGTTGACAAACACACGCTTCAGTAATATTATATTATAGAAATCTTTGAGGCGGGGTGAAAGTCCCCACCGGTGGTATAGCCCACAACCACGGCGGATAACCTTCGCTGTGTTGAACAGGTGCAACTCCTGTGCCGACGGTAAAGTCCGGATGAAAAAAGAAAAAGCAAGACTTGTATAATAAATCATACGAAGGCTTGCACTACCTATGTCTTTTGTCCCCACGGATTTCGTGGGGATTTCTTTATTTTCAGGAGGGATAGTTATGAGCGATATGGCTAAAGAAAAAGGCAACAAGAAAGGTTTCTTCACTACGAGGAACATTGTGAGCTGTGCGATGCTTGCGGCTTGTGCTACAATACTCACCTACATTGAATTCCCTACCTTTATTGCGCCCAGCTTTTACAGATTCAATATTTCAGATTTGCCTGCGTTGATTGGTGCTTTCAGCATGGGTCCTCTGGCAGGTGTTATCATTGAGCTTGTACGAAGCCTTATAATGCTGTTTGTCAACCCTATGAACCCCTCCATGGGAATCGGCGAGCTGTCAAACTTCCTTCTGGGATGTATCTTTGTTGTGCCTGCATCTCTTATTTACAGACGCAACAAAACCAAAGGCAGAGCTATTGTGGCATTGCTTGTGGGCGGGTTGTCTATGTCTGTTCTTGCAACCTTCCTGAATGCATTCGTGATGATTCCTCTCTACACAAAGATTATGTCTATTGAGGAAATACTGAGTCAGGTTCCAGAGTTCCTGCCCTTTGTAGACACTGTGTTTGAGCTGTGTCTGGTGTGCGTTCTGCCCTTTAACCTTATCAAGGCTTTTGTGGTGTCGTTTATTACCATATTTATTTACAAGCCTCTGAGTGTGCTTATTAAAGGTTTGAATTGACAAATCCTATCTTCGTAGTATAATAGTTATTACAGAGTAGAAGCTGTGCGTAAAGTGCCTATGGGACGGGGAGTTGCCCACAGGACGAAGGAAAGCCATTGTGCTGACCGCGGTACAGACTTCGCATCCCGCTGTTTAGTGAGAAAGCTGTGGGACAGAACCTCTGTGTTCTGTCCCTTTTTTCTACGCTTTTATGTTCTAGACGGCGTATCAAGTGAGGTTTTTATGAACAATTTGGTCGCTAAATTCACAAACTCTGCAAAGGAGCTTGGAAGAGTCAGAAGCCTGACGATTTGTGCCATGATGCTGGCACTGAGGGTGGTGCTTGGATACTTCTCCAACATCTCCCTGAGCATCACACCCAACGCAAAGGTAGGATTCGCCTTTCTGCCCATTGCCCTTGCGGCAATGCTCTGCGGGCCTGTGGCAGGAATGATTGTCGGAGGGCTGGGTGATGTAATCAGCTTCATACTGATGCCCATGGGCGGATACTTCTTCGGCTGGACACTCAACGGAATACTTGTTGGAATGCTCTACGGACTATTCCTGTACAAAACCGACAGCAGGTTTCTGCTGAAGCTTATCCTCTGCGAGGTTTTCATATCCTTTGGAGTTGAAGTACCGCTGGGGTCTTTATGGCTTCTCATTCAGTTTGACAAGGCTTTCTGGGTGATGGCAGGAACGAGAGCTCTGAAGTGTCTGATAGCTATTCCCATTGAGACGGCGCTGGTGTTCGCCTTCTCAAAACTACTGAAACGAATACCAAAACTGAACAACTAACCGAAATAAACAATAAGGCTGAGATACGGAAAGCTCCATATCTCAGCCTTTGCTTTATTTATAAATTATTCAATAACAAGAGTTGCACCGACAAAGGGATTCACCGATATAAGTCTTGCTACATACTTCTGAATCTCGGTTGCATCCTTGATATTGACAATGCCGTTTAAATCGGCATCCCCAGAGAGTTCAGAATAATTGCTCACAGGGATATCTGCTATTTTCTTCTGAATCGCAGTTGCATCCCTGACTGTAACTGCGCCGTCGGAGTCTGTATCTCCGACCATATAGGATTCGTCGTCCTTGCCGGGAGTCAGCCCATACTCTCCGTTGCCGTAATAGTAGTACCACTCACCGTCATAGATAAGTCTTCCGTTATAATATCCTGCATTAAGGTAGCCGTTAGTGACAAATATCATTCCGTCAAAGGTAGGAATTCCCTGGGGATAGGTGTCGCTCTCTAAGGGCTCATAATAATTTGCAGTGATGTTGTATGTCTGAAATGCGGCTTTATAAATAGGTGCTTCTTTGTCGGTTCCGCAGTCAACATTGTTGTTCCAGATAATCGTCTCTACATCCTTCGGAACATCATAGTAATACACATTATCGGTATCTGCCTTGTGTGCTATATAGCCGGGCCATTCGTCGGGAGTCTCGGAACCCTCCCACCAGTAGATTCCTGCTGTGTCGGTGTACTCGTTGTACCATTCGTCGGGCATCAGGAAGTAATAGCGGTTATAGCCCTCTGCAACTGCAGGGAGAGTGTCGGGAGTTGCGATTAACTCCTCTGCGCCGTAGTTGCCCTCACCGTAGTAATAAAACCAATCACCATAGAAGGTCTTTTTGCCTGAAAATGGGTTTGTTTCTGTTCTTTCAGGATCGATGACGTAAATTTTGCCGTCACATTCCGAGAGGTTAACAGGCATATCTTCAAGCTCCTTATGACCGGTGCTTAAATCAGCCCAATGTGCATCGTTGTACTCTTCCAGAGTCAAATCAACATAGTTGTTCCACATAATGTTAACAACATCTTTGGGAACATCATAGTAATACACACTATCGCAATCGGCTTTGTTAGCTTTCACACCCGGCCAGGAGGATTGGGCATCTGTACCCTCCCACCAGTAGATTCCTGCACCGTCGGAATACTCGTTGTTCCAATCATCAGGCATCAGGAAGAAATAGCGGTTGCATCCTTCTTTCACCTCGGGCAACTGTTTGAGGCTGTCTGAAACAGTCGGGGTAAGAGCTGATGTTTCGTCCATAGCCTCGGCTGACACCGATATGAAAGAAAAAGCTGATGCCGAAAATACCATAAGCATGGCGAGAATAAAAGATAAAATTTTCTTTGTCATGGTGAATCCTCCTTGCTGTCTGCATAAACCATATCAATGATTTTTATGAGTATTCCTTACGATTTCATTGTAGCACACTATATTTTTGTTGGCAAGATAAAAATCACAGACAGAGAAAAGCAGTCCCGATGACTATGATCGGAACTGCTTTTTAATTGAGTTAAGTTTCTGTAAATCAGGCAAGCATTGCTTTGACGGTGTCAACAACACCTGCAAGAGCATCGTCAACCTTGGAGATATCCTTGCCGCCTGCCATAGCCATATCGGGCTTGCCGCCACCGTTGCCTCCTGTGACCTGAGCTGCTGCCTTGACCACGTTGCCTGCTTTGATACCCTTTGCGATGGCATCCTTACCGCATGCACAGCAGAGGGTCAGCTTCTCGCCGTTGATTCCTGCAATGAGTACCACTGCATTCTGCACCTTGTCGGTAACGAGTGAGCACATATTGCGGAGCATATCGGCATCTGCATCTTTCAGCTTTTCGGTGATGATTTTGATTCCGTCTGCATCAACGGCTCTGTCGATAAGACCACCGATTCTGCTCAGTGCAATCTCCTGCTCCAACTCGGCGATTCTTCTGTCGCGGTTCTTAAGCTCCTCGGTGAGTCGCTCACAGCCTGTGGGCAGGTCCTTGGGATTGCCGATTTTCAGAGTGCTTGAACACTGGGCAATAACAACCATGAGGTTTTCGATCATATCCAGAACGCCGTCGCCTGTGCGGGCCTCGATACGGCGCACACCTGCGGCAACGGAACCCTCGGAGCGAATCTTGAAGAGTCCGAGTTTTGCGGTATTGTCAACATGGGTACCGCCGCAAAGTTCAACGGAGACATCTCCTGCCTTGACAACGCGGACAACGTCGCCGTATTTCTCGCCGAAGAGTGCCATAGCACCCATTTCTTTTGCCTCGTTTATGGGCATCTCACGGGTGACAACATCAACTGCATCAAAGATATATTTATTTACAAGTGCTTCAACATCTGCGTACTCCTTAGCGGTGAGTGCAGAGAAGTGAGTGAAGTCAAAACGAACGGAGAAATCGTTGACAAGCTGACCTGCCTGCTCAACGTGGTTGCCGAGGACCTGTCTCAGTGCTGCCTGCAGAAGATGTGCGGCTGTGTGGTTACGCATAATAGCCATTCTGCGGTCAACATCGATGGAAGCTTCAGCGCAGTCATCTACAGCGAAGCTACCCTTTGTGACAACACCTGTGTGCATAAAGATACCGGCGGGGTCTTTAGTGGTGTTTGTAACCTCGAACTCGGTATCGCCGATTCTGATGATACCTGTGTCGCCTACCTGACCACCGCTCTCTGCGTAGAAGGGAGTTCTGTCGAGGACAACAACGGCTTTGTCGCCCTCTGCAGCTGCTACCTCTCTCTCGCCGTTTACGATGAGAGCCTTTATCTTTGCGGAAGCGGTGTAGTCGGTATAACCCACGAACTCGGTTGCCTCAACATCTGCAAGGTCTACGCTGTCGGAAACCCAAGCGTCTGCACCTGCGTCCTTTCTGGCTGCACGTGAACGCTTCTTCTGCTCTGTCAGAAGCTCATAGAAACGCTCGGTGTCAACAGTGATGCCTCTCTCTGCAAGAATCTCTCTTGTAAGGTCAACGGGGAATCCGAAGGTATCGTTGAGCTTGAAGGTATCCTCGCCTGAGAGGGTCTTGACGTCACCCTTGGTGATGATGTCGTCAAGCATTGCCAGACCCTGCTCGATAGTCTTTGCAAAGTTCTCTTCCTCAACACGGATAAGCTTTGTGATAAACTCCTCTTTCTCCCTGAGCTCAGGATATGCTGACTCGTTCTCCTTGATAACTGTGGAACAAATCTTGTAGAGGAAAGGTTTGTTGTAACCCAGAAGTCTGCCGTGGCGTGCAGCACGACGGAGGAGTCTTCTCAGGACATAGCCTCTACCTTCGTTGGAGGGCATTACGCCGTCGCCAATCATAAAGGTGGTGGAACGGATGTGGTCGGTGATAACACGCAGAGAGATATCGCTCTTGCTGTCGGTGCCGTAATCCACGCCGACTACATCGGAAATATGCTTCATGATATTCTGAACTGTGTCAACGAGGAACAGGTTGTCCACTCCCTGCATTACGCAAGCAAGACGCTCCAGACCCATACCTGTGTCGATGTTGGGATGTTCAAGGGGTGTGTAGTTGCCCTTGCCGTCGCTTTCGAACTGGGTGAATACAAGGTTCCAGACCTCCACGAAGCGGTCACACTCGCAACCTACTTTGCAATCGGGATGGCCGCAACCCTTCTCGGGACCACGGTCGAAGTAGATCTCGGAGCAGGGACCGCAGGGGCCTGAGCCGTGCTCCCAGAAGTTGTCTTCTTTGCCCATACGAACCATGTGGGAGGGGTCTACGCCGATTTTCTTTGTCCAGATGTCGTAGGCCTCGTCGTCGTCTTCGTAGACGGAAACATAGAGAAGCTCACGGGGCATCTCGAGAACCTCGGTGAAGAACTCCCAAGCCCAGGCGGTAGCCTCGTTCTTGAAATAGTCGCCGAAGGAGAAGTTGCCCAGCATCTCAAAATATGTGCCGTGACGTGCGGTGATTCCTACTCGCTCAATGTCGGGAGTACGGATGCACTTCTGGCAGGTTGTGACTCTTGATTTGGGAGGTGTGACCTCGCCGGTAAAATACTTTTTCATAGGTGCCATTCCGCTGTTTATCAGCAGAAGGCTGTTGTCGTCCTTGGGAATAAGAGGAAAGCTCTGGAGACGCAGGCAACCCTTGCTCTCCATAAAGCTCAGAAACTTCTCACGAAGTTCGTTGAGTCCTGTCCACTTCATATGATATCATCCTTTCAAAATATAACTCTGAAAATAAAAAAACTCCTGTCCCCATAGGGACAAGAGAAAACTCCTGCGGTACCACCCTGATTGACGCATTATCCGATAACGCGCCCACTCGGAATCCTTAACGCGGAAAGACGCCGTACTCGTCGCACGGAGCTCAGGGGTGGCTGATGAATCCTCACGCAAGCACCTTGCAGCCTGTGGGTGCTCTCTCTGTGGCGCTAAAAGACATCTCGTCCCGTCAAAGCCTTTCATATCTATGGGTAATTATAGCCCGAAACTCTGATTATGTCAAGGATAAAAATAAAAGCAGAAAAGTTTATGAAAACTCTCTGCTCTTATGGATTTATTCTGTTTTTTTGCGAACGCGGAGAAACGACCCTGCAGGGATTTTCTTCTCACAGTGAAGCTCCAGTCTCTCCATGGGATGAGGAGTGGAGTCCACCTCTTCCCCGTTTTCGTTTACAAGCTTTTGGGCTGTGACCGTAAAGGGAATTCCGCCGGGAGGCAGTACATCCACGATGTCGCCCAGATAGAATTTGTTACGCTGAGTGATAATTCCGCCGAAGTCGCACTCCTGCTCGCACAGAGCAACCAGGTCATAGTGGCGGATGTAACCGCCGTTTGAGGTGGTCTGACCGGGAGTTGTGCCCAGATAAAAACCTGTGCTGTACTCTCTGTGGCTTATTTTCTCCAGCTCCTCTTTGATAAGCTCAGGGGTTTTGAAATCTTCGCGGAGTCCTCCGCTGAAGTATGCATCCACCGCCTGTCTGTAGGCATTTGTGGTGACGGCACTGTAGTAGGCGGTCTTTGCCCTGCCCTCGATTTTAAAACTGCTGATTCCCGCTTTTACAAGCTCAGGGATATAATCTATCATACACATATCCTTGGAGTTATAGAGGAAAGTGCCACCGTTATCCTCCATAACGGGGTAGAAGTTACCCTCTCGGTTTTCTTCAAAAAGGTGGTACTTCCATCTGCAAGGCTGAGAGCAGTCTCCGCGGTTGGGGTCTCTGCCTGTGAGGTACTCGGAAATGAGACATCTGCCCGAGAAGGACACACACATAGCACCCTGCACAAAGCACTCGATCTCCAGTTCTTTCGGGATATTTGCACGGATTGCCGAAATCTCCCCGAAGGAAAGTTCACGGGCAAGCACCACTCTGTCGGCACCCATATTATAAAACGCCTTGGCGGTTTCGCTGTTGACAATACCTGCCTGGGTAGATACATGGCGAGGCACGTTGGGAGCGTATTTCTTAGCAAGCTCAAAAACTCCCAGATCCGCGATAATCAGTGCATCCACAGAGCACTGCTGTGCAAAGGCGAGAAAGTCAGGCAACTGAGGGAGCTGGGTCTCCCGCGGCAGAATGTTGCAGGTGAGGTAGAGCTTTTTGCCAAGCTCGTGGGCAGACCGGACGGCTCTCGGCAATGACTCCTCGTCAAAATTCTTGGGAGAAGTGCGCATACCGAACTGCTGTGCGCCCACATAGACAGCATCTGCGCCGAAGCGAAGAGCCGCCGAAAGCGCCTCTTCGTCTCCTGCAGGTGCAAGAATTTCAGGCTTTGTTATATATTCATTCATCATCGGACAAGCCCTGCTTTGTAAAGGTTATTCTGGTGCTCACTGAAGCTGGATGCGTAGTAAGCGGTTACGTTTCCGTCTGCATCCGTACCGTGACAGAAATAGAGATAGTCGGTGTCGTTCGGTACAAGTGCTGCGAGGAAAGCATCTGCGCTTGCAGAGCAGACAGCTCCCGGAGGCAGACCTGCGGTATCGTAGGTTTCGTAGTCGCTGGAGAATGTCTCCTTGATATCCTCGGGGATAGACTCTGCATCAGAATAGGGATAGAAGGCTGTGCAATCAAGACCCAGAGAGTGGATGTCGTGGCTTGAACCATATTCAAGACGGTTATTGATTACAGAGGAGATGTTGTACATATCCTCCACGTTTGCGGCTTCGCCCTGAACAAGGGATGCCATGGTGACAATTTCGTCAAGGGTATAGTCGCTGTCGGACACAAGCTGGCTCAGGGTGACAGGCTTGCTGTAGCCTTCAACCGTATGCTCTGTTTCGTAAATCTTAGTCTCAAAGTTTGCAAGGAAACGTCGGATGGTGATGTCGGGTGCTTCGTCAACATAGAACTCGTATGTGTCGGGGAACATATATCCCTCGAGCTTGTAGACACGCTTCTCATCAGGCTCAATGGAAGAAATGAAGCCGTATTCGTCATCGAACTCGTCGCTGTTGCAAAGACGGAGGAACTCGTCAACATCATAGGTAACACCTGCCTCATAGAGCTGCTGAGAAAGTTCGAGGATGCTTGTACCCTCGGTAATCTGCAGAGTGATTGTGGTCTGGCGGTTGCTTGTATTGGACATATAGTTGAGGATGCCCAGATAGTCTTTGTTCTTGGGAACACGATAAACACCGGGATCGATATTCTGACCCTTGCCTGTGATGTCGGAGAAAAGCACAAAAAACTCAGGAGCATCAATAACCCCTGCCTCCTCCAATTTGTCGGCAATCGTGTCGACGGTATCATCGGCGGTGACTTTGACTGTTGCCTCACTTTCATCCACACGGGTAATCGCAAGGAAATCGTTTGAGCCGACAATCAGGAACTGAGATACTACCACGGACATAATTATCACTATTGCAAGCCATGCCATGCGGTAGACTTTCTTGTTGCGGTCAGCCTTTATTTTGAGGACTTTCTTCTCCTCTTTCTTCTGGCGGCGAAGCTCCTTCTTGGATGCACGCTCAATCTGAGCCTTGGTTGTTTCATCGCTGAAGGAGGTAATCTCGTCGGAAAAATCCGAATCCACCGTGGGCTTTGCACCCTCTTCCTCCTGAATATTGAGTCTGAACTGGTTTACTCTTTCCTGGCGGTAACGCTGGACTTCTTCGTTCTGCATATTGTCGCGGTTGTCCATATTCATATTATCGCTCATAGGAAACACCCCTTCCGCCTATGTATGTACATAGATATAATATTGAGTATATTATTTATCGGCTGTGCGCCTTATATATCTGTCGGTAACAAGAACCTTCACGGGAACATCGTGATCCTCTGAGGGAATGCCCCACTTGATAAAGCTTCCGTAGCAGAGTCCTGCTGTGATACCTTGAAAACTGCTGAGAAATCTGTCATAGTAGCCACCGCCGAATCCAAGGCGGTTGCCCTCGGGGTCGAAGGAAAGTCCCGGGACTATGCACAGTGCTCCACTCATATCCGTGACTTTCTGTGAAGTTTCAGGGTCGGGTTCCATAATGCCCTTAGGACTTTCTCTGAGCTCTTCCAAGGAAGAAATATAGTAAAAGCTCATCTTACCCTCTGCTTCACATCGGGGCACTGCAACTTTTTTATTATTTGCAAGGACCGCATGGATAATGCCGCGGGTCTCGACCTCGTCTTTCTTAGCTACATAGGTGAGAATCAGAGAAGCGTCTGCATACTCCCGTGAACAAAGAAGCCGTGAAGCTATATCTATATCGAGGCTCTTTTTGTAGAGAGGAGTCATCTTCCCTCTCATCTTTTTATAATGCTCCCTGAGCATTGATTTTTCTTCTCTTATTTTTACGGACATTGCATTGAATCCCTCAGCTTTTCTGCTACATCTGCGCCTTTGAGAAGCTCTACGATAAGCATGGCAAAGTCCACGGTGCATCCGGGACCTCTGCCGGTGACAATCTTACCGTCAAGGACTGCAGAAGCATCCTCCTTATAATCAGCGCCGATAAGCTCTCCCTCGAACCCGGGATAACAGGTGGCATGCTTGCCCTTTAAAAGTCCCATATGACCAAGTATCTGAGGAGCGGCACAGATAGCAAAAATATATTTATCGTTCTCAGCACAGTAGCGAACAAGCTCGCCGACGGTCTTGGATTTCTCCAGATTCGTGGTGCCCGGCATACCGCCCGGAAGAATGATGCCCTCCAGGTTCTTTGTGCTGACTTCTTTCTGCTTCAAATCTGTGACAAGAGTCATATTGTGTGCACCGACTATCATATCGGAATTTATCTTACTGATGCCTACTGTGCAGACATCGATTCCTGCACGGCGGAGAATATCCACTGTGGTTACAGTTTCTATCTCTTCAAATCCTCGTGCAACAAGACAATAGAGCATTGTGTTATCCTCCTCATTCAAGGTTATATGTGTTAATCTTCAAGAAACGATTTTGCGGTTTCGTACACGTTGTTTGCAATTTCTTCTATGGACAGAGGGTTTTCTCCGTCACTGCAGGGAATAACCTTCCAACCCTGCTGTTTTGCCGCATAGAGAGCGCTCTCACGGCAGGCTCTGAGGAAATCTACGTTCTTCTCATGCAGGTCTTTTTTTGACTCGTCGCTATTATATCTGCCTGTCATCAGCCTCTGAGAGACATCTGTGGGCATATCGAGATATATGACGCCGTCGGGTCTTGGAAGTCCCAGGCGGTCGTACTCGTACTCCGAAAGCCACGAAATAAACTCATCCCACCTATCCCTTGGGAGCTTAGAGGTCATATAGACCATATTGGAGGTGGTATAGCGGTCGAGGACAAAGAGTGTTCCCTGCTCGTAGTCACTGCGCCAGTTTTTGAGATAGCTCGTGACTCTGTCCACGGCGTAAAAGGATGCCGCCGCGTAAGAGTTGACGCAGGAGGGGTCATCCCCCAGCTCTCCGCCCAGATACATACGGACAGGAGCTGAGCCGTCGCTGTCGTAATCAGGAAAAGACAGCTTCTTCACGGTATATTTCTCTGAGAGTTTTTCCATAAGTATGCGGGACTGGGTAGCCTTACCTGAGCCGTCCAGACCCTCAATGACGATAATTCGTCCTCTGTTGTTATCAGGATTTTTCATAGCCGTACTGCTCTCTTACTTCCTTGATTTTTCCGCAGGTCATATTACCCTCGGGACAGCTTCCTCTCATACAAGAGGGTCCGCTCTTGCGGAAAATATGAGGTGCTGCCTCTTTGCACAGAAGAAGCATCTGGCGTGCAACCTCGCGGATTTCCCACTGGGCACGGTTGCAGCAGCGATGTGCAAAGAAGTTTTCAAGACTGCGTGCATTAAAGGTGCAGACAATCTTGGTGGTGCAGGCATTGGGCAGGATGTAGCGTGCATCCTCGTTAGCCTTCTTGATAAAAGCTGAGCACTTCTGCTTATTCTCGGATTTATACTGAGCGATGATTTCAGCGTCGGTACCCTGATATGCCTTGCCTGTTTCTTCTGCAATATATTTCACTGCCAGAGCATCTCGTATCTCAGAATACGCCTGCTTCTGAACTTCGATAACACGGTTATAAACCTCACTGCAATGAGGGTCAGACTCTATCTCGGGAGGAGTCACAAACTCAAAGCTGTTGCCGTCCACATAGCGTTGAGACTGCTGGCTGTAGGATGCAATACGATGACGGACAAGCTGGTGAGAGCAGGCTCGGGAAATGCCCTCAATACCAAAGGTGAAAGAGGCATGCTCAAAAGGGCTTGCGTGACCGATATCTGCCAGCATATTCACAAATGACGCTGTGGACTCCTCGGTAAGTCCATCCCTGATATCCTCGATTCCCGACGGAGAATAGCAGAGCTTAGCCGCCGCTGCAACAGTCTGCTCAGGGTCAGGTGTATGAGTCAAAAGCGTTACCTTGATAGCCATAATGATTCCTCTCAATCCTAAAAAATACACACTTATCCAGTATTTCATAATATTATAGCACAACATATATGAAAAATCAAGAAAAGGGACAGCTATCCTGAGAAGAATAGCTGTCCCCTTTTTATACTGATTATCTATGCCTGTGCTTAGTTACACATTCTCGTTATCCGTGAGAAATTTCTCTACCTTTTCGGCTGTTAATCTGCCTGATTTCACAGCTTTCAGAACCTTCTCTGCTACCCGAGAAGCCGTAGAAAAATTGTTGTTCATATAGGTGTTCCAGATTACGGCACCCAGTGTCACCAATATGGACACAATTTCATAAGCTGTTGAATCGGATACGGGAATGGGATTCAACCCCGTGAGTGTCAGAATCTCATTGAGCAATGTGAAAACCAACACTCCGACTCTGATTAAAGTGTTTTTGTCCATGCTTGCTCCTTTCACTGGATGCCGGCAAGCTGTTTCTGAATCTCGGTTGCATCCTGAACAGTCACCTTGCCGTCGCCGTTTACATCTCCTGCGATAACGCTTTGAACATCTGCGCGTTTTGCACTCAGAACTGCATCAAGGTCTGTGATAAACTGCAGATTCACAGCCACATCTGCGTTCTTGTAGCCAAGATATGCCTTAGCTTCAAGGATTGCCGCCTTGGTGAGCTTGCCCTTCTTGTTGTCAATGGGCTTGACGTAGGTTTTGACAATGTCATACTCGTAAGCTTCACGAAGAAGCGCCTGAACAGAAGCTGTCTCGAAGTTCTCTGCCGTCTTTGTCTCGGTTGCGGTTGCAGTTGGTGTCGCCTTTTTTGTGAGCTTGCCACGCTTGACGACTACGTCCACGATAGCCTTGGCGCACTGGTCTGCAAACTTTTCAGTGAGGATAACGGGCACGTCGGTTTTGCTGTCCATAAAGCCAAGCTCCAGAAGCACCGCGGGCATATTGGTCTCTCTCACCTCGTGCAAATTCATTTTTGCAAGAGGTGTTGAGCGATTGCCTTTAAGCCCTGTTTCTTTTATGAGGGCATTGTACAATTCCTTCTGCCACGCTACAGACTCTGCACTCGCGCTGTTGTATACGATTGCAACAATACCGCCACCAGAGCCGCCACCAATGCCTGCATTGTGGTGAACGGACAGATAGAAGTCTGCACCGAAACTGTTGGCGGCATTGGTTCTGGCTGTGAGAGAAATATCCTTGTTGCCCGTTGTATCGTCTGTTCGCAGAAGCTCGTAGCCTGTATAGTTTCTGAGAAGCTTTTCTACCTTGTCTGCGATTCTGTCGTTGAGCACCCACTCCCTTGTCTCTTTAGGATCAAGGGACTTGAGGCAACGTTTACCGGGAGTACCCTTGTAGTGACCTGCTGTGAGTGCGATTTTAAAATTTGCCATATAACTACTCCTTTTTTAAGAAATACCCAGTCTGATAAAAATATAGCCGATGAGACCCGTCACTACTGCAAGCAAGGCTTTCTCGACAATGGAATCCCATCTTTTGCCGGGCTTGTCTTTGATTGACTTGATATCGGTCTTGATTTCGCCGAGGCTGGATTCCATTTCGCTCTGCTTCTCGGCAAGGACAGCTACACTCTTGATGAGTTCGTCGTTTTTGTCTGCCCTTTCTTCCAGCTTATCAATACGTCTTGTGTTTGATTTTGCTCTGTCGAGGACTTCCTGATATTTTACTTCCACATCAGACTGCCTCCTCTGCATTTAATGCTTCCTGTCTGAAGCGAAGATACACTGCATCTTCTGTCTCCTCATAGTAAGAAACTGCGCAGAAGCCTTCTGTTTCTTCGGGCACTTCATCTGTGATGAGAGGTTTATATCCTTGCTCTCGGGCTTTTTCTTCGTCGTTGGTGTAGACGATGCCGTCAAACTCTACCAGACCTTTGTATCTTTCTATCCTATTCTCAGATATAAATTTTGCTAACATCAGAAATCAAACCTCCTTCTATCAATCTGCAGGTTATGCTCCCGCTCTGCGACACTGAGCTTTCGGTCGTAAACGCGGATACAGCATATCTCGCCACTGAATCTATAGGAATATGAGTTGTAATACCTGCATCCGATTGTGGTATATGTAGGATTATACATAGAGCCTTCGGCGGTACCCTTCTGACATTCTGTGCCGTTTTGATAGAGCACGTAGTCGTTTAAATCCGTGTCGCCGTAGACAATAGAATAGCTTGCTCTGCCGAGAAGCGAATCCGACGTTACCAATGACGGACACTGTGCATCGGATGTGCCGACTTTGAGACCTTTCGATGCAGGTCGGTACCAGAGTCCTGCGGCAGAGTTTTCTGCAGGTGTGGTCTTGCCTGCTCCTAAGAAGATGACCTGAATATTATCTGTGTTATTAAGCTTGCAGACAATCTCAATGGTACGTTCACAAATACCTGCGAGCACTCCTCCGGCGACACTACTGCTGATAATTCCCAGAGAATCTACATCATTAAAAGAAATTGAATCTGCGTTTTTGACAACATTTTGCAACTCTGCCTGATAAGCATTTCCTGACAAATCTTTCCACCTGTTTATGATTGAACTGTCATCAAGCTGTGATTCGCCATCAAGCCAGAGTACGAGTCCGTCCTTGATGTATTCATCCTGCTGTGACTGAATCATCTGCAGTGCACGCTTCTTAAGATTACCCATTGGTGACACCTCTTGAAACAGCGTTCACGTTGAAGCCGTCATACCAGAAGATGACGTTGTAGGTTTTGTTTGCCTTCGGAACAAGGCAGTTGTATGTAACCTCGGCACCATTCTCCGTAGTAGTGACACTCTCAACGTCGTCACCGCTCCACTTGATGAAAGAGGGACAGGTAATAGAAGTTGCTGTATCGTTGCTTCTGAACACAATGGATGCCTCAAAATCACAGGGTGTATCAGCAGGCAAGGAAATCTGAATATGGGCAACTGTTCCGCATCGTGTCTCTTTTCTGTTCTCAAGGCTTATCTGAGGAGCGATAGATTCATCAGACACGATTGAGGTCTTTGCCTGAAACTCCTGCCAGGGTGTCCAGTCCTCCTCGGTATACACGCCGTCCTCCGTGCACCAGATTCCGCGGTACTCGACTTTATCAACACTCATACGAAGTTGCATAAGGTGGCTGTCGGAGTCGGGTTTGAGCACAACGAGCACCTGATGTGTACCCGAGTGAGAATCCAGCTGGTATATGCCCGGAGTGGTTCTGGAACCATAGAAAGAATCGGTGAAGATTCCGCTTGCGGAAACTTTACTCACAGGCAGTGACAGATAATGGCTTACGAAATCATCTGAGAATTTATCGGTGCTGTCTATCACCCCGAAGGCAAGCTTCTCGGCGGTCACTGCATTGTCTTCAATGTGTTTTGACCTGATGCAGGCATCCGTGAGATGATCGGAAGAAACCGCACCCTCGGCGATTTTTGACGACGTTACGGCAGCATTCGACAGTTTATCCTCGGAAACCGCACCGGGTGCGATTGCTACGTTTCCAACTGCATACTGACCCAGTTTGTCGGCGGTGACGGCGTTGGATGCAAGTTTTGCGGAGCTGACGGCATTGGGTGCAAGCTTTGAGGTTGTGACAGCACCGTCTGCAAGCTCGCCCGGGCTTATCTCGCCACGGGAAGGTTTTCCGCTGTCGATGTATACTCCTTTGTCGGCTTTGTAGATGTACCAGTTGCCGTTGTCGCCGATGTAGGGCATCATGACGCAGACATCGGACACGGTCTGTGCAAGGTAGTTGAGCTTTTTCTCATATTCGAGAAACTCTGAGTTTTCCCTGAGAAAAGTATCAGAGAGCTCTGCGCTGTCGCCTACGATGAAAGTATCGGAGGTTGTGTGATATACAACGCCCGAGGCGGTAAAAGCCTTAATCTGAGCACAGACAAGACCGCTCTTGAAGATATGCTCCGTGAGCACATCCCAGCTGAGGACAACACCCTGCTCGCAAGTCTTTGACGGGAGAACGAAGTAATTAACTGTACCGTCATCAAAGGTAAGGTAGATGCGGTAGATTCGGTCTGCCTTGGTGGCACCGACGAGTAAAAATTCAATTGTTCTGTTGAGGTTATCGCCTGCAAATCCGATAAAACGCTCATTTTCGGGGATGGTGAGTTTTCCATCCAGAATTGTAATCATAGAATTACACCTCCAACCACAGGCAAAAAAGAAAGAGAAATTGCATAAAACAATGCAATTTCTCTTAAAGTTAGAATTATTTATTTTTTCAGAGCAACTTTTTCAGGAAAGCTCCTGTGTAAGACTCGGCACATTCGGCAATCTTCTCGGGGGTACCCTGAGCAATTACCATACCGCCGCCGTCGCCTCCCTCGGGACCCAAGTCGATGACGTGATCGGCTGTTTTGATAAGGTCAAGATTGTGCTCGATAACCACCACGGAGTTGCCCTTGTCCACAAGTTGCTGAAGCACATCGATAAGGCGGTGTACATCGGCAGCGTGCAGGCCCGTGGTTGGCTCGTCCAGAATGTATATGGTCTTGCCTGTAGAGCGCTTTGAAAGCTCGGTAGCAAGCTTGACTCGCTGTGCCTCGCCGCCTGAGAGTGTGGTTGCGGGCTGGCCTATCTTGATATATCCGAGACCTACATCGTAGAGAGTCTGAAGTCGGCGCTTGATCTTCGGAATACTGCTGAAGAACTCAAGTCCCTCTTCCACAGTCATTTCAAGCACATCGTGGATAGATTTACCCTTGTATTTTACCTCCAGTGTCTCACGGTTGTAGCGTCTGCCCTTGCACACGTCGCAGGGCACATAGACATCAGGTAGGAAGTGCATCTCAATCTTGATGATACCGCCTCCCTCGCATGCCTCACATCTGCCACCTTTCACATTGAAGGAAAACCTGCCTGAGCCGAAGCCTCTCAGCTTTGCCTCCTGAGTTTTCGAGAACAGGTCACGTATATCCGTAAACATGCCTGTGTAGGTTGCAGGGTTGGAGCGCGGAGTTCTGCCGATGGGGCTCTGGTCGATGTCGATAACCTTGTCAAGATACTCGATGCCCTTTATCTCCTTGTGCTTACCTGCTCTGTGCTTGGCACCATTGAGGTCGTGGGAAAGCTTCTTGTATAAAATCTCGTTGATAAGCGAAGATTTTCCCGAACCAGACACACCGGTGACACAGACAAACTTTCCGAGAGGGATATTTACATTTATGTTTTTCAGGTTATTCTGGGCTGCACCCACAATCTTCAGGGATTTGCCGGAACCTTTGCGACGCTTCTTCGGGACAGGAACGCTGAGTTCGCCGCTGAGATATTTGCCCGTGAGAGAATGCTCACAGTTCATTATATCCTGTACAGTCGAGCTACAGACAACCTCACCGCCATGAACACCTGCTCCGGGGCCTATGTCAACAATATGGTCAGCCGCCATCATTGTGTCGGTGTCGTGCTCTACCACTATGACAGTATTGCCCAAATCACGGAGTCGCTTCAGCGTAGAGAGAAGCTTTTCGTTATCTCGCTGGTGAAGTCCGATACTAGGCTCGTCGAGTATATAGAGAACTCCCATAAGAGAGCTTCCTATCTGGGTTGCAAGGCGGATTCGCTGGCTCTCTCCGCCTGAGAGTGTGCCTGCACTTCGGGAAAGAGTGAGATAGCCGAGACCCACACTTTCAAGGAAGCCGAGACGTTCGGTAATCTCTTTGACGATTGCACCACCTATGAGCATCTGACGCTCGGTGAGGGTGTGTTCACGGATAAACTTCAGCGCCTGAGACACCGACATATCACAGAACTCGGCAATGTTGAGTCCGCCTACAGTAACCGCAAGAGACATCTTTGAAAGTCGTCTGCCTCCGCACTCATCGCAGGGAATGGCGGACATAAATGCCTCTATCTCCTCTTTTATCCAGTTGCTCGAGGTCTGGTGGAAACGTCGGTCCAGGTTATTGATAACACCTTCAAAGGGAGCGTAGTACTCTCCTCCTGCAAAGACACCGCCACGGACAAGACGAATCTTCTCGCCGTCAGTGCCGTAGAGGAGTTTGTGGACAATATCCTCGGGCAAATCCTTGATGGGAGTATCGAGGGAGAAGCCGTAGTGCTCAGCCATGCCGTTGTAATACATGGTGGCGATGGTGTTGCCTTCCATCGCCCAACCGCCTGCTTTGATACCGCCCTGCGCTATGGATTTGTTGGGGTCGGGTATGACTCGCTCGGGGTCGATTCGCATAAAAACGCCAAGACCCGTACACTTGGGGCAAGCTCCCTGAGGTGCGTTGAAAGAGAACATTCTTGGGGACAGCTCATCGATACTGCTTCCGTGCTCGGGACAAGCGTAACTCTGAGAAAACAGGGTATCTTCCCTGCCCTCTGCGGTCACAAGAACCAGACCGCCTGCAAGCTTTGAGGCTGTCTCAACACTGTCGGAGAGTCGTGAGCGGATGCTCTCTTTCACCACAAGACGGTCAACGATTATTTCGATAGTGTGTTTTTTATTCTTTTCGAGAACTATATCTTCGGATAAATCATAAACAATTCCGTCTACTCTTGCACGGACGTATCCGCCTTTTCGGGCAGAATCCAGCTCTTTCTGATGCTCGCCTTTTCTGGCTCTGACTACAGGCGCCATAATCTGGATACGGGTACCCTCGGGGATATCCATTACCTTGTCCACAATCTGGTCAACGGACTGCTGTTTTATCTCTCTTCCGCAAATGGGACAGTGAGGTATGCCCAGTCTTGCGTACAAAAGTCGCAGATAGTCGTATATCTCGGTGACGGTTCCCACGGTGGAACGGGGATTCTTGGAGGTGGTTTTCTGGTCTATGGAAATAGCAGGAGAAAGTCCGTCGATTCCGTCAACATCGGGCTTGTCCATCTGTCCGAGGAACATTCTGGCATAGGAGGACAGAGACTCAACGTAGCGTCTCTGTCCCTCTGCGTAAATCGTATCAAAGGCAAGAGAGGATTTTCCCGAGCCGGAGAGTCCTGTTATGACCACCAGTTTGTCGCGCGGGATATCCACGTCGATATTTTTCAGGTTGTGTTCACGTGCTCCGCGCACGGAAAGAAATTTTTCTGACATTATTACACCCCTCTCATATCAGAATTTCGTTTAGTCAACATAGAAATCAGGCGGATAACACAGAGTATATGCTATCCGCCCAAGTAATCGTATTTTATTCAGCGGAATCTGCAGATTCATCCTCATCATCTGCAGGCTCAACAGGCTCTACGAAAGTGCCATCCATCATGGCGGAGAAGTCCTCGCCTGACATCTTCTCGTGTTTCATAAGATAGCCGGCAACCTCGTGGAGCTTGCTCATATTGGCGGTGAGAATCTTCTCGGTCTTATCGTAGCACTCAGAGATGATGCGCTGGATCTCGGCATCAATCTTGGAAGCTGTGTCGTCGGAATAATCCTTGACCTGACCCATGTCTCTGCCGATGAACACCTCGGTACCGCCTGATGCGTAGTTGATACAACCGAGCAGATCTGACATACCGTACTTAGTTACCATGGAACGTGCGGTGGAGGTTGCGCGCTCGATATCGTTGGAAGCACCTGTGGAGATATCACCCAGAACCAGTGCCTCGGCAACACGTCCGCCAAGACCTACAACGATGCTCTCCAACATCTCGGAACGGGAGCTGTAGGACTTATCCTCTGTGGGCAAGGGCATGGTGTAGCCGCCGGCCATACCTCTGGGGATGATGGATATCTGATGGACAGGGTCCTGAGTCTCGCAGACGTGGAATGCGATAGCATGACCTGCCTCGTGGTATGCTGTGAGCTTCTTCTCTTTCTCAGACATAACCTTGGAC
Organism: Clostridia bacterium; assembly: GCA_017421045.1. Lineage (GTDB taxonomy): Bacteria > Bacillota > Clostridia > Oscillospirales > Acutalibacteraceae > Ruminococcoides. The sequence continues at coordinate 49,876 of JAFQMC010000023.1, forward strand.
TTTTTCTCGGTACCGACTACAACCTTGATTGTAGCTTCCTCGACCTCGTCCATGGTAATAGCCTTCTTGCCTTTTCTTGCAGCAAGGAGAGCTGCCTCGTTGAGCAGGTTTGCAAGGTCTGCACCTGTGAAGCCTGCTGTGGTCTTTGCTATAGTCTTGAGCTTTACATCAGGGGCAAGGGGTTTCTGTCTTGCGTGGACCTTGAGGATAGCCTCACGTCCGTTCACGTCGGGATAACCTACCATAACCTGGCGGTCAAAACGACCGGGACGCAGGAGTGCAGGGTCAAGAATGTCGGGACGGTTTGTAGCAGCGATAACGATGACGCCTTCATTTGCGCCGAAGCCGTCCATCTCAACCAGCATCTGGTTCAGAGTCTGCTCTCGCTCATCGTGGCCGCCGCCGAGACCTGTACCGCGCTGTCTGCCCACTGCATCAATCTCATCGATGAATATAATGCAGGGTGAGTGCTTCTTTGCGTGCTCGAAAAGGTCACGTACTCGGGATGCACCGACACCTACAAACATCTCTACAAAATCAGATCCTGAAATTGAGAAGAAAGGAACTCCTGCCTCACCTGCAACTGCACGTGCAAGGAGGGTCTTACCGGTTCCGGGAGGGCCTACAAGAAGCACGCCCTTGGGAATCTTTGCGCCTAAGTCGTTGTATTTGCCGGGATTTTTTAGGAACTCTACAATTTCTTCAAGCTCCTCTTTTTCCTCATCGGCACCTGCAACATCCTCGAAGGTGGTTTTGCGTTTTTCGTCGTTCGTATCCTTGAACTTAGCCTTGCCGAACTGGAACTCTTTGCCGCCCATACCGCCGTTGTTCATCTTCTTCATGAACATAAACCAGAGCACTCCGAAAATCACAGCGATGATAACTATGGGGAGAAGCTCCATAAGGAAGGCATTGTTGGTGGCAGGAATATAGTCGTATTTCATAGGCTCATCGTGGGTCTCGTTGTACTCAAGGATGTAGTCGTTGACATCCATATAGAACAAGTCTACACTTGCAAGCTTGTACTTGATTTCCTTGAGACCGTCATCCTTCTTACCTGTATCGGAGGTTGCTTCTTTCTGAGGAAAAATGGCAAAGCCGTGATTCTTCGCGGATTCTTTGTCATCCTTTTTGTCTGCCTCATCATCCTGAACCTTCATTTCAAGCATACCGTTGCCTACGTTGACCTCAAAGCTGTCCACCTTCATATCCCTGAAGTAACCAACAATATCAGAGTAGGTGTACGCATCCTTGTGGTCACTCAGGCTAAACAGCAGAGAAACGCAAAGCACGATAATCAAGGGAATTCCAAGGTATATCAGAAGCTTTTTGACTGATAGTTTATTCTGCAAATTGATTCACTCCTTAGTGTAGTATGCAATAAAAGTGCAAAAATTATAAGTAAACAGAAGGCTTCAGCACACCGATGTACGGAAGGTTTCTGTATCTTTCATCGTAGTCGAGTCCGTATCCGATAACAAACTCGTCAGGCACCTCTGTGCCTATGTAATCCACGGGGATATCCACCACGCGTCTGTCGGGTTTTGAAAGAAGAGTGCAAATTCTTACGCTGGCGGCGTTTTTGGCGGCAAAGTACTTTGTGATGAAGTTTAGGGTGTTGCCGCTGTCGATGATATCCTCAACGATGAGGACATCTTTGCCGTCGAGAGGCTGGGATACGTCCTTGATGATGTTGACTCTGCCTGAAGACTCGGAGCCTGAACCATAGCTTGATGCACATATAAAGTCGATCTTGCAGTCTACTGTCAGCTCTTTCATAAGATCCGACATAAACATAACACTGCCCTTGAGCAATCCTACCAACAGCAGGTTCTTGTCCTTATAGTCTTCGCTTATCTGAGCGGCCATAGCCTTAACCAATGACTGAATTTTTTCCTCGCTGAGAAGGATGTACTCGCAATCCTTATGCATTATTCTTTCCCCTTTTTACTTCTATATATATAGCTTTTTTGCTATCTTTTTTTATCATGCCCTGTTTTGACACTCCGATATCCTCTGCCCAGAGAATCGTATTATCCAAAGCGATAACCAGTGATTCATCCCGTTTTTCCGCAGGGATTTTCAGTTCGTTCTGAAGTTTTCTAAGTGGCTTGGTGACTCCTCGTTTCGGATGAGAGAAGGTGTCGCCCTCTCTCCTTGTGCGAAGTTTTGCACCGCTACTGATTATATCATAGTCAAGACAATCGGATGATAATTTTTTGTAAATAATTTCCTCTGTATTTAGTTCTATAAAAGAATATTCTTTCTCTTCGTAAAAAACATTCATGGGCACTTCCACGGAAAGTTCAGAAAAACTCTCTGCGCTACTGCAGTGTTTTAGGCGAAAAACACCCTGTCGGCATAGTGCCGTAAAACCTTGAGGAAGACACACAGCACCTCCGCTTCTGAGAATACTCTTGCAAATTGAGATGTGGCGGTATTCTGCTGTGGCACCTGACTCAGCTAAATACCGAGTCAACACATATCCGAGGAGTCCCTCGGGCAGAGATGAAAGCTTTTCCGCTGAGAGTCCGTAATCGCATCTGCAACTTTCAAGAGCTTCCGCTGCCGTTGTATGCATATATTCATCAACTGCAGAAAGCTGTTCTCTCAGCCTTGAAAAATTATTGTGAAAGCCGCTGTTGAGTTCCCGCAAAGGAGGAAGCACGGACAAGCGGATTTTGTTACGTTTGCAGACTTCTTCGTCGAAATTTGTGCTGTCCTGAACAAATTCAAGAGAGTTTGATTCGCAGTAGCATTCCACCTGCTCCCGGGTAACATCCAGAAGCGGACGGATGATATAGTCTCTTTTGTACGGAATGGAGCACAGTCCGTGAAGGGTTGTACCGCGGGCCATGTTGTAGAGCATGGTCTCCTCGGAGTCGCTGAGGGTGTGAGCTGTGGCAATCTTTGCGCCCTGAGCTTTTGCAAGCTCGCTGAAAAACTCATACCGAACCTTTCTGCCGCAAAGCTCCACGCTCTCCCCTGTCTCCGCTGAGAGTTTGTTTACATCTGCAGTGCGGACAAAAAGCTCTACGGAAAGGGCACTGCATAACAAGCGGACAAACTCCTCGTCTCTCAGAGACTCGGCACCGCGAAGCTGATGATTCACGTGAGCCGCCATAACGTTGATCCTGAGTTCATCCCTGAGACTCAGAAGCACATGGAGCAGGCTGACGGAATCTGCACCGCCTGAGAGCGCCACGATGACATTATCATCGGAAACCAGAAGTCCATGATCTGAAATGGTTTTCAAAACCTGATTATTCACGGCCTGCCTCCACTGAAGTGAATCGCATAAACTCTCCCTGCCAATGGAGCTTGACCGAGCGGGTCTCGCCGTGTCGGTTTTTTGCAACCAGACACTCGGCGGCGTTCTGGTCTGCTGTGGGAGAAGCCTCGGGAGATCCCTCCTTGGAGTAATAATCCTCGCGGTAGAGGAACAGAACGATATCTGCATCCTGCTCGATAGAACCTGAATCTCTCAGGTCTGAAAGCTGAGGTCTGTGGTCGGTACGCTGTTCACTTGCACGGCTCAGCTGTGACAGACAGATAACGGGAACATTAAGTTCCTTTGCCATAATCTTGAGATTTCGTGTTATCTCGGAAATCTCCTGCACACGGTTGCCGTCGCCTCGTCTGCCTGTGGACATCAGCTGGAGGTAGTCGATTACAACCAGATCCAGATTACGCAGACGTCTGAGCTTTGCTTTCATTGCAGGAACTGTAATACCGGGAGTGTCGTCCATATAGAGATTCATTTTAGAGAGAATGTCACCGCCTGCGATGATTCTCTGCCACTCCTCGTCGGTGAGCTTGCCTGTACGAAGTTTTGTTCCCTCTACCAGCGACTCGGTAGAGAGAAGTCGGGATGCAAGCTGTTCCTTGGACATTTCCAGTGAGAAGAATGCCACAGTGCGCATCTGAGGACCTGCAACACTCTTTGCAATATTCAGAGCGAAGCTGGTCTTACCCATACCGGGTCGTGCCGCAAGAAGAATCAGGTCGGAGCGGTTAAGTCCCGTAATAACTCTGTCCAGATCCCCGATGCCCGAGGATACAGGCTTGAGCGCGGGATCGTCCTTGTTCAGGTTATCCAGTCGGTCAAAGGTCTGCAGAATAACCTCATCGATTCGCTGGAGACCCTGAATATTCTTTCCTCGGCGGATATCAAAAATCATCTGCTCCGCACTGTCTACAAGAATATCCGACTCCAACTCGTTTGCGGATGCCTCGTCAATAATCCGACGTGCCGCATATATAAGCTGGCGTACATCGTACTTATCTCTTACAAGCTTTGCGTAAATCTCTACATTGGAGATTGACGGACAGTTGTCGCAAAGTCCCACAAGGTAAGCTTTGCCCTCGGTAGGGTCAAAATCCCGCTCACGCTTCAGCTCCTCATAGAGAGTGACAAAGTCGATGCTTCGTCCGTGGGTAAACATTGTGAGCATAGTGCTGTAAATAAGCCTATGCAAGGAAATATGAAAGAAATCGGGCTTGGTGATTATCTCTGCAACTCTGCCGATGCAGTCAGGCTCAAAGATGATTGCACCCAGAACCGCCTGCTCTGCCTCTGAGCTGTAAGGAAGATTCAACCCGTCATATTCAATTTTTGGAGTGTAGTCTGCCATATTGCTCGCTCCTCAATTTTAGTCGCTGAAAATTACAGCTCGGTCACTACCACCTTGACAGTTGCAGTAATGCCTGAATGAAGTTTAACTTCTGCGTTATAGGTACCGCATGCCTTGATATCGGACATTGCGATTTTTCTTTTGTCGATTGCAATGCCGTACTGATTCTTCAGCTCTGCGGCAACTTCCTTGGTTGTAACAGAACCGAAGAGCTTGCCGCCCTGTCCTGCCTTTGACTTGACATTCACGGACTTGCCCTCAAGAGTTTCCTTGGCTTTTTCAGCAGCAAGAACCTCCTGGTCATGCTTGTACTTCTTGGAGTTCTCTGCATTTTTATACTCGTTCATAACCTGAGCGTTGACCTCTTTTGCAAGGCCTCTGGGAATCAGGTAGTTGCGTGCATATCCGTCAGAGGAGTTTACAAGCTCGCCTTTCTTGCCCAGAGATTTAACGTCCTGTAACAAAATAACCTTCATAAAATATATCCTCTTTTCTTAAGTTTCTGAAATAAAGTTCATAAATATCTGAAAGCGATTACTCGCTGTCAATAGCTTCGATAAGTTGTTTTACAGCTGTTTCAAAGGAAACATCCGAAATCTGAGCCGCCGCCATGGCATGGTGTCCGCCGCCCCCAAGCTTCTCCATTATAAGCTGAACGTTGCGTTTGCCGTAGCTTCTGGCTGATATGTTCACCGTGTTCTCGTCTGCACGGAATATGACGAAAGACGCATTGACGCCTTTAAGTCCCAGAAGTTCATCCGCCGCCTTTGATGCGATGAGACGAATCTCCTGCATCTCCTCGTCAGCAATAACAATGGCACATTTTTTGTATATACGCGCTGTGGAGACCAGCTTGTACTTGTTGCGGTATATCTCGATTGAATCTGAGAAAAGCTGACGAACAGACACTGTGTCTGCTCCCCGTTTTCTCAGATAAGCCGCCGCCTCAAAGGTTCGTGAACCTGAGTTGACAACAAAGTTCTTGGTGTCGAGAATGATTCCTGAGAGAAGCGCCTCCGCCTCCGGCTTTTTGAGTACATCATCCGGGAGGCTGTCGATAATCTCAACACACATTTCTGATGCAGAGGAAGCACTTGGCTCGTGATAAAACACCAGCGTATTCTCCAGATGGTCAACACTCATCCTGTGATGATCTATGACAATAACCCTGTTGCAGGCATGATACAGCTCGGGACTTTCAATTCTGTTCACGGACTGGGTGTCAACAATAATCAGCAGGGTCTTGTCGGTGACTGATTGCATAGCTTCCTTGGGAGAAATAAACACTCCCTCGCCACACTGGGTTTTGTACGCATCAATGAGGGATTTCGCCATGGAAGTAGGATAGTCCACAGCGATGAGAACCTTCTTGTGAAGGGATCGGGTAATTGCACCGTAAAGTCCCACAGCGGAACCCACACAGTCAAGGTCGGAAAACTTGTGGCCCATAACAATGACCTTGTCCGAATCCTCCACAGCACTCACAAGGGACTTGGCGATAACGCGGACTCTGACCTTGCTCTGACGCTCGATGCCTGCGGATTTTCCGCCGAAGAACTCAAACTCTCCGTTACTGAGAATTGCTACCTGGTCGCCGCCTCTGCCCAGCGCCATATCAAGAGCACGCTTTGCAGATGCCTGACTTTTGCGGAGATTGTTCTCTCCTCTGCCAATACCCACAGAGATTGTTGCTCCAACATCTCCCAGACGGATTTCCCTGACCTTTGAGAGAATCTGGAACTTGTTGCTGATAAGTTTTTTTATCTCCTGTTCTTCAAACACAAGCATATAACGGCTTGTGCCCCATTTGCGGTACAGAGCGTTATACTCAGCCGCCCACTTCTGAAGGAGTGACTCCACCTGCACGGTGATGTGAGCTGTTTCGTCCTCGTCCTCATCGTCGAAGGCTTCTCGGTTATCCAGAACAACCAAAGCCACCGACTGACGGGTAGCCTCAAACTCCTTCTCTATATCCTTGTAATATGTATCGTCGAAAAAGTACAGGACAAACCCCTGTTCCACGGGATTTGCATAGACCGAGTACTTTGCTTTTCCCACCTCTATGTCTGCACCCTTGCTGCCGCATAGCTCCGCAAGGCTACGTCCGTGAATCAGAGAAGTAACGGATTCGCCGTACATATTTTTGTCATCGCAGAAAGCTCGGGAGAAAGCATCATTGTACCACACAAGCTCGTTGTCCTTGCCGGCTATTGCCACAGGAAAACCGAAACGGTCAAGATACTTTTTGTCGATTCCCCTTGTGGAGGAGACCACACTGTTTACAATCGCACGCATATAGTGGTTATATCTCAGATAAATCACCAGCGACACCACTATGCTCACAAGGGCTATGATTCCCTCGATTATAAACAGAGTTTCACTGAACCACAGGGATACAAGTGCACAGATAAGCATTGCGCAGGAAAACAGCGCAATATAGGGAAACATCTGTCGGTTTTTCTTCTTCATACTCATTCCTCCGCCGGAGTTTCCGGCTTGACCCAAGGCTCTGACTCTGAACCCTTTATGCCAGAGCCTTGGGACAGGTCTGCCATCAGACTTCCATCAGGATTGGCAGGATCATAGGATAACGACCGGTGCTCTTGCTGATACGTGCAGACACCGCGTCTTTGATTCTGTTCTTAATTACACCCCACTCGTGGATGTTTCTGTCGGCACAATCCTCCAGAACATCCAGAGCAATATGACGAATTTCGTCAAGGAGACCTTCACTCTCCTTAACATAAACGAAACCTCGGGATACTATATCGGGTCCGCTGATGACGTGTCCGTCGTATACGTCCAGAGAAGCAACCACTATGATAAGTCCGTCCTGACCGAGATGCTTTCTGTCACGGAGAACGATACTTCCAACATCGCCAACACCAAGACCGTCAACAAAGACCTTGCCTGCAGGCACGGGATCTGCTTCTTTCATATAATTCTCGTGAAGCTCGATGCACTTACCCACATCGCCGATATATACATTCTCCTTGGGAACACCCATGGAAACTGCAATATCACGGTGGCTTCTGAGGTGTTTCTGCTCGCCGTGAACAGGGATGAAATACTTAGGCTTTGTCAGGCACTGGATTATCTTCAGCTCCTCCTGACAGGCATGACCCGAAACATGCACCTCATACATGGACTCGTATATAACCTCACATCCTCGTTTGAGAAGCTCATCAACAACATTGCCGACTGTGCGTTCGTTACCGGGGATGGGATTAGCAGAAATAATGATGCAGTCTCCCTCGCCTACTGACACCTTGCGGTGGTCGGAGTAAGCCATTCTCGAAAGCGCCGACATAGGCTCACCCTGACTGCCCGTGGTAATAAGCACCACCTGCTCGGGAGGATATTTTGACAGCATATCAATGTCGATAAGCACGCCCTTGGGGATTTCAAGGTATCCAAGCTCTGAGGCAACGGACATATAATTGACCATGCTTCTGCCTGAGAATGCTACCTTTCTGCCGTATTTGTGGGCGCAGTTGATGATGGACTGAACTCTGCCCACGTTTGATGCAAAGGTAGCTATGATGATACGCTTGTTCATAGCCTTTTTGAACAGGCTGTCAAAGCTCTCAGACACAGTTTGCTCCGTGGGAGTATTGCCGGGACGGGATGCGTTGGTGCTGTCTGCAAGCAGACACAGCACGCCCTCGCTTCCGAGACGGGCAAAGGCAGGAAGGTCAATGGGACCTCCCCATGTGGGAGTATAGTCAACCTTGAAGTCGCCTGTGTGGATAATTGTTCCTGCAGGGGTATGCAGTGCAATGCCCACAGCATCGGGGATGGAGTGATTCACATGGATAAACTCAACCTCCATACATCCGAGACGGATACGCTCGCCGGGCTTTATCTCCACAAGGTCTGCAGGCTTCGGCAGGCTGTGCTCTCTGAGCTTGTTACCGATAATGCCACAGGTGAGAGATGTGGAGTAGATGGGCACATTCACCTTGCCGAGAAGATACGGCAGACCGCCGATGTGATCCTCGTGGGCGTGGGTTATGATGATGCCCTTGAGCTTGTCTTTGTTCTGCTCAACGTAGGAGAAATCAGGGATAACCAGATCTACTCCCAGCATATCTCCGTCGGGGAATGCCATGCCGCAATCCACCATGACCATATCGCCCATGCACTCGAAGATGGTGATGTTCTTGCCGATCTCGTTGAGACCTCCGAGAAAAGCTATGCGTACCGGAGGCTTCTGGGGCTTTTTGGGGGTATTCTTCTTTTTTGATGCAGCGTAGGAAGGCTTTCTCTTATACTGCTTTCTCTTGGCTGTGCCGGAGCTTGCAGAAGCTGCGGCGGCTTTGGGCGTATTCCGTTTCTTGCCGTTTGCCGCTTTGGGCTGATTCTTAGCCCTGTAGTTTTTTTCTTTTGTAGAATTATTACTCTGACTCACTTTATTCCTCCAAATTCTAAACAATGAGTGTCTTGACCTAAGGTATTGATTATTCGACCGAATTTATATGTTACGCGGTGCACTCCGCGAAACGATTCAAAATGAAATTATGATACACAATCCTGCCTCGGAAGAGATACCGGATATACAGAAAAGGATATATGTACCTAATATAATTATTCACTTTATTTTACCGCGTTGCAGTCGCTGTGTCAAGGCAAGAAAAAATTAATCTGCTAATTATATGAAGTTTTTTTGGTAAACATATTATTCCCGAAAAACAGGAAAAATAATCTTAAATAGATGTTGCAAAAGGAATTTTAGGTGGTATAATATAGGGTGGCGGATAGATAGCCTATGCTAACTCCCCTGCGGGTGCACATATTTACACCCGAACCCAGCGAAAAGGAGGTTTCACTTTTGAAGAAGGTAGAGATTTTTACCGATGGTGCTTGCTCGGGCAACCCCGGTCCCGGTGGCTTTGGAGCAATTCTGAGATACAAAGGCACAGAAAAGGAAATCTCCGGCGGTGAAGCTAACACCACCAACAACCGCATGGAACTTATGGCGGCGATAACCGCCCTTGAACTTCTGAAAGAGCCTTGCGAGGTCACGCTGTACTCCGACTCTCAGTATGTATGCAATGCACTGGAAAGAGGCTGGGCTAAAAACTGGCAGAAGAACGGTTGGATGCGTAACCGCAAGGAACCTGCCCTGAACCCTGATTTATGGGAGAGACTTCTCACACAATACGACAAACACAAGGTCACTGTTGTATGGGTGCGTGGTCATGCAGGGCATCCCGAAAACGAAAGATGTGACAAGCTTGCTGTTGCTCAATCCCAGAAATACAGCGGATGATTTGTCATTAACATATACTTAATTGTTATACGTAAGGAGAAATATATATGCAGATCTACGCGGACAATGCGGCAACCACCGCACTGTCACCCAAGGTACTGGAGGCTATGACTCCCTACCTTACAGAAATATACGGCAACCCCTCCAGCCTCTACAGAATCGGAGCTGTTGCAAAAGACGCTGTGGAAGAATCACGCGAGACGGTTGCAAGACTTATAGGCGCCAAGGATGCGGCTGAAATATACTTTACTTCCGGCGGAAGTGAGGCTGACAACTGGGCAATTAAGGGTGTTTGCCGAATGCTTAAAGCCAAAGGCAAGAATCACATTATCACCTCGAAGTTTGAGCATCACGCTGTACTTCACGTTTGCGAGAGCCTTGCGAAAGAGGGTTTTGAGGTAACATACCTGGACGTTTACGAAGACGGTATTGTGAGACCTGAGGACGTGAAGCAAGCAATCAGACCTGAGACAGCTCTGGTCACGATTATGTATGCAAACAACGAAATCGGCACGGTTCAACCCATTGGCGAAATCGGCAGAATCTGCCGTGAGGCAGGGGTGCTGTTCCACACGGATGCTGTGCAGGCAGTTTGCAATGTGCCCATAAATGTTCAGGATGAATGCATTGACCTGATGTCCCTTACTGCTCACAAGTTCCACGGACCCAAGGGTTGCGGTGCACTTTACGTTCGCAGAGGTGTCCGCATTCAGAACCTCATTGAAGGTGGTGCACAGGAGCGCTCACGCAGAGCAGGCACAGAAAACGTAGCAGGTATTGTCGGTCTTGCAAAAGCTATGGAGCTTGGACACGAGACTATGAGCGACAGAGCAGAGAGACTGACAAAAATGAGAGACCGTCTCATCGACGGACTGCTCTCCGCAATAGAGCGTTCCAGACTCAACGGAAGCCGTGAGCATCGTCTCCCCGGAAATGTGAACATGTGCTTTGAGGGTATCGAAGGTGAAAGTCTTCTGCTGAAACTTGATCTGGCAGGAGTCAGCGCATCTTCAGGCTCTGCCTGCACATCGGGAAGTCTTGACCCCTCCCATGTACTGCTGTCTCTTGGTCTTCCCCACGAGATCGCACACGGAAGCCTCAGACTCTCTTTCAGCGATGACAACACCGAGGAACAGATTGATTATCTGCTGAAGGTCATCCCCGAAACAGTTGATTACCTTCGCAGTTTCTCTCCCCTGTGGGATAAGATAATAAACGAATAATTCTTAGGAGGAATTTAAATGGCATATTCAGAGAAGGTTATGGACCATTTTGCAAACCCTCGCAACGTGGGCGAAATCCCCGATGCTGACGGTGTTGGCGAAGTTGGCAACTCCAAATGCGGAGATATTATGAGAATGTACATCAAGGTTGAGGGCAATGTGATAACTGATTGCAAGTTCAAGACCTTTGGCTGCGGAGCAGCAATTGCAACAAGCTCCATGGCAACCGAGCTTATCAAGGGCAAAACCATCGACGAAGCTCTGAAGCTGACAAACAAGGCAGTTATGGAAGCTCTGGACGGACTCCCCCCTGTGAAGGTTCACTGCTCTGTGCTGGCTGAGCAGGCTATCAAGGCGGCTCTGTCTGACTACTACACACGTCTGGGAGTTGACCCCACACCCATCGTAGGCGTCATCAAAGAGTGCGACCATGACCACGGCTGCAGCTGTGATCTTTAAGAGCAATAACAGATACTAAGAACATCCGATGCTTTTACATCGGGTGTTTTTTTGCGCAAAAAAACCGTCCCTACAAATCAGGGACGGCAATTCTAATTCCTTATTCTCTGAAGGAGATGTATTCTGTTATGAACGTTGCCGACAAGGACTGTTAGTCCTGAGCCTTACGCAGACGGTTCAGCTCCTCCATAAATGTATCTGCATCCTCGAAGTTCTTATAAACAGAGGCGAAGCGGATATACGCAACCTTGTCTGTATCCTTGAGAAGATCCATAACAAGCTCACCTATGTGCTGAGATGTAACCTCTCTGTCGTAACCACTCTGAAGTCTGGACTCGATTGTATCTACCATTCCCTCTATCTGCTCAACAGAAATGGGACGCTTCTCACATGCGCGGAGGAATCCTGACATAAGCTTGCTGCGGTTGAAAACCTCGCGGGATTTGTCACGCTTAACTACAACAATGGGGACAGTTTCGATAACCTCATGTGTTGTAAAACGCTTTGCACAGCTGAGACACTCACGACGTCTGCGAATACGCTCACCGTCGTCTGCAGGACGGGAATCGATTACCTTACTTTCTTCAAATCCGCAAAAGGGACATTTCATATTTCTTCCACTCCATATATAGTATTTATTATTCTATACAAAAATTATAACACAATATTTAGGGAAATCAAGTTACTTTTTTTTAAGAATTATTACAGAGTAGAAAAAAACAAAAGCCTTCCTGTTACAGAAGGCTTTGAAAATTCGATTATTCATCTTTTTTATCTGTACTCTTTGTCATACGGAAGTCCCGGTATGCTGTAATGAAAATAAGGAGAATTCCAAGAATACCGATGATATATCTAAGTAAAAAGGAGAGAAGCTCGGCACCTGAGTCATAGAGGCTGATTATCTGAACAATCCACAAAAGTCCGCCTGCCAGAGTGAGCAGTGGGTCGAGGATGTTATTGATGCGTCGCATAAACAGCACCACAAGCATTATAGTTCCGAGCAGGGATCCCCATGTATCGTGAATGAAGCTGAGAAAAGTGATCTTTTCTTCCACGGCAAACTGAACGTCTGCATCAGCAGTGCCATTGATAATATTAAAAATGATTATCAGCAGCTGTGCCACAAGCAACAACAAACCCACTGAGAAAAAAACCTTGCTGTAGTCACGTTTCATAGTACCACCCCTATCAAGGCAATAGTACAACAAAATTTTACCAAAGTCAACAATTTATCTTTTATCAACCTATTTATTGCAACAATCAGGGTGCAAGGAAAGAAAAAACACCCTCGGGCGTTTTGCGTCCGAGGGTGAATATCAGTAAATTTAATTACTTAACGAGTGTGCCGATGTCGGAATCGGGAAGCAGAAGTGCTACCCACTTCTGAATCATAGTTGCGTCCTTAACGTTAACAAAAGCGTTGCCGTCTACGTTAGCAGCCTTGTTGTTATAGTTAGAAACTTCCAACAGAGCGATAACCTTCTGGATAGCTGTTGCATCCTTAACGTTAACCTTGCCGTTGCTGTCTGCATCACCGAGCAGATAGCCATCTGCAGGAATGGTGGAGGAAGGCTCTGTTGCGGAAGACTCTGCAGTTGTCTCTGTAGAACCTGTAACCTCAGAGGAAGGCTCTGTAACAACAGTTGTGGGCTCGGTCTTATCAGGAATAACAAGATCATAGAAGTTGGGAGACCATGTACCGATTGTCCACTTGCCATCAGAACCCTGCTTATCCATATACATACCAACACTGGATGTTACGGAAAGGTCAACTGTCTGAGCTCCGCCGGGATCGTTATTGCCCTTACCGTTATTGATGATATAGCAGTCATACTCAACGGGGATGTAAGCAACGTACTGTCTCTCGCCGTAGTCATTAATAAGTGCAAACTTCATAGGATTACCGGGCCAATCGCCGTTATTGATGTCTGTGCCCTTCATCCAAGCGTAAACATAAGCCTCTGTCCAGTTAGACTTTGCAGAGTAAACAACTGTGTTGTAACCCTCTGCAACGGGATAGTTACCGCTGGAAACATCAACGTCCCAGATATCGACATCGGAGAGATCGGGTCCTACAGGCTCTGTATCCTCTGCATAGTAGATACAAGCGATACCTGTTGTGCCGATTTTACCGGTGAGCTTGCCTCCTGCAACCTCAAACTCAGCTCCTGTGATAGCATCAATGTATGTGCCCTCAGCAAGTGTATATGCCTTGATATTAACATTCTTGGTTGTTCCGTTGAGGTTAACGAGAGTTGCACCCAGACCGCCACGCTCAATCATAGTAACATAGCTCTGAACTGAGTTGTACTCGTCAACATCGCCGAAGTAGTTGTCAAACTGGTTAACAGCTGCAACCTCGGGGTTTGCCCATGATGTCTTATTAGCCTCACCGAGAACGATATCAGCACAGATCTTCTCGATAGCTGCACGGTCTGCACCGGTTCTGTCATCGGGACGTGCAAAGTATACGCCTGTGATTTCCTGTCTTGCAGCTGTGAGAGCCCAGATCTTGTTTCTCTGCATTACTGTCAGGGAAGATGTTCCACCGTCGATGTATGTATCATGGGACTCGTTCCACTGGATAACATTTGCTTTGGTGAAGTTAGAGTTGGGATAGTAAGGAATAGGGTTGCCGTCGGTGCCGTTGCTCTGAACAGCACTCTTGATGCCCCAGTAAGAGGAGGAGTCAGTAACGTCCATAAGCTCTGTGTACTCAGAGAAGGGACGGCCGTCGCCGCACTTGTTGAGGATTTCGCCGTATGCGAAGTTCTCAACATCGGGATAGTTAGCTCTGAGCTTCAGAAGTGTATTCTCCCAGAAGTCAGAAGCAAAGTATGTATCGTGCTTTGTCTCGATGTGCTTAGCAGCGTCAAAACGGAATCCGTCTGTACCTGCCTCAACAAGCTCTACAAAGTATTCGTAGATAACATCCTGAACCAGCTGTGTCTCTGTAGCAAGGTCAGGAAGACCTGATGTACAATGCTGAGTCAAATCCTCTTCGATATCATAATCGGAGTAACCATCCCAGTAGTTTTCTTTGTAGGTCATGTTAACCCAAGGAGAGTGAAAAGCCTTAGCTGCCAGAAGTTCGGGCTCGAACTCAGCAGCTCTGGAGTTAACGTGATCCATAGGATCGGTAGATGTATTGGTGTATTCTCCGATGTGATCATCATCAGTACCCATGTGGTTGATAACTGCATCAGCGATAACCTTGAGACCCAGCTTGTGTGCTTCTTCACACATCTTTACGTACTCAGCCTTTGTGCCGAGAGCGTTGTCCTCAGACTCGTTGAGCTGGAAACCTGCGGGCTGATAGAACATCCACCAGCCATTGGGAGCAATACCGTCTACAGCAGGCTCACAAACCTTGACATCCTTTGTGGGCATCTTGAGCTCATTGGGAGGAGAAACCTGGATAGTTGTAAATCCCTGCTCAGCCAGTGTCTCCAGATTTGCGATGATATTCGCATAAGACCAGTTCCAAGCCTGAATGATTTTACCGTCGTTAACGGTATCCTCAAGGCCGTAGTTGTTCTCGGGTTTAATAGCTTCCAGCATTTTGGCATACTCGTTGTACTCGCTGGCTGCACTGGCAGAAGGAGCAAACGCAAGAGCCATAACGCAAGAAAGAACTACTGCAACAGCAAGAACTACGCTAAGTAATCTTTTTGCTTTCATAGAAAAGCCTCCATTAAAAAATTTTTGTACCTGTTTGCAGATGCCGAAAAGCGAACTTACAAACAGAGGCAGCGAACACGCTGTCATAATATACATACATATTATACAATGATTGTTCTAAAAATACAACATATTTTTGCTATATTTTATCCATTTTAAATAAAAAGTGATAATTTTGGAATAAAAACGCAAAAGATAATTTTTGACATCGAAATCGCAATCTACGGCAAATACTGGCACTCGGGATTTTTCTGATTATTTCTGAAGAAATATCATATCGCCTTGAAAACCATGATTTTCTATGCTATACTTAACATCATTCAGGAGATGATATATATGAAAAAATGCGGTTACTGCGCAAAGGAAATCAGCTACCACGATATGTACTGCTGTGACGATTGCGAAAAACTTGCCAACGATTACTATCACAGGAGAGTAAAACTCCAGAAACTTCTCTCTGTTGCAAACATCGTGGGCACCTGCTCTATTGCGCTGGGAATTTTTCTCTATGCAATGACAAACTTCGTGGGTGCGCTTTGTATGACTTTGGGCGGATTTTCAGTGGGACTTATCACTATTCTGCTCCCTACACCGACAGAGAATATGGTTACGAAGCACAAGCTGAAAAAAGCAACAAAAATTGTACGAATTGCAGGATTTGTGTTCCTTGCTTTCGGAATTGCATCCTTAATACTGCTTATCACAAAAATCTGAATATATCACAAAAAAACGTCAAAACTATTAGAGCAAATAGAAATAGGAGGTTTTTATTATGCTCGACAAAATAGCTTTGACGCTTCTTATTATAGGCGGTGTCAACTGGGGCAGTGTTGGTCTGTTTCAGTTTGACCTGGTAGCCTGGATATGCGGCGGTCAGACAGGAATCGTGTCCAGAATCATCTATGCACTGGTCGGACTGTCTGCCCTTTGGTGCGTCACATTCCTGTTCAGAGAGCGTGCAGTCACCAGCACACCCGACAAGGGCGAGCTTTCAAGCGAATCCGGCATTTAAAAAATATAAAGAGAGACTGCCCTCCCCTTTCGGGATGACAGTCTCTTTTGCTTTTTCGAATATAATTATGCGTTCTTCTCAACCAGAGCCTTGGTGTCTCTTGCGATAACAAGCTCCTCGTTGGTCTCGATAACCCATACGGGAATCTTGGAATCATCAGCAGAGATTCTGCCTGTTTTGCCGCGGGTCTCAGCATTTGCCTGAAGGTCAAGCTCAACACCCTGGAACTTCAGGTAGTCACAAACCTGCTCACGCAGCTGGGGCTGATTCTCGCCCAGACCTGCACAGAATACGATACCGTCACAACCACCGAGAGCTACCATGTAGCTGCCGATGTACTTTGCGATCTGATAATAGAGCATCTCGTGTGCCAGATGTGCACGCTCGTTGCCTGCTTCCTCTGCTGCGGAAACATCACGGTCGTCGGAAGATACACCGGAAATACCCAGAAGTCCGCTCTTCTTGTTGAGGAGCTGGCTCATTTCCTCGGGAGTTGTGCCCTCTTTCTCGGCGATAAAGGTAACAACGGAGGGGTCGAGTCCGCCTGAGCGTGTACCCATCATAAAGCCGTCAAGAGGAGTAAGACCCATTGAGGTGTCGATTACTTTTCCGCCGTCAATAGCGGTGATAGAAGAACCGTTGCCGATGTGGCAGGTGATAAGCTTCAGGTCTTTGATGTCTTTGCCAAGGTTCTTTGCCATCTCGCCGGAAACGTAGCGGTGGGATGTGCCGTGGAAGCCGTAGCGGCGAACCTGATACTTCTCGTAGTACTCGTAGGGTACTGCGTACATATATGCCTTTGCGGGCATTGTCTGATGGAATGCTGTGTCAAAAACAACTACCTCGGGCACGCTGTCGCCGAAAACCTGGAAACAGCCTCTGATAGCCTGAACGTGGCCTGAGTTGTGAAGAGGTGCCAGGGGAATGAGACTCTCGATACCCTCGATAACCTTCTCGTCAACAAGAACAGACTCGCTGAAAATAGCTCCGCCCTGAACGATTCTGTGACCGATTGCGGAAACCTCAGAAAGGTCTGTGATAACACCGAACTCCTTGTCCATGAGTGCATCTTTAACCTGCAGAAAAGCTGTGGTGTGGTCGGGCATATCGATTTCCTTTGTCATCTGTCTGCCGTCAGCAGTCTTGTGACCGATGAAAGAAGCATCCTGACCGATACGCTCACAGTTACCCTTTGCAAGCATCTTCTCGTTGTCCATATCAATGAGCTGATACTTCAGAGAAGAGCTACCTGCGTTGATTACAAGTATTTTCATAATTCTTCCTCCATTTATTGAAATATGTATAAAAAACAACTATAATATATAATAGTACAATATGACAAAAGTTTCAAGAGCTTTTTTCAAAGGAGTGACCTATATTGCTGACTTCTGCCGTAATCTGCGAATTCAATCCCTTTCATAACGGACACAAGTATCTGCTTGAGCATATGCGTGCTCAGGGCAGTGAATGTATTGTTGCGGTAATGAGCGGAAGTTTTACGCAGCGAGGAGACGTGGCGGTTTACCCGAAGTTTAAAAGAGCTGAGGATGCAATCAGAAACGGAGCTGACTTGGTGATAGAACTGCCTGCGGTGTGGGCTGTAGCATCTGCTCAGAGATTTGCAAAAGGCGGATGCGATATCATCAAAGCTTTAGGATGCATCGACCGGGTGTACTTCGGCAGTGAGTGCGGAGATATGGAATTACTGCACAAAGCACTCACAGCAACAGAAGACGAAAGAGTAAACCACAGTGTTAAAAAGCTTATGGCAGAGGGTGAGTACTTCCCCTTGGCTATGGAGAAGGCCGTGAGCGAACACTACTCACGGGAAATTGCAGATATTATCAGGAATCCCAACAACACTCTTGGTATAGAATATATGCGTTGCCTCAAGGGCAGTGGTATCGAAGTCTGCACCGTAGGGCGCACAGGTGTCAGCCACGACAGCAATACAACAGAGGGGAAATTTGCCAGTGCATCGAAAATCCGCGATATGATACAAAGGGATGAGGACTTTGAAGAATTTGTCCCCTACCCCGACATAAACAGAGACAACCCGGCCTTTATGGAATTGGGAGAAAGAGCAATTCTCTACAAGCTGAGAGATATGACGGCAGAGGATATTAAGAACCTGCCCGACGTAACCGAGGGACTTGAAAACCGAATCCTCGATGCAGTTCACAGCAAAAGCTCCGTGAATGATATACTCGAAGAAATCAAGACCAAGCGTTACACCCACGCAAGGCTGAGGCGAATCCTCACCTGCGGTATGCTGGGAATCACAAAAGCACATCAGGCTACAGATGTGCCTTATGTCAGAATTCTTGGCTTTAATTCTTATGGAGAACAATTAATCAAAACAGCAAAAGACACCTGCTCTCTGCCTATGATTATAAACGTAGCACAGAACATAAAGAGTCTCAGCGAAAGGGCTCAGGAAATTTTCGGTATTGATATGAAAGCGACCGATATCCGCACTGTATTTGAGAAAGCACCCACTGACTGCAGGCAGGATTATACTAACGGCATTATAAAGCTATAACAAAAACGAGCACCCGTGAGTGCTCGTTTTTCTTTTACTTTTTGATTTCAATAATCACATCTCCGCTTGTGGTATCTGCTCTGAAAAAACCTTTTGCATTGTCCACATGGGGAGTTACAAATTCTCCGCTTGTGGTATTTACATCGAAAATCTTAGGTTCCGTTATTGTGCCTCTCACATCTCCGCTGGTGGTTTCTACGGAGTAATTCTCAGCGTTCACATGTGCAAAGCTAACATCACCTGAGAGGGTATTAACCGATACATCGCCTGAAACAACCATATCGGAAAACTCCACTTCTCCGCTGGTTGAGGATACTGTTACATTCTTTGCAGATATGTTGCTGAGATGAGTATCTCCGCTTGTGGATGAAAGTTTAATATCACTAAATGTGCCACCTGCTGTTACATCTCCGCTTGTGGTGTTGACAGTAGCAAAATGCTTTACATCTGCACTGAGAACAACATCTCCCGAGGTCGTATTTACAACTAACTCATCTGCATTAAGTTCAGCACGCAACTCACCGCTTGTTGTATTAAAAGCACAGGTTTTGGCAACAAGACCTTCAGAAACACTTATATCTCCTGATGTTGTATTTATATTTATGGCTTCATAGACTTCCTGAGGAAGTTCAATTACAATCACCACATCTTCATCCGAAAAGCTTATTCCGATATATTCATACCAGTGTCTCTTTTCTTCATACCTGATTTCAAGTTTTCCGTTGTCCGACTCTGCTCTGTATCCAAACATCTTTGTATCGGGATATGTAACCTTCACCTCGTCGGATGTGGCGGATATGAGTCTGACATCGGCGGATACCGAGTCAACCTCTACGCTGTACACTTCATCAAAGGTAGCTGTTACACTTTTATAATCTTCGTTATTAACAAAGAAAGCATCCGCACCGCCCAGCGCATAGCCTAAGGCGCACAGACACAAGCCCAGAAAAAGCAATGCGGAGGCAATAATCAGAGAAACTTTTATAAACTTTTTCATATTACTTCTCCTTTCTGCTGCTTTTTACAAAGCACTTCTTGATGCCCTTTACAATGAGCACACTGAGTCGGGCGGCACCCTTCACTGACAGCACAGACAGCACCGTGAAATAAAGGCATAGCCCAAAGAGAAGCATACCTGCTCCCAGAAGCGCCAGTCCCACAGGTGCATTTGACTGAGCAAAACCTATTACAGATGCGAGCAAGCACGCAAGAGCGGAAACTCCAAAAGAAAGGACGACTACCCACATCACAAGAACCAACGTCCACAACAGGATATATACGACAAGCACCAAGGCGAAAACCACCAGTGCCAGGGATATCCACAGAGGTGAGCCGATTATTATGAGAGCTATCTCCCATCCCCTGAGTTCACGCTTGGGTTTTACTTTTTCCTTAATAATAGCTGTCAGCGGTGCGTCAAGCATAATACCCTCGGCAATTTCCTGAACAGAGCCAAGAGCCTCCACTGCCTGCTGCTCGCTCATGCCGTCCTCCATACGCTCAGATATCATCTCTGAGTAGAAACTCAGGATTTCCTCCTGCTCTTTTTGAGGTAAACTTCTGATTCTCTCAGAAAGCTCTCTTATAAATTCATTTTTATTCATCACCCGTTACCTCCCCTGTGATAAATTCGTAAATATTCATAATTTCCTTCCACTCGTCGGCAAAGGCCAATAGACGGCTCCTGCCATCGTCGGTTATGGCATAATACTTTCTCAGCCTGCCGTTGTGCTCAACGGAATAGACAGAGAGCTGTCTGCTCTCCTCCAGGCGCCTGAGAATCGGATAAAGCGTGGATTCTGATATTGATATGTATGGTTCAATATCCTTGATAATCCTGTATCCGTAGGAATCCTTACGGGAAACCGCGGCAAGTACACAGACCTCCAGAAGTCCTCGTTTGATTTGAATATCCATCAAAGCACCTCCTTGACACACAATACTATACACCACATAGTATTATATGTCAAGAGGTATTATGAACAAAAGTTAACCTCCCCGAAAAAATCGGAGAGGTTTATTTCTTTTAACGAATATTCACTTAAATAATCAGATGGGGTAAGTCTTGTTCTTCTTATCCAGAAGGTCGGGATTCATACCCAGCTGACGCTCACGGCGCTTCTCAAAGAAGTCAACAGAGACCTTGGGGAACATTGCATAGGAGAGCACGTCCTCTTCCTGCTGAACATACTGAGCAGCCTCCTCCTTGAGCTTTGCAAGCTCGGGAGCAATAAGGTCTGCGGGTCTGCAGGTAACAGGCTCCATATCGCCGATAATCTTGCTTCTGAATTCCTCGGAAACAGGAACGGGAGTTGTGCCGTACTTGCCTGCTACCATATCCTTGAACTCGTTGGTGCACATCTTGTAGCGCTCGCCGGTGATGACGTTGAACACTGCCTGAGTACCGACAATCTGGGATGTGGGAGTAACAAGAGGAGGATAACCTGAATCCTCGCGAACACGGGGAACTTCCTCCAGAACCCGGGTGAGCTGGTCTTCCTTGCCTGCCTGCTTGAGCTGAGAAAGGAGGTTTGACAGCATACCGCCGGGAACCTGATAGATAAGAGCGTTTGCATCTGTTGCAAGCATCTTGGGGTCAATGAGACCTGATTTGATATACTTATCGCGGAGAGTCATGAAGTACTCGCGAATCTCTGCAAGAGCGATAAGGTCGAGACCTGTGTCGTACTCTGTGCCTGCAAAGGCGGCTACCATGGACTCGGTGGGAGCATGGGATGTGCCCAGAGCCAGAGGGCTTATGGCGGTGTCAATCATATCGGCACCTGCCTCAACACCCTTGAGCAGACACATAGATGCAAGACCCGAAGTGTAGTGAGTATGAATCTGCAGGGGCAGGTCTACTTCCTTCTTGATAGCTTTGACAAGGGACTCGGTCTTGTAAGGAGTGAGCAGAGCCGCCATATCCTTGATACAGATAGTATCGGCACCTGCATCTGCAATGCGCTTTGCATAGTCAACATAGTATTCGTCGGTGAAAACGGGTCCTGTGGTGTAGCTGATTGCAACCTGAACCTCGGCGCCCTCTTTCTTGGCTGCCTTGATAGCACTCTGAAGATTCTTGATGTCGTTGAGTGCATCGAAAATACGGAGAATGTCGATACCGTTTGCAACGGAACGCTCAACAAAATACTCAAGAACATCGTCTGCGTAGTGGCGGTAGCCCAGCATATTCTGTCCGCGGAAAAGCATCTGAAGCTTGGTGTTCTTGCACTTTTCGCGGATGGTGCGGAGTCTCTCCCAGGGATCTTCGTTCAGAAAGCGAAGACAGGAATCGAAGGTTGCTCCACCCCAACACTCCAGTGAGTAGTATCCGATTTTGTCCATTTTCTCAAGGATAGGAAGCATATCCTCGATGGGCATTCTTGTAGCGAGCAGGGACTGGTGAGCATCACGCAGACCTGTCTCAGTGACTTTAATCTTCTTTGCCATTTATATCACCCTCAGCTCAATGTGATGAGAACTGCGCCTGTCTCAACGCTTGCACCCTTGTCAACATTTACGGATGCAACTGTGCCTGCTGAGGGAGCAGGAATCTCGTTTTCCATCTTCATTGCTTCAAGAACTGCAACGGTCTGACCCTCTGCAACCTTGTCGCCAACCTGAACATTGACGGAAAGAATTGTGCCGGGCATAGGTGCTGTGACCTTGGTGCCGCCTGCTGCTGCAGGG
The DNA here is from genome assembly GCA_017421045.1 of Clostridia bacterium. Classification (GTDB taxonomy): domain Bacteria; phylum Bacillota; class Clostridia; order Oscillospirales; family Acutalibacteraceae; genus Ruminococcoides. The sequence goes on from JAFQMC010000023.1 coordinate 72,389, forward strand.
GCTGCGGGTGTTGCTGCAGGTGCAGGTGCTGCAGGGGCTGCTGCAGGTACTGCTGCGGGAGCGGATGTTGCGCCAAGCTCCTCAACCTGAACGTCATAGGATACGCCGTTAACAGTAATTCTGAGATTTTTCATTATCGTGACCTCCTGATCAGATGGTGTTATGTTTTTTGGGCAGAGATGACTCTCTCTTGCCTGAAAGAATATCCATATAGCCTATGAGCTTATCGCGAAGAGCGGTGGTATCCACAACGTCGTCGATGTAGCCTGCTTTTGCGGCATTGTCTGCCGAAAGCTCGGTTGCAATATACTCAGCAATAAGCTTGTCCTGCTCCGCAGCAGGAACGTTGAGTTTGTCGGCAAGAGCAACGTATGCTGCTGCCTCGGGTTTTATGGGAGAAACTGTTGCACCCTCAAGTGCAAGAATTGCATCCGCACGGCTTCCCTTGCCTGCAAGTGCAAGGTAAACAACGCCGTGAGCTGTGCCGGTGATAACAGAAATCTTTGCTGTTGTAGCCTCGGCATATGCAGAAAGAAGCACCTTGGCACCACCGAGACACTCAAAGTCGGGTACATTGACCTCGGTAACAACGGGAATTGAAAATGCATCGCAGAAGCGGACAAAGGATGCAATCTTCTTGCAGGTTTTGCAATCGAGGGCCTTGCCCAGAGTCTTGACAGAACCTACAACCTGGCCTGAGAGTCTTGCAAAGGAAACCTCTGCACCCTCACCCATTCCCTCATAAAGCTTCAGCACGCTGTCGCTGTCAAAGGGAGTTGCGGTATCTGCTGCTATATCCTCACAAGCAGGAGCAACAGAAAGATTGTTTGAGGGAAGATATGTAATAAGATCACAAACGGCTTCAACTGCAGATTTTGCATCAGCAGTTACAACTGCGGCCTTCTTCTTGCCTGTGCAATCGCTTGTGTCGGAAACGCTGAGCTTGGCATTCTCTGTCATAATCACGAAATCCGCGTTTGATGCGAGCAGTGCAGTTGCAGAAATACAGTTGCCGAGAACCACGGAAATCTGAGGAACTACGCCTGAGAGTCTGCCGCTTGATGCCAGAAGGTCGCCCAGCTCATCAAGGAGCATATTACCCTGCAAAACTCTGGCACTGCTGTTCATATAAAATCCCACAATGGGATAGCCTGTCTTGAGAGCCATGGCATAGAGCTTCTTCAGCTTGTTAGCCTGAGCAACGCTCATTGCTCCTCCACAACGGTCTTCTGCCTGTGCAAAAGCATATACAGGCTGTCCGGACACCTTACCGCAGGCGGCTACTGCCTCTGCAAAGTTGTCCTCGGAATAAAGTTTTCCGCCGAGTTCTGTGTATGCACCATCATCAAAAAGTGCGCTCAGAAGCTCCTTTGCGGACATTTTTTTGTTATTATCGATGCTCATAAGTATTCCTCCAAGCATAACCCAAAATATAGCTATTATAATTATACATTATTCGACTGAAATTACAAGAGAATATTGTGGGATTTTTTGCAATTAAGGCAAATTTTTATTATTTTCCGCATCCGCTGCAACCACTGCATCCCTTGGCAAAGAGCTTGTTGAGATACAGGGTGTAGAATTCGCCCTGTCTGAAGAAACCGAATTTCTCCCAAACGGGCAAAAGCGACTCGTCCCGGCTGCAAAGTGTAAGGCACCCTGCGCCGAGAGCAATTGAACCTACCGCACGAATGAGCGCATCGCAGTGTATGAATGCTTCGTCGCTCAACGGTGCACCTGCCGTAATCTTCTCGCCTGTTTCCATAGCGAGAATCTCTACGGCTGACTTATATTTTCCATAGGCTATGTAGCCTCGTTCTATGCCGTTATCCTTATATATAAGCAGTGTTGTGTCCTCGGGATAAGCGCTGAGCCTGTCCGCATCACTGCAAGGTAAAATCGAAAACATAACTTACTCTCCTTGTGTTATCTGAGATGACGTGAGGGGTTGGGGTCTGCGGTGAGTTTTTTGACCTCTTCGGGAGTAAGGTCTCGCCAGTCACCTTTTTTGAGCATACCCATCTTGACTTGTCCTATTGCAGTACGACGCAGACGCGCAACCTCAAGTCCCAGCATCTCGCACATACGACGTATCTGGCGATTCCTGCCCTCTCTGAGCAGAATCTCCAGCACAACGCGTCCTTCCTGGCGGGAGATAACACGGACTTCTGCAGGAGCGGTCTTTCTGCCGTCCAGCATCATGCCGTTCTGAAATTCTGCAATCATCTCGTCGGTGACGGCAGGTCGCACGGTGACACGGTAGACTTTGTATATGTCCTTCTTGGGATGCATGACAATATTTGCAAATTCGCCGTCATTGGTAAAAAGCAGAAGTCCCTCGCTGTCTTTATCAAGACGGCCCACGGGATACACTCTCTCGGGGATATCCGCCACAAGCTCTGCCACACACTTTCTGCCTCGCTCGTCGCTCATGGTGGTCACGTATCCGCGGGGTTTGTTGAGCATTATATATCTGTGCTTAGGCTTCGCCGAAGCTGTGACACGTCTGCCGTTGACCATAACCTTGTCGTTGTAGGGGTCTACCTTGTCGCCTATCTCTGCTCTGACTCCGTTAACCTTGACAGAACCTGCACGGATAAGCTCCTCTGACTTTCGTCTGGAGGCAACTCCGCAGTCAGCAAGCATTTTCTGAAGTCTTACGTATTCTCTCTTCGCCATAATAATACCTTAAAATTCCTTATTTTTATATGCAACCTTCATCAGCTGAATATCCGCTGAAACAGTCTCAGGAGGCTGAAAGTTTCTTTGTACTCAGCATCCATATCGGCTGTAAGGTCATTTTCCAGAACTATCTCCCCATCCAGGGTGTAGACAACTTTTCCGATAACATCGCCTTTTGAAACAGGTGCAAACACCATCGGCGGCAGATAGACCACGCACTGTACCCTGTCTGCATCCTCACGGCTGACAACTGATTTTTTAGTCATCGGAACACCTGCTGTTATCTTTTCCCTTTCCGAACCCATAACAGAAACAGTGTAACGGGATTCTTCCTCGGGAGAAGTCACGGCGGTGAATCTTTCAAATCCGTATTCGTAGAGTGCCGTGTGGTCATTCCAGTCGTTTCTGTCGTTGAAAGTAACCGCCACAAGTCGCACGCCGTCACGCTCTGCGCAAGTCACAAGACATCTGCCCGTGGCTCGGGTGTAGCCTGTTTTTCCGCCTACACAATACTCATACATACTGAGCAGACGGTTATGATTGTTATATGTAACCTTCTGGCCCTCGGGATATAAAAAATCCACAGTAACGCTCTTCTTCGATGTGAGTTCTGAGAAAGCTTCATTTTCCATGGCATATGACATGAGCAGTGCCATATCATAGGGCGTGGAGTAATGATTATGTGCATCAAGACCGCTGGGGGTTACGAAGTTTGTGCTTTTCATTCCGATCTGCGAAGCTCTTGTATTCATAAGCTTTGCGAATTCTTCCATAGAACCGCTTACAGCAAAGGCCACAGCATTTGCCGCGTCGTTGCCTGAGACCGTCATCATCCCTGCCGCTAAGTCGGACAAGCGGACTTTGTCCCCCACCTTCAGATACATGGAGCTTCCTTCAGCTATCATCTCTTTTGTAAACTCCACCTCTTTGTCGTCTGAGGCGGCATACTCCAGGGCAAGCAGGGATGTCATTATCTTGGTGGTGCTCGCCATACCCATTGGGGTATTCTCGTTGTGACTCAACAGCACCTGTCCGCTATCGGCGCAATACAGAACATATGCCCCTGCAGACACGGATACTCCTTCGGCACTCACAGTAAAAATCGACAGCAACAGCAATATTAGTGAAAGAAAAATTGAAAAAGCACGCTTCATAAAGACACACCCCGATACAAAAATATGATCGGGGCAGTGCTCTTATGCATCAGAGTATTTCGTCGTCGCCAACCTCGGGAGAGGTCTTCTTGTCCTTTTCAAACAGCTCCTTGATTTTGTCAAACAGCTCAGGCACCAGACCAACGATACGGTCAGCAGGGCCGTCGTACTTCTCAACGGGGATAAACTTAACCTCGCCCTTGCATACTGCAAGAAAACCTACAGGATTGATGGAAACACCTGCACCGCTGCCACCGCCGAAGTTGGGACGTGCAGACTCTTTCTTTGTTGCGATATCGGTACCGCCTGAAGCAAATCCGTAGCTTACCTTTGACACGGGAATGATGATTGTGCCGTCGGGTGATGTGATAGGCTGACCCACGATTGTGTTTACGTCAACCATGCTCTTGATTTTGTCAAGTGTTGTGTCCATAAGACCGTTGATAGGATGTTCGTTCATTTTACATTCTCCTTTGAGTGTTTGGGATTTTTACTTAGAACTAAAAGCAGGTTTTCGGCTTCGACTCCGCTCTCAACAAGCACTCCTACAAGCTTCCAGAGCTTTATGGAGGCAACGGCGTTGAGGTCGACGGACGAGTCGGCACCCTCGGAATAATCCGGTTTGATATCCACTTCGTAATCTTTGTATTCCTCAACATTTTCAAGGATAGCACCGACGATGGGATATACGATTGAGTTAGCCCATCCGTATATGATGGCTGTGTCGGCGGCATCCTCACCTACTATGTTGAGCTTTATCTGAAGCTTTCTGAGGGTTGCTCTCCTGAGAAAGCTCATTAGCAAATTCCATGTATTCTCTATGGTGATTTTCAGAGTTTTGAGAAAACCTATGAGACCCTTATCTTCATAGAGTCCCTGCAGGGTTATCTCGTCATCCCAGTTAAGGTCCTTGCCCTTTTTGAGACGTTTTTCCTCTCGCTTGTACTTTGAGGATTCCTCCGCAGGTGCAAGTACATAATTGATAAAAAGATAATGCGCTGTGCAGCGAAGCACCTGTTCGGTGTCGTCATAGTGCACACGGACAATTACATTGAGATTGAAAAGCAGTACAACAAGCCCCACCAAAGCGGCAACTGCAATAACTGCATAAAGCAAGGGTATCCCCCCTATGTGCTGAGGCACGGTTAGTTTTGTGGCAAAATCAGTCCTTAGTAGCCTCTTGGATAATTTCCTCGGCGGTAGCGGCTATCATAGCATCCTGAACTGTATCGGCAGAAGTCTCTGCGCTTTCGCTGTCATCAGCGAAATGACTGTCCTCCGCCTTTTCGTCGGACTTGAAGATGCTGAGCTGTGAGTCATCGCCCTCTGCTTCCTCGTGCTCGGGCTTGTCTTCCTCTGAACTCTGGGGTATTTCGGGAAGCTCAGACAGATCCGATATACCGAAGCATCTGAGGAAATTCTCGGTTGTGCCGTATACAAGGGGTCTGCCGGGAAGCTCCAGTCTGCCCTTTTCTTCTATAAGATCCTTGGCTGTGAGACTTCCGATAACGCCTGAACAGTCAACGCCTCTGACCTGCTCCACAAAGGCTTTTGTGACAGGCTGGTTATAGGCAACAACCGCCAGAACCTCCATAGCCGCCTGAGAAAGAGGTGTGTTACGACGCAAATCCATCACGGTGCGAATCTGGGGAGCGTACTCCTCGCAGGACACCATCTGGTAAGAGTCATCAAGCTTTATTATTGTTATTCCACCCTGAGCGGATTTATATTCCGCCATAAGGGTTTCAATTTCCTTTTCTGCCTGTTTTTCGGTAAGCTCCAGAGCTGTGGCAATACGATGCACAGGCACAGAGGAGCCGCTGGCAAAAAGGATTGCCTCAATGGCGTTTCTGATATTCAGTTCACTCATTTTCTGTCCTCCTCTATCATCCTGACGGTAGCGCTCTCTCCGTCTCCGTCAATAACAACTCGCTTGCCTTTGACAAGTTCAAGCACAGCAAGGAAGGTCGCAACCAGGTCGCTCTTGCCGTTGCAGGCTGTAAAAAGCTCTGAATATCTGACATTCTTTTTGTGCCAGAGATTACGCATAACACGGATAATACGTGAGCTGACAGAGATAATCTTTTTCTCCACAATGCCCGAGAAAGCCTCTCGCTTGGGAGGGAGCTTACGCTTTCCTCTGCCAACCGCATCGACATAGGCTTTTGCTATATCCTCGGGAGGATGGATTCGGTTATAGGTAAGGTCAAACTCTACGGGAGAAGGCTCACGGACAAACTTGTCGAAGCTGACCATAGGTGTGAGCATAGCTGCCACTTGTCGGCAAAGCTGATATTCTATGAGCTGACCCTGAAGCTCGCTTTTGAGCTGTTCGGCTTCTTCCTCGTATTTAGGCAGAAGCATCACGGATTTGATATATACAAGTCGGGACGCCATCTCCAGAAACTCCGAAGCTACATCCATATCCTCGCTTTGCATAGCCGTTATCTGCTCCATGTACTGCTCTAAAAGCACAGATATCTCAATATCATAAATATCTATTTTATTCTTTGAAATCAGCAGAAGCAACAGGTCAAGAGGCCCCTCAAAAACGGGCAGCTTGTACTGAAGCTGAGTATTATTCTGCATAGCTGCCACCTCCTTATGGGGCATAAAACCTTTAAATAATTATCCTAAAAACAAAGGGTCAAAAAACAGACAGAAATCAAACAAAAATCCACTGAGATATGAGATGATTCCGTCGAGTGCGTTTGTCAGAAGCAATACGTATATTAGTATAAAGGAGTAGCCCTGATATCTGTAGCAGAACTCCACTGCCTTATCGGGCAGGAAAATGAAGAGAACCTTGCTGCCGTCAAGAGGCGGTATGGGAATCAGGTTAAAAACCGCAAGGGATACATTGATAGAAATATAGTAGCTGAGAAAGATCATCAGGTATCCGCCGAATTTGGTCATCAGCACAAAAGGCGCAAAATGTCCCAACAACACCAACACCCCTCCGCCTAACATTCCGCAGAGTATATTTGACACGGGGCCTGCCAGAGCAGTGAGACCCATATGAAGCTTCGGTTTCTTAAAGTTACGGGGATCAACAGGAACCGCCTTTGCCCATCCGAAGCCGAAGAAAAGCATACAGAGAGCACCAGCAATATCGATATGCTTCAGAGGATTGAGGGACAGACGTCCCCTGTATTTGATAGCCTTATCGCCAAGAAGATATGCAACTCCCGCATGAGCAAACTCGTGCACAGGCAGGATGAGGAATATCATAAGCAATATTACGAGTATATGGATTATTACGGTTTCAAAGGAAAAACCGTTTCTTATCAGATTAAACAGCATAGTATTCGTCTCCTTGAGAGCAAATCTTTATGTCAGGCAAATAGTGATGCCACCCAGTCAAAAACTACATAGTAACCGGTCATTGCACTTCTCATTATGGTTGAGGATAAACTCTCGATATGTCCGCTGGGTGCACCGATTGTAAGGAACACGATGATAATAACAACAAGGCTCAGGAAAAACTGGTGATTGCGGAAGAAATCTGCAACATAGGTATTGAGCGCCATATACAGAACATCACCCATATCCATAGGAACTATGGGTATCATATTAAGTATTGCGGAATTGATGCAGATTCTGGTGAGAAAATATACAGTTGCAAAGAAAACCTGATACAGATAAACATATATAGGAGCATCTGCAGGAGGCACTGTGGCGGTTATTACGCCGAAAACACCGAAATACCGGAGCAAACTGTAAATAATCAGAAGCACCATAGAACAGCATACATAGTGACCAACACCTGCAAGAGCCATATAGGTAATGGTGTTCTTCGGTTTTTTGAAATTGGTTTTTTCATATATTACAGGGGTAGCAAAACCCATCTGCAATACAAGGGTAGAGAAAAAAGATATCCAGTTGAAACTAAGATCGTGGGACATGGTCAGATAACCTTCGTTCTGTACGGTGATGTCACCTGACTTATCTGCAATGTAATATTTGATGTAATTGTGCAAGGGATTTACAACAAGCAGAAACACGGCAGTTGCAGCGAAGCAACCCAGCACAACAGATAAAAAACCGATAAAGTTTGAAGAAAGTCGGCCTAACTCCGAAAGTATTTCGTACATAAAAACCTCCAAACGGTTAACTGCAAATATTGTAATTATGCAAAAATCGCACCCACCCCGTTAATTATCCAATAATAGAACTGCAGTATTGGCACAAGGATTGGAGAGTTGCTGATTGAACACAGTACCGACATATAGCTGCCGGTCTTGCCCAGTGTGAAGAAAAGAACAACAAACAAAGCTGCACTTATGAGCATATGGTTATTTCTGAGGAAGTCAGTATAGCGTGTGTTTATGAACATATACAGGACATCGCCCATATCCATAGGAACTAAGGGGATGATATTTACGACTGCTGAGCAAAAGCAAATCTTAGTAAGGAAATTGACAGTAGAATAAATGGTATGATACACATATGCACCCAAGGGTGCATCTACGGGAGGTGTTCCGACAGCGCCGATGTCATATATATTAAAAGTCTTCACCAGTGCGTAGAGAAAAAGCACTGCAAGCGAAAAAAGGAAATATACAAGTATACCGGACAGAGAGATTACGATTATGTTGCCGATAGGGTGCTTGAGCCTGTCTCTGTTGTAGTTTACAGGAAGTGCAAAGCCCATCTTCATAACCAATGCGGAGAAGACACCTATCCAGTGAAAACTATTTGCAAAAGACATGGACACCAAGCCGTCGCCACAAAGTCTGAAATCACCGAATTTGTAAGCCAGGAAGTACTTGACATAGTTGTGCAGAGGATTGACAACAAACACAAAAACCGCCATAGCTATGAGATACCCCAGAATTATTGCAATAAACCCGGGGATGTTCTGAATCTGCATCGTGATATCCTGTAGAATTTCGAACATAATTCAATGCCTCCAATTAAGCAAATCCTTTATAAAAGCATATAAAACACCAGTATAAATATTATATCTATCATATTATATAATAAGTAATCTGAAAAAACAAGAAAAGTTTTTCAAAAAAACACTTGCATTTTATCGACATTTCTGTTATGATAACAGAGTTACAAACGATACTATGTCATTTAAGGAGGTGCAGAAGCATGGCAAAATGTGATTTCTGCGGAAAGGACGTTAAGTTCGGAATTAAGGTTTCTCACTCACACAGACGCTCCAACAGAACCTGGAAGCCCAATGTGCAGAGAGTAAAGGCTGTTGTTAACGGCTCACCCAAGCACGTTTATGCTTGCACCCGCTGCTTACGTTCAGGTAAAGTTCAGAGAGCTGTTTAATCTGCTCTTTGTTCAGAAACACGGTATAACAAAACCCTTCGACTCAGTTCGAAGGGTTTTTTACTTTTTATCCGAAGTTTTAAGAAATCATGTCGTATCCCCCACCAAGCCAATAAACAGCAGAGTGAACCGCAACATCCTATTTATATACTGCTATATTGCGGGTTCTTTGGGTGCTCATGCAAACTTAAAACAAAGTATACAAAAACACGGTCGGACAGAATCTGTCCGACCGTGATGTTATTTATATGATGCATTTACTCTGCAACGGGAGCTGAGGGAAGTGCCTCTGCACGGAGAGCCTCAAGATCGGGCTTCTCGGTGTAGATTGTAAGGAACTGACCCTTATTAACCATATTGTAATTGTCAACTACAATCCAGATCTCGGATGCTTCGATGCCTGTGTAGTCACCAGACTGGGGTGAACCATTGTTGGAAATGATTACGGAGTAGGGCTCGCCCTCGGGCAGAGCTGCGTCGATTGAGAACCAACCGTCGCCGTCTTCCATCATTGCAACGCCGGGCCAGCTGCTGAATGCATTACCGCCGGATGTGCTCCATGCCCACAGGTAGGGAGTCCATGTCTCTGCAGCATCAAGGTGAGCAGCGTGGATCTTCATGCCTGTTGCAGCATAGTCGTAGTAGTAGTCAACATTTGTAGTGCCTGCAGGTGTGATACCTGATGCGTTCTCGGGAGTTACGCTGAGCTCATAAAGCTCTACTGAGCGTGCTTCTGTTGTGTAGTCAGAACCTACTCTGTACTTCTTCTCAACAGGAGTAGAAATGCTGATTACTGTGCCGTCTTCCTTCTCGTGATAGAAGTTAGTAACGATTGTACCGATGCTGACGCTCATACCTGCCAGATGCTTCTGGAGCATGGTTGCGTCCTTTACATTTACAGTTTTGGAGTAATCGTAGTCAGCCTTCTTCTGCTGATCTTCGGTAAACTGAATAAGGTCTACGCAATACTTCTGGATAGCAGTTGCATCGCTGACAGAAACTCTGCCGTCACCGTTAACATCGCCATCGATAAGAGAAGGAGCCTTGTACATTTCATAGAGATATGTAACAACTGTCTCGCCCTCAGCGATTTCGCCCTTAGCGTTACCCTCTACCTTAACGAGATCATACTCGAGAGAGAGAGATGTGTCTGCTGCGGTCTCGTAACCGTTGCCGGGCTTACCTGTGATAACCTGAGATGTTAAAACCTCACCTGTCTCAATGTCCTTGTGGTTAACAATTACCTTGCTGTAGCCTGATGACAGACCGCAAGCCTCGTAGCTCTCTCTGTCAACTGCGATGAGACAGCTGGAGGGAGCCAGTGTGAAGGTGTTACCCTTAACGATCTCGATTGCATCGAGACCTGCTGTGGAATCATTTGCGATAACTACCCACTCGTCAACGGAATCGTCCTTCAGAGTGATTGTGTTAGATGCGTCGAAACGGCTGTTGTAGATAACAGCGATCTTGTTCCACTCGCCTTCAACGTCGTTCTGAACTGTGAATGCCAGGTAGTCGCTGATGCTTGTAAGTGAATCGTTGAATTTGTATGCTGTCTTGTACTCGCCTGTACCGTCGGTGAAGGGAGAGAATGCCTTACGGATGTCGATGAGACCTCTGTAGTAGGAAACCAGGTCAGCGTTGGAAACTGCTGTTGTCCAGTCCATCATATTCTCTGCAACGGGAGCGTTGTAGCTGTTGTGGTCGCCATCCTTGGTACGGGCCATTTCCTCACCTGCGAGGAAGAAGCAGATACCCTGAGATGTAGTAACGATACCTGCAGCGAGCTTGTTCATCTCGATGAGGTCTGCGTATCTCTGTCTGTAGCTTACGTCGCCACCATACATGGAGGTTACGAGTCTGTCATAGAGAGTGTGGTTATCGTGGCAGCTGGAGTAGGTTACGCACTGTGTGGGAGCGTGTGCTGTCCATGTGCTTGCCTTACCTACTGTGTTAGCACGAACACCGTATGCGATTCTGCTGTAGCAGGATTTTGCACCCTGTGCATAGCCTGTACCGTCAGATGCGAAAACGTTACCCTTGATACCGTCACGGATCTCGTCGTTGAAGAGACCGATGCGTGTGGAAAGGTGCTCGGAATAGAACTGAGATGCACTGACTGTATCTGCACCTGTGCAGGTAGTCTTGTCAAATACGGAAGAAGCTGCAGACCATCCCTCGCCGTACATAACGATTCTGGGATCGATTTTGTCAAGATCCTCACGGATGAGGTTCATTGTCTCTGCATCATGGATGCCCATAAGGTCAAAGCGGAAGCCGTCGATGTGGTACTCTTCTGCCCAGTAGCGACAGCTCTCGATCATAAACTTACGATACATTGCACGCTCGGAAGCTGTATCGTTAGCACAGCCGGAAGCGTTGGACCAGCCACCTGCCTCGTTGAAGCGGTAGTAGTAGTTGGGAACTGCCAGCTGGAAGTTAGATGTATCTGTGAAATAAGTGTGGTTGTAAACAACGTCCATGATAACGCCGATGCCTGCCTCGTGGAGAGCCTGGATCATCTGCTTACACTCGTTGATACGAACGTTACCGTCATAGGGGTTGCTGGAATAGCTACCCTCGGGAGCGTTGTAGTTCTTGGGATCATAACCCCAGTTGTACTGGTTGGAAAGATCCTGGTCCTCTTTTACTGTTGCAAAATCGTAGAAGGGGTTGATCTGAACATGAGTGATGCCCAGCTCCTTCAGATAGTCAACGCAAGTGGGAACGGAACCCTCGCCGTTAACTGTTGTGCCCTCTTCTGTAAAAGCAAGGAACTTGCCGCGGTTAGCCTCGGATACACCTGAGCTCTCGCTTGCGGAGAAGTCTCTGACAACAACTTCCCAGATGATAGCATCGGACTGCTCGTCAACATAGATGTGAGCATCCTTGTCCCAGCCTTCGGGGTCGGTGGAGTCAAGGTCAACTACCATTGCACGGTCGCCGTTGACACCGACTGCCTTTGCATAAGGATCAACAAACTCTGCTGTCTTTGTCTTCTCTGTTACAAGAGCAGTATTGGTTGAAGTGTAGGTATAGTAGACATTCTTAAGGTCGCCTTCAATGGTAACAGACCATGTACCTGTCCACTTGTCGTCTGCCATATCCTTAGCCATTTCATAGTTGCCAAGGGAGGCTGCACCCTCTTCTTTGTCGCTACCTGTGCTGAAAAGGTTTACAGCAACCTTCTCGGATGTAGGTGCCCAGATTTTGAAGGTGGTCTTGTCACGAGTATAGGTACAACCTAAATCCTCACCGTCATAGGCAAACTCTTTATCCAGAGCCTGTGCAGCTGCTGAATAGGGGTTTGTTTTCTCTGCTTCGGTTGTGGTCTCTGTAGCAGGCTCGGTTGCAGCCGTAGTTTCCTCGGCGCTGACAGTCACCAGAGTGGCTGTAACCGCACTGCACAGCATAAGAACTGCCAACAGAAGCGAGAGCAAGCTTTTGAATTTCATAATTCATCCTCCTTTGATTTTTATTCTGTTTTAGAATTATCAATAACAGAATTTCATTCACAATCATTATAGGACATTTCCGCAAAAATTTCCATATATAAATATAAAAAAAACATCTTTTTTTTAACAAAGATAAATAAGGGACAGACCCATGCCTGTCCCCTATCTTTTATATAGTATATAAATTTGTCGTATTAAGCACTCAGGGAGTAATCTCGTCCTGCTCTACAAGTATCAGGGCACTTGTGGCAGGCACGCAGATGGTACGGCTGTACTCGCCAAGGAACTTAGTGCCTGCTTCCTCGCTATTGACGACAGCATCCCACCAACCTGTGAGGCCGTGAGAAGCAAGGTCGAAACACTCGCTGTGATGTGCGCCGTTGAAAAGCAGAAGCATCTTTCTGCGTTTGCCGTATGCCTCGCCTTCAAGGGTGTATCCTGCTCCTGTGGGATTATCTGTAAAGAGCCACATCCCCTTCTGAATAGCGGTACCTGTATGGTCACGGAAGGGAGCAAACTTCTTTCTCAGCTCTATGAGACCTCTGTAATAATCCACAAGGTCGGAATATTCCTCGATTCTGTTCCAGTCGATACGGTTAATTTTCGAGGGAGATTTGTAGCTGTTGTGATCACCGAGCTTGGTACGAGCCATCTCTTCGCCTGCAACCATAAAGGGAATGCCCTGGCTTGTGAGCATAATAGCCGCCGCAAGTCTGTTCATGCGGAGGATATTCTCGTGGCGCAGGTGATAGCGGGAGTTATCGCGGAAAACAGACAGGCAGAGCTTGTCGTACATTGTTCTTCCGTCGTGGCAGGAAGCGTAGTTCACCGCCTGAGTGGGAGTTTTTGCCCAGAAGTCGGTATCAGCACGCATTCCGCGGAAAACCTCGTTGCGTCTTGAACCGTTCTGTACAAAACCCATACTATACTGTTCAAACTCACTGCCCTTGACCGCATCGCGGATATTGTCGCAGAAAGCACCTACATTTTCGGGAAGAAGATGCATATTGTGCTGATTTGCCATTTTTGTGCCCGGCTCGCAGGAAGTGAACATATCCCATGCTTCGCCGTACATAAGAATCTTTTCACCCTGAGGCAGAGTGTTGAGTGCCTCGCGGATTGCCTTCATTGTCTCCACATCATGCAGACCCATAAGGTCAAAACGGAAACCGTCCAGATGATACTCCTGCGCCCAGTACATTACTGAATCAATCATGAATTTGCGGTACATCTCGTGCTCGGAGGCTGTGTCGTTGCCGCAGCCTGAGCCGTTTGACCAAAAACCCTCTGCATTGTATCTGTAGTAGTATCCCGGAACGGAAATATCAAACCATGAGCCGTGGCCTGTATAGGTGTGATTATATACAACATCCATGACAACGGCGATTCCTGCATCATGCAAAGCCTGAATCATCTGCTTGCACTCGCGGATACGGACGTCTCCCTTGTAAGGGTCAGATGAAAAGCTTCCCTCGGGCAGATTGTAGTTCTTGGGGTCATATCCCCAGTTGTACTGCTCTCTGTCGGAAGCCTCGTCGACTGAGCCGAAATCGTAGAAAGGATTTATCTGGACGCAGTTGATGCCCAGTTCCTTGAGATAATCAACACAGGTGGCTTTGCCGCCTTCCTTGCCGTTTAAGGTGGTGTGCTCCGTAAAAGCAAGGAACTTACCTCTGTTCTTCTCAGAAACACCGGAGGACTCGCAGTAGGAGAAATCCCTGACCTGCACCTCCCAGATGACAGCATCGGTGGGATGCTCAAAAAGCACGCGATCGTCCTTATCCCAACCATCGGGATTGGTTGTGGGCAAATCAATTACCATTGAACGCTCGCCGTTGACACCTGCGGCCTTGGCATAGATATCGCCTGTCTCCCTCTCTCCCATCTGAGGATGAGAAACAAGATAGGTGTAGTATACTCCGTTTAAATCTCCCTGAACGGTATAACTCCAGACACCGTTTACGGGATTCTTTGTCATTTTGTAGGTACCGATTACACCTGCGCCCATTTCGCTGTCGCTGCCCGTTTTGTAAAGGCGGACCTTGACACAGGACGCAATGGGTGACCAGAGCCTGAACTCTGTGCTTTCCTTACTATATATGGCACCAAGAGTGCCGTCAAACTTAAACTTATCAAGCTTTGCGCCTGAATTACATAAAATATGCTTGTAGTTATTCATACCTTAACCCCTCATTGATATTAATGAATCACCTAAACATAGTCCTTATTAAGCAATATATGTGTGCTATTATATCATATTTTCCAACACAAGAAAAGACAAAAACTGCTGTAAAAAGCAGTTTTTGTGTACAATTTTCTTATGAAATTTTAGGCAACATGCTAAATTCGTTTATTTGAAGTAGTATTTAGCATTGAGGGCAAGCTCCTCTTCTATTCTCAGAAGTCGGTTGTATTTTGCGGTACGCTCGCCTCTGCAGGGTGCGCCCGTCTTGATTTGTCCCGAACAAACCGCCACGGCGATATCGGCGATTGTGGTATCCTCCGTTTCTCCCGAACGGTGAGAAATTACTGTTGTGTATCCGTTGCAGTGTGCTCTGTCAATGGCATTGAAGGTTTCGGTCAGGGTACCGATCTGGTTCACTTTTATCAGAATTGAGTTCGCCGCACCCATTTCGATTCCCTGTCTCAGACGTTTTTCGTTGGTGACAAACAAATCGTCACCCACAAGTTGAACCCTATCCCCCAGAGTCTCGGTAATCTTCACCCAACCCTGCCAATCGTTTTCGGACAAGGGATCCTCCACCGATACAATGGGATAAGTTGCACAGAGTCTGTCGAAATACTTTATCAGGTCATCGGTGGACATTATCTCTCCTCTTTTGGGAAGCTTGTATACTCCCTCCCCGTACCACTCGGAGGATGCCGCGTCAAGGGCAATCTTTGTATCGTTTTGGGAGTAGCCCGCCTTCTTTACGGCTTTGAGTATCAGCTCAATTGCCTGCTCGTCGCTTTCAAGGTCGGGCGCAAAACCGCCTTCGTCGCCTACTGCAACGGACTTACCGAGACTTTTGAGAATATCTTTGAGAGCCTGGTATATTTCACAGCACTGTCTGAGTCCCTCCGAAAAGCAGGTTGCTCCCACCGGCATAATCATAAACTCCTGAATATCTATATTGTTGGAAGCATGGGCACCGCCGTTGAGAATATTCATCATAGGTACCGGAAGTCGTGACGAGGTGATTCCTCCCAGATATCTGTACAAAGGAATCCTAAGCTGTTTTGCCGCCGCCTTTGCAACTGCCAGAGAAGCAGAAAGCATGGCATTAGCACCGATTTTGCTTTTGTTCTCCGTATCGTCAAGCTTCATCATAAGCTCGTCAAGCCCCTGCTGATTAAAAACGGATTTGCCGAGCAAAGTGGGAGCAATGAGAGTGTTCACATTGCTGACGGCTTTCATGACACCTTTGCCGCCAAAAGGTGCACTTCCGTCACGAAGCTCTACCGCCTCGTACTCGCCTGTTGATGCACCCGAGGGAACGCTTGCCGTAGCGGTTACACCCGACTCCAGTGTTACATCGCACTCCACCGTAGGAAAACCTCTGGAGTCAAGCACCTGACGGGCTTTTACTGATTTTATGCTGTATTCCATATATATCCTCCTTTTTCTTTATTATCATCCGCAGGGTGTTCATTTATTCGTGAACACTTTGGGCTTTTGAGTATATTATTTAATAGAAAGGAGGTTTTGCATTTGGAGCCTGTATTATACACTGTTTTGCCCGGAAACACCCTGTGGGGTATTGCTAACTTTTTCGGGACAACCACGGACGAAATCGCAAAACTAAATGATATTGACGACCCTCAGCTTATATATCCCGGTCAGGTGCTGAAAATCCCCGTCGACCGCCCTGCACCACCCAGATATTACGCAGTGAGACCCGGTGACACACTGTGGAGTATTGCACAGCGCTACGGTATGACTGTCAACGATATTCTGGCAATTAACAATCTGGGAAACCCCAACCTGATCTATCCAGGTCAGATACTGATGCTTCGCCTCTGAACAGAACTTTCGGGAGCTTCGGCACACACCGAGGCTCCCGAAAGGCGGAATACACCGCGATAAACATAATTAGTAAATTTTTCTTTTCAAATTCTTTCCTCTGTGGTATACTTTTGCTCGGGTGATGATATGATTAAACTACTTTCCATGATATTTCTCAGAGGCAAGGACAAATCCACCGAGGCGGGCAGACGTGCCTGGGGTATGCTGTGCAGTGTATTCGGTATCTTCCTTAACATCCTGCTCTTTTTTGGAAAACTTCTTGCAGGTACTCTCGCAGGCTCCATCGCCATCACGGCGGATGCATTCAACAATCTGTCGGATGCAGGCTCCTCCTTTATTACGCTTATCGGTTTCAAATTTGCAGGAATGAAGCCCGACATCAAACATCCCTTCGGACACGGAAGGTTTGAGTACATATCGGGACTTCTCGTATCAATAATTGTAATCATTGTCGGCTTTGAGCTTCTGACAAGTTCCGTGGATAAAATAATAAATCCCGAACCTCTCAGCGACAACTACATTATTTCAATAATAATCCTTATCGCTTCGATACTTGTTAAGGGATATATGTTCTTCTACAACCACAGAATCGGCAAGCAGATAAACTCCGCAGGTATGAAGGCTACCGCCACCGACTGCATCTCTGACTGTGCGGCAACTGCCGTTGTACTTATATCTGTCATTGTAGGTGTGGTAACGGGAGTCAATATTGACGGCTGGTGCGGTGCGGCTGTGTCGCTGTTTGTTCTCTTCGCAGGTTTCCGCTCGGCTATGGAGACACTGCAACCCCTGCTGGGAACTCCTCCCGAGGAGGATTTTGTGAAAGGCATTGAGGAAACCGTCACCGCTCACAGCATTGTAATCGGTATCCACGACATGGTGGTGCACGACTACGGCCCCGGCAGACAGATGGTTTCACTGCATGCCGAGGTAGACGGAAAGGGAGACATCTTCGTCATTCACGATGAAATCGACCTTATCGAACAAGAGCTTAAAGAGAAGTTCGGATGTGAGGCGGTAATCCATATGGACCCCATCGAAACAGACAACGAAAAAGTCAACGGGTATAAACTTAAGGTTATAGAGCTGGTCAGAGAAATCCACAAGGATGCTACAATCCATGACTTTCGCATGGTGCCGGGACCTACCCACACCAACCTGATTTTTGACGCGGTTATTCCCTACGACATCAAAGACAGCGAGGAAGAGATAAAGGAAAACATCTGCCGCAAGGTAGAACGCAGTCTTACAAATTGCTTTGCGGTAATTATGATTGACAGACCCTATACATGCTGATTTGTAAATATCCCCGCAGCTAATAAGTTACGGGGATATTTTTGTATTTATATGTAAGTGTTATTGACAACATTTGCTTTGGATGATATAATTTGACTTAATCTTCATAAAGCACAAATGCAGTGACCGGAAAGAAGTACGCTATACCATGCAGCTTTCAGAGAATCGGCGGTTGGTGTGAGCCGACAGCGCAGATAGCCGAATACATTCCGCGAGCAGCACACCGAACATTTCTCCCTGTTTTTCATGGGATAAATCAGTAGGCTGTGACGGCGCCGTCCGTTATACGGTTGGGTATTTTTATTTACTCACTGAGGTTACTGTTGCAAGGCAGTGACAAATTGAGGTGGTACCACGATTTATTCGTCCTCAAAAGCACTTTTTCGCTCTGTGCTTTTGAGGTTTTTATTTTTTATCGGAGGATATATCCAAATGACTATTATCGACATGCTTGAAAAAAACGCCAGAGAATTCGCATCTGACGTAGCACTGGTTGAGATCAACCCCGGTCAGCCTGAAACACGCAGACTCACATGGCGCGACTACGACTTGGTTCAGGAGACCGAGAAGAAATATTTCAGACGCGAGATCACCTGGGGTGTTTTTGACGAAAAGGCTAACCGCTTTGCAAATGCACTTATTGCCAGAGGCATCAAGAAAGGCGACAAGGTAGGCATACTGCTGATGAACTGCATCGAGTGGCTTCCCATATACTTCGGCGTTCTCAAAACAGGTGCGCTGGCAGTGCCTCTGAACTTCAGATATTCCAGCGACGAGATTGAATACTGCTTAGGTCTTGCTGAATGCGACGCACTTGTGTTCGGTCCTGAGTTTATCGGACGAGTTGAAGACATTGTTGAGACCATCAGCAAAAACCGACTGCTCATCTTTGCAGGCGGTCAGGGATGTCCCACCTTTGCCGAGGACTACGCAGATATGACAATGGAGTGCTCTTCTCAGGCTCCCCGCGTTTCTCTCATTGAGGATGACTACGCTGCTATTTACTTCTCCTCCGGCACCACAGGTTTCCCCAAGGCAATACTCCACAAGCACCAGAGTCTGACCCACTCCTGCCGTGTTGAGCAGAATCACCACGGTCAGACCAAGGATGATGTCTTCCTCTGTATTCCCCCGCTGTACCACACAGGTGCAAAGATGCACTGGTTCGGCAGTCTCCTCTCAGGCTCAAAGGCAGTTCTCCTCAAGGGCACAAAACCCGAGTTCGTACTGGATGCAGTATCCAAGGAGAAGTGCTCCATCGTATGGCTTCTTGTACCCTGGACTCAGGACATTCTCAATGCTCTGGACAGAGGCGAAATCAATATGGATGACTACGACCTGTCACACTGGAGACTGATGCACATCGGCGCTCAGCCTGTACCCCGCAGTCTGATCAAGCGCTGGAAGGAATACTTCCCTCATCATCAGTACGACACCAACTACGGACTCTCTGAGTCTATCGGTCCCGGATGCGTACACCTCGGTGTTGAGAATATACATAAGGTCGGCGCTATCGGCAAGCCCGGATACGGATGGGAAGTTAAAATCGTCAACGAAAACAATGAGGTTGTAGCTCAGGGAGATGTGGGCGAGCTTTGCGTAAAGGGTCCCGGCGTTATGACCTGTTACTACAACGACGAAAAAGCCACTGAGGCTTCTATCAAGGACGGCTGGCTCTACACAGGCGACATGGCAAAAGAGGACGAGGATGGCTTCATCTTCCTTGTTGACCGCAAGAAGGATGTTATCATCTCCGGCGGTGAGAACATCTACCCCGTTCAGATAGAGGACTTCCTCCGTGGCCACAAGGCTATCAACGATGTTGCCGTTATCGGTCTGCCCGATGAACGTCTGGGCGAAATCTCTGCGGCTATTATTGTGCTGAAGCAGGGCTTTGATGCTACCGAGGAAGAGATCAGGGAATTCTGCAAGGGTATGCCCAGATACAAGCGACCCTACAAGATCATCTTCGCGGATGTTCCCAGAAACCCCACCGGCAAGATTGAAAAGCCAAAGCTCAGAGAGATGTACGGCGGTGCACAGCTTGTTGACGCACAGAACAAGTCATAAATAATTTTATAAAAACAAGGTGTGAGGGTTTTCTGCGTTTTTTCGTCTAATATACAAAGAAAACATCACACCTTCATTTATTCATTAATATTTTATCGGAGGGTTTACCATGAAACAAATACTTTCTGCACTGATTATTCTTGCAATGCTACTCACCCTTGGAATCAGCAGTGCCGCCGCATACACTCCTGTAGCAGATTCTATCGTATCTGAAAACGAAAGAGATATGGAGAATATCCTTTATGACGAGGAACTGACAGGTATTGTATACGGATACTTAGGTGATGCTGACACTGACGAAACAATTACTATCAAGGACGCAACCTCCATACAGAAACATCTGGCGGACATTGAGGAGCTGGGCATCTGTGCACAGTTACTGTCAGATGTTGACCGTGACGAAAGAATCACTGTAAAGGATGCTACCGCCATTCAGAAGTGGCTGGCAGGAATTGAGGTTAACAGTCCCGTATTCCATACACTCTATATGAATGCCACTATCGACGAGGCTATAATCGGCGAGTGGTATACAGAATATGATGCAGCAAACGATATCAATGACGCCATTGCTTCGTCAAACCAGGATGACGCCCTGCTTATCGAACACGTAAACATCAGCACATTTCCCATCGAGCAAATATACACCTTTTGCGCAGACGGCACCTACATTATTTCCTGCAACGAAACTGTCATGGCAGAAAGCATCGCAAATATGAAAACTGAACTGGCAGGAGATTTTACAAACTATTTTGAGGCTCTGTCCGCCGAGCTTGAGCTTGGTCTTACAGCAGAACAGATGATTACTGCTATGGGCTACGCCTCAGTAGAGGAAATCGTGAATGAAATGTTTACAGAGGAATTCTACGAAAGCCTGTCCACCCCCTATGAGAGTGGATATTTTGCCGCAAACGGCGACCTGTTTATGGACGGTAGCGGGGTTGACCTGTATGAAAACTACATAATTGAGGGCGACACCCTTACAATTACAGGCAATACCCAAGGTCTATATCCCGAGATTTATCCCATTATGCTCAATAAAGCAGGTTAATACTCCATAGTAAATCCAAATCAAACAATAAAAAGAGGCACACGGTTGTGTGCCTCTTAATTATTGTCTGATTATTCTGTTATCGCCTTTGCGTCGCAGTATTTGCAACGGAGGATGTTCTGCTCCTTGTCAAGGAGTCTGAACGCCTGAGGAAGCTCCTGCTCTGTGTGGGTAATGCACTTGGGGTTGCGGCATACACAGCTGCCCTTTGCATCGTCCTCAAGAGGTGTGGGACGGACAGCGTCTGCACTTATTCCCTGCTTTGCACCCTCAAGGAGTTTCAGTATAAGCGCCATTCGCATAAACTTGCCGTTGAGTACCTGCTTGAAATAACAGGCTCGGCTGTCGTAATCCACCTCTACTGATATCTCGTTGACTCTGGGCAGAGGATGAAGAATTATCATATCGCTCTTTGCACTCTGAAGCTTTTCGGGAGTGAGTATGTAGCTGTCCTTGAGACGCTCATACTCAGCCTTGTCCTCGAATCGCTCACCCTGAACACGGGTCATATAGAGGATGTCAAGCTGTGGCATTGCCTCCTCCAGAGAATCACACTCCACATACTCGATACCTGCTTTCTCGATGACCTCGTAGATAAGGTAGCTGGGGACTTTTAGTTCTTTTGGAGAAACAAACACGAACTTTACGCCCTCATAGCGAGACAATGCAGTACAGAGAGAATGAACGGTTCTGCCGTATTTCAGATCTCCGCAAAAACCTACCGTAAGATTTGAGAATCTTCCCTTCTCTCGTCTTATGGTGAGAAGGTCTGCCAGAGTCTGGGTGGGGTGATTGTGTCCGCCGTCGCCTGCGTTGATAACAGGCACAACACAGTTGCGGTCTGCTACAAAAGGTGCACCCTCAATGAAGTGGCGCATTGCGATGATATCCGCATAGCATCCGACAACCCGAGCTGTGTCGGCGATGCTCTCGCCTTTGACAGCAGAGGAGTTACTGCCGTCGCTGAAGCCGATGACACTTCCGCCAAGCTCGTGCATTGCTGCCTCGAAAGACAGTCTGGTTCGAGTTGAAGGCTCAAAGAAAAGGGTAGCAAGCTTTTTGCCCTTGCAACTTTCGCGATATTTCCAGGGATTTGCGATTATATCCTCGGCAACATCCATCAGCGAATCAAGCTCCTGCGTTGAAAGCTCGCTGATATCTATAAGTCCTCTCATACTGACACCGCCTTATCTGAACAAATTGAATTTCACTTTGAATTACTGAGCGTTGATCCAGCTCTCGTCAGAGGGATTGTCTCTGAACTTCTTAAGGCGGACAACGTCCTCTGCTTTGATGTAACCGCTGTCTGCTGCCTCAGCTGCTACTGCATCAAGGTTAGTGAGGCTTACATTCTTTACATCAGCGGCTGCGAGGCGGTCAAGACCCTTCTGCATACCGTAGGTGAAGATAGAAACAATGCCCAGAACCTCTGCACCAGCCTCACGCAGTGCCTCAACAACATCGATAACGCTGCCGCCTGTGGAGATAAGGTCCTCGATAACAACAACCTTCTGACCCTCTTTGAGTCTGCCCTCGATACGGTTCTGTCTGCCGTGGTCCTTAGCGCTTCCGCGAACGTAACCCATAGGCATAGAGAGGATGTCTGCAGCGATTGCAGCGTGTGCGATACCTGCTGTGGAAGTACCCATCAGCACCACTGCCTCGGGATACTC
>JAFQMC010000024.1 GCA_017421045.1 Clostridia bacterium
CTGGTGCACCAGTTGTCACGCCAGTGGCACAGCTGGGCAGCTATGTGCGGATCGGATAAACGCTGAAAGCATCTAAGCGTGAAGCCGGCTCCAAGATAAGATATCCCATAGCGTAGGCTAGTAAGACCCCTTGAAGACTACAAGGTAGATAGGCTGCATGTGTAAGCACGGTAACGTGTTTAGCTTGGCAGTACTAATAGGTCGAGGGCTTGACCATAAGTTTTTGGAAAAGCGAATATCTTTTACATCGCAAAGATTGGTTTTTATTCGGTTTTGAGGGTGCAAAAATACTGTGGTAGCGCCAAAAAACGCACCATTAGCTCAGTTGGTAGAGCACCTGACTCTTAATCAGGGTGTCCCGGGTTCGAATCCCTGATGGTGCACCAAGCAGAAGCGAGGTTAGGAGTCGCAAAAGCCTGACCTCGAAAAGCAAAAAGCGGCTCGTTGGTCAAGCGGTTAAGACACCGGCCTCTCACGCCGGTAACACGGGTTCGATTCCCGTACGAGTCACCAAAAGTAGTGCAAAAAGTTTTGAATGAAAAGTTTGAAAAAGTTGAGAAAAAATTAAAATAAAGTATTGCAATTTAAGTAAAGTTGTGATATGATAAATAAAGGAAGAATAGTTGGTGTTGATGACGCTGGGGGTACACCCGTTCCCATCCCGAACACGGAAGTTAAGCCCTATAGTGCCGACAATACTTGGCTGGTGACGGCCCGGGAAGATAGGAAGATGCCAACATATATATTCCTCCATAGCTCAGTCGGTAGAGCACTCGGCTGTTAACCGAGTTGTCGTTGGTTCGAGTCCAACTGGGGGAGCCACAGAGAACACATCCATTTGGATGTGTTCTTTTTTATTTATTTTTGTTTTTCTATATATTAGCTGAGTTTAGATTATATGACTAAGACATTGAAGAACTGTGCATAGGCGTTGAGTCATATTGTTTGAATTTGTCTATGCGTGTAGGTAAAAGGGGCTTTATGTTTCTTTGTTCTTTAATTATATATACGCAAATTGAATCTGTTATTATTCTTACTTAAATGTCTATGTGAATCCTTTTGCTTTTTGCATTATGTATCTGCATTTCATCATAGTTTTTATGTCTTTCATCATCCTTTTTTTACCTCTTGCATAGAATCCTGAGACTAATTTTCGTTTGCAAGCTATAATGTAAACAGTTTCAATACTAAAAAATAATAAAGGTGATTCTATGAAAAAGAAAAATTCTAAAGTGAAGAAAGTAATTCTTATTGCATTGTCCTTGGTGTTACTGACAATATTAGTTAACTCGATAATTGCGGTGGCTGTGTTCGGCGATAAGATAGCCAATGCTATGAGTGTCAAAAAGCTTCAGGAGAGACTTTACTATATTGACATTAACGGTGACTGTGGCTTTGAGAATTATCTCAGTCTCGGAGGAGCAGAGTCTGAAGCAGAGCTTGCTCAGTATATAATTTCTTATCTTTCCGGGGGATTTTATGAACCTGAGGTTGAGGGAGAAGTTCTTGATTTTGGATGCAGTACTCTGACAGTTGAAAGTTCTGCCGATGAGATTCTGATGGGTAGGAACTTTGATTGGGAGGGAACTGAGGGAAGCGCTATGATTGTTCACAGTACTCCGGATGATGGATATGAGTCCTACTCTACAACATGGCTGGATTTTCTTGGCTTTGGTGAGAAGTGGTTGCCGGAAGGGTTTGTGAATCAATATATGTCTCTTGCTACTTTTTATGCTCCCCTTGACGGCATCAATGAAAAGGGACTCTGTGTTGCAGATCTGGTAGCAGGCGACAAAGCTCACACAAATCAGGACACAACGAAAACAGACCTTACAACAACTACTGCAATAAGACTTTTACTTAATGAAGCTGCTACAGTGGAAGAGGCGGTTCAGCTACTCAGTGAGTACGATATGAATTCTTCTATCAACACATCACACCACCTTGCAATCAGTGATGCAACAGGTCGCTCAGTGGTAGTTGAGTATGTGGATAATGAAATGATAGTCACAGATACCCCTGCTGTAACTAACCATTATCTTTCTCAGGGAGAAAAATACGGTGTAGGTAACGAAGAATCTCATAATAGATTTGATAAGCTCATTGATATGAGTTCCGATATTTTTGATTCGGAGGATATGGCGGATTGTATGGAGAGTGTATCATATCCTATGGAGACACAGTGGAGTATTGTATATAACCTTGACAGCAGGTCTCTTGATTTTTACTGGCAGAGAGATTTTAGTAAACCTCTGAACTTTTCAATATCAAAGTAAGATTTTTAAGTTACCCTGTATAAAGAAAGGAGAGTGAGTTGTGATGAATAGAATAAAAAACATGATTGTTCTGATTTTTAAAGCAGTTGCTCTTGCTATGGGTGTGGCGGTTGTGGCACTTCTTGTAATGAAATCTGCAAGTACTGACTCATACCTGATGATGCTTGGTATAGGTCTCAGTTGTGCTTCGATAGTTGCGCTCATGGATAAGTCAAAGCATAAAGACGATTAGACTCGCAATTGTTTTTTTGCTTATTGTAATGAAAAATCCACCTTTTGAAATAAAATGTGACAAATGGTGCTTGAGGATGTATAATTGAATCAGAAAAAACGAAAAGAGGGATTTTGGTGAAAATCATACTGGAGCCTCAGAATTCAGAGGAAACAGAAGTTATAATAAAAGGTAATATCAATTCACCTGATGTTGAGGCATTGCTGAATTTTATGAAATCAAAATCAAGCAGCAGCCGACTTATACTATTCAAGGAAGATGAGCAGTTTCTGGTAGATGCACAGGAGGTTGTTTATCTTGAAGCCTGTGACGGCAGAATTTCAGCTGTCACCGTAAACGGAACTTTTTATGCAAAGCAGAAGCTATATGAGATTAAAGAAATATTGTCAGCACTTTCGTTTGCGCAAATCAGCAAGGGCGTAATTGTTAACATAGATTTTGTGAAGTCTGTCCAGGCGGAATTCAGTGGTAATTACACGCTGAGGCTTAAAGACAGAAAAGAGATACTTACAATTTCGAGAAAGTATTTTAAAGAATTCAAAAGTAAGATTTAAGGAGAAGATAAACATGAAGATAAAAGATATAGTTCTTGCCTGTATTTCAGGTATCGGCATCGGAATGCCTGTTACAATTATTTGTATGACACTAATCGGTGGATTCAACGATGTTATCAAGGAGTTTTTAGTGTGGCTTGTGGCGTCGGCGCTTTTCGGTGTACTCAGCATATTTTTTAAGTCATCAAAGCTTAGTCTTCCACTTGTTACAGCGATCCACTGTGTGGGCTGTCTTTTAATCACGTGCGGGGCCTGTGCTATAATCGGATATGCTGACAGTTTCTTTGGAATTCTGTTGTCAGTGCTTCCTGTATTTGTTATTGTTTATGCGGTTATTTATATTATCACACTGCTGTATGCCAGAAAAGAAGCAAAAAAAATAAACGAAGCTTTAAATGGCAACAAGACAGAATGAGAAAAACTAATATATTAATTATTAATTCCCGAAGTTTTTATAATTTCGGGAATATTTTTTGCGACTCAAGTTGACATCGGGCATTGTATGATATAAAATGTTCAGGTATGCGTGTGTCGGAATTTCAGAGAATATCTACAATAAAGAGGTGAGTGTTTTGAGTACAAAGACGGTTGCAAAGAAGCTCCTTCGTGCGCCGGGGGTACGAATTCTTCGGGATTTCATTGAGTTTGTTAAGAAGAATGCGGTCATGTGTATAGCTTTTGCGGCGGCTTCTGTAACAACCATATTTGTCCCGGTTGATAAAGAGTATCTGGGATATTTTGATTTCAAGACGCTCACGTGTCTGTTTTGTGTTTTAGCTGTTGTATGTGCGCTTAAAAACATCCGTTTCTTTTATACCATAGCTGAGAAAATTGTCATCTGTTTCAAAAACGCCAGGATGTGCGTGCTTGCACTGGTCTACATAACCTTTCTCGGTTCAATGCTCATTGCAAACGATATGGCACTGCTTACATTCCTGCCTCTGGGATATTTTGTTTTGTCTGCAACGGATAAGAGAAAATATATGGCAGTGACCTTTATTCTGCAGAATATAGCAGCAAATTTAGGAGGTATGCTGACACCTTTTGGCAATCCTCAGAATCTGTATTTGTACAGCAAGTTCAGTATTCCCAATATGGAGTTCATAGAGATAATGCTCACACCATTTCTGATTTCGGTTGTGCTGATCACTCTTTGTTGCATTATTTTTGTGAAGCCTGAACCGCTTGAGATAGAAAGCAGTAACAAAAAGCTTCCGCTCGGTAGAACGATACTATATCTCTGCCTTTTTGCATTGTCTATTGCCATCGTTTTTCGTGGGATTCCTTACTGGATAGGCCTTGTGGTTATACCTTTGGTGCTTCTCTTTGCTGATAGGGATGCTCTCAAAAAGGTGGATTATCCTCTGCTTCTGACCTTTGTTTTTTTCTTTGTATTTGCAGGGAACATGGCGCGGATAGAGCTGGTAAGAGATGTGTTCTCGTATCTTATGGATAAGAGTACATTGCTGTTCAGCGTGCTGTCCTGCCAGATTATCAGCAACGTTCCCTCTGCGATTCTGTTGTCGCAGTTTACCGACAACTACAGAGAGCTGCTGCTGGGAGTCAACATCGGCGGTGTGGGCACACTGATTGCTTCTTTGGCAAGTCTCATAACCTTCCGCGAGTACACAAGGCATAATCCTGATAAAACCTCAAAGTATATCAAGCAGTTTTCTGCTTTCAACTTCGCCTTTCTGATTATCCTTACATCAGCGATGCTTGTGATAACTGCAGTTGCGTAGTTTCACGGGTTCAAAAGACATAAAAAATTCATAAATGTTTTAATTACTCGATGAGCAACGGAGGAATGAATATCATTAACTTAAAATGTTGTTGCTGAAAAATTAGTTAATTTGCATATTTTTACTGAAGCTTTACTATATATTTAGTGGAGCTTCTATTTGTTCAAATTATTGTGTTACAAAACTGTAATTGACAAATATTATGAAGTATTTTATAATAATAACAAATAAAAAGGAGGAATTAGTATGAATAAAACAACATTTGGTATTCTTACAATCTTATTCAATTCAGTCGGTGTTCCCTGCTTCATTCAGGGCCAGGTTAAGACAGGTATCCTGAGAATCGTTCTTGGTGTAGTTACATGTGGTGTTCTCGGCATCGTTAATGAAATCAAGGGCATCATCCTGGGCATTCAGGTTCTCAAGATGACAGAGGAAGAGTTCAAGAATAAGCTCGGTACCATCGACAGCGGTATCCCCTCTATGCAGTAATCTGATACATAGTATCAAGGCTTCCGTGTTCTGCACGGAAGCTTTTTTGTATATATTGGCTTTTTTATATGCGCGGGAGCGATTGACGGAGAAGTGTTTATTTGATACAATCATTGTGTTAAAAAAGAGATTGGAGAAGTGTATGGAAAGAGAAAGACTTGGCAGCCGACTTGGTTTTATTATGCTCAGCGCAGGCTGTGCCATCGGTGTTGGTAATGTGTGGAAGTTTCCGTGGATGGCAGGACAGCACGGCGGCGGAGCTTTTGTACTGATATATATGATATTTCTTTTTCTCCTTGGCTTGCCTGTTATGGTGATGGAGTTTTCTCTCGGAAGAGCCAGTCAGGCGAGTCCTGTGATGTTATATCAGAAACTGGAAAAACCCGGTCAGAAGTGGCATATCCACGGATATATAACAGTGATCGCAAACTTCTTGCTTGTAATGTTTTATACCTCGGTTACAGGTTGGATACTGCATTATTTCGTGAGTTTTCTGTCAGGGAAGATGACAGGAATCACAGACGAGGCATCAGCACAACTTTTTGATACTATGCTTTCAAGTCCTCAAATAACCGTTGGATTTATGACTGTAGTCGTGGTGCTGGGTTTCCTGATTCTCAGTTTCGGACTTCAGAAGGGTGTAGAGCGGGTCACAAAGTATATGATGATTATCCTACTTGCGCTTATGGTGGTGCTTGCAATAAACAGCTTCACTCTCCCCGGTGCCAAGGAGGGACTCACCTTCTATCTGAAGCCTGAGCTTTCAAAAATTAACGGCAGTGTTATTGTGGGAGCTATGAACCAGTCCTTTTTTACCCTGAGTCTTGGTATGGGTTCTATGGCGATATTCGGAAGCTATATCGGCAAAGAGCGTTCTCTTATGGGAGAATCTGTTAACATACTTCTTCTGGATACATTTGTAGCCGTTGTTGCAGGACTTATTATTTTTCCTGCCTGCTTTACCTTTGATGTGGAGCCTTCTTCAGGTCCTCGTCTGCTTTTTGTTGCTATGGCAAAGGTATTCAACAATATGGCAGGCGGAAGATGGTGGGGTTCGCTGTTCTTTCTGTTTATGTTCTTTGCGGCAATGTCAACGATTATCGCTGTGTTCGAGAATATTCTTGCGAGTGTGCGTGAACTCACAGGTTGGAGCAGAATAAAGGCTTGTATCATCTGTGGTGTTGCGGTGTTCATACTCTCTGTACCGTGTGCACTTGGATTCAACGTATGGTCAGGATTTGTACCCTTTGCCGAGGGTACGTCGATTCTTGATTTAGAGGACTTCATTGTCAGCAACTGTGTTCTTCCTCTGGGAGCAATATGCTATGTTGTGTTCTGTGTTTCCAAATACGGTTGGGGATTTGATAACTTCATTGCAGAAGCAAACACAGGAAAAGGCCTGAAGCTCCGCGCTTGGATGCGTCCGTACCTTACCTATGTATTACCGGTGGTGATCGCGGTGATATTCATAATCGGAATTGCAACCTATCCCTTTGCAGACGATTTCACGATTCTCAGCTGGGTGAAGAGTCTGTTCTGATTTTGCAGTAAGGATATTATTTCAGACTGAATAAGACAAAAAATTGAGACAGGCTGTTTATGTGCATTAATTGGTGCATATGGCAGTCTGTCTTTTTTTTTTAGCTTTTTTCTATTATGTACAATTAGATAGCACAAAACCGAACGGATTCTTTTGGTACATTTGCGAATGGCTTTTTGCCTATGGTATATAGTATAATAAAAATGAATAAAAAGCCATGGAGGTGCTTTTATGAAAAAACTCAGTAAGAAGTCACTGGCACTGTTGCTTGTGATAATGAGCTTTGTGGGTGTGATAGCAGGCATTTTCCCTGCTGTTGCGGCTGACGGTTATCAGGAAGGCGACGTGATCTACGTTGACTTTTCTGCAATGCCTCAGTGGACCGGTGAAACTCAGACAGGTGTCGGTGTAGCACAGGCATTGCTGTATGTTAATTTCACAGCAAATACCCGCTACGATTCCGGTGAAAAAGAAACAGTAAACATCGGAGATGATCCCTCGCGTTTTGATCCGAAGCTTGTAACCGAAAAGGTAAAGGACTATGTATATAAATATGTAGTCACATCAGAGGATGCAGGTGCCCAGACCCTGCGCTTCTGGCGTGGAAGTGACACACTTCTGTGGAACCATTCCGTTGAGCTTACATATGCAGATTACGCATCAGGCAACAATGCTGTATATATCACTGATTATAACTCTCTGGCAGAGGGTAGTGGCTCTATAGGTCATGAGGAATATCTCGACTATGAGCTCGAGGGCGAATTCAGCATCACAGCCCTGCCGGACTCTGACCCTGTAGTATACGGAGTCAGCCTTTCCTACAAAAAAGCAATCGATGCAGATGTCACATATTCATACGAGATATATGTAAACGATGAATTAGTAACAGAAACACAGACTTGCGAGGTAACTCCCGAAAGCATGTATACTCCTCTCAAGGGTATCATCACTGCAAAGTACAGCAATGGTACGGTTGCAGCCAGAGCTACAGTCTACGACAGCATTGTTAAGGGCGGAATTGTTTTCTCTGCTGCAGAGGAAAACAACCTCTATGCACATGCTGTATCCGACGGTGGTGTGGATCAGGATGCATGGATAAGTGCTGATAAAGTAGGCAGTGATTATTACTTCTTCCTGCCTTCCTCCGTATCTGATACACAGGTTGAAATTTACAGCACCTACGGTTCTGCTGTGTCTATCGGCGGAGTGACAATCCATCCCGGCGAGATTAAGACTATCGAATATGACCTTAATACTACATACAGACTCAGCGGTGGCGCAAGCTACAATCTTAAGTTCAGACACTCCGGCGCAGAGGCGGCGCTCTTTGTCAATAACGATGGTTCAATCGACGGCAGCCTGTGGAACTATCTGACCGCAGATAAGTCCAACGAGGCTTCCGCTTATGCTGCAGTTGTTGATGCAGACGGCACCATCGAGAATACAGATATTAAGAAAATCAAGGGACGCGGAAACACCACATGGGCAGCAGACAAGAAGCCCTTCAATGTCAACTTCAAATCTGCTGTAACAGTAGGCTCCATGCAGTCCACCAAGAAGTATTCACTTCTTGCAAACTTCCAGGATGCCGCACTTTCCCGTAACCGTGTACTCTATGATCTGGGTGACGCAGTAGGACTTCCTTATTCCTGCGATTCCCGTTTTGTAGATTTTTATATGGACGGTGAGTACATCGGTCAGTACCAGATGTGTCAGAAAATCGATCCCGGCAGTGACAACCTTGTGTATGATATGGACGAAGATGACTATATCAACGATGACGGCTCACTGAAGGAAGACTTCTCCATGCTTATCGAAGTTCCTTTTGCTGAGGATTTCTATACTTCTACCAACTCCGGTATTGATGTAGTTATCAAGAGCCCCGATGTAGAGGGCAACGACAACCTCTATGCAAACGAGGTCAAGGCTTATGCCAGAGAGAAGTTTGACCGGATGTACACAGCGCTGAAGAATAATTCAGCGGATATGGGTGACTATCTGGATATTGACTCCTTTGCAAAGGCATACCTTATTCAGGAAGTAGGCAAAAACTGGGATACACACAGCTGGTATCTCTGTTATATGCCCGATGAAAACGGAACCTATAAGTTCTTTGCATCTCCCGTATGGGATTTCGACAACTCAATCGGTAACGCAAACGGAGTTCGTTCTGACCTTAACAGCATGGGCGTAACTGACTATACAAAGTATACCGGTTGGTGGTGTAAGTATAAGCAGGGCAGCAACAATATGACCTATATGTGCACCCAGAATGAGACCATCATGGATGCAGCACGTACAATCTGGTTCAAGAAGTTTGTTCCTGCCATTGAGGTCTTTGCAGGCACAGGCAGTGCAAAAACCGAGATTCTCTCTCAGGATCTCTATTATGATGCACTCGCCGAAAGTGCTGATATGAACTATATGATCTGGGATCTGCTCACAGATACAAGCTGGGTTGCAGACCATTCATCAATCACAAAGGCAACATTTGATTATGACACACTGACATACAAGGTTGATTCTTCAGCAACAAGATATGACCAGTACACCTTCAAGGGTCAGTTTGATTATATGACCGATTGGCTCACAAGCCGTGCCGCTTGGATGAGCAACGAGTGGAAAGCAGACTATGTTGCGGGCGATCCTGTTCCCGAAGTTCCCGAGGATAAGCCTCCCTTTGACCCCTCTGTTCAGCCCACTCTGCCTGATAACACAATCTCCGCCTGGGTGTTCAACTCCACAGGCAAGACAATAGGCGAGAAGCTCACCGAGTACGGCGACAAGAGCGGATACGCAGCAACAACAGGCGACGGTACCTTTGTGGGTTCAGTGAATTCCGATGGTTACAGAGCACTTGAGTGGTCTGCTGCTGAATACGGTACAGGTGCCGAGGTTGTTCCCATTATGCCTGCAGGTTCAAAGAATCCCTGGGGCTCTGACCCGTACGTTCAGGTTACACTATCTACCAAGGGCTACGAGAATATTGCCATTTCTCTTACAAGTGCAGGTTCCAAGAAGTGTCCTGCTTCATGGCAGCTTGCATACAGCACCGATGGTGAGACTTTCACCGATATTGAGGGTGCTTCCTATACAATCGCCCTTGATGACAGAAAGACTCCCATCGCTTACTTTGACGGTCTTGCTCTGCCCGGGGCTGTAGCCGATAAGGACACAGTCACCCTCAGACTCTATGCAGTATCTGACACAACCGTAAGCGGCGGCACAACAGCGGATGATCCCACCGGCGGTGAGTTTGTCATCAATAACATCATCATCACAGGCGATGTCAAGACAACCACCTCAGAGCCGACGGTAACTACAACTGCAGAAACCACAACTACAGAATATGTAGAGCCCAGCTCAACTCAGGCTTCTACATCCGGAGGCGATATCTACATTGTAGGTGATGCTGACGGCAACGAGTTAGTAAATGTCAAGGATGCAACAATAATCCAGAAACACGTAGCAGCTCTCGAGGTCAAGGGCTTTAATGCACTTGCAGCTGATGCCAACAGAGACAGCAACCTCAACGTCAAGGATGCAACCGAGATTCAGAGGTTTATCGCAGGTCTGCCTGCACACTCTATGATTGGCGAAAAAGTTTCTGAGTGGATTTAATATTCAGAATTAATCATAATTGGCTGTGGCAGGATTTATCTCCTGTCACGGCCTTTTTGTTTTGCAAAACAATATTGCACGGAGCGGTTTTTAGTGTATAATTAATTGTAGAATTATGTTCGCGAAGAGCATATATATTTTTTCGTGAGGTAATTATGCAACGAGAGAAGAAAAAGTTTATAGATAAAGGTTTGTTGTTTGCTATATTTACTCTGGCATGGCCTACCATGCTTGAGGAACTTATGCAGACCGCAGTTCAGTATATAGACACCGCCATGGTAGGTTCACTTGGCACTGATGCCGTGGCGGCAGTAGGTTCAACCACAACGGTGAACTGGGTTATTATTACGACTCTGTCGGCACTGGGAATAGGCTTTCTTTCCTTTATTTCCAGAAGTCTCGGAGCAGGAAACAGCGAGCTTGCACGCAAGGCATCAGCTCAGGCTGTAACGGCGGTAATAGTGTCGGGTGTGTTGTTTACGGTGCTCACGGTTTCTCTCAGCTCTTACATTCCGATTTGGATGCAGGTGGACGTACATATTCAGGATATGGCGGCAAGGTACTTTCTCATCCTTTATTCGCCGATGCTTCCCAGAGCGGCAACCATAATATTCGGTACCGTGCTTCGTTCTGCAGGTGATAGCAAGACCCCTATGCGTGTTGGTGTTCTTATGAATATCATAAATGTTATTCTGAACTTCTTTCTCATTTATCCCACGCGGACAGTACAGATTCTTTCAAAGGAATTTTCACTTTTCGGTGCAGGATTTGGTATCGAGGGAGCGGCACTTGCAAGTGCTGTGGCGTTCACAGTAGGCGGTGTTTATATGACAGTGGCAATATGGCGCCATCCCGTGATTTCTCCCAAGGGCTACAGCCTGAAACCTGATTTTCAGATTCTTGCTCCATGTATGAAGGTGGCAACTCCCAATATGCTGCAGCGGTTCACAACCTCTTTGGGATATGTGGCATTCGCCTCTATGATTAATTCTTTAGGAGAAATATCAACCGCGGCTCATACTATTGCAAATACTGTGGAATCCGCATTCTATATTCCCGGCTACGGTATGCAGGCAGCAGCGGCAACCCTTGCAGGCAATGCCATAGGTGCCAAGGACCAAAGACGTCTCAAGTCCCTTGCAAGGCTGATTATATCTATTGAGGCATCTCTGATGATAGTATCGGGAACACTTCTGTTTGTCTTTGCACCGTGGATGATGAGTCTCTTTACTTTCGATGCACAGGTTATCGTCCTTGGAGCCACAGTGCTCAGAATGGTTGCAGTTTCGGAACCATTCTACGGAGTATCTATTGTGATAGAAGGTATGCTTCAGGGAGTGGGCAAGACAATGGTTCCTTTCGTATTCAACATAATCGGAATGTGGGGAATACGGATTATCGGTACCTTTATCTGCATAAGATTTTTTGATATGGGACTTGTGTCTGCATGGGCATGTATGATAGTTCACAATCTGATGCTGTTTGCATCTTTTCTGGTATACTGGCTAAAAGGCAGATGGAATCCTCTCAAAAAGGATGCAGTTTCATAGAATTATTGCATAAATTGACAATATATGATATAATAACAAGAATAATATGAAGGAGGGTTAATATGGCAAATATATGGCATGACATTACTGCAAAAAGAATAAAACCCGATGATTTTATCTGTGTTATTGAAATATCAAAAGGCAGTAAAACCAAGTACGAGCTTGACAAGGAAACAGGCTGTATAATGCTTGACAGAATACTCTATACTTCCACTCAGTATCCTGCCAACTACGGATTTATTCCCAAGACCTACGGCGAGGACGAGGATCCGCTGGACGTTCTTCTGCTTTGTACCGAACCTCTGGCACCTATGACTCTGGTCCGTGCTTACCCCATAGGAGTTATTTCAATGGTAGATAACGACAGAAGCGACGACAAAATTATCGCGGTTCCCTTTGGAGATCCAAGCTACAACCAGTACACCGATATGTCAGAGCTTCCCTCTCATATATTTGATGAGATGAAGCATTTCTTCCAGGTTTACAAGAGTCTTGAGAACAAGAACACCGCCGTAAACGATGTGAGAGGCAGAGAGACTGCTCTGGAAATCATCCGCAAAGCAAGAGCGGATTACAAAGAAATTTTTGGCTGATACAGCTTCAGTTTGAAATAATTATAGCAGAAAGAGGTTAAGATTATGAAAGCATTCAACTGTATCTTAGGTGTGTTCGCCATTCTGGGCGCAACATACTGCATCTTTTTCCCGGGTGTTTCCTTCCTGAGCACAGGTTGGATTGTTACCGTTCTGTTGGGCGCATGGGGTGTATGTGCTATCTTTGATTATTTTTCAAATCGCAAGAAGAAAGAAATGTCAAAGACTGAGCCTGTACTCGGTGTGTTAGGTCTTATCTGCGGAATCTGTGCTGCGGTAGTATCTATACTTGCAATGATCAAGGTAGAGCTCAGAGCAGTTATTGACATCACTATGCTCTATATGTTCTGCGGATGGCTTATCCTCAGCGGAATAGAGTCCATTGTTATGGCTGTAAAAGCAAAGCACGCATCCGAGTCAAAAATGTGGGTGTGGTCACTGATATGGGGTATCATCACCATCGTCGGTGCCCTGTTTGGCTGTGTTCACCTTTTGTTTATGGCTAAGATAATCGGTCTGATGATAGGTGCTCTGCTTATTATGTACGGTGTGCGTCTCATTTCCTCTGTGTTCGAGAACAACGACTAATCACAAGGAGAATTCATAATGAAATGTGTAATTAAGGAACTGGGAAGATTCAAAAAAGATCTTTTCATCATTGTTCTGACAGTTATCGGAACAACACTTTGCACTCTGGGGTTGCCCTCGCTTATGAGTATCCTCATTGACAGAGCTATTCCCGAGAAAAATATGCTTCTGGTGTTTGAGATTTTCGGTATAATGCTTGTGCTGGTTGCAGTGGGTATTCTCTGCGGTATCATCACCAGCCAGTCCTCGGCGAAGGTCTCCATGGGTGTGGGCAGAAATCTCAGAACCAAAGTTTTCACCAAGGTTCAGTATTTCTCACAGACAGAGATTGATCGTTTTTCAACATCATCTCTTATTACAAGAACCAACAACGACATCAACCAGGTTCAGAACTTCCTGAACCAGTGTCTGCGAATTGCTATCCAGGCGCCTGTAATGTGTATCTGCGGTATTATTCTTGCTATCAAGAGCAGTCCCAGCCTCTCAGGTGTTCTGGTAATTTCCATTCCCATAATGGCAATCATCCTGACAATCATCGGCAAGCTTGCAATTCCTCTTTCTCAGAGTATTCAGGCAAAGATTGACCGCATCAATCTTGTTATGAGAGAGAAGCTCACAGGTGTTCGTGTTATCCGTGCATTCGGAACATCTGAGTTTGAGAGCAATAAGTTTGACGCTATCAACAAGGACTACAGCAAGACAAATAAGAAGCTTCAGCGTACAACAAACTCTGTGCTTCCCTTGCTTACAATCATCCTCTCTCTTACTGCAGCTTTGGTTATGCTTATGGCAGCGAATCAGTTCGTTAATAAGGGTGTTGACTATACCGTAGGCGAGGTTATGGCTATCATCCAGTATGTTATGCAGATTATGATGGCTGTAATCATGCTGACACTGGTATTCCTGCTTCTGCCCAGAGCTGCTACATCTGCTGCTCGTGCACAGGAAGTTCTCAACACCGAGCCTGTAATCGCAAACAAGGCAGAGACAAAGGACAACACAAAGCAGAAGGGCTATCTCACCTTCAAGAATGTGTCCTTTACATATCCCGGTGGAGATGTTCCTGCCATCAAGGATCTGTCCTTTGAGGCAAAGCCCGGCGAGACCACTGCCATCATCGGCGGTACCGGTATGGGTAAATCCACAATTGTCAACCTGATTCCCAGACTCTACGATGTCACAGAGGGTCAGGTGCTTGTAGACGGTGTGGATGTCCGCGATTACGACACCGAGGTACTCCGCAACAAAATCGGCTTCGTTCCTCAGAAGGCAGTTCTCTTTAGCGGTACCATCGACAGCAACATAGCTTTCGGCGACGAGAACGCCGACGAGGACAGAATCGAAGAGGCAGTTAAGATTGCCCAGTCCTACGACTTCATTATGAAGAAGGAAGAGGGCTTCGACTCTCCCATTTCTCAGGGAGGCACCAACGTCTCCGGCGGACAGCGTCAGCGTCTGGCCATTGCCCGTGCTGTTGTTCGCAAGCCTGAGATCTATGTATTTGATGATAGCTTCTCTGCTCTCGACTTCAAGACCGACAAGGCACTGCGTGCAGCTCTGTCTGAAGAAACCGACAACGCTACCGTTGTTATTGTTGCCCAGCGTATCAGCACCATTATGGATGCAGACCGCATCATCGTAGTGGAAAAGGGCGAAGTTGTGGGTATGGGTACTCACGACGAACTGCTTAAATCCTGTGATGTATATCAGGAGATTGTAAGTTCACAGATGAGCGAGGAGGAACAGAACAGATGAAAAACAAAAAGACTTCCTCCGGAAATATGAAAGCTTACAAGAGACTGTTTTCATACACAAAACCCTACAGAGGCAGACTGATAATCGCTATTCTGTGCGTACTGCTTGCTACAGTTGCCTATTCACTGGCACCTCTGTTTATGGGTAACGCTACCAACGCACTGGCCGATATCTTTACAGGCCAGAACAAGGGTGTTGCAGGCGAGACCTTTATTAAGTTCCTGATTATGATGGGTGCCGCCTATGGACTCAATGCATTGTTCTCCTATGTGGGAACATGGCTGATTGTGTCCGTGACCGAGCACACAATTTTTGATTTGAGAAAGAGCATCGAGAGCAAACTTTCCCGTCTCCCTCTCAACTACTACGACACCAACGCATACGGCGATATCCTCAGTCGTGTTACAAACGACGTTGATACAGTTTCCAACTCCCTCCAGCAGAGCATTTATCAGGTGCTCAACGCTGTATTTACCATCGTCATTGTTGTTTCAATGATGATAAGCATCAGTGGCTTGCTTGCTATCATCGGACTCTGCGTAGTTCCCGTGGCTCTTTACATTGCTTCCAAGATTGCAAAGAAGTCTCGGCAGAAGTTTGACACACAGCAGAAAAAGACCGGTGAGCTCAACGGCTTTGTTGAGGAGTACTACGGCGGCCACAACGTTGTCACCGTATTCGGCAAGGAAGAAGAGGTTATCAGCAAGTTTGAGACCACCAACGAGGAGCTTCACGATGCTTCCCGTGAGGGTCAGTTCCTTGCAGGTACACTGACACCTCTGATGCAGAATATGACTAACCTGGGCTATGCACTCGTGTGCTTTGCAGGTGCACTGCTTGCAATTATGGGCGGCCTGTCAATCGGTATGATTCAGTCATTCACCCAGTATCTGAGACAGTTCTCTCAGCCTCTGACACAGGTTATGCAGATTACAAACATCATCCAGTCCACAGGCTCCGCATCTGCACGAATCTTCGAATTCCTCGATGAGGAAGAGGAAATCCCCGATACAGAGAACGACAAGTTCCCCGAGAAACTTCGCGGTGAGGTTCAGTTTGACCACATCCGTTTCGGTTATCTGCCTCACAGAACTCTCATTCACGACCTTGATATCACTATCGGTGCAGGCGAGAAAACCGCAATCGTCGGTCCTACGGGCGCAGGTAAGAGCACACTCGTAAACCTCATCATGAGATTCTACGATGTCCGCGGCGGTGCTATCCGCATCGACGGCGTTGATATCCGTGATATGAAGCGTAGCCGTCTGAGAGAAATCTTCGGTATGGTGCTTCAGGATACATGGCTTTACAACGGTACAATCATGGAGAATATCCGTTACGGTAACCTGACCGCAACTGACGAAGAGGTTATCGAAGCTGCCAAGAAAGCACGTGCAGATGCCTTCATCCGCACATTGCCCGGTGGCTATAACTTCGTGCTTCAGGAGGGTGCATCCAACATCGCACAGGGTCAGCGCCAGCTGATTACCATTGCAAGAGCAATGCTTTCCGATCCTCCCATTTTCATTCTGGACGAGGCTACATCTTCTGTTGATACACGTACAGAGGTTCTCATCCAGACTGCAATGGCAGAGATGATGAAGGGCAGAACATCCTTCGTTATTGCTCACAGACTGTCTACCATCAAGGATTCCGACAACATCCTGTATATGCAGGACGGCGACATTCTTGAGGTTGGCAACCACGAGTCACTGATGGCAAAAGACGGACTCTACGCAAAGCTTTACAACAGCCAGTTTGCTGATAACAACGGCTGATAATAAAAAACTAAGCCTGCTTCGGTTTGAGCCGAAGCAGGCTTTTCGTTTGGTTTTGATTTTGTTGAGGATTATTCTTCTGTGTCTTCTTTTGTAACTTCTACGTCAACCATTCTGTCTTTGCTTTCTGCAAAGTCTTTTACAGCTTTTGTAAGCAGGAAAACAGCGATGATATCCCACACACTGCTTATAAGAAAAGCAATGCCGATAAACAGCATAAGCCAGCCGGCTTCAGGGTTGAAGAAGATTATAATACCAAGGACAATGGAGACAATTGCACCTGCAAGAGAAACAGGCCAGAGCTTTGACTTGACTTTCAGTGATTCGATAGCGTACTGAAGCTTCATAACACCGCACACGATAAGAATAATAGCAAGAGCGATAGAGAGAAAAGCTCTCAGCATTTCAGGGCATGCAATGAAGAAAATACCGAAGCCCATAAGTGCCACACCCTGAACAAGTGCAAAGGAACTGAAAGTTACAGCTTTATCTGCGGTGAAATAGGAAATAAGACGAATCACACCCCAGATAGTGAGGATAATGCCCACTGCAATGCAAATGATATTTGCAGATTCCTGAGGGAAAATCACCATCAATAGTCCCAGAGCAAACAGAGCAAGATCAAGGAACAGTATAGTACGCTTGACGTTTTTAGCTTTCTTTTTGAGTTTTTCGGAGAGTTCGTTCATACCAACACATCCTTTGTTTTTATTTCTGAGGAAAAAATTCCTCATTTGTAATATTATAACATCTGTTTAATGAAAAATCTACGATTTGCAAAAAATTATACTTTGGATTTTATATTGAGATGCTGTTGACAGCTGTGGTATAATAAATATATAATGCGGAGTTTGCGGCATTTCAGATTTGCTGCTCTCAGTTTACAGTAAAGGGGAATGGAATATGAGAATCCTAAGCATAGAGTCCTCCTGCGACGAGACCGCCGCCGCCATAGTCGAAGACGGCAGAAAGGTTCTGTCCTCGGTGGTTGCATCTCAGGTGGAGGAGCATCGCCTCTACGGCGGAGTTGTGCCCGAAATTGCATCCCGCAGACACGCCGAATCCATATCTGCAGTTGTTGCAGAAGCTTTGTCTCAGGCGTGGCTCAGCCTTTCTGATATTGACGCCATAGCTGTGACCTTTGCTCCCGGACTTATCGGAGCACTCCTCGTGGGTGTGAACTTTGCCAAGGGCCTGTCCCTTGCTACCGGCAAACCTCTGATTCCAGTGCATCATCTTCGTTCTCATATTGCGGCAAACTACATAACACACAGCGAACTTAAGCCTCCTTTTCTGTGCCTTGTTGTGTCAGGCGGTCACAGCCACATAGTTATGGTTGAAGACTATACAAAAATGCGCGTCATTGGTGCTACTCGCGACGATGCCGCAGGAGAAGCTTTTGACAAAGCTGCCCGTACAATGGGTATGCCTTATCCGGGTGGTGTGGAGCTTGACAAGGTTGCAGAGCTTGGCGATGACACCGCCTACACATTGCCTCATCCTACGATTGCAGGTTCCCCTTACGATTTCAGTTTTTCAGGTCTTAAGACTGCCGTTATCAATCTGATTCACAATGCAGAGCAAAAGGGAGAAACAATCAATAAAGAAAACCTATGTGCATCCTTCAGAAAAGCTGTGGTCGGATGTCTCACTGACAATCTTTTCAAAGCGGCAGAGGACCTTGGCACCGATAAAATTGTCCTTGCAGGTGGTGTGTCTGCCAACACACTTCTTCGTCGTGAGACTGAGCGGATCTGCAAAGAAAAAGGACTCGGGCTTTTTGTTCCGAAGCTTAACCTCTGCGGAGATAACGCGGCAATGGTAGGGTCTCAGGGATACTACGAATATCTCAGCGGAAATGTGGCTCAGAGCGACCTGAATGCGGTTGCAACACTTCCCATTGATTACCGCTGACTTATATGGTCAAAAATGATATAAAACAACTTATTAATTCACAATTATATAACAAAAAATATATTGATATATAATGGCTTATATGCTACAATATATATGACTTTGGGTCAAAAACAAGTTAATCCACCGAAAGGAGTTTTATAGTAATGACAAACAACAAATCAGTACTTAATTGGCTTGACGAAATGCAGGCTCTCCTTACTCCCGACAAGGTAGTATGGATCGACGGTAGCCGCGAGCAGGTTGAGGCACTTCGTGCAGAGGCTTGTGAGACAGGCGAGATGATCAAGCTCAATCAGGAGAAGCTTCCCGATTGCTATCTGCATCGTACAGCAGTAAACGACGTTGCTCGTGTTGAGGGCAGAACTTTCATCTGCTCCAGAAACGAAGAGGATGCAGGTCCCACAAACAACTGGATGGATCCCAAGAAAGCATACGATATGCTCTTTGATATTGCCCGTGGTAGCTACAAGGGCAGAACAATGTACATCATCCCTTATTCCATGGGTCCCATCGGCTCACCTCTCTCTCAGATTGGTATCGAGGTAACAGACTCCATCTATGTTGTTCTCAACATGGATATTATGACCCGTACAGGTAAGGCTGTACTGGATACACTTGGCGACAGTGAAGACTGGGTTAAGGGTCTGCACTCCCGCTGTGACATCGACGAGGAGAAGAGATACATCTGTCACTTCCCCGAGGATAACTACATCATCTCCGTTAACTCAGGTTACGGCGGAAACGTT
Source organism: Clostridia bacterium (assembly GCA_017421045.1). GTDB lineage: Bacteria > Bacillota > Clostridia > Oscillospirales > Acutalibacteraceae > Ruminococcoides. Next base: position 19,385 of record JAFQMC010000024.1, read on the forward strand.
CTCCTTGGCAAGAAGTGCTTCGCACTTCGTATTGCTTCCTACCTGGGTAAGCAGAACGAGTGGATGGCAGAGCATATGCTCATCCTTGGTATCGAAGATCCCGAGGGTAAGGTTACCTATGTTTCTGCAGCATTCCCCTCAGCTTGCGGTAAGACCAACCTGGCAATGCTCATTCCTCCTGAGGGCTACAGAGCTAAAGGCTATAAGGTATGGACAGTAGGCGATGACATTGCATGGATGCGCAAGGGTCCCGACGGCAGACTTTATGCTATCAACCCCGAGAACGGCTTCTTCGGCGTTGCTCCCGGTACCAACGTTAAGTCCAACCCCAACGCTCTTGCTTCAACTCAGAAGGGCACAATCTTTACAAACGTAGTTCACAATCTTGACGATAACACAGTTTGGTGGGAAGGTCTCGACAAGAATCCTCCCACAAATGCTATGGACTGGATCGGCGAGCCTTGGAACGGCAAAGAGTCCGACAAGAAGGGCGCACATCCCAACAGCCGTTTCACAGCTCCCGCAAAGAATTGTCCCTGCATCAGCTCAGAGTTTGACTCTACAAAGGGCGTTCCGATTTCTGCTATCATCTTCGGTGGCAGACGTGCACAGACAACTCCCCTTGTTTATCAGTCAAGAGACTGGAACAACGGTGTATTCGTAGGTTCTATCATGGCTTCTGAGACAACCGCTGCTGCAACAGGTGCAGTCGGTGTTGTTCGCCGTGACCCCATGGCAATGCTGCCTTTCTGCGGTTATCACATGGGTGACTACTTCAAGCACTGGATTGATATGGGCGAGGTTCTCGGTGAGAATGCTCCCAAAATCTTCAATGTTAACTGGTTCCGTCTTGATGACGAGGGCAACTTCCTGTGGCCCGGCTTCGGCGACAACTTCCGCGTACTTGAGTGGATTGTTAAGCGTTGCAACGGTGAGGCTGATGCTACCGAGACAGCTATCGGTTATGTTCCTTCCGCAGAGGATATCAACGTAGAGGGCCTTGACATCGATATGGATGTACTCAAGAGCATCCTCGAGGTTGACAACGACAAGTGGATGGGCGAGACAGCAGGCATCGAGGAGTTCTACGAGAAGTTTGGCGACAGACTTCCCGAGGAGCTGAGAAACCAGCTCAACGCTCTCAAGGACAGACTCAGCAAGTAATCTATCTTTATATTCTCCGAAGGGGCAGCGTACGCTGTCCCTTCGTTTCAAATTGTTTTTTATTACACATCCGATGCAACACTGCCTTGGATGTATGCAGGAGTGGCATATGAAAAATAAGCTTTTGTCGCTTATATTGGCTGCAGTTATGATGGTCGCTTTTTCGGGATGTATTTTTGTACCGACAGAGATACCTCATTCGACCAACTCAACAGAGAACACAGAACCTACCGAGGAGCAGTATGACGGCTATACCCTGGTGGACAGAGCTGTGTTCGAGTTTGACTGTGAATACTACGATGCAGTGACTCTTTCTGCAGGCTACGAGAGTCTCACAGAGGACTCAGAGCGTGAGTGCTACAAGCAGATAGACAAGCACGTTTATTATATTGCAGATGATATTGACGGAGAAACCTGGAAGACTCTGCCCATTACCCTTGAGGACACAAAACTGTCAGAGGCTCAGATACGACTTGTTATAGCTGCATATTTTCTGGATAATCCTCAGGTTTTCTGGATTCACAACAACTTTGTATATTCCAACACCACAGATAATACCGTCATTCAGCTTTTATCGTATATGAGTGCAGAAGTTGTAACGGCAACTGCACAGAACCTGTCCCGTGAAGTTGAGGAGGTGCTCTCAGGAGTTACTGCTGATATGGACCTTTTCACCCGTGAACTGTATGTTCACGATATGCTCATTCAGCGATGCGAATATATCGACGACCTGAGTGTAGTTGATGATAGCTTCAGGGCATATACAACCCTGGGAGCTTTGGTTGACTCTAAGGCAGTGTGCGAGGGATATTCCCGCACAATGCAACTTCTTCTTTCAGAGCTTTCCATCGAGAGCTACAATGTGTTGGGAGAGGGTACAGATACCCTGCATATGTGGAACTGTGTGAAGCTTGGTGACGAGTGGTACTATGTTGATGCTACATGGGACGACGAAGATGAGGACGGAGTTGTCTACGACTACTTCAATATCACAACGGAGCAGATTCTTGCAGACCATACCATAAACTCTACCTACTGGCAGCTTACGGAGGATGAAATCTGCGGAACCAACGGAAACACAGCCGCAAGTTTCAATATATTTGTTCCACAGTGCTCTGACAGCTCAATGAATTACTACGCAAAAAACGGTGTCCCCATAGACGGTCTGGATGAAGCCGATATGGACATAATATGTGAGGCAATCAGTACCGCCGCCCAAAAGGGACAGCGCAAGATATATCTGTACATCAACGATTCACTTGATTTTGCGGATACCGTGGATAATCTCTTCTATAGCGGTGACCATATATTCTTTGATTGTATCGACACTGTGAATCAGGAGTTGCAGGGTGTTTCCGTAGACCGTGACAATGTATCAATCCGAAAGTCGGAGGAGATGTCGGTTGTCACTGTTTATCTTGAGTATATTTAGTTTAAGAGGTAGCTATGATAATAATGGCGGTGGATTTGGGCAAGGCGAGAACAGGCATTGCCGCATCGGACAAAACAGAATATCTGGCGTCTCCCGTGTGTGTTATCACAGAGCACAAGAGAGAATTGCTTCTTGAAAAAGTGGCGGACAAGGCACGTGAAATGAAAGCCGAACTTGTGGTTGTCGGACTTCCGAAGAATATGGACGGAAGTGAGGGCGACAGTGCACGCTCTGCAAGAGAGTTTGCACAGAATCTTTCTGATGTGTTAGATATTGAGATCAGATTGTGGGATGAGCGTTGCACCACCATAACCGCCCACGGGTACCTAAACGACACGAACACCAGAGGAAAAAAACGCAAGGCGATAATTGACCAGGTGGCAGCTACTGTGATTCTGCAGAGCTTCCTTGACAGCAGGAGATAAACCATGTGTCCGTATGTTAATATTTTTGGATTGGAGCTTCCCCTGTATGGGCTCATTTCATTAGTGGGGATTCTGGTCTCGGCGGCAGTGGCATATCCTCTGTCAAGACGAGTGGGAGTGCCGTTTTTTGATATTATGACTACCGCGTTGTTCGGTGGTCTGGGTGTCTTTCTTGGCTCTCATCTGCTCTATGCTCTCACACGTGCAGAGGATATTATTCTGACTTTTTCCTCCTACGGCGATTATGACTCTCTTTGGGAGTTTTTGAGAGAACTTGCAGATTTGTCATCAGGTATGGTATTCTACGGAGGACTTTACGGAGGACTCCTCTTCGGATATCTGTGGATAAGAGGAAAGCGAAACATCATATCTCCCGTTGCCGATGTGTTCGCCGTGATAATTCCTCTGTTTCATGCCTTCGGCAGAGTGGGATGTTTCTTTGCGGGTTGTTGCTACGGAATAGAGTGTCGCTACGGATTCTCAGGCAGAGTGCTCTCTTCAGGGAGTTCTGAGCAGATAAAACGTCTGCCCGTTCAGCTCATAGAAGCAGTGTTGCTTCTGGTGCTCTTTGCCGTTTTGCTTATACTGTTTTGTAAGAAAACCGCATGTGGCAGGCTTATGTGCATCTATCTGTTGTCCTATGCTGTGCTGAGATTTGTGTTGGAGTTTTTCCGTGGAGATGCAATTCGCGGACACTTCCTTTTTCTCTCTACATCACAGTGGATAAGCCTCGCAACGGTTATCGGCGTGACCCTGTATATTCTTTGTCGCAGGAAAAATAGAAACACTTTTTAATTATCAGCCGTCTCTTTGTGAGAGGGCTGTTTTTCTTTGCAAATTTCAGAAAACAATTGATTTATTTACCTCTGGGTAATATAATTAACATAGGTTAATATGGGAAAATCTCCATCTGACGCAGGAGGTCAATATGGAACTTGATATAGTAAAACGCACATGGGCGGAAATCGACCTTGATGCAATCAAAAACAACTTCAATGAAATTCGTTCTAAAATAGGTGATTCAAAAATCTGTTGTGTTGTCAAAGCAGACGGTTACGGTCATGGAGCAAATAAACTGGCACAGCTATATTCCTCTATGGGTGCAGACTTCTTCGCAGTTTCAAATATCGATGAGGCGATTGAGCTGAGACAAAGCGGTATATCAGAGCCAATTCTTGTGCTGGGTTTCACTCCGGCGAATCTCGCGGACAAGCTTTCTGAGTACAAAATCACTCAGACGGTTTACGGCATTCAGTACGCGAGAGAGCTGAGCAACGCATGCACCAAAGCATGTGTGACCGTGGATGCTCACATCAAGATTGACACAGGAATGAGTCGCATCGGCTTTATGTGTCAGAGCTTTCCCCGTGACAACGGCTCAATTGACGAAATCGAAGAGAGCTGCAAACTGCAGGGTATAAATCCTCGTGGCATAATGGCTCACTTCTCTGTATCCGATGAGGGTGCGCAGGGTAGGGATTATACCCTGAGACAGCTGGATGCTTTTAATTACACAGTGCAGGAGCTCAAAAAACGCGGTATCTGCTTTGAGATTATTCATCATGCCAATAGCGGCGGTGTAGAGTTTTATCCCGAGTCGCATCTTTCTATGGTTCGTGCAGGTATTATTCTCTACGGGCTCAGTCCCAATCCTTCTCTTGAATCAAATTTGAACCTTACCCCTGCAATGACTCTCAAGTCTAAAATAGCATATGTAAAAGAGCTGAAGAAAGGCTCCGATGTCAGCTACGGCAGAACTTTCACCGCCGACAGAGATATGATTGTAGCCACAGTTCCCATCGGCTATGCAGACGGATACTTCCGTTCTCTGTCAACGGATGGTTATATGAGTGTCAAGGGAAAGAAAGCAAAAATTCTCGGCAGAATCTGTATGGACCAGACAATAATAGATATAACAGATATTGATGGAGTTGCTATCGGCGATCATGTGACAGTGTTCTCCGGCAAGGATGACAACGCTCCCGGTGTAGATGAACTGGCAAAATTTGCAGATACTATCAACTACGAGATCGTCTGCGCAGTTTCCAAGCGTGTTCCCAGAATGTATCTCCAGGATGGAAAAATTGTGGATGTGATGTATAAATTATGAGACTTTTAGCAGTTGACGGCAATAGTATACTTAATCGTGCATATTACGGAATCCGACCTCTCACCACCAAGGACGGACAGTTTACCCATGCTATTTACGGGTTTCTCACAATGCTTGAGAAGATAAAGGCGGATACAACACCGGATGCAGTGGCAATCGCCTTTGACTTAAGAGCACCTACATTCCGCCATAAGGCATACGCAGGCTACAAAGCTCAGCGAAAGGGTATGCCCGAAGAACTCGCACAGCAGGTGGAGCCCCTTAAGGAACTCCTGACACTTCTGGGATATAAGATAATCTCCTGCGAAGGCTATGAAGCCGACGATATTCTGGGCACATTTGCAACAGCCTGCGAGAACAGGGGAGACGAGTGCGTAATTGCAACGGGAGACAGGGATTCTCTTCAGCTTGTGTCTGAGAAGGTCTCGGTAAGGCTTGCCGCCACAAAGCAGGGCAGCCCCACCGCGGTGCTCTACGACGAAGCAAAGATTATGGAGGATTACGGAGTAACTCCTCCTCAGCTTATAGACATCAAGGCTCTCCAGGGCGACAGCTCCGACAATATCCCCGGTGTGGCAGGAATCGGACCCAAGGGCGCAGGGGATTTGATTAAGAAGTTCAAGAGTCTCGACGGAGTTTACGAGAGTATTGATTCTGCAGATATCAGAGAATCTGTCAGAAAGAAACTTATAGCCGATAAAGAAAATGCATATCTCAGCCTTATGCTTGGCGAGATATGCCGCACAGTTCCCATTGATACGGAGATGGATAGCTATAAGGTGGAGATGACAGACCCCGATGCTGCCGCCAGATACATGGCACGGCTCGAGCTTTTCAAGCTCATTGATAAATTCGGTCTCCACTCTGCTCACAATACCGATACACCTGAAGAAGCCGAGAAAAAAGCTCTGAAGGTTATAAAGGTCAATTCCTACAGTGAGATTGATTTTAGTAATTCCGTGACCGATGCAGAGTTTAATGGCGGTGATTTCTTCCGCTTGTGTGTATATACCCCTGATGCTGTATATATAGCAGATGACGAAGAGATTTTTAAGGAGTATCTCAGAATCTGCAAAGATAAGAATGTTTACGACAGCAAGCCCTTGTATGCCTACGCAGACAAGTTTGGTATAGAAATGGACGTAGTAGTTTTTGATGCTACACTTGCCGCATACCTGCTTAATCCCTCATCCTCTGATTATTCTCCCGAGAGGCTTTGCGCCGAGTACAGAATCGACGAGGCAGTGTTTGAGCATGAGACGGATATTTCTCCGGCATACGGCGCACTTCCTTTTGTAGCAGAGAAGCTCAAAAAAGAAATCGCAGAAAAGAAGCAGCAGAAGCTTCTTGAGACTATCGAGCTTCCTCTTGCATCCGTTCTGGCACGAATGGAGAATATCGGTTTTCAGGTTGACAGAGACGGTATCGAAAAGTACGGCGAGTATATTTCTGAGCGGGTGTCAGCATTAGAGCAGGATATTTACGCAACCGTGGGTTACGAGTTTAATATCAATTCTCCGAAACAGCTCTCAGAAGCACTTTTTGAAAAGCTCATGCTTCCTGCAAAAAAGAAGACCAAGAGCGGATACTCAACCAACGCAGACGTGCTGGAAGAGCTTCGTCCCTATCATCCTGTTATCGGTATGATTCTGGAGTACAGAACCTTTGCTAAGCTAAAGTCTACCTATTGCGACGGACTTTTAAAGGTTATTGCCGAGGACGGACGTATCCATTCAAACTTCAATCAGAAGGAAACCCGCACGGGCAGAATCAGCTCCACAGAGCCTAATCTGCAGAATATCCCTGTTCGCACAGAGCTTGGCAGAGAGCTGAGAAAGTTCTTTGTCGCACGGGAGGGATATGTTCTTGTGGATGCGGATTATTCTCAGATAGAACTAAGAGTTTTGGCGGATATAGCAAACGATCAGAATATGCGTCAGGCATTCCTTGATAATACCGATATCCACACGGTTACTGCTTCTCAGGTTTTTGATATGCCTCAGAATATGGTCACACCTATTATGCGAAGCCGTGCAAAAGCCGTAAACTTCGGTATTGTTTACGGCATCGGTGCATTTTCCCTTTCAAAGGATATCGGCGTCACAAACCGCGAGGCGGCGGCATATATCAAGAGCTATCTGGCGCACTACTCAGGTGTTGACAGATATATGAAAACCGTAATTGAGACGGCAAAGTCAACAGGCTACGTTGAAACAATTTTCGGTCGTCGTCGCTACCTGCCGGAGCTTACCGCCTCCAATCATATGACCAGAGCTTTTGGTGAGCGTGTGGCACGGAATATGCCCATACAGGGCACAGCAGCAGACATCATCAAGATTGCCATGGTTCGTGTGGATAATCGCCTTCGTGCCGAGGGTATGCACTCCCGTCTCATTTTGCAGGTTCACGATGAACTCATTGTCGAAGCACCTCAGGATGAGGCTATGCGTGCGGCGATGCTTTTGCAGGAAGAGATGGAGAATGCCGTCAAGCTGTCCGTACCCTTGCTTGCAGAAGCAGCAATGGGCAAAACCTGGTACGACGCAAAATCATAAAATTTATTGAATACAAAGCTATGAAAAAGATTCTGTTTATATGCACAGGCAATACCTGTCGCAGTCCTATGGCACAGGGGCTGTTCAATAAAATTTGTGCTGACAGAGACCTGCATTTTACATCCGAATCTGCAGGACTCTGTACCATCACAGGACTACCCGTAGCGGGCAACTCAGTAAAGGCTGCGGCTGATAGGGGAGTGGATATCTCCTCTTTCTCTTCAACCTCTATCGAGGATGTGCGAGTTGAGGATTATGCTCTGTTTGCGGTTATGACACGTGAGCACAGGGATGTGCTTGAAAGTTTCGGTATTCCCTCTGACAAGATATACATCCTTGCAGAGAATACCGGGGGAATATCCGATCCCTACGGAGGCTCCGAAGCACGATACCGTCAGTGTTGTGACGAAATATCATCGGCACTGGAAGAGCTTGTGAGAAAGCTGGGTGAGGAGTAATGTTTGTAAAAAAACTGTCATCCGACTACGTTTCTGATATATTGAGAATAGACTCGGAGTGTTTCTCAAATCCGTGGTCAGAGGACACTGTAAGCAGTCTGCTGAAGAACAGCAACGCTTGTGTTTTCGGTGCTTTAGAAGGCGATTTGCTTATAGGCTACGTTGCTCTGGAATGGGTACTCGATGAGGGTAGCCTTACCAATCTTGCTGTGCTTCCCGAGTTTCGACGCAATGGAGTGGCTGAGTCGCTTTTGCAGGAGCTTCTGGCATTTGCTGAGAGTAACAGCTTGCAGTTTGTGACACTTGAGGTACGAGCTTCCAACATCCCCGCCATGAGCCTCTACAGAAAGCTTGGTTTCAAAGAGGTAGGCAAACGTCTCCGTTATTATTCGTCACCCATTGAAGATGCCTTGCTTATGACAAAATATCTAAATATTATCTGAACTAAAAAACGCCTGATGCAGATGCATCAGGCGTTCTGTGTATACTTGATATTATTCGTCTCTTGTTAAAGTCATAGTTTCACCGTCATTGCTGATTGTGAGGGTGTCACCATCAATCTCATAGCTTGCGCCTTCGTTAAAGGTGGCTATGTCCTCTGAGCCTTCGTCAGGTATGAGGGTGAGTACGCCGTTTTCTGCGGTGTAGGTGTAGTTAACAGCCAGAAGTCCACCCATTGCAGACAAAGAGCCGGAGCCGTCTTCATCAAATACCATAGTAAGAGGAACCCCCTCCAGAGAACCGGTCCAACTGCCTACAATCGGGTTGCCGCCGCAAGCACACAGCAACATGGAAATCATCAAGGCGATAATTAGTACAATACTGACTTTTTTCATAATATACATCTCCTTATGTTGAAAGAATTTGTGTAATCGGTCAATTACAGTGTACTACAGGTATGCGGATGTGTCAAGTGCTATATTGTTCGTATAAAAAATCCCTCTGCTGTTTTTAGTAGCAGAGGGATAAAAATTATTCAGTTGCGTAGTTGTCAAAGTATCCCTGAATCAGAATAACAGGTGTGCCTCTGTCACCGCTTCCGCTTGTCAGGTCACACAGTGAACCCAGCAGGTCGGTGAGCTGTCTGGGGGTTGTGCCCTGAGACTGCATATTGCCTACGAGGTCTCCGTCCTTTGACTTGATGAGTTCTTTCATAGCTTTTGCCAGCTCTTCACCGGAGAGATCAGAAAGGTCGTTATCAGCGAAGTATTTCATCTTCAGCTCATTGGGCTTACCAATAAGTCCTGCGGTGTGGCCGGGAGAAACAACAGGGTCAGCAAGTTCCCAGATTCCGCCGACGGGATCCTTGAATCCGCCGTCTCCGTATACCATGCACTCGATGTTCTTGCCTGTTGCTTTGAACATCTCGTCGTGGAGCTTCTGAACAAACTCGTCGCAATCACGAGGGAAGAGCTTAACCTTGTTCTCTGTAGCTTTGTTGGAGCCGAGCAGGCCGTACTGAGGATTGTATCCGGAGCCGTCAACACTCTCTGTGAGGATTTCGTCCATACGGTAAACCTTCTCTCCGCCTGCAGCTTTGAGAAGTCTCTGTGTACGGAAACGTGTGTGAATGTCGCAGTTGAGGACATTCTTTGTATATTTCAGAATGTATCTGGGGTCGTTGGAGAAGATGATTTCGATGTTATCGCCCAGGCTCTTGTAGTAGTCGATGTAGTCAACACCGGTGAAGGTGTGCTTTGTGTCATAACCGAATACCTTTCTGAACTCCTCCTCGTTGAAGCTATCTGAGTAGGGGTTCACGCCCTTCTCGTCAATAGCATCATATGTGATGAAAGAGTTTCCTACCTCATCGGAGGGGTAGGAAAGCTGAACATACAGCTTCTTACAGCCCATTGCGATGGAGCGAAGGAGTATAGCGAAACGGTTACGGCTGAGAATGGGGAAAACAATGCCCATATCCTCGCCACCGAATTTGTTGCGGATGTCGGTTGCTATCTGCTCTGTAGTTGCGTAGTTGCCCTGTGTACGTGCAACAACTGCCTCTGTAACGCCGATTACGTCTCTGTCTTTAAGCTCAAAGCCTTCGCCTTTTGCTGCATCTGTGACACTTTTGACGATAGCGGTTACCAAATCGTCACCCTGCTGGAAAATAGGGCAGATAATACCTCTTGATGTTACTCCTGTGTAATGCATAACCATACGACCTTTCACAAAATAGATTCGTTTGCGAACAATTTATTTTACAACAGCAAAGGGAATCTGTCAATAAATATAGACGCATTTTTGCATATTTAACAAAATAAAAATATTCCTCCGACAAAATATTATTTATCGGAGGAATAAAATTATACGTTATAGTTCTGTATGAGAATAATCAGAATCCTGCTTCAGTAAGTCGCTCGGTGCTGTTAGCTCTGAGAGCGGTTGCCTCGCTGAGTGCGATGAATGCAATGAACCAAGGGGTGTTGACAGGATTTGCGATGTTGACAATATCCTGAGCTGCATATGCAATCATAACTCCCAGACATACAAGAGCAAGGGGATTGTGCTTTGAGTTCTTAACACCTCTCACAATAGCAGAAACAACAAGTGTGAGATACGCACCCAGTCCCAGAATACCGTGAGTCACAAGGTAGTTGATGTAGACGTTGTGAGCGGCATTAGTGGAGCCTTCAGCAAACTTTCTGGAAAGTTCAGCAAAGTAGGGTTTAAAGGCGAAATAATATGTGTCGGGACCCATGCCGAAGAGCTTCTGCCAGAAGTTCATATCACCGAAAATTTCAAAGGAGCGAATCCAGAAGTATCCTCGGTGAGTACCCCAGTATTCGTTGAATCTGAAGAATCTCTTAAATCCGGTGAGCTTTGTTTCGGTATCAATGCAGGAGTAGTAGATGATAAGTCCTGCAACAACAGCAAAGCCGAGACACACAAGACCAAGCATTATAAAGAACACAGCCTTGGGAAGTTCCTGCGCCTTATCCTTAGCGTTGAGAATATATTTGCTGTAAAAATAAAGTGCAACTGCAAGGATAGCAAATACCGTGAGGATTATGTAAACAAAATTGCTGTATACAAAGAATTCCGAAAAGCTTGAGTAGCCTTTGGATTTGCCGTCCATAATCAAGTCGAACAGCCACAACAGCTTTGCAGATAACATCATTATTGCAATACAGATGCAGAATCTGCAGAGTCTTTTTGAATCTCTGGAAATGACAACGGCAATAATTGCAAACGCTGCGAAGCATCCCAGAAATCCACCGTCACTGGTAGCAACCAGAAGTCCGATGAACTGAATACCTGTGCTTACATATGCCACAATTCGCATTATCTTGTCTTCACATGCAAGGGCAGCTCCTACTGAGAAGGGCAGTGCAACGCAAATAAGAGCCGAAAGATAGTTCTTGTTTCCGATTGTAGAAGTGAAGTCGTTGATAACCGTGTCGTAGCTTGAGGAGCCTTTGTATACGTCAAAAAGTCCCAAGGGATCCATGTAGTAGTAGTTAAGCATCGCAAGCAGGCTCACAATGGCAATGCCTGCAAACATACAGTAGAATACGAGCTTCTGATAATAGAAGAATCTTGATATAACCATATAGCACACAAGGAGCATAAGTATGGTAACAAGTCCCATGTTTCGTCCGTTGCTCTCACTTCCTGAGAGTCCCACAAAGCAGTGTGCGATTCTTCCGCAAGTGAGAGTTGATATGATAGATACACCTGCAAAGGAGAAAAATGCAATGTCAGTCACAGAGACTTTGAAAGGGTCACGGTAGGTGTTGAGCTTTTTGTTGTACTCGTTGCCTCTTGCAGCAAAATCCACAATGGAGATAATTCCGACCGCCGCACCGATAACAAGTGTCAGCACAAGGAAAAACCAGAACTTGTCTCTTCTGGCGGCAGAGTAGTAGTTGGATAAAAAGAGAGGGAATGCTGTGAACAGAAGAACAGTGTATATGTTGGTCAGAGCGTGGCGAACAGTAATACGAAGCTTCGGTTCTTGATTCTTAACGCTTTTTTTCTGGGCCATAAGTTAACCTCATTTCGTTACTCTAAGGATCTCTAAGATTAAATCAGATCTCCGTATGCGTCAGTTCTGTCGGAGAAGGAGATACATACCTGATCCTCGTTTGTCTCAGCAGTTTTCTCCAGAGTAATTGAGCACTCAAGTACACGGTGAGAGGTTTTGTATATAAGGGAAACGCTGGTGGTTTCGCCGTCAGGATACAAATCCGATTCATCAATTTCAGATATTTCTTTCAGGGCGGATACCTCTGCAACGCCGTTTTCGTCTACAGACAGCTCAGGCAGATATACCTTGTCATTTACGGGTGCAATGGCGTAGTAAGCGTACAAAACACTGTTTTTGAAGCTGTCTTCGTCACCGGTGAGATACAGGGTATTACGCTCGGGCTTGTCGATTACTTCTGTGCCCTCAGGCAGAGAAAAACCTGCAGCGCTGTATTCGTTGAGAAGTTCTGCCGAGAACCAACCCTCAAGGTCGTTGTCAGTAGGTGTCTGAACGACCTTTTCATCCTTGCAGGCGGAGAGTGAAAACATCACGGAGAGAGCCAGTACCAGTGCAGTGAGTATAGTGAAAATGCGGGAAGTATTAGTGTTCATAGTAACTCCTTTTTGCAAAGCCGGACTTTGCCTGAGATTTTTTCATTATCTTAAATAATACCACATATTTCATTGTTCGTCTACCCTGAAAAAATAATTTTAAAAGCTGAATTTAACGAGCCTTTGCAATGCAAAAGCGAAGCCCGATGCATACGCAACGGGCCTTTGAGGTGTGCTTTATGAAAACATAAGTTTTATTTGTTGCTTGCCTTTCCTGCGTGGCAGCTGTCTTTCATGGCACAGCCTGAGCATCCGCAGGAGCAGGAGCTTTTGCCTTTTTTCTTGTTGTTTACTATGTGGATGATAACACCTGCAATTATTGCAAAAACCACAACACTTACAATGATGGTTCCAAGATTGTTGATGATGAAGTTCATCATAATTATCACTCCTTTATAGTAGTCCCGGATTATTTGATTCTGACTTCTTTAGTGAGTCGTGTGGATTCCTTGTAAGGTCTGCAGAGTAAATAAATCATAAATATGAGGATAAGTCCGGCAACCACAGTGCCTATGATGTTTCCGCCTCCTACAAACCAGGAGCCGAACTGATACACCATCAGAGAAATTGCATAGGCAAATATGGTCATATATCCCAGTGCCAGTGCTGTCCACTTTCCACTGTTCATTTCTCTTCTGATTGCACCCATAGCCGCAAAGCAGGGAGCACACAAGAGGTTGAAAATCATAAAGCTGTAGGCTACTACGCCGTTTCCGCCGAAATGCTGAGCCACCGCCTGCTGAAGAGCAGGTGTGTCCTCTGCAACCTCACCTGCAACATCGAGGAGTACGCCGTATGTAGAAACAACGCTTTCTTTGGCGATAAGTCCTGTGATTGTTGCAACAGCGGACTGCCAGTTACCGAAGCCCAGAGGTGCAAAAATAAAAGCAATAGCGTTGCCGATAATCGCAAGCAGAGAGGAGTTGTTGTCCTCAATCATGCCGAATCTGCCTTCAGTAAATCCGAAGCCCTGCAGGAACCAGAGAATCACAGAAGCAAGCAGAATAACTGTACCTGCCTTTTTGATAAATGACCAGCCGCGTTCCCATGTAGCGCGGAAGATGTTTCTGGGCACAGGTGCGTGATAAGCGGGAAGCTCCATTACAAAGGGAGCAGGGTCACCTGCGAAGAGTTTCGTCTTTTTCAGGATGATTCCTGAGACAACAATAGCGGCCACACCGATGAAATATGCAGATACGGCCACCAGACCGCTTCCTCCGAAGATAGCACCTGCAAACAGACCGATAATAGGCATTTTTGCACCGCAGGGGACAAAGCAGGTGGTCATAATTGTCATTCTTCTGTCACGTTCGTTTTCAATGGTACGCGAAGCCATAACGCCGGGTACACCGCATCCTGCTCCTACAAGCATGGGGATGAAGCTTTTGCCCGATAAACCGAACTTACGGAAGAGTTTATCCATAATGAATGCAACTCTTGCCATGTATCCGCAGTCCTCAAGCAGGGATAACAGCAGGAAAAGTATAAACATCTGGGGGACAAAGCCCAACACAGCGCCGACTCCTGCCACGATTCCGTCAGAAATAAGGCCTGCGAGCCAGTCTGCACAGCTAATTGCTTCAAGGCCTGAATTAACAGCAGGGATTATCCATTCGCCGAATAGCGTATCGTTCATAAAACCTACTGTCCAGTCGCCGATAGAGCCAATGGCCAGATAGTAAACAAGGAACATAACCAGTGCGAAAATGGGAAGCGCCAGAAAACGGTTGGTTACAATTCTGTCGATTCTGTCGGATACGGAAAGTCTGCCTGCGTTCTTTTTCTTGTAGCAAGTCTTCATAAGACTTTCAATGTAATTGTATCGTTCGTTGGTGATGATGCTCTCTGCGTCATCGTCGTAAAGCTTTTCTACGGCAACGATGTCTGACTCAATGTGTTTGATAATTGATTCGTTAAGATTCAGCTGTTCAAGAACTTTTTCGTCACGCTCAAAAATCTTCACCGAATACCATCTCTGCTGTTCTTCATCCATATGGTGAATAGCAGCTTCCTCGATGTGAGCAAGTGCGTGCTCAACAGTTCCCGAAAAATTGTGCATAGGAATTTTCTTTCCCGCTTTTGCCGCTTCAATAGCTATCTCGGCCGCTTCAAGAATACTGTCACCTTTCAGTGCGGATATTTCAATAATCTTGCATCCAAGCTCACGGCTCAGTCGCTCGGTATCGATTCTGTCGCCATTCTTTCTCACAATATCCATCATGTTGATTGCAATGACAACAGGGATTCCCAACTCCATAAGCTGAGTTGTCAGATACAGATTACGTTCAAGGTTTGTTCCATCAACAATGTTGAGAATTGCATCGGGATTTTCGCCGATAAGGTAGTTACGTGCTACAACTTCCTCCAGAGTATAGGGAGACAGCGAGTAAATACCCGGCAGGTCCGTTATTATAACATCGTCCTGCTTCTTCAGTTTGCCTTCTTTTTTTTCAACAGTGACTCCGGGCCAGTTTCCAACGTACTGATTTGAACCGGTAAGCGCGTTGAACAGTGTGGTCTTGCCTGAGTTCGGGTTTCCGGCAAGAGCTATCTTAATACTCATATACATCCTCGCTTTCACGATTAGCCAAGGCTAACCTTGTGTCAAAAGAAATCAGGGGAAAATCCCCTGTGTTATTCAGTCTCAATCATTTCGGCATCGGCTTTTCTCAGGGACAGCTCATAGCCTCTGACAAAAAGTTCCATGGGGTCTCCCAGAGGAGCAACCTTGCGAACATAAATCTCAACGCCCTTGGTGATTCCCATATCCATAATCCTTCTTCTCACGGCTCCTTCGCCGTGAACCTTCACAACTCTGGCAGTTTTGCCCACCTTCACATCTTTCAACGTGTTCATTGTAAACCTCTTTCTATATAATTAGCATAGACTAATCTGTAGGTGAATATAGCCAGTTAGCTCTCGCTAACTACAATGTATAATATCTCATTTTGAAGTGTTTGTCAATGTTTTGAAGTATCGTTTTTTCAAAAATATACCAATTTCGTCAAAATGCGCAATCATTGTTTTTATCAATCGGAAGAATTGTTGATATTTCGTATGAAATATATGAAAAATTCTCTGTCAATATTCTGTTTTTCTTGAAAAAGACCTTCCGTCGTGATATACTTATATTATCAAAAATGAAAAGGAGGTCCCGGATATGAACCTGCAGGAATCAGGCGAGATGTATCTTGAGACCATTTTAATACTTTCAAACGAGCACCCTACCGTCCGCTCTCTGGATGTTGCCGAGTACCGCAATTTTTCCAAGCCCAGTGTCAGCCGTGCAATGAAGCTTCTTCGCGACGGCGGATATATCACCGTGGATAAAGACGGCTACCTTCATCTGACCGAAATCGGCAGAGAGATGGCAGAGAAGATTTATGACCGCCATCGGGTGCTTGAGCAGTTCCTGATGAATCTGGGAGTTGACGAGGACACAGCCTCTCAGGACGCCTGCCGTATGGAGCACGTCATCTCAGACACCACTCTCACAGCTATCAAGAACTATCTTGACAGCAATTAAACGGGTGGGTACATATTCAGTTTCTTACCCACCTGCAAAGGTGGGTTGCTTTTTTTATAAATTAAGTGTGAGGTTTTATTAGAAAACAGCGTCTAATATACGAAAGAGATTAAAAACTTCCTGAAAATCCCCGAAAGGAGAATGATTATGAAAAAAATATTGTCTTTCTTTCTTGCTTCATTACTTGTGCTGTCTTTGTGCACAGTGGGTATCACCGCATCGGCCGCAGGTGAAGATGAACTTATATCAGGTGAGTTTACCTACGAGGTGCTTTCCGACGGAACTGCCGCCATTACGGGATTCTCTTCGGATAATGGCGTGCATATTATGCTTCTGAACAACATCGAAATTCCTGCAACCGTTGACGAGTACATTGTTTCCACTATTGCAGACAGAGCTTTCTATGACCGAAATCATATCAGAACAGTTGTCATCCCCGAAGGTGTAACAACTATAGAAGATTGTGCATTTTCCCACTGCGACGCTCTCGGTTCCGTGGTTCTGCCCGAAAGCCTTGAGTCCCTTGGGGAGTATGTTTTTGGATTCTGTGTGAATCTCAAGGAAATCGATCTGCCTCAGAGACTGACAGTTATAGAGGACAGCCTGTTTTCAAATTGCTCTAAGCTGAATAACGTGGTTATCCCCGACGGGGTTACATCTATTGGCGATGGAGCTTTTGCGGGTTGCCGACTTATGAACAGCCTTGTAGTTCCAGACAGTGTTACATCTATCGGAGACAGAGCCTTTAGCTCTACAAAACTCAGCACAACTCTGGATTTACCCGATAACCTTCAGTATTTAGGCGAGAATATCTTATACGGCACCTACGCCTATGAGACCCGCGATTTCTATTGGGAAGATGGTGCAATGTACAAAGACGGTTACCTGCTGGTTGCAGAGAAAGAGATAGTAGGAACTCACACCGTCAAGGAAGGTACCAAGCTCATTGCAAAATCTGCTTTTAATTCCTGCACATCCCTTGAAGGCATCGTGATACCCGAATCTATTACCCGAATTCCCGAAAATACTTTCTACGGATGCACATCCCTCACCGATGTCAAGCTTCCCGAAACCATAGAAACCATAGAAAAATCAGCTTTCGCAGGATGCAAAGCTTTAGAAATAATCGAGATTCCTGACGGCGTAACCGAAATAAGCAGTTATACTTTTGAAGGATGCTCAGGTCTTGAAAGGATTATTTTCCCCGAAAACCTTAAATCTATCGGCTCCGCTGCTTTCAGATATTGCTCAGCCCTGCGTTCTGTTGTTATCCCGGAAGGAGTGGAAACCGTGGGTAACTCTGCGTTTATGTACTGTGATAATCTGAAGTCCATAACCGTTCCCGACACAGTGACAGACATAGGTGAAATGACTTTTGGCTATTATTATGTTGAGTCAGGTATCGACTGGGATTATAAGATTGAGTATTTTGTTTATGACGATGTAACAATCAGAGGCTACGCAGATTCTGAAGCGATGGAATATGCACAGGCAAACAGCATAGACTTTGCTCCTCTTTCTACGGAAGTTCTGTCGGGCGATGCGGACGGAGACGGGGATGTCACCGTCAAAGACGCTACTGCTGTGCAGAAGTATTCTGCTGAGATGATCGTCCTCTACAGAACACAGCTGAATAATGCGGATATGAACGGCGACAACAAAGTCAATGTAAGAGACGCCACAGCAATTCAGAAGTGTATCGCAGAAATAGCGTAAACTTAAGAATAGAAAAATGCCGTGCTGATACACTCAGCACGGCAAAATTTTTGTGTGAATAAGATTACATCTTGTTAGCCAGAGCTCTCTCCAGCCAGATGTCGGCAATATCCATTGCAACATACAGACCCGTCTTTTCAGAAGCTTTCACAAGCTGTTTTCTGGGACTGAGGTCGGGGTCTGTGCACATAAGCTGAACGGCAACCTTGTCTGCAATCATAAGACCGTTGACTTCCTTCTTGGTCTTAATCTGCATACGGATGACAAAGCGCTCGCTCATGCTTCCGTAGTACAGCTCATCGCCACAGCGCACCAGGGGTCTGCCCTTGTAGGTAAAAAATTCTTTATTTGCCAAAGTGTATTCCTCCGTTAGCTCTTGATATATGACTTGACAAGAGCCTCCAGCAGGTCGTCTCTGTCAATTTTGCTTATGATATTCCGGGCGTTGTTATAGGTGGTGATATAGGTAGGATCCTCAGAGAGAATGTAGCCCACAATCTGATTGATAGGATTGTAACCCTTCTTACGCAATGCATCGTATACTATCAGCAGAGCGCGCTTGATCTCGTCGTCCTTATCGCCGCCCAGAGAAAATACCATAGTTTTATCCAACATCCGAAACACCTCCATTGTAATTATTATATAGGATACTGGAACGTTGCCGAAATTGAATTCAACAACTTCAAAATCATTATACAATATATTTTCAAATAAAGCAAGTGCTAATATAAATCAAAAATCCAACTGATGTTTAATAACAAATTCAGAATAGCTTTAATTTTGCAAACAAAACTGCCCGAGGACAAAACCTCAGGCAGTAAATTGTTTTATTAAATCGGTATCTTAAGAAATCAGCCTCTCAGTGTAACGCCTGTTTCGTTGAGATTTGCAACGACCTTGTCCATAATCTCCTGAATCTCTGTGGAGGAGAGGGTTCTCTCGCTTGATGAGAACTCAAAGCGGATTGTGATGGAGTGAACTGTCTCGGTGTCGTAGGTGTCAACAATTCTGACGCCCTTGAGCAGACCATTGCCTTCATTTTTCCAAGCGTCTGCAAGCTGTGAGAACAGTACCCCTGCAGGAATCTCCACGCTGATATCGTAGGTCATTGAGGGGAACTTGGAAGGCTCGTCATAGACAATGGGAGCAACCTCTGCATCGGTGAATGCATTCATGTCAAGCTCTGCAAATACTACGTTTGCCTTTTTGTCAATCTTCTTCATCACAGCAGGATGAACGATGCCGATAGTACCAATCTCAACGTCGTCGATGAGGATGGTGTTAAGGTTCACGGGGTGCTCGTATGCGTGAGTTGTCATTGCAGACTTGTAAGAAAGCTCCTTGTGCTTAATGTCGCTTACAAGGGTAGCCAGCATATCGCGAAGCTCAAAATACAGAGCCTTCATATCTTTGGTCTTGCTGAAGAGTGTCACGGCAAGCTTCTTTTCCTCTTTGCACAGTCCGTCTTCCTTGAGACCGTTCACAACTCTGCCTACCTCGAAAATGCCGAAGTCGGGAGCAAAGCCTGTGTTTACCTTTACCTGGCAAAGCTGAGTGGGAATGATGGAGTTTCTCAGGGTTTCGATGTTGGGGTTGGTAGCGTTTGCAAGCTTTACGTTTTCCTCAACTTCCAGTCCAAGCTCCTTCAGCTCGTCGTTGTATGCCCATACATATGAGTGAAGCTCGTGGAGGTTATATTTCTTTACAAGAATATCTTTGATTCTGTCCTCGTTGTTCTTAACAGCCTCTGCACGAACAGGGTACAGGGGAGAACGGGTGGTGTTGATATCAAAGTTATCGTAGCCGTAGATTCTGGTGATTTCCTCGATGATGTCAGCCTTGATGGTAACATCCTTGGTTGCTCTCCAGGAGGGAACAACAACGGAGAAGTTATCGCCGTCCAGTGTTACCTCAAAGCCTAAGTCGGTGAGGGTCTTTACGATAGTGTCGCTCTGGATTTCGATGCCTGTGTAGCGGTCAACGAACTTTTTGTCAAAGCTGAGGTTTATTGTATCGTATTTGTATGCGTACTCGTCAGTGAGAGCGGACACAACCTGAACACCGCCGTCATATTTCTTCAGAAGATTTATAAATCTTCCGATAGCCACTGTTGTCATCTCGGGGTCAAGGCACTTTTCGTATCTCATGGAAGCATCGGTTCTGTGAGCAAGACGAACAGTGGACTTTCTGATAGAAACTGCATCGAAGGTTGCAGATTCCAGTGTGAGAGTTGTGGTGTCCTCAACAATCTCAGAGTCAAGTCCGCCCATAATACCTGCAATAGCCACAGGGGTGTTGTCGTTGCAGATCATCAGAGTGTTCTCGTCGATGTTTCTCTCAACTCCGTCCAGTGTCTGGAAAGTGAAGGGAGTGTCAAAGCGTTTGATGCGGATTTTCTCAACCTTTCTGGAGTCGAATGCGTGCATGGGCTGGCCCATTTCAAGCATCAGGTAGTTGGTAAGGTCAGCAAGGAAGTTGATACCTCTCATACCGCAGTAGTGGAGACGGATTCTCATATTCACTGGGCTGACGCTTCTGGTGATGTTCTCTACCTGCATACAGCTGTATCTCTGGCACAGAGGGTCCTCAATCTTCATATCAATCTTTTTGAGTGAATCGTAAGCCTTGAGCTCCTCAACCTCAAGAGGCTTTAGTTCTCTGCCTGAAATTGCGGCGAACTCTCTTGCAAAGCCATAGTGACTCCAAAGATCGGGGCGGTTTGTGAGAGACTTGTTGTCAACCTCAAAAACAATATCGTCAATAGCATAGACATCTTTGATGTCGGTGCCGTTTTTAACATCTTCTGTAATCTCGATGATGCCCGAGTGGTCGTCGCTGATGCCGAGTTCTGCTTCGGAGCAGCACATACCATGAGACATAAAACCTGCCAGAGGTCTGGGCGCGATGGTGATTTCTCCAATCTGAGCACCGACCTTTGCAAATGCAGTTTTCATTCCAACGCGGACATTGGGAGCACCGCAGACAACATCGGTAAGCTCAGCTTCTCCTGCATCAACTTTCAGCAGATGGAGCTTCTTTGAGTCGGGGTGATCCTCCACGGACATAATCTCTGCCACAACAACTCCGGAAAGGTCAGAGCCCTTGAAGAAGATTTCATTCTCAACCTCTGCGGTGGAGAGGGATATTTTCTGTATCAGTTCCAGTTTGTCAAGACCGGAAAGGTCTACAAAATCCTGAATCCAGTTCATTGATAATAACATATTCTTAGCCCTCCTTATTCGTCATCGGTAAACTGTGACATTGCCTTGAGGCTGCCGCTGTTTAAGTTTCTGATATCCTTGACACCGTACTTCATCATAGCAAGACGTGTAAGGCCAAGACCGAAAGCAAAGCCTGTGTACTCCTCGGGGTCAATTCCGCCTTCACTCAGAACATTGGGGTGAATCATACCGCAGGGGCAAAGCTCCAGCCAACCGCTCTGCTTGCATGAGGGACAGCCGTCGCCGCCACAGATAAGGCAGCTGATGTCAAGCTCAAAGCCGGGTTCAACAAAGGGGAAGAATCCGGGACGCAGGCGTACCTTGATGTCTTTTCTGAAAACCTCGGAGAGCATAGTCTTCATAAAGAAGATAAGGTTGGAGATAGAAATATCCTTGTCAACCATAACACCCTCCATCTGGAAGAAGGTGTTCTCGTGGCAGGCATCGGTTGCTTCGTTACGGAAACATCTGCCGGGGAAGATTGCCTTTATGGGCATACCTTTTTCCATAAGGTCCTTGCCGTATTTTTTGAGAATTGCATTCTGAGCCGCAGATGTGTGAGACTTCAGAAGCTGACCGTTGTCAAGATAGTAGGTGTCCTGCATATCTCGTGCAGGGTGGTGCTTCGGGATGTTGAGAGCCTCAAAGCACTCGTAGTCTGTTACTATCTCGGGATAGTCGATTACAGCAAAACCCATGGATTTGAAGATGGTTTCGCACTGTCTCTGTACCAGAGTAATGGGATGATAGGAACCTCTCTGAAGGTTTGCAGGTGTAGTGATGTCAAACAGGGGCATTGCCTCAATCTCTGCCTGAATCTCCTTTTCCTTCAGCTCCTTGATTTTCTCCTCAATCTTCCGGGTTACAAGCTCCTTGAGAGAGTTTACCTCTGCTCCGAAGGACTTTCTCTCCTCGGGAGACAAATCCTTCATTCCTTTGAGGAGTGCTGTCACACTTCCCTTTTTGCCGAGGGTTGCGACTCTGATGTTTTCAAGTTCCGAAAGGTCAGTTGTAGCACTGAGCTTTTCGGTGATTTCGTTTTGCAAAGCGATGATTTTCTCGTTCATGAAAAACCTCCGTAAAAATAAAAACGCCCTGTGTGAATCCACACAGGGACGAATAATATCCGCGGTACCACCCTGATTTTTGCTCTTCAAAAGCAAACACTTGTATCGGCTGTAACGGTGCCGACCGTTGGAACCTACTGCAAATTTCAGCTCCACCGCTCAGAAGGGAACTTCGCTTGCTCTGCATAGTCGGATGCTTTCAGCCGGGGACATCCGCTCTCTTTACAATACGTTGAGTAAGTTACTTCCTTCGTCATTGCGTTATCTAAAAACAAATATCAAAAGTAATATTATCACTAATTTGTTAATTTGGCAAGTGTTTTATTGAAAAAAGCCGACATATGTGATATAATCAATGACATAGTTTGCTATTTTCAAAATTTACAGGATAGGTGATTTTATGGACGCATATTGCGAGCAGGTAGTAAAAAGAGAATCAGGAGTAAAGCAGAAAGTCATATCCGGAATTTTAATCGGCATTTTTGCTCTGATAGAACTGTTTTTTATCTTTATATATATACTTGTTCCTCAGCCTTTCTGGATTATGTTTACTCTCATTGTGGCGGCTGTTGCAGTTGTTGTTCTCTGCATTGCTCTGCCCCGGATCAACAATGTTGATTTTGACTACACGGTAATGGGTAACACCTTCAAGGTGGACAAGGTAATCAATAAAAATTCCAGAAAAAAGTATCTGACAATCCATATCAGCAACATTGAAGACTTGGGCGTTATTGAGGGTGACAACATTCCCTCGGACAGATATGCCCGTACCCGTGATTGCACGGGAGGTACTCTAAAGGGCAGTTACTACTGCGTATACAGAGAGAGCGAAAAGGGAAAGTGTCTTCTTCTGTTTTCTCCGAATGAGAAGACATTGGAGGCTATGCGTCCTTCTCTCAATCACGAGCTGATGTTGAAGCTTTTATATAAAAACAAAAGGTGATGTAAACTGATGATTACAGACCGCGAATTTATCAAGAATACCATGCCTGCGCGCGGAAGTTATGCCAACAAATATTCAGTAGGAACACTGCTGTGTATTTGCGGAAGCTATTCCATGGCAGGGGCCGCAATTCTCAGTGCAAAAGCTGCTCTGCGAATGGGAGCAGGATTAGTGCGTGTTGCTGTGCCTGAGAGTATTTATCCCATTGTGTCGGCTGCTGTGCCCGAGGCAGTGTTTCTTGTATTGCCCGACGGCAAAGACGGTACAATAGATGCAAGGTACGCAAAAGAAATCATCTCTGCCGCCAACAAGTGCGACGCAGTGCTGATGGGCTGCGGCTCAAAACTCTGTGAGGATACAAAAAGCCTTGTGCTTTCATTGCTCTATCATGCAGAGGTCCCCTTGATACTTGATGCTGATGGTATAAATGCTCTGTCAAAGCATATAAATGTACTGAAAGACAGAGTTTACTCCACAGTGCTCACTCCTCACACAGGTGAAATGTCAAGGCTCACAGGCCTCAGTACAGAAGGAATCCTCGGAGATCGGGAGAACGTGGCACAGACCTTTGCCGATGACTATGGCGTGACTCTGGTGCTCAAAGGCAAAGATACCCTGATAGCCTCCCCGGGAGAAGAGCTGATTCAGAATCCCACAGGCAATGCAGGTATGGCGGTTGCAGGTTCAGGAGATGTGCTTGCAGGTATGATAGCATCTCTTGTTGCGCAGGGTGCTCCTCTGCGTGATGCATCTGCAACAGGAGCATACCTCCACGGACTTGCTGGTGATATAGGTGCCGAGGAGCTCAGCGAGTATTCTCTGCTTCCGACAGATATCACAGACAGAATTCCCAAGGCAATTATGGAGTGCCTGAAGTAACCGCAGCGAAAAAAGACGTGTAATGTAACCTTTAGCAAAGTCGGTTTTGATTTGAAGAAAATCTCAGCTTTTCTGTTAGTTATCCTTATAACATTTCTCGGTGCCTGTGCACCCCAGCCTCCTCCCGAGCCTGTGCTGGATTTCACTGCGGATGTGTTCATAGACGGCACAAGTTTTACAGACGGAGCTTTTGATATCTCTGCCGAAGTCACATCCACATCCCACGAAACGGCAGTCATAACCATAACTTCTCCCGATGAGCTGTGGGGGCTTCGCTATAAGTGGGTGGACGGATTCGAGATGATATACCTGGGTCTCCACTGCAAAACCGAGAAAGGTTATCTGCCTGCAGATTCCTTTGCCGAGTCGATTTACAACGTGCTTTCAAGTCTCAAAGGAGAGGGTGTCGCCGTAAGTTTTAACGGCAAAGTGGCGGTTTTCAGCGGTGAATGTCCGAGTGGTAAGTACAAAGTCACAACCGATAAGAAAGGATATATACAAAATATTTCTATTGAAGAAATAAATCTCCATACGGAGTTTACCTATAAATAACAAATGCCCGAAGCAACCAAAGCTTCGGGCATTCTTTGTTGAGTTGATTATTCAGCCTGCACCTCGATGAATTTCTCCTGCATATAGGAGTAAACGTCATCAGAGATGTTTGAGAAAGTGTAGCATTTATCAAGATATTCCTTAGAGGGGTAGATAAGCTCGTTCGAGGTGATTTCCTCGTCCATTAGTGCCAGAGCGGCGGTGTTGGGGGAGGAGTATCCGATGTAGGTGTTGTTAGCTGCGGCAACCTCACCCTCCAGCATGAAGTTTATGAACTTCTCTGCAAGCTCAGGATTCTGAGAGCTTTTGGGGATACACATGGAGTCTACAAACAGGTTGGAGCCTTCCTCGGGCAGACAGTAGCTGAGCTCTTCGTTGTTGCTCATCATTGTCAGAATGTCGCCTGCATAGTAGGGAGCAATGGCTGCCTGAGAACCCTCCATCTCTGTGAAGGTCTGGTCCATAGCGTATCTTTTCAGCAGGGGCTTCTGCTCCATCAGCTTGTCAAAAGCCTTGTCGATATCCTCTTTTGTGGGAGCAGAGGGGCTGATGTCGCACATCTGCATAGCGATTGCCATGGCATCACGGCTGTTGTTGAACATAAGGATGTTTCCGCTCAGGTCCTCTCTCCAAAGGTCAGAGAAGCCCTTTACCTCTCCCTCTACCATGGTGGTGTTGTAGCAAAGTGCCACAACGCCCCAGCTGTAGGGAACAGAGAATTTGTTATCAGGGTCAAAGGACATATTCTTGTATTCCTCTGCAATGTTTGAGTAATTGGGAACATTGTCAAAGTTGATGGGACGGAGCAGATCCTCAGCAATAAGCTTCTCTATCATATAGTCAGAGGGAACGATGATGTCATAGCTTGAGTTGGAAGAGCTGAGAATACTGTACATCTCCTCGTTGGATTCATAGGTAGTGTAGTTTACCTTGATGTTGTATCTTTCTTCAAACTCGGCAATAACGTCCATTGTGCCGTCGCTGCCGTCGTTGACGTATTCACCCCAGTTGTATACGTTGATTTCGCCGTCGTATTTCTTACAACCTGAGAGTGCAAGTGTACAGCATAGTACAATTGTAAGCATAAGGAGTAAACTCAGAATTCTTTTCATTTATACGGTACCTCCGTGATTTTCTTTGTTGCGTTTTTCCACTCTTGCATCGTGGATGTTGGTTATGATAAGCACTGTCAGGATGACTACAAACAGGATCGCCGACAATGCGTTTATCTTGGGAGAGATTCGCTTCTTGAGCATTGTGTAGATTTCGATGGGCAAAGTCTGGAACTTGGAACCTCTTGTAAAGTAGGAGATGACAAAGTCGTCCAGCGAGTAGGTGAAGCTGATGAGAAATCCGGAGAGAATTCCCGGCAACAGTTCAAACAGCACTACCTTGTAGAAAGCCTGCCACTGTCCGCATCCAAGGTCCAGGGCCGCTTCGTACACGTGGTTGTCCATTTGTCTCAGCTTCGGTGTCACCGAGAGTATGACATAGGGTGTGCAAAATCCTACATGGGAAAGAAGCACTGTCACAAAACCCATCTCAAAGTTAAGCATACGTCCTAAAAATGTGAAAAGCAGCATCAAAGACACACCGGTTACAATTTCAGGATTGATGATTGGAATGTTTGATACGGTCTGAATGAGCTTTCTGGGAGTCCCCTTGAAATTGTAGATTCCTATAGCCGCCGCAGTACCCAGTATAGTGGAAATAACAGCCGCCAGCACTGCAATGATAAGGGTGTTGTACAGAGCGGTCATAATGGAGGAATCCTGAAACAGCTCCACATACCAGCGGAAGGTAAAGCCCTTCCAGACGGAGGTTTTTCCGTCGTTGAAAGAGTAGGCAATAAGCACAGCAATCGGTGCATACAGGAATGTGAATATGATTCCGATGTACAGCTTACTCAGAATGTTTCTCTTTTTCTTTGTCATATTCCAACCGCCTCCTCATCGCCGAAGCGGTTCATAACTATGATACACAGCAGAATAACAACCATCAGGCACAGAGCGATGGCGGAGCCTGTGTTCTTGTCTGTCCAGAACACCTTCTCGATAACATCGCCGATCATGATGTTGTCGGTTCCTCCCAGATACTGGGATACAAGGAAGGTGCTTGTTGCAGGAACAAATACCATAGTAACGCCGGAGATTATTCCGGGAACCGTCAGAGGGAACACAACCTTGCGGATAACGTTGAATTTGTTAGACCCCAGGTCCTGTGCCGCCTCAATGAGACTGTTGTCAATTTTCCCCATAACGGTGTACAGAGGCAATATCATAAAGGGCAGATACTCATATACCATACCCAGAACTACTGCACCCGTGTTACCGATGAGTTGAAGTTTTATGCCAAACAGAGAAAACAGTGATGCAACAGGTCCGTTGGTCTGCAGAAGGATAACCCATGCATAAATACGCAGAAGGAAGTTCATCCACATGGGAACCATAATAAGCATGGTGAGTGTGCGCTGGGTACGCTCCTTACTGCGGGAGATTATGTAGCTTATGGGATATGCAAGCAAAAGGCAGATAACGGTAGACAGCGCCGCCACCCAAAGAGAGTAGAAGAACACGTCGCCGTATTTCATGGCTTTTGCCAGAAATTCAAGGGTAAAGTTGCCGTTTTCATCCCGGATGGCGTAGCTGATTACAAGCACCAGCGGTACCAGCGTAAATACAAACATCCACAGGATGTACGGCAGAGCCAGCTTCTTAGATTTCATCGCTATCCTCCGTCGAATCCTCTGCGGGAGAAATAACTGCCTTGGAGAAATCAAAGCAAATGGGAACATAGGTGGCAACCTGCTCGTCCTGAGCACTCTGCATCAACCATTTTTGTTCGTCAGATTCAAGGATGATCTCGTTGTAAGCACCCTTCCAGATAACCGACTCGATAAATACATCGGTGAGCTGTCCCACTCCGTCGCCTGCAATGTGCAGTCCGTCGGGTGGAAGCTGAATACGGAGTTTTGTTCCCTTGGGATAATATCCGTTTTCAAGCTCGATTTCGTTTCCTTCTATGGAGACCGTCACAGTGGGAGAATCTTCAGAAGAGCTGACTACCTCTGCCTCAAACTCGTTGTAAGCGGTGGGGAAGAGTTTGTTCATAATATGTATATTGTATGGGTCTACACGCATACCGATACGGCTGCCCACGGGGCTCGACACAGTGGAATGGATAAGCAGCAGGCAACCACCTGTCTTAACTTCCATTTCATAGTGAACACCCTTGAACACAACACCCACAACGTCGCCTGTGATTGTGCCATCTTCAGGAGAGGTAATTTCAATATCCTCGGGACGGATGACAATGTCCACAGGGGTGTTTTCTCCGAATCCTTTGTCAACACACTTCAGCTCAGAGCCGAGAACCCTGACTCTGTAGTCGCTGAGCATAGTGCCGTCAAGGATGTTTGCCTCGCCGATAAAGTCAGCAACAAAGGCGTTTGCAGGCTCGTTGTATATGTCGATAGGGGAGCCTATCTGTTCGATTTTACCATTGTTCATAACCACGACTCTGTCGCTCATGGTCAGAGCTTCTTCCTGATCGTGTGTTACATATACAAAGGTTTTCTTGGTCATTTTCTGAATGTTTTTAAGTTCAATCTGCATATCTTTGCGAAGCTTCAGATCCAGAGCGCCTAAAGGCTCATCCAGAAGAAGTATGTCAGGGTCGCATACCAGCGCACGGGCAATGGCTACACGCTGCTGCTGACCGCCGGAAAGCTTTGAGACCGAACGCTTTTCGTAGCCTTTCAGGTCTACGATAGCAAGCATTTTCTTAACCTTTTCCTTAATCTCGTTTTTGGGAAGTTTCTTCAGCTTCAGACCAAAGGCAACATTGTCAAAAACGTTCAGATGGGGAAAGAGTGCATACTTCTGAAAAACAGTGTTGACGTTGCGCTTGTTGGGAGGCGTGCCGTTTATGCGCTTACCCTCATAGCAAACATCTCCGCTGTCAGGCTCCAGAAAACCTCCGATGATTCTCAGTGTGGTGGTTTTTCCGCAGCCTGAGGGTCCAAGCAGAGTGATAAACTCCTTGTCCTCTATATCCAGATCTATATTGTTAAGTATGACTTCACCGTCAAATTTTACGTTGATATTCCTAAGTGAAACAATTGATTTCTGTTCCAAAAAACAACACCCCCGAAACCTATCCAAATCCATAATTGTTATATTGTATAGAATTATACAGTTTAGAATTATATATTCAATCTGTCAATTTGTCAATTAATTTTGAGCAATAAACGAAGGTGAAATTAATTACAATATTCGGCCAAAGGTGTTCGTGTAACAGCTCGGTTCAGATTCCCGATGAGTGCTTTTATTGGTGCTGTTATTAACTTTGTTATAATTTAGATAAAAAAACGCCATATACTTGTATAATTAGCGCCTTTAATTTTGCGTATGTCTTTGGTATAATGGTATCTGTAAGGAATTTCCTTATAATGAAATTCACGTGAAAGGAATGTTATCATGAAAAGAGCAAAAAAACTCCTGTGTATGCTTCTTGCGATTATGACCGTTGTGTCACTTTGCGCAGTAGGCTTCACAGCACAGGCTGCTGTAGTTGATACAGCAGAAACAAGCGTCGCTTATCCCACTGCAGCAGATGATTTCACATGGGATAACGCAACAGTTTATTTTCTTCTGACAGACCGTTTCAACAACGGTAAAACATCAAACGACCACAGCTACAACCGTGGCAAGGATCAGGACGGCAACGTTGCATCTATCAGCAACAATGTCGCTACCTTCCAGGGCGGTGACTTTGTCGGTATCACACAGAAGATCAAAGATGGTTACTTTGACGACCTGGGTATTAACGCAATCTGGGTTGCAGGTTGGTTCGAGCAGATTCACGGCTACGCAGTAGGTGGTGATGGTAAGAAGAGCTTCCCTCACTACGCTTACCACGGCTACTACGGCCTTGATTTCTCAGAGCTTGACAAGAACTTCGGTACAGAGGCTGAGTTCAAAGAGATGATCGATACAGCTCACGAGCATGGCATCCGCATCGTTCTTGATGTAGTTCTCAATCACCCCGGTTACAACACCATGTACGATATGAACGAGTACAACTTCGGTACTCTTTACAGTGGTTGGCAGGATGTTTACTACAATTACGGTAACATCAACCAGACCAACTATCACGCAAAGATTGGCTATCAGGACAATGCCAACAACTGGGCAAGATGGTGGGGAACCAACTGGATCCGTGCAGGTCTTGCAGGATATCAGGGCGGTGACGGCTCCGACCTTAAGGGCGAAGTTAGCTACCTTCCCGACTTCAAAACAGAGACTACAAATACAGTAGGTATTCCTCAGATTCTCACAACAAAGTGGAACAAAGAGGGAACTTACAACACAAAGGTAAACGAGCTTAATTCCACACTTTCCAAGTATAACATCGGCAACCAGACAGTAGGTAATTCTCTTGTTGCATGGTATGCACAGTGGGTTGAGCAGTATGGTATCGACGGCTTCCGTTGCGATACTGCAAAGCATGTTGAGCAGTCCACATGGAAAAAGCTCTCCGATGCCTGCACAAAGGCTCTTGCAAACTGGAGAAAAGCTAACCCCAATGCAACAGGCGCAAACTGGGACGAAGAGTTCTGGATGACAGGCGAAAACTGGGGTCAGGGACTTTCTAACAACAGCTACTACCAGAACGGCTTCGACTCTATGATCAACTTCTCCTTCTCCTCTGACAACAAGGGTAACGGCGCCAATGGTATGAAGAAGTCCAGCAACATCAACAGCACATATGCTGACTACGCAAATCAGATCAACAACAACCCCAACTTCAACGTTCTCACATACATCTCATCCCACGATACAGGCCTCTGCCGTGATGACCTCTACTATCAGGGTTCTGCACTTCTGCTTCTGCCTGGCGCAGTTCAGATTTTCTACGGAGATGAGACTAACAGACAGTACGTTGACTGCTCTATCCATGACCACAGAATGAGATGTTTCATGAACTGGAACAGCATGGATAACGGTGTTCTCTCTCACTGGCAGAAGGTTGGTTCCTTCCGTAACGACCACGTTGCAGTCGGTGCAGGTGCTCACGCAAGCATCAATGCAACTTCCGGTGTTGGATTTACACGTACATACAACAAAAACGGTGTAACCGATAAGGTTGCTTGCGTAATCAGCGCAACAAACAACTCTAACGTAACACTGACAGTTTCCAGCGTATTCACTAACGGTACAGTTGTCCGCAATGCATACGACGGCAAGACAGCAACTGTTACAAACGGCACAGTTACATTCAACTCTGGCGCTCACGGCACAATCCTTGTTGAGGCAACAGATACAACTCCCACACAGCCCACAACAGTAACTGAACCCACAACAGCAAAGACAGAGCCTACAACTACAAAGACAGAGCCCACAACAACCAAGACTGAGCCTACAACAGTTAAGCCTGTAGGTCCCGCAGTTTACGTTGTTCTCGGCGATGCAGACCTTTCTGAGAAGGTAAATGTCAAGGATGCAACAACAGTTCAGAAGTATGTTGCAAGTCTTTCTTCACTTTCAGACCTCGCTCTGATTGCAGCAAACGTTGACGGCAGTGCAGCTGTTAATGTTAAGGACGCAACAGCAATCCAGAAGTTCGTTGCAGGTCTTGAGACAGGATATGCTGTCGGTTCAAAGATCAAGGTTTCCGGCTCCGATGATACTCAGCCTACAACAACCAAGACAGAGCCTACAACAGCAAAAACAGAACCTACAACCAAGACAGAACCCACAACAGCAGATGACGGTAACACCATCGACCTGACTCAGATTGACGGTCAGATTATCGTTCTTGCAAACAACAGCTATGGCAATCCCTATCAGCACTGCTGGACAGACGGTGGCGATGCATACAACACATGGCCCGGCGAGGCACTTCAGCAGATGGGCGGTTACTACTTCGCAATCATCCCCGATGCTGCAAACATGATTATCTTCAATGATAACGGCGGTGCTCAGACAGCAGACCTCTCCATTCCCGGTGAGTTTGCAATCTACGATATGGCGTCCGGTTCCTGGGCAGGTTATCTTTCCGATTATGTTGACGTAACCAAGTTCCCCACAGACGGAACCATTAATCCCAACCCCAACCCCGATCCTGATCCCGATCCCGATCCCGATCCCGA
>JAFQMC010000025.1 GCA_017421045.1 Clostridia bacterium
ATAATCGAACGACAGACTTACTATATCGCATCAAGAAAACTGCTTAATGCTGCTCGGTTCCCCGCCTGACATGGTTCACAGGCCTCAATCGTACAGGGCCTGCCGCTCGATTATATAAACGAAAGCAGTGTTGCTTGCATTTACAACAGCTATTATATCATAAATAAAATGCAAAAGCAATAGAAAAAACGCAGTTTCTGCTATGCCCTTCCATGAAAATAATATGTAAATTAATGTTTGAAATCTGTTTTATATGTGATATAATCAACAGTATCCGTGATAAATGAGGTATATATATGAAGTCAAAACGTTGGTTAGGCTCAGCCTTTTTGCTGTTAGCAGCTTTCCTGTGGGGCAGTACCTTTGTTGCTCAGAGCGAGACCGGTGTGGGCCCTTTCACATATCTTGCAATGCGGTCTCTGGTGGCGGTGGTGTTTCTGACGCCTATAGTTCTTCTCAGCGACTTTCGAGAGAAGCGGAAAAATCCCCGGAGTAACGAGAAAAAAACCGATAAACTTCTGTTGCTCGGCGGACTGATTTGCGGATGTGCACTGTTCTTTGCATCTTCACTTCAGCAAATTGGTATCGACAAGGGTACTACCGCAGGAAACGCAGGTTTTATCACCGCACTCTATATACTGATTGTTCCCATACTTGGACTGTTTTTCAGGCAGAAGGTACGTCTCCTACACTGGGTTTGTATTTTCATGGCATTGGTAGGTCTGTTCCTTTTGTGTATGACAGGGGATATTGAAGTATTTTCTATGAAAGAATTATTTAGCGCAAACACCTTTAAAGATCTTTCGGTAAAGCCC
This sequence comes from Clostridia bacterium, assembly GCA_017421045.1. GTDB lineage: Bacteria > Bacillota > Clostridia > Oscillospirales > Acutalibacteraceae > Ruminococcoides. The sequence goes on from JAFQMC010000025.1 coordinate 816, forward strand.
AGCGACATTTACGTTCTTGCCAGTGCGTTTGTTTTTTCAATCCACATCCTTGTGGTTGATAAACTATCCCCGAAAGTCGATTGTCTCAAGCTGTCGCTTATACAATTCGCCGTGGTTGCAGTTATTTCCTCGGTGGTTATGTTTGTGGCAGAAGCTCCGAAGATAGTGGACATTCTTGACTCTTGGGTGTCAATTCTGTACGCAGGCGTGCTTTCGAGTGGTGTTGCATATACCTTGCAGATTTTCGGCCAGCGCTACACCCCTCCTACAATCGCTTCAATTCTTATGAGCCTTGAATCTACCTTTGCGGTCATTTCTGCAATAGTGTTCAGTGCAGTAGCCACAGGAGTTCCCGAGCTTCCTACAGGATACGAGTGGATAGGATGCGGGCTTATGTTTGCGGCAATTATGCTCTCCCAGCTTCCGCAGAAAAATGTAAGCTCAGAGAGTATCTGAATATTTAGTCCAATGAAAAAAGCACTTACAGCAAAAAACTGTAAGTGCTTGATTTTTTATGAAGCATTATGTCCGTCCCTAAGGAAATCTGAAAAATCCAAGGCGGGAAATGTCCTTTGTGATAGTGGGTTATGCCCAGTTCATAGTGTCGCCGTATACAACAATATAGTCGTCGGCACTTCTGTCCCAGGAGTTGTTGCTCATCATAGCACGCCACATAAGCTGATGCCAGCCGTAGTCGTCCTGAATACCCCACAGAGCACGCTTTACAGCATGAATCATATCATCGGTGGTGTAATTCTTGAATGTGAAGCCGTTGCCGTAGTTGTCAGCACTGTCGAATACAGAGTCCTTCAGACCGCCGACTTCGCGTACAACGGGGATAGTGCCGTATCTCAGGGAAATCATCTGTGCCAGACCACAAGGCTCAGCCTTTGAGGGCATGAGGAAGATGTCTGCGCCGGAGTAAATCTTTCTTGCAAGCTCAGGCACAAAGCCCTGACAGAAGCAGACTCTGCCCGGATACTTCCACTGCATATCGCGGAAGAAGTTCTCGTACTCTTCGTCTCCGGTTCCGAGAATTACAAACTGCATATTCTCAGTGCCGAGAAGATGCTCCAGACCGTATTTTACAAGGTCGAGACCCTTGTGAGAAACCAGACGTGTAACCATGGCAACCATGGGCACATCCCATCTCTGCTCAAGTCCCAGACGCTCCTGCAGTGCACGCTTACACTCACCCTTGCCTGACATATCGTCCATGGTGTAGTTGCGGTAAAGGTGATAGTCTGTAGCAGGATCCCAGTCAAGAGGCTCAATGCCGTTGAGAATACCACAGAGCTTGTAGTGATTATCTCTCAGGTATTTGTCAAGACCGTGTGCATACCATGGGTCTTTGATTTCCAGAGCGTAGCTGGGTGATACTGTGGTAACTCTGACGGCTGTCTGAATAGCACCCTTAACCATGTTGAGCTTACCGTCTGCATCCAGAATCCATTCGTCATCCTTGGGGATTCCAACGCACTCGGTGTTAACCTCCCAGCCATACTGACCCTGATACTGAATGTTGTGAATAGTAAAGATGTTCTTTATGTTATGATACCAGGGGTTCTTTGAGTAGAACAGATAGTAGTATGTGGGTACCAGAGCTGTCTGCCAGTCATTGGTGTGGATAATGTCGGGGTGGAAGTCGATGTGGGGGAGCATCTCCAGAATAGCTCTGGAGAAGAACGCAAATCTCTCAGCATCGTCGTAGAAGCCGTAGAGCTTGTCGCGTTTGAAGTAGTACTCGTTGTCAATGAAGTAGTAGGTGCAGTCTTTGTGTCTTGCCCAGAAGAGACCGCAGTACATGTTTCTCCACGCAACGGGAACAGTGAAGTTTGTGATGAAGTTGAGCTGACTTCTGAGCTCCATGGGGATTGTGCCGTACAGGGGCATAACGATTCTGCAGTCCTGTCCTTTTCTGCACAGTGTCTGGGGCAGACTTCCTGCAACGTCAGCAAGTCCGCCGGAGCCTGCAAAGGGGTTTGCCTCTGAGGCACAGTAAAGTATTCTCATATATATCCTTCCTTTCGGGTATTAAACGGTTGTCTGTTTTGTTATGTAAATAGGATAAGTATCGGTACCTGCAAGCTGTTTGCCGTCTCCGATAGTTGAATCCTTGTCGATGATTACATAATCAAGGGTAGCACCGTCACCAATCTTTGTGTCCTGCATAATGATGCAGTTCTTTACCTTGGCGCCTTTGCCGATGTGAACTCCCTTTGAGATGATGCAGTTTTCAACATCTCCGTCAATGTAGCAACCTTGTGCAACAAGCGAGCCTTTGACGTGGCTTGTAAGTCCGTATCTGCTGGGCGCATCGTCTCTGACCTTTGTGTATATGGGACGCTCAGGTGTAGATAATTCGTCGCGGACAGCTTTGTCCATAAGTTTCATGTTTTCCTTGTAATAATCTGCTAACGAGTGAACAAGCGCCATATGCCCCTTGAACTCATAACCTATCATTTTCAGGTTGCATACGTTGTCCTGAAGCAGATTCTTTCGGAAATCGAGAGAGTTTGTGCTCATACAATTGTGCACAAGCTCTGTGAGGAGACTCTTTTTCATAATCATAGAGCCTACCGACAGGGGACACTCGCCATCAATTCTTGGGTTTATAAGCAACTGAGTAACAGCGTTGTTTGCACCCAGCGTCAGCACCAGAGGGTTGACAGAATCTTTGGGAATTTCCATATTCTTGTACATCAGGGTGATGTCTGCCTCGTTTTTCAGGTGATATTCAAACATATCCTGATAGTTGATGTTGGCGGCATGGTTGCTGGTTGTAAGCAGAATGTACTCTTCTGACAGATGCTCAAAGTATCCGTTAAGATGATACATAGCCTCAATGCGATGTCTGAAAGAGTGACCGCCATAGGGTGAGAGAATTGTCAGACCTGAACGGCGCTTTGACAAATCCCACGCAATTCCTGAACCAACATGATCGAGCAGTGAGTGGAATTGACTTCTGGCAATAAGAGCAACGTTGTTGATTCCTGAGTTTGACATATTGGAAAGAGGGAAGTCAACAAGTCTGTATTTGCCTCCGAAGGGCACACTTGCCATTGTTCGCTTTGATGTAAGTTCGGGAAGGTTTTCCTCACCTACATTTGCAAAAATAATGCCTGCAAGATTAATTCCCATAGTTACACCTCCACGTCAGTATCTATCATTGCTTTGGGAGCAATTTTTACTCCGTCGCCAATGTTCAGTCCGTCGCCGATAACAGCAACACCCCATTCGTCGCGATTGGGATAGTCCTCAGGAATTCCTCCTACCACAGCACCCTTGCCGATGTGAGCATTCTCTGAGACTATTGAGTAAAGCACCTTGGCGCCCTCTTCAATTACAGCACCCGGCATGATGATGGAGGAGTTGATCTCTGCTCCTTTGCCAATTTTAACACCCGAGAAAAGAATTGAAAATTCGAGCTTTCCGTTTACCTCACATCCGTCTGCGATGAGCGAATTCTGAATCTCCGCATCAGGACCAACATAGTGAGGAGGAAGCATACGGTTGCGTGAGCAGATGTTCTTCAGGTCAAGTTGCACATGGGGATTGAGAATGTCCATGTTTGCATCCCAAAGGCTGTCAATGGTTCCGACGTCTTTCCAGTATCCGTCAAACTTGTATGCAAACATTCTCTCTCCACTTTGAAGCATCAGAGGCAGAACGTTCTTGCCGAAGTCGTGGTCAGATTCGGGATTGTTCTCGTCTTCGATAAGATACTTTCTCAGCTTGTTCCAGTTGAATACGTAGATACCCATAGAGGCGTTGGTGCTTTTAGGAACAGCGGGTTTTTCGTCAAATTCGTATATCTCACCGTTTTCATAGGTGTTGAGGATACCGAATCTTGAAGCCTCCTCCAGTGATACATCAATAACTGCAATTGTGCAGTCAGCCTCGTGCTTTTTATGGAAAGCAATCATCTCCGAGTAGTCCATTTTATATATATGGTCTCCTGAGAGAATTACGACATATTCTGGATTGTATCTTTCTATGTAGCTGATATTCTGATAAATGGCATTGGCAGTGCCCGAGTACCACTCAGCACCCTCAACCGCCTGATAAGGACTCAGACAGGTAACACCCGAATTCATTCCGTCCAGATCCCATGGCTGGCCGTTTCCGATATATTCATTAAGCAGCAGGGGCTGATACTGTGTCAGCACGCCTACAGCCTCGATTCCTGAGTTGATGCAGTTGGATAGGGGAAAGTCGATGATTCGGTATTTTCCGCCGAAGGGTACGGCAGGCTTTGCAAGCTTCTTGGTGAGAACTCCGAGTCTTGAACCCTGTCCTCCTGCCAGTAGCATAGCTACGACTTCCTGTTTAGGATACATAGCAATACCTCCATTGCTTTGTGTTTTGTATTTTGGAGTGTGTGACTCCCTGTTTCTCAGATTCAATACGCAGGGCGAAGCATTAAGAAAACACTCCGCCCGTATTGTATAATTAATTCATATTATTTTTTGTCGGAAGAGGTGGTCTTTTTAGCAGTAGTTTTCTTAGCTACAGGTTTCTTAGGCTCTGCTTTTGTTGCTGTTTCTTTGGGTTCTGCTTTCTTTGCGGCGGTCTTTTTAGCAGGAGCTTTCTTAGCTGTTTCTTTTTTCTCAGCGGGCTTCTCTTCTGCCTTAGCTACAGTTTCCGCTTTTTTTGTTGCAGTTTTTTTAGCAGGAGCCTTCTTTGCGGCCTCCTTCTTATCAGCAGGCTTCTCCTCAGTCTTTGCTACTGTTTCTGCTTTTTTAGCGGTAGTTTTCTTTGCAGCAGTAGTTTTCTTTGCAGGAGCCTTCTTGGCTGTGGTAGCCTTCTTTGTAGTTTTCTTTGTGGTTTTCTTTACTACAGGTGCAGGCTTTTCCATGGGCTTAGTGCACTTGAAGAACATTGCGCTCATGGGAGGAATGTTGATAACAATAGACTGCTCCAGTCCGTGACAACCCTCAACCTCTGTCATAATGTCAGCAGGATTGTTTGCACAGCCGTAACCGCCGTATTGGTCATCGTCGGTGTTGAATACAGTATTGTAAACACCGTACTGGGGAACACCGATGCGGTAGTCGTGTCTGAACATAGGCTGGAAGTTGCATACAACTACTACGTCGTTGCCGTCCTTGTCAATTCTGCGGAAAGCAATGATGCTCTGAGTGTAGTCGTCGTGATGAATCCAGTTGAAGCCTTCCCAGTTGAAGTCAACCTGATGCATACATGCGTTATCTCTGTAGAATTTGTTGATATCAGCGAAGAACTTGTTCAGCTTCTGGTGCTTCTCATATTCAAGCAGACCCCACTGAAGCTCCTCGTTGCAGTTCCATTCGTCAAACTGACCCAGCTCAGTACCCATGAAGGTGAGCTTCTTGCCGGGATGAGCCATCATATAGGAGATAAAGGTTCTAACACCGGCAAACTTGTTGTCATAGTCGCCGGGCATCTTGTTGATGAGAGAGCCCTTGCCGTAAACAACCTCATCGTGAGAGATGGGAAGCAGGAACTTCTCGGAGAAAGCGTAGAGGAAGCTGAAAGTAAGATTGTCGTGGTTAAAGGGTCTCCACAGGGGATCGATGGACATGTAGTGAAGCATATCGTTCATCCAACCCATATTCCACTTGTAGTCAAAGCCCAGACCGCCGTCGTAAACAGGACGTGTTACCATGGGCCAGGATGTGCTCTCTTCAGCAATCATCATAACGGTGGGATGATACATATGTACAGCAGTGTTGAGTCTCTTCAGAAACTCTACAGCCTCAAGGTGCTCTCTGCCGCCGAAGCAGTTTGCAACCCACTCGCCATCCTTGCGGTTATAGTCAAGATAAAGCATGGAAGCAACAGCGTCAACGCGGATACCGTCAACGTGGTATTTGTCTATCCAGAACATAGCGGAGGAGATAAGGAAGCTGACAACCTCGTTACGTGCATAGTCGAATACGTAGGTGCCCCATTCTTTGTGCTCGCCCTTTCTGGAGTCCTCGTACTCATAGCAGTGAATGCCGTCAAATCTTCCGAGTCCGTGTGCGTCCTTGGGGAAGTGAGCAGGTACCCAGTCGATGATGACGCCGATGCCCTCGTTGTGGCAGCGGTCGATAAATTCCATAAGCTGGTCAGGATTTCCGTAACGTGATGTAGGAGCAAAGTAACCGGTTACCTGATAGCCCCAGGAGCCGTCAAAGGGATATTCGGTGATAGGCATAAACTCAAGGTGAGTGTAACCCATTTCCTTGATGTAGGGGATAAGCTCGTCAGCAAGCTTCTGATAGGAGAAAACGTTGCCGTCAGCATATTTACGCCATGAGCCAGCATGAAGCTCGTAGATGTTGAGAGGCTGCTCAAAGTGATTGACGCTGTTCTTATGCTCGAACCAAGCCTCGTCCTGCCACTGATGATTTCCGAGAGAGAAAACTCTGGAGGCATTGTCGGGTCTTGTCTGGCAGTGGAATGCATAGGGGTCTGTCTTGAGGAGTTTTTCACCCCAAGGTGTTTCAACGCAGTACTTGTAGATAGCATATTCGCCAACGCCTTCAACAAATACTTCCCAGATTCCGCCGTCGTTGATTTTGCTCATGTGATTTGCGTCCTGATCCCAACCGTTGAAGTCGCCAACAACGGATACGGATTGTGCGTTAGGAGCCCATACTCTGAACACAACACCCTGTCTGCCGTCCCAGTTCTCAACATGAGAGCCGAAGAACTCATAAGCACGCACAGCATCGCCGTCATAGTAAAGCTGAATATGGTCTCTTTCTTCGTTGAATGAATAATTCATATATGTTTCCTCCTGTCGGTTTTATACATACTTTTAATATTGTACATATTTGTACTAATTCATTATAGCAAATAACAAATATTATTTCAATAAAAATGAAAATAATCATACACAAATTTTAGATAAACAATTTGGCTATAATGACAAAAAATCCCAAAAAATCTAAATGTGTTTTAGTCGAATCGCTGTTGACAAAGATTCTGCAGGTAATATAATTTAATTAGATTAATTGTAAAAAGTTGATTGAAAGAAGGGGATAAGGTTGCACACAACAAAACAGTATATGCTGAGCGGTTCAATCCCCAAAAGTATAGTGAAGTTTGCAATACCTTTGTTTCTCGGCAACCTGTTTCAACAGCTATACAATACCGCCGACTCACTCATAGTAGGCAACGTCCTCGGCAACACAGCTCTTGCGGCAGTCAGTTCTACAGGAATGCTCATATTTCTGTTGATAGGTTTTTTTCAGGGAATCGGTATGGGAGCAGGCGTCGTCATATCTCAGTTTTTCGGCGCCAAGGAAAAAGAAAATGTCAGCCTCGCCGTGCATACATACCTGGCTTTTTCCATAGCGACAGGTGTCCTCCTCACGGTGGTTGCCACTTTGCTTGCACCTCAGATACTTGTGTGGATGGGTACACCTGCAGAGGTTATGCCTGAGGCGGTCTCTTATATCAGAGTTTATTTTCTCGGCAGTCTCGGACTTGTCCTTTACAATTCATGTATGGGTATAATGCAGGCGATAGGGGACAGCAAGCATCCCTTGTATTATCTGATAATATCTTCTGTCATCAATATCGTGCTGGATCTGATTCTGGTTGCAGGCTTTGGTCTGGGCGTCTGGGCGGCGGCACTCGCCACAATCGTTTCTCAGTTTGTAAGTGTGATTCTTTGTATGTACCGTATGATGCGTAGCAACGAAGACCACAAGGTTATACTTAAAAACATCCGCTTCAATAAGCGTATGTTTATGATGATACTCCGCATAGGACTGCCTTCAGGTGTGCAGAATTCAATAATCGCCTTTGCCAACGTGGTTGTTCAGTCAAATATTAACTATTTCGGAGAAATGGCAATGGCGGGTTGCGGAGCATATTCAAAGATAGAGGGTTTTGCTTTTCTGCCGATTACAAGCTTCACGGCGGCAATCACCACATTCGTCGGACAGAATCTGGGTGCAGGTAATCGGGAGCGAGTGAAAAAGGGAGCACGATTCGGAGTATGGTGTTCGCTCATAATTGCAGAGATTATCGGAGTGCTGTTCTATATATTTGCACCTATGCTGATTTCCGCATTCACAAGAGAGGCTGAGGCAATCGCCTTCGGTGTTGAAAAGGCTCGGATATGCGCACTGTTTTATTTTCTTCTTGCGGCAACCCACTCCTTTGCCTCGGTGCTCAGAGGAGCAGGAAAAAGTTTTGTTCCAATGCTCACAATGCTTGTTTTCTGGTGCGTAGTACGTGTGAGTTTCCTGTGGGTGACAGTGCCCCTCACAGAGTCCATAGCAGTTGTCAACTGGGTATATCCGCTCACATGGACCCTCAGCTCAATCACCCTGTTTATTTATTATCTGTTTTCCGACTGGACCCACAGCAGTTTGGTTAATCCAAAGCAACATAACTAAAAGGAGATATAAAAATGAGCAATATAACAGATTGGAATGTAGTTTCTAAAGACGAGATTAGAAACCTGGGAGATGTTCCATTTTATCCTGAGGAGTCGGATGTGGAGTATCGGATTTCACCGTCAGAAAAGCGTAAACTATACAATGTTTATGAAAACTATAGCACTCTTATCAAGAAGATGTCGGATTATTGTCAGACAAAATGCAAAGAGGCAAGGTCTCCGTACAATCCTTTGCTGTATGCAGCCACAGAATGTGATTTTTCTGAGTCTTATATGAGAAAGATGATCAAGCAGGAAAAGCGTGTGACCCGCAAGGCTCTTGGGCAGTTTTGCGTAGGATTGGGACTGAGTATTAAAGAGAGTGAAGAATTGTTTGCTTTGACAGGAAAGAACCTTGTGTTTGGTTACACATACTTTGATTCCATAACTATGTGTGCCATACGAGACAGAGATAATATTGAGGATTATCTAAATGAACTTGAGGAGTATAAAGACCGGATTATTGAGTAAATAGAAACGATTGTACTTTTAGTACAGACCAAAATGCTTCTTTTGTGTTAAAGTTGAGTCAACGAAGCAAAGGAAATCAGATTTATTTTCTGAAATATCAATGCTTACGTAAAATTCATTATTAAGGAGAAATCATTATGGCAAAATTCAACTGGTCAAAATTCGACTCAAGCTTTCTTAAATCTGTAATCTACAGCGATAAAACATCGCCGGAAATGCATCCGATATTTGAGACGGACGACGCGGATTTGTTAGCATCTTCCATGAACGCTATCTGTGACTGTCCCGACGTTAATTTCATAAGAAAATACAGAAGAGAAGTAGAAAACGAATTCTTAATCAGATATCCTGATGTTGTAAAAGAATTATCTGATAAAGCTGATTGTGATAATTATCGTACAATACTTTGCGAATGGCAGAAGAGAGAACTGACATCATCTTTGGCGGATTTGTATATCAAAGCTCTGTTTTTCGTGGGTTACAGCGAGTATACAGCAAGCAGATATTCCGAGTTTACCAATGTCAGAACTGTTGATCTGGAAAAGGCTGAAGCTGCCGAGGAGATTCCACTCTATGATTTCCAGTACGATGCGGTAGACGCGATGATGAATCATTTTGTTTCAAAGCATAATAAATCCGGAATGCTTGTTATGCCGACAGGCTCTGGTAAAACCCGCACGGCCGTAGCTTTTCTGCTTCAGAATATGTTGCCAAGAGGGTACCAGATAGTATGGCTGACACATCGTCACGAACTTATAGAGCAGACTGCATCTGCTTTTTATAAATTCTCTCCTGTAATTAAACTTTTCAGCAGTAATATTAAAAAGTTTAAAATGGTATGTGTATCGGGAAAACATCAGTCTATGAAAGCGACTGAAAAAGACGATAATTTGATGATACTCTCGGTTCAATCTGTCTGTAGAAATCTGGATTTTATTGATGATGTTATATCTGATAAAGTGATTATTGTGGTAGATGAAGCACATCACACGGTGGCACCTTCATATAGAGCAGTAATAAACCGAATCAGAGAGCGTAATCCGAAAGCAAAGCTTCTCGGGCTTACAGCAACTCCGGTAAGAGGAACAGAAAGCGAAAGCAAATACCTTCATAAACTCTATGATAATAAAATTATTTATAGTATATATATGGGAGAGTTGATAACAAATGGTGTGTTGTCAAAACCCAATTTTGAAAGGGTTGAAACAGGACAAAATTTTGAGCCTGTTATTAGTATTGATGAAAAGAGATTTATAAGAAAATGGGGAGAATTGCCTCAGAGTCTTGTAGATAGGGTAGCGATGTCTTCTATACGTAATGAGGTTATCGTGAATCAATACATCGATAACAAGGATATATATGGAAAGACTATTATTTTTGCTCTTAACGGACTACACGCTTTTACTATTTGCGAGAGTCTGAGAAAAGCAGGTGTCCGCTGTGATTTCGTATATACAGGCAACACAAGTAAAAGAAACGATACTGTTATCCGCGACTTCAAAGAAAACAGACTGGATGTACTTGTCAACATAAATATTCTTACAGAGGGAACCGATATTCCTGATGTACAATCAGTATTCCTCACGCGACCTACTTCGAGTGAAGTTTTACTTATGCAGATGATAGGCAGGGGAATGCGAGGTGTTTCTGCCGGAGGTACAAAAACTGTCACTATAGTGGATTTTTGCGATAAATGGGATGTTTTCAATAAATGGCTTAGCCCTGAACTTATTATGCTGGCACAGGCAGAAGATCCGGAGATTCTTGGAAGCAGAACTGTCTCAGCGGATACAGTGACAATTCCTTGGGGTGCTATACGCGAGATTTACAACAGTATAACATTCAGATATGAGCAGGGTATTTCATCTCTTTCTGTGCCTTTTGGATGGTATGAGCTTCTGGATGGGGCAGAGGATTATAAACTCATAGTTTTTGAGGATCAGTATGTGTGCTATGAACAGATAATCGCTCATAGGAATGAACTGGCTAAAAGCGGTGACATTTCAGTAACAGCACTGAAAAAATACTATTTCAACAACTTTGTTTTATGTCCGTCAGACCGAGAACTCGGAATTTTCATAAACTATCTGATGAGTTTTGAAGAGCCTCCTATGTTTTTCAAATTCGAACAAAGGGAAAGCATGGAACCTTATTTTGTGGCACAAAGAATCAAAGATGAAAAGCTTGATACAATGGAGTATGCAACCGAAATCTATAACAGTAATCCGGTAGCACAAGGATTGTATGAGTCTGTAGAAAAATACCGTCAGGCAGTATTTGATTGTCTGAACTATGGTTTGAAAAAGCCTGAGGGATTTACTGTTCGTGAGATACCTGTAGAACGCATACCCTTCAAAATAGATAAGGCTCATAACTTAGACGAACTTTATCAGGAAGTGGTTGATGAAATGTTTGGCGGTACATATGAAGGAATAAACAGTATATCCTGGACAGATAAACCGATATATTCGTATTATGGGAAGTGCTATTATCCTGATAACGACATTAAAATCAATGTTCTTTTGAATTCATCTCGTGTAAATAAAGAAGTGATCAAATACATAATCTATCACGAGATGCTTCACAGAGACTATCATAACCATGGTAAAGTGTTTAAGATGCTTGAACACAAATATCCCAATTACACTGAACATGAGCGTTTTCTTGATTTTAAAATCGGTGAATATGAATTTGAAATGTGATATTTTATAGTTACATAACATCATTTTTTACTCCACACTCTCTTTATTTGAGCTCCGTTGATGCCTGTTTGTCAGGTTTCAGCGGAGCCCAGCTTACATCAGACAAAAAAACGGACAGCCATTTCTGACTGTCCGTTGATTTTTGCTTTGCGTAATGATTACAGCTCTGCGAAGTACTTGATTGTTCTAACCATCTGAGATGTGTAAGAATTCTCGTTGTCATACCAGGAAACAACCTGAACCTGAGTTGTGCCGTTGTCGAGCTGCATAGCCATTGTCTGAGTGGAATCGAAGAGTGAGCCGTATCTCATGCCGATGATATCGGAAGAAACGATCTGATCCTCGTTGTAGCCGTAGCTCTCGCTTGCAGCAGCCTTCATAGCAGCGTTGATCTCTTCCTTAGTAACGTGACCCTTAACAACTGCTGTGAGGATTGTTGTGGAACCTGTGGGAACGGGAACTCTCTGTGCAGCGCCGATGAGCTTGCCGTTGAGCTCGGGGATAACAAGACCGATAGCCTTAGCAGCACCTGTGCTGTTGGGAACGATGTTAACAGCGCCGGCTATTGCTCTTCTCAGGTCGCCCTTTCTGTGAGGACCGTCAAGAATCATCTGGTCGCCTGTGTAAGCGTGGATAGTAGCCATGATACC
>JAFQMC010000026.1 GCA_017421045.1 Clostridia bacterium
GCATGGGGAATTGAAAACGATGCACAGGTTGGTGACAAAGTTGAATTCAAGTCTGTTGCTACTATCCTCAAGAACACACGCAATGTAAAGATTTACGATAAGATGGATGAAGGTCTTACATACTCTGGTGATGTTAAAATTGAAGGTCTTACAAAGGGTACAGATTACACAGTTGTCGAAAATACAGCTGACGGTTATGCATTTGTAATCACATTTAAAGATAGCTATCTCGAAGGTCTTACAGAAGAAAAAACGGATCTCACACTCACATACACAGCGATTCTCAATGAAAATGCTATTGTAACAACTGGGAATGAGACAACTAGCGACGAAGCTACTGAAATTGTTCCGCAGAAAAACTATATAGAGATCACATTCGGTGATGCTCAGTCCGTAAAAGCAGAAACTGTTACAACAACACATAAGTTCAGCGTTTATAAGCACGCAGAAGACAAAACAGAGTATCTTGCAGGCGCAACATTCTCCCTCAAGAAGAACGGTACAGTTGTAAAGCTTATCAGGATCGATGACAACAACTACCGCGTTGCAAATGGCGAAGAAGAAGGCGCAGTTGAAACATTCACAACAAATGATAAGGGCGACATCGTAATCTGGGGCGTTGACTCTGATACTGACTACACACTCAAGGAAACTGCTGCTCCAAGTGGCTATAATATGCTCACAGATGAAGTTGCAGTAACTGTAAATGCAGATAACGCAACACGCGCTGACATCACAAACAGTACAGGCGTAAAGCTTCCGACAACAGGTGGTATGGGCACAAAGATGTTCTATATCGTCGGCATGATGCTCATGACAGGCTCTGCCGTTATGCTCATCACAAAGAAGCACATGAAAGCAGAATAAAAGCAAAAAAGTACCGGGGAGATATTCTTCCCGGTACTGATAATAAGGAGACAAAAGATGAGGCTCACCGATAGAAAAACAACAGCTCTGCTGTTCATATTGCTTATCGCAGGCCTGTCTTTGCTGCTCTATCCGATAGTTTCCGATTTCATCAACACATCGAGCGCATCCAAGGCTATAATGAGCTACGATGAGGAAGTTTTAAAGCTTGAAAAGCAAAAATACGATGAGATGTGGGCAGAAGCCACCGAATATAATTCGTCGCTCATCGGCCGTGAAAACGAGTATTTGCTGTCCGATGAACAGCAGGCGCAGTATAATTCATTGCTTAACCTGACAGGCACAGGCATTATGGGCTATATCGAAATCCCCAATATCAGATGTTCCATACCGATATACCACGGCACAGAGGAAACCATCCTCCAGATAGCCATAGGCCATCTTGACTGGTCGAGTCTGCCGACAGGCGGGGAAAATACCCATTGCGTACTTTCGGGGCACAGAGGGCTTCCAAGCGCCAAACTTTTCTCCGACCTTGATAAAATCGTCGAAGGAGATATTTTCATGCTGAGAATCCTCGACGAGGTGCTGACTTATGAGGTGGACAAAATCTCCATAGTCGAGCCGCAGGAGACCTCCACATTGGAGATTGAGCAGGGGAAAGATTACTGCACCCTTGTCACCTGCACCCCTTACGGTGTCAATTCCCACCGTCTGCTCGTCCGGGGTCACAGAGTTGAAAATCTGAAAAAATACACCATCAC
>JAFQMC010000027.1 GCA_017421045.1 Clostridia bacterium
TCTCTAAAATTTGTATGTTAAACACCCGAAGGTGTTTAATTCAATTTCAGAGCTTTTGTGTCTGCTCATTTGAAACACTTGCGTGTTTACTTGATGTTTGTTGTGTCATCTTCACTGTAAAAATTTCGAGTACTTTTTAGTCCTCAAAAAAATTACGGGTTCTCTTTCTTTGTTGTTCAATTTTCAATGTCCTTGCGCTACTAAAAAGCTCTGCGTGGTTGCTTCGTTTTCCGTAGTGCAAGAGTTATTCTACAACAACAGAATCAAAAAGTCAAGCATTTTTTTAAATTTTTTTCAAAATTTTTTATACCTTCTTCGAACCTCCCATTTTTACTGGATTTTTTGAATTTTTACAATTCTATTTTTATGATATTCCCATATTAATTGTATATATACATATATTTTCTTTTTATTATCTTTCTACAATTTTTGAACGCCGCTTCTATATATCTTAAACAAACTTAAATTTTTCTTGCTTTTTGTAGTGATTTTTTTTAACTTTTCTGTTATTATAATATACATAATGATTTTAATCGGAGGGATCTTCATGAGTCAGAAATTCATCATCACAATTGCCAGACAATTCGGCAGCGGAGGAAGAGAGATCGGCAAAGCTCTGTCTGAGAAGTTAGGAATCCCCTATTACGACAAGGAGCTCATCTCCCTTGCAGCAAAAGAAAGCGGTATGGATGCTGAGGTTTTTAATAATGTTGACGAACGTGCAACAAACAGCTTACTGTATTCTCTTTCTATGGGACTTTACAGTTTCGGCAACAGTTTCTCTGCAATGGGCGATCTTCCCGTCAATGACAGACTTTACATTCTTCAGCATAAGATAATTAAGAAACTTGCAGAAGACGGTCCCTGCGTAATTGTAGGCAGATGTGCAGACTATGTGCTGAAAGACAGAGACAACTGCATCAACCTTTTTATCCACGCAAATATGGACTACCGCAAGAAGAGAGCTATTGAGATTCATGGTGTTGACAAAGCAAGAGCTGAGCAGATTGTCAATAAGACCGACAAAGTCAGAGCCAATTACTACAGCTTCTATTCCGGTCAGAAATGGGGACTTGCTCAGAATTACGACCTGTGCATCGACAGTTCTAAGCTTACTACTGAGCAGGCAGTTGAGCTGGTTGAAGCATATATCAATATTAAAAGCAAATAAATCTTTATCTATATCAGGACAGTCGAGCTTCGGCTGTCCTATTATGTTTTCTGAGGCAATTATTATGTAAGATTTTGTAGACTTTTATACTTGATTATGCTAAACTGATTATATATGCAGATATAAATGCTTTTAACACGGAGGTAGATTATGAACAACAACCCACAGCCTTTGATTTCTGTTATCATTGCAATCTACAATCCCGGAAAGTATCTCAGAGCTTGTCTTGACAGCATTGTGGGACAGACCTACAAAAATCTTGAGATAATTCTGGTGGATGACGGCTCTACTGACAACAGCCTTGAAATCTGCAGAGAATACGCGGAAAAAGACAGTCGCGTCATTGTTCATCACAAAGAAAACTCCGGTGTGTCTGCGACACGAAACCAAGGAATCCGTCTTGCACACGGAGACTATTTCAGCTTTATTGACAGTGATGATTGGATCGAAAAAGATACATACGAATATCTTATGAATCTGATGACAGAACATAATGTTGATGTTGTTACTCATGAACATTATGCCACCTATCCCAACAAGGAAGTTGCTCATAAAATCCCTGACACCGAATATGGATTATATAATAGAAAAGAGGCGATGGGTATTCTTGTTCATTATTTCCCGTTTGCCTGCAATAAGCTTTTCTCCAAAAAGATCATAGAGGGACTTTGGTTCAATGAAGAAATCTGCAGAGGCGAGGACGGCCTTTTCACAAGACTCGCTTTTGACAAGGCCGACCGTGCATGGTTTGACCCGCGCCCTCTATACCACTATATGCAAAGCGAAGAAAGTGCAGTAAGAGGAGTCTTCCGCCCCAGCCAGCTGACAGCTGTAAAACTCATAGATCTTTACGAGCCCTTTTTCAGCAAAAAGTATCCTGAGCTTTATGACTACGCTATGTCAAATCTTCTTCACTTGATGACAACTTTGTATTATGACATGCGTGTTGATAAAGTCAAGTATTTGCAAGAACAAAAAATGGTCGTTAAAGAATTTAATAAACTATATCCAAAAATCAATTTAGGAAACATTCCGAAAAAGAGTGCAACACTGTATAAAACATTCAAAATATCGCCTACGATGTTTTACTTATCAAAGAAACTCCGATTACTTATCGGGAGGATAGCACATGGATGATTATAAAGAATTTAAATACAACTACATATTATACAATATGGAGACTGCATATAAATGGCAGATGTATCAGGATTTGCTGAAACTTGACAATGTAAGAATGTGCAGAGGCGCACTTCCCATGAACCAGCCTTTTCTTCATAAGCTCCACAAATTGCATTGGTCTGCAAAAGTTAACGAAAAAATCAACTTACCATTCAAAAAGCTATGGTTCAAAAGAATGACGGATGGAAAGTTTCATAACAATAAACCCATCTGCTTTATCCTTTTTGGCGGGCAATATGGTGTTCGAGAGCCAAGACTTCTGGACTACATAAAGAAAAGCAATCCTGAAAACAAAATCGTACTTCACTACAGAGATATTATAAAGAGCGAAGCAAATCATATAGATATGCTGAAAGAAAAGACAGATCTTATCTATACATATGATAAGGGTGAATCTGAGAAATACGGCCTTTATTATTATGATGCATATGTTTACTCAAGGCTCACTGAAACTACCGAACCTGACGAATTCGACTACGATCTATTTTTCGTAGGATACGCTAAAGATAGGTTACCTCTTATCCACAGCGTTTATAAAAAAGTAGCTGATAGCGGACTGAAGTGCAAATTCCTCATTGTTGAAGCACCTGAGGAAAACAGAGTCAACGCAGACGGAATTGAGTATCTTGACCATGTCATTCCCTACAAAGAAGTTATCGACTATGTCTGCAAAAGCAAATGCATTTTAGAAATAACTCAGGAAAATGCTGAAGGTGCTACTATGCGCACCGCAGAAGCAATTCTGTATAAAAGGAAACTTCTTTCCAACTGCAAGAGAGCCTCTGAGCGTCCTCACTACAATCCTGTACATATGAAGGAATTCTCCGGTGCTGATGATATTGACGTGAATTTTATCAAAGAAAAAATACCGTACAACAAACTTGAATCTATTGACGCATTTTCCCCAATTAAGGAGTTAGAGTTTCTTGAAAACTTCTTTGAAAGCGAAAACAAGTGATTACATTATGAAACATAATTTTTACAATAGCTATGGAAAAATCGACCTGAGACCTATAGGAATAGATGATATAGAATCACTCCGATTGCTTAGGAACAAACACAGAAACTGCTTTATATATTCAGATATTATCACTGCAGAAGCACAACAAGACTGGTACTATAAATATCTATCAAAACCTGACGACTATGTTTTTTCTGTTTTCATGGGCGACAAATGGATTGGCAGTGTATCGATATACAATATAGAAAACAGAGAAGCTGAATTCGGAAGATTGTTGATAGACAGTAACAGCATCAACGAAAAAGGATTAGGTTTATCTGTTACTCTCTGTGTATGCAAACTGGCTTTTTCTCAAATGAACATATCGAGAATAGTGCTTCAGGTTTATGAGGACAACATTTCTGCATATAAGACATACATAAGAGCAGGGTTTAAAACCTTTGGTCACAGCTTTGATTCAAATGGTAAAAAACTGCTGGATATGGAGCTTTATGTTTCAGACTTAAGTGAATAAAAGAAACGACTACCGATCAGTAATAACTTCGGTAGTCGTTTTATTTTTGCCCCTGAACGAAACGAGGGCAGGTAGAAGTGCCGAGGGGACGTAGCCCGAGGTTTTCAAGGGCGACAGCTCATAATGCCTGTATCACAAATATTTCACCTGCTGTTTTTATATGCAATACAAGTGAATATTATTCGTTATTGGAAATTACCGTCAGCGGGTCTATATGATTATTACCGACCCAGACCTCTACATGCAGATGCATATCATCAGCGCTCTCACAGGGAACTTCGCCAACTTGCCCTATGACATCTCCTTGGGTGATTTGCTCGCCTTCGGCACAGTATATCTTACCTGAGATGCCACAGTATAGGATAGAAAAATTGCCGTTTCGGATTCTTATAACCTTGCCGAACATATCATCTGTATAAATATCCTCTACCTCGCCGTCGGACATGGACATGATATTCTCTCCGATATCCGCCTTAAAATCCACGCCTGTATGCGCACGATAATCCTTCATCGTCTCACTGTAAACCGCTTCTTCTGAATATTCACGCAGAACAGTTCTTGATGTGACAGGATAAGAGAGACAGTCGGCAACCTGCAGCATTGTCTGCAGACTGTTGTTATCTCCTGTATATGACTCATACGGGTCGGTTGTATTTTCGGTACCCGTTTGTTCCTCTGTTGCTATAGTCACAGGTGCAGATGTCACAACTGTCGTTTCTGTTACAGTAACACCTGTCACGTTATTGTCCACTGCATCTGTACCTCCCTCAAGAGTGGCTACGTAAGTAGGCTCGGTGACATTGGCGTTGTCAAAGCCTCCCACTCCTGCATAGGTTGAATAAAGCGCCAGACCCAACGCTGAAATACAAACCGCAAGTGCTGTAAAAAAGCCTATCTTCTCCTTGCGGCTTTTTTTATCTTTCTGATAACTGTATCTTCTCATACAGAAACACCTCCGACCTTATTATGGTCAGAGGTTGTTTTTGTTATGCAGAAGAAAAGAAAACGGAGACGATTTCTTAAAAAACCATCTCCGCTTGTTTCTGTTGCAACTATATTTATCCTGCAGCTTACAATCTGTATTATCTTGATTTGCGTCAGGATATATGGTATAATTATTTAAATATTGTGTTTTATTAGCTTAAACACCCGCGAACCTTAATTCCCGGAGGTTTTCTCCTTGGGCTTTTTGAGAAGCTTGGTAATCTTGATTTTTCCGAGCATCTCAAATGGCCAGTAGCAGGGATAGGTAGACAGCACAACTGTTATAATAAATGCCACTACCATCATCAGCAGACGAAGTGTAAGGATGTTCTTCCATCCGAACCATTCGTACTTGAACCAATCGAAAGTGTACCACTCAAATCCGCGGTATGCAAGATACAGATATCTGTGCAGGATATATACCGCCAGCGTACGAGTGCCGTAATGGGTAAAGATATTTTTCTTTCTGGGAACCCAAACAAGAAAACTGAAACCCAGTGCAAAAGCACAGAGATAGAACCAGACTCTCGGCAGGAACCAGAACACGGGATTTATACCTGTATCGTTGAATATCTTAAAATAGGATTTGTCGCAGGTGATGAAGCTGTTGATACTGAAATCAAGGGGTCCCTCGCTTCTGAAAAGAACCATTATCACAGCTATTGAACCGAGTGCCGCCAGAAGCACAGGCACAGATATGATTTTTGCCTTCTTTGTGTGGAGCTTCTGCATCTGCTCTCCTGACACATAGTATCCGAACAGGAAGAACGGAAAGTGCACAACCATTCGGGACATTGCCATCAGGTTGCTGACTTTTTCGTCGTAGCCTATGAGCAGACCTGCAAGAATTGCGATAACCAACATATACCGAGGCTCGATTTTATCTACAACCGGCAACAGAAGATACCACCAGATCAGACACACCAGAAACCAGAGTGACGACCGTGGGTTGAGCACTGACTTGGCTACCGACGTGTTCATCACAAACACCTCAAACGCCGCAACCGTTATCTGTGCTGCCATGTAGTACACCATATAGGTGAAGGGTCTCTGAACATTGATAGACCCGTCGGGTCGGATATATTTCTTTGCGAAAAATCCGGAGATAAATATCATACACGGCATATGCAGGGTGTTAATTATTCTCCACAAATAGAGAAAGAACTGCCTGCCGTCACCTGCATCACCAAACTCGCTGAAGGGTGATATGGCATGAGCAAGTACAACGAGAAAAATCAGGATGAATTTGGCATTATCATAAAAATACAGTCTGCCCTTTTCATCTGCATATCTGCTATCAATCATTGCACCCGCCACAGGGGTTGAGCTTTTCTTCAGAATTGACATGCTTCACTTCCCTTTCTTTTGTTTACAATACCATTAATTTATCAAATTTATATATTATTGTCAATATTGAATAATCTAACAGACTCAAAGGAGTTCGGAGGTCATCATGAGTGAGTTTAAATTTTCCGTCATAGCTGTTGCAACAAAAAACGACAGCTTTGACAAAACCGTGGAGAGCATCATAAAATCCACCGGAAAGCTTAAAAACACACAGTTTATAATTGCAGATGCAGTAAAATCGGATATGACAATATCTGCAACCGAGACGGCAAAATCCGCAAACGCTTCCAACGTTACGGTGATTGACTGTAAGGGTCTTTCAGAAGCACAGTGTTTCAACAAGGCGAAAGCTTTTATAAAAGGCGAATTCACCGTCTTTGCGGAAGAAGGCACCATATTTTCAAAAAGAGTGTTTGCCACGGTAAAAAGAAAGAGCAGAAAATATCCTGACGCGACTCTTACCATGGCTGCAATCACTATGACGAAGGACGAAACCGAGAAGAAATATGCTCGCCTCCCCATAGAGAGGAAAGGTGTCATCAATCTCAGTGAACTACCTTGGTATGGTCACGTGGCGCTGTCCACCTATTTTTTCAGAACAAAGGATGTAAAAGACCTGCTGTTTGACGAAAGCATCTATGAAGAGGCAAAGAAGAAGTTTGTTCTGGAAGCTCTCATAAATAATCCTTTTGTCTATGTAATGGAAAGATGCAGTTGCTTCTATACTCATGCACTGGAAAATGACAGCAATCTCTTCTCGCAGCAGTACAATAAGTGGTACTACACTGAGTCACTCAGGAATTTTATAATTCCCTTCATAAAGGAACTTGCACAAAAATACGGAAAAGTCCCTGCGTTTGTTCAGTATACTCTCGCACAGCTTATACTTGCAAAGTATGCAAACAACTACTACGAAAATGACAAGGGACTTCTCACTACTGAGGAAGTATATGAATTCTATGATGTAACCTGCGAGACTCTGGGCTATATTGATAACAACATCTACACAGAGGCGGCTATTCGCTGTAAATATGTACTCCGCTCACTGTGGATGCAACTTCTGTTCGGAAAGCTCTCAAAAGCTGATTCGTCTCATACTCTTGTACTCCAGGACGAAAAAGAGTTGCTTGAAGACAAAAAGCTCACTCCCATGGACAGAAACATTCTTCTGCGTTCAGAGGGTATGGATGATGCACGAATCTCCACACTGAAAAGCGTGGCACTCACAATCAATGTTATTAACTACAGCGACGGTCAGCTTGAGTTCGATGCGGAATTTACGGGTAAGGATTTCATGCAAACCGAAGATGTTCAGCTGTTTGTTGAATATGCAGGCAAGAAGATAAAGCTGGAGGAGTACCCTGTGTATCCTCTGATGAAATGTTTCGGTCTGCCCTACACAAGAAAGTACAACGTACATTTCTTTATACCTGTGGATGAAAAATTGTCCACCATACAATTCGGCTACAACCTCTGCGGAACATACCAGAGGCTCCCCATACACTTTGCCAACCAATTCTCAAGGCTGAGATTGCGTTTTGGCAAGGCTTACTGGAAATTCTCGGACAAGCTGGCGCTGGGTATCAGAAACGAAGACACCCTGTACACCTTCCCCTGCACAGGACTCAGGCATTTCGGCAGAGAAATTGCTCTGTATTTCTCAATGCTTCTGCACACACCCAATAAGTTCTTTGCGTGTCAGTGTATAGGTCTGAGATGTATTTACCGCCTGACAAAACCTTTCTACAAAGGCAGACGGATTATGCTCACCTTTGACAAACTCTACAAGGCAGGAGACAACGGCGAGTATTTCTGGAAATATGCAAACTCCGTGGATGACGGAATTGAAACCTACTATATTATCTCAGATACTTCCCTTGACTATAAGCGTCTCAAGGAATATGACAAAAAGCATACTGTTGTGCACAACTCTCTCAAGTGCAGGTTGCTTGCTCTCAATATGGAGGCTATTGCCGCCACACACACGCTGGTTATGCAGTACTGCGGATTCCCAAAATATCTGCATCCCTACTTCCTTGATCTTTGGAATATCAAGGTTATCTGTATTCAGCACGGACTGACGGTTCAGCAGCTTGCGCAGTATCAGAGAAGAACCTACGACAATACCACGCTGTACTGTCTTGCTTCCAAATATGAAAAGCAGAATCTGATGCATCCCGTGTACGGATATGAGGAGGATATGCTGAAGCTTAATGGTCTGGCAAGATACGACGGACTTCGAAACAACGACAAAAAGGTTATCCTCATCACTCCCACATGGAGAAGAAATGTTGTATCTCAGGGAATTGCGTACAAGAAAAAGCCTTACAATGAGCTTTTCAAACACACGGAATATTTCCGTCTTTACGATGAGCTTATCCATGACGAAAAGCTCATTGAAACTGCTAAGAAATGCGGATACAAGATAACTTATCTTCTGCATCCCGCCATGAGTCCTCAGCTTGAGGACTTTGACCTGAATGGCTATGTTAAGGTCATTGCGGCTTCAGGTGATATGAATTACGAGGAAGTGCTGACACAGTCAAGCCTTATGGTCACTGACTACTCGGGTGTTCAGTTTGACTTTGCGTACATGAGAAAGCCCATTGTGTACTATCATCCCTCCACACTGCCTCCCCACTACGAGGCCGGCGGAATTGACTATCCCACTCAGGGCTTCGGCCCCATCTGCGACAACCACAAAGAACTGGTCGACACTGTGTGCAGATTTATGGAACGCGGATGTGCAGCAGAGCAGGAATACAAGGACAGAGCGGATGACTTCTTTGAATTTGACGACTTCAGCAACTGTCAGAGAATTTATGACGAAATTATCAATTTTCTCAAAAAGAAATAAAAACACTAAACCAAAGAGTCGGGAGTTGAACTCTATGTCTCAGACCGAAAACACCAATATCAATGAACTTGTGCAGACAGCAACCGATTGCGCTCTATCTGCGCTCTCGGGAATACTTCCAGACAAAAACATCCCCGAAGGTTTTGACGAAAAGCTCAGAGCCGAGCTTAGCTGCAAACTCACCGAACAGCAAGAGCGCAGCAAAACCCTCAGAAAACTACAGCAGACAGAGCTTGAGATTCTCAAAGAAATAGACCGGATCTGTCGGAAGCACAACCTCAGATATTATATCGTTGGGGGCACACTCATAGGTGCAGTTCGTCACGGAGGATTTATACCTTGGGATGACGACATTGATATTTCCATGCCAAGAGAAGACTTTGACAAGCTGTGCAAAATCTCAGCGGAAGAGCTTTCGGACAAGTACTTTCTTCAGACTTATAAAAAGGAAAAAGACTGCTACTTCTACTACGCAAAAGTCCGCATGGAGGGAACCTACTTCGGTGAGGACAAATTTGAGCATATGTCAATTCACAAAGGAATCTTCATTGATATTTTTCCACTGGACTACATTCCTCAGAACACCGCAATGCAGAAAATAATCTTCCGCGGATTCAGCTGTCTTGGCGGTTTCATATGTTCAAAAGCAAAGACTACAGAATTCCTGTACAAAAACATGAGCCTGCCCTTTATTGTCACATTCAGACTCATTCAGTGTATTCTGCCAAAGAAAGTATTCTTAGGTATGAGAACTATACTCGGAAAACTATCAAATGCCTTTTCCAAGAAAAATCTGTATGCATCCCTCAGCGGGTTCCACGGATACCCCATGGAGATAGCTCCCAAGGAATGGTGGGGTGACGGATGCGATATTGAATTCGAAGATGTTACCGTGAGGGCCCCTTCTCAGTATCACACTCTTCTCACCCATATGTTCGGGGACTATATGCAACTTCCTCCTGAGGAAGAACGCGTGAACCACAGTGTTGAACCTGATAAAATAATTTTTGAAGGTTGCACCCGCGAGGACTACAAGCCAAAAATAAAAAGGAAACGCAGTCACAGATACTACGGATGTGACTACGATGTATATCCCATTGAGGACAAAGAATAAAGAAAGCCTTCCGACAAAATCGGAAGGCTGTTGCTTTTTATTTAGGATAACAGAACCTGCTTTGATCAGTCAAAGCTTACCACGGTTCTCCTGAGTCCGTCACGAAGTTTTACCTCAGGCTTCCAACCCAAAGCCTCAAGCTTTGCTGTATCAAGTCCCACACGGGCATAGTTGCAATAGCTG
This sequence comes from Clostridia bacterium, assembly GCA_017421045.1. Lineage (GTDB taxonomy): Bacteria > Bacillota > Clostridia > Oscillospirales > Acutalibacteraceae > Ruminococcoides. Next base: position 10,311 of record JAFQMC010000027.1, read on the forward strand.
CCTGTGTCGCCTGAAATTTCGAATATAACCTTGATATTTCTTTCAGGGAATAATTCTGCCAACATTCCTGCCACATCGCGGATAGGCGTAGGCTCGGTCTCGTTGGCAAGATTATATGCCTCTCCGTTTGCACCCTTTAACATTGCAAGGAAGATTGCCGAGACTGCATCGGTTACATAGCAGAATGCACGCAGTGCCAGACCCTCGCTTTTGAGGACAATGTTCCGTGAATTTACTGCGTCGCTTATAAAGTCAGACATAACTCTGCCGTCGCTGTCGATAATCATACCGGGGCCGTAGGAATGAGCAATTCTAAGCACTGTGAAGGGAACTCCGTGCTGAACAAGATAGCTCTTGAGGATAGTCTCTGCGATACGCTTGCTCTCAGGATAGCAAGAGCGAGCATCAAGAGGATCAAAGATTCCCATATCAGTTTCCTTGATAAATTCCACACCCTCAACCTTGCCGTATATCTCACGGGTGGAAGGATAGATGATGTTTGTTACCTTCTTCTCTCTTGCAAGTTCCAGAACATTGACAGTACCCTGAGTGTTAGCTGCAATGATACCCGTGGGGTCGTGCTTAATAAAATAAGGGCTGCAGGCACCTGCGGCATGGAAGATATAGTCAATCTCTCCTGCATACTCAATGGGTGCGCATACGTCCTGAGCTATAATCTCGAAGTGCTCGTCCGAGAGAAAACCCTTGAACTTCGCCTTTGCCTTCTCGGCATTTCTCACAAGCGCCAACACCCTGATGTTGTAATCGCGGGTCAGGTTCAGGTGCATCAAAGCCATTGTGAAGTAGTATGCAAGCATACCTGTGGCACCTGTTATGAGTACGGTTTTATCGCGGAGCATTTCATAGGGAACATAGTCTCTGGAGACAATCTCCTCCATATCCTTGCGGACTACTTCTTTATCATATAGAAACATATTTATACTTCCTTTCACATTGTTTTCATAAAACTCTCTTATAGTATATCACGAGGACAAAAAACTTTCAATAATATTGAAAATATATTGTAAAAAAGGATTGTGCTCAATTAATTTTTTATGCTATAATGAAATCAGAAACCATAAGGAGGTTTTTCTATGAAAAGATTACTCAGTATAATTCTTTGCTTACTTATGCTTTTGAGCATGGGAGCAGTATCTTTCAGTGTATTTGCAGCCGTGCCTGAGGGTACCGGCAATTACATTGAAAGCGATATGCTCTATGCTCACGCTGTCGCTGACAGCACCGAAACAGAAGCATGGCACCACTGGCAGCATGCCGACGCTTACATCGACTATGACGAAGACGACCTTGAAGAGCTTGGACTCACCGCAGGTGGCGGCGTGTCCGAGGAAAAGTATTTCTTCCTGCCCTCAAGCGTAGAGGACGACAAGGTTGTCATTATGAACACCTACTCAAAGGATGCTGTAATCGGCGACACAACAATCCCTGCAGGCGGCACTGCTGAGGTTCCTTACAACACCGAGGATACCTTCACCGTGACAATAGGTGCTGACAGCTTCAAGCTCAGATTTATGCACTCTTCAGCCGAGGCAGCTATCTATGTAAACAACCCTGATGCAGACGGTAACGGCACCGACCTGCTCACCTATCTGTCTCAGGATAAGGAAAACGACGCAAAGGCCACAGGCGCTATTGTTGACGATGAAGGAAATGTTGACAACACCCCCATCAAAAAAATCAAGGGCCGCGGCAACACCACATGGCTTAAAAACAAAAAGCCTTTCAACGTAAACTACGACAGCGCCGTATCCGTTGACGGTATGCAGAAGACAAAGAAGCTTTCTCTCCTTGCAAACTATCAGGATGCATCGCTCCTCAGAAACCGCTTGCTTCAGGATTTATCCGATGCAGTTGGTATGCCCTATGCATCAGATTCCAGATTTGTGGATCTGTATATGAACGGAGAGTACCTCGGCTCATATCAGCTGACTCAGAAAGTTGACATCGGCAAGAACAACCTTGTTCCCGAGATTGACGACGATACACATCTGAATGACGACGGCACGCTGAAAGAGGAATTCCCCTTTATCTGTGAAGTTGATGCTTCTGCAGGTGACAGTGACTACTGGGTTCAGACCTCCTCTGCAAAGTGCAAGCTCACCCTCAAGGGTCCTGAAATCGACGAAGGCGATCCCTATCACGATGAGGTTCTGGATATAGCAAAGACAAAGTTCGACGCTATGTACAACTCCGTCCGCACAAATTCCGCCAGTATGGCTGAACTTGTGGATGTTGATTCTCTCACAAAAATTATGCTCATAAACGAGCTGGGCAAAAACTGGGACGTTGGCGTATCCTCACTCTACTTTGTCTATAAGCAGGATACCGACGGCACATGGAAGTTCTTTGCTTCTCCCGTCTGGGATTATGACAATTCTATCGGTAATGCTACCGGCGTTATCAGAGACCTGAATAATATGGACGTTGACGACTATGAAGAGCCCACAGGCTGGTGGGTAAAATTCAAGCCCGGTGCAAAGCCTTCAAACAAGTCCTCAAAATATACAATTCTCGGCTACGCTGCCAGAAACACCACAATTATGAAGAATGCAGCTCAGGTATGGTTCAACGAATTTGTCCCTGCGATTAAGACCTTCAATTCCGAGAATGTGAATTCCGGCGAAATTTACTCCAAGGATGTATACTATAACTTCCTTGAGGGCACTGCCGACATGAACTACACTATGGGCTGGAGACTCAACACAGGCAGCTGGATTTGCGACCACTCTACACTCAGAACAGGTACATACAACGCAGCCACAGGTGTTTTCACTCAGGCAACATCTGACACAACCTATGACATCTCTACCTTCAAGGGTGAGTATGACTACGCAATAGATTGGTTCAACACGAGAGCTGCATGGCTTTCTGCACAGTTCTATGCAGATTACGATCCCTCCCTCTCTCCCAAAGATGCACTGCTTGGAGACACAGACCTGAGCGGAGTTGTCAATGTAAAGGATGCAACACTGATTCAGAAGCATCTGGCTGATCTGGAAACTCTTGAGCCTCTTGGCATGGAGTGTGCAGATGTAAACGCTGACACCGTGGTCAATGTCAGAGATGTAACCGCTATTCAGAAGTTCCTTGCAGGAATCGAGAACATCTATCCCATCGGTGAAAAAATAAATAAGTAAATATAAATTAAGAGCGCCTCACCACTTGTTTTCAGGTGGTGAGGCGTTTTGTATCTTATGCATTCTCAAAAAATCTATATCTCGGCGCAAACCCAGTATTCATCGCGTTTAGAGATGTTTTTTCACGATTTTTCAAAAGATTATATATGCAATAAAATAACAAATTTTGATAGTTTTATTGATTTTATATGTCATCCGTGATATAATTAAACCGATTGGATCGGCGGTGTATTATTAATGAGTAACACTAACACCAAGCTGTTTTTGCACGGCAAATATCTTGCAGAGCTTATTGCCTGCAGTATTCGCGAATCTGCCCCTGAGCGTCCTTTTGACGGAATTGATTGGGAGCAGATTTATCAGCTTGCAGTTTTTCATAATGTGACAGCGCTGGTTTACCCTTCTTTGAAAGCACTCGATGTACCCGCAGAGATTATGCAGAAGTTTACATATCACAACAACCGCATGATTGCAAGAGAAGCACGGCAGGAAATCGAGGCTCAGAAGATCTTTTCTGTGCTCAAAAAAGAAAACATCCCTTTCATAAAAATGAAAGGCATTGCGCTCAAAAACTGCTATCCTTTGCCCTATATGCGCTCACACTCTGATGTTGATATTTGTATGAGTGCAGAAAACAGAAAACGTGCAGGCAAGATTCTCGAGGATATGGGATACATCCGCGAAGGCTCTATTGATTATCACGACGAATATTGCAAGGATGATTTCTTCATCTACGAAATTCACTCCGCAATTATGTCTCCACACTCGCCTCTTGCTCCTGTTTTTGAGGAACCTTTCAGCAAAGCTGTTCCTGACAGCGATTCGGCGGGCTACGTATTCAACGACGACTACTTTTATCTCAGTCTGGTAATCCACCTTTACAAGCACTTTGTATCAGAGGGTTGCGGTATCCGACTGTTCGCTGATCTGCTTGTTTTTGAGAGGACACATCCTAAACTTGATTTCGATTTTGTCCGCAAGACTCTGGAAAAATACGGACTATGCGACTTCTATGAACACATCCGCAATCTTTGCAGCTGTCTGTTTGGCGGGCAGGAATTCGACGAAAGATACACCCTTATTGCTGAATTCATATTCAAAAGCGGTGAGTACGGAAGTCCCGAGCTTAAACGTATCTCTTGGATATCTTCTGATAAATCTGCAAACATCAGCTTTAGAGACAAGATGAAATATTTCTTCAAAAACTGGTTCCCCGGTGTCAGCACCCTCAAAAAGAAATACCCTGTGCTTGAAAAAGCACCCGTCCTGCTCCCGGTGTGCTGGATACGCCGTGGTTTCTACACAATATTCCACAAACCTCAGGCACTGAAAGAACAGCGGGAAGAAATCAAAAAAATGAGTTCTCAGGAGATGAAGCACGCAAAGCATATCCGCTCCCTCGCAGGTATCAGATAAGGCTTTTGTTAATTATCCGACACTGCTTCAAGCTCTGTGTATGCTATCTTGCCGAGCTTAGTCCTTGGAAGTGAAGAAACAAACACAAGTTCATCGGGTACCGCATACCTTGCGATGTGTTTCCTGCAATAATGAAGGATCTCCTTTCGGGTAATTTCATCGGTGCTGTATTCTTCATTAAGCACAACGTATGCCTTTATCCTCTGCATTTTGTAGGAATCTCTGATTCCTGTAACACAGCTTTCTTTCACTCCGCAGTAATTGTTCAGCACGCTTTCTACCTGAGAGGGATACACGTTATATCCGTTGCTGATTATGAGACGTTTGAGGCGTTGTTTATAGTATACGAATCCATCTGAATCCATATATCCCAGATCTCCTGAATGAAGCCATATTCGTTTATCTGTGTGAAGTTTTAACACCTTTTTGTTTTCTTCCTCATCATTAAGATATCCCATCATAACCGAAGGGCCCGAGATACAGATTTCTCCGACTTCGCCGCAAGCGATCTCGACGTCTGATCCTGCTTTGCAAATCTTGATAAAATTATCCGATACCGGAATCCCTACGCTACCATCCCGCCGTGTGTTGTAAGGCGTCAGACAACTTACAGCCACACACTCTGTTGATCCGTATCCCTCGCGTATTCTCACCGATGCACGATGTTCTTGCAAAAAATCATCAAACTTCTGCCTGAGCTCCGCTGACAGAGCATCTCCGCCGGAGAACACTCCTCTGAGACAGCTGAGGTCTGTATTATTCAAATTTTTGCATCGCATCAAAGCCTCGAATAATGTCGGTACTCCCACAATGAAGTTTGGATGGTATTTTTTTATGAGACTTGCGTACTCCTTCGGGTTGAATCTTGGTATAAGGATACACGCAGCACCGCCCACAAGGGCTGTGTGCACACTCACTCCCAACCCAAATCCGTGAAACATCGGCATTGCTGCCAAAATAGATGCACCTACTGTTTTACAGTTGCACATTTTTAAAGTCTGGATTGCCATTGCGTTAATATTAAAATCCGACAGCATAACACCTTTTGGCGCTCCCGTGGTGCCTCCCGAAAAGAGAATCACGGCAAGCTTATTTTTATCTCGTTTTACTACATCAGCGACACCTGCACTCTTCTTCAGCAAATCATTCCATAAAACAATACTTTTGTTTTTCGGCGACGCTGTTCTCTTTTTTGTAAAGGTATAAGTTATTCTTTTGATAAAATTCAGCTCATCCGCAGGTGAAGTTATGATTAGTGTTTTTTCTCCCGTGACCTTGAAAACCTCTTCAAAAACAGTAGCAAGCGAATCCAGTGCAATTACAAAATCGCACTGACTCTCATTGATATACATTGCAAACTCACCTGCCGCAGACAGCGGATGCAAAAAGCAGGACACTGCACCCATACGGTTTAATGCATAAAGGCTGTAAACTGCTTGGGGAATATTGGGCAAACACACAGCAACCCTGTCTCCCGGCTTAATGCCAATTGATTCAAACGCAGACTGAAGATTAATTATCCGTTGCGTCATCTCCCTAAAAGAAACGCATCCCGACTTATATATAATTGCTGTGGCATCCGGATATTTCTCAGCAGTGGAAAACACGGCTTCACACAAAGAGCCCTCAGGGTAAGAAAGGGTACTGCGAATATCCTTATAGAATTTCTGCCAGGGTGCGTCAGGTGTCATAATCAAACCTCTTAATATTATTTCCTAAATAAACGATATTAAATTGCTTATTATGCCGACTGTTTTCAGTCAGCGACAAACTTATTCATATACAGAAAGGTAGCACAACATGAAACATTCCCACGGGCATCAGGCCCCAACAATTAACTATGATGTGAAAGGCGATGAGGGTGCTTATCACATCCATGTTTATCTTAACGGACACTCAGACTCGGATAATCCTGAACTCTGCAGTGTTATAGAAAACTTCTCTGAAAACTTCGAAACTGCAGACAGCTTTGCAAAACTAATTTCTTCATATGCGGCTCTTCCCATACATATACCGGAGCTTGCTGAAGATTTTTTGCTGAATTTTTAAATCACGGTTTATTTTTAAAACAGTATGTGATATCATACATATAGCAAAAATCAGGAGAAACAAAATGAAAAGATTCATTTCCGTATTTTTAGTATTAATACTTATGCTCAGTCTGTGCGCCTGCACAACCTCGACAAATGGACAGGATAGCGACAAACTGAGGATAATTGCAACAATTTTTCCTCAGTTTGACTTTGCACGTCAGATTGCAGGGGACTCAGCTCAGGTGAGCATGCTGGTTTCACCGGGTGCAGAAACCCACAGCTTCGAACCTACCACCTCTGATATTATTGACATCAGCAACTGTGATATATTCATCTATACAGGCGGTGAATCCGACAGTTGGATAGACGGAATACTGGAGAATGTCAACAATCCAGATATGACTATTATCTCTCTTATGGATTGTATCGGTGCTGACAGCGCCAGCAACGCTCACAGCGATCACGCTCACGACCACGGCACCGCCGACGAACACGTGTGGACTTCACCACTGAACTGCATCACCATCTCCGAGCACATAACAGAAGTTATGTGCGAAAAAGACGAACAGAACGCAGATACATACAGAGCAAATCTGAAAGCCTATACCGAGAGTCTATCGGGGCTTGACCGCAGTTTCAGAGAAGTGGTTGACTCAGCAAAACGAAATACTCTTGTATTCGGCGACCGCTTTCCCCTCAAATATTTTGCAGAGGAATACGACCTCGAATGTTACGCCGCATTCACCGGATGCTCAGACGATACCGAGGCAAGTGCCTCTACCATCGCCTCACTTATAGACAAGGTCAAAGAGGATAACATCCCGGTCGTGCTGAAAATCGAGCTCAGCTCAGATGCCACAGCAAAAACCATCTGCAACGAAACGGGAGCTGAGATGATGACCTACTACTCCTGTCATAACATATCGAAGGATGACTTCGACAGTGGTGCTACCTACCTGTCACTTATGGAAAAAAATGTAGAAGCACTGAAAATAGCACTGAACTAAAGAGATAACCTCCTGTTTGACAGACAATCTCGTAAATATTCTCACAAATAGAAAAGCTGCCGAGACAACTTTCGTTGTCTCGGCAGTTTTATTGCTTTGGTTTATTCAGTTTGTTATGAATTACTGGATAGTGTCGGGGTTGAAGGTATAGCTTCCAACCTTCCACTTGCCGCCGGCACTTACCTGAGTATCAATATAGTAGCCTGTGCCGTCCTCAACGCCTGTGGTAATATCAACGGTCTGGTTGCTGTCGCCGTTCTGGCCGTTGTTGAAGAGGATGTTGGGAGTGGAGGGGTCAAGCTCAAAGCTGTAAACATCCTGGTTCATCTCGTTCTTACCAACATAGGTCATGGCAGTTCCGGGCCAGGCTGCGGAGTCACTGCCGCCCCAGTAGTAGATATTTACCTTGGACCAGTTGTTGTTGTTTGTGAAGTAAACAGTTTTCTTTTCAGGAGGCACAATCTCAGAGAAGTTTCCGTCTACCAGTGTAAACTGTATCATATGATAGGTTACGCCGTTCTTGGTGCCGCCGTGTGCCTGATCCATATTTCTGTCATACCAGTTAGCGTTGTCGTATTTGATTGTGACCTCGTGTGTACCTGCGGTCAGCTCAAGTCTCAGGTGTGAGCTGAGCTGATGTCCGAAGTTAGCAATCGGGAACACCAGTGTGCCCACGTCCTCGCCGTCAACATAAACGGAACGGATGGCTGCAGAGAGTGCAGAGGTGGGATCGTCGTTATTGGTATCGGTGTGAATTGCAGAAAGCTGATATACACCGTCAACAGGAACGGTCACGTTGATTGTAAGAGCCTTGGGACTGGAAACGTTGTCTGTATGGCTTCCTACGTTAACTGTTACGTTGGAACCTGCAGGGCTGTAGGTAACGGGCTTTGCAAGCTCGGACCAGAGGCCTGTGGTCTTATCAACTGCAACAACCGAGTAACATCCGTACTTGGTGCTGTCAATCTCATAGGATTTTCCGGTTACATCAACATACTCACTGCCTGTCCATACCTTGTAGTCAACATTGGTGGTTGTGCCGCCACTCCAACTGAGAGTTGTACCTGAAAGTGTAACGGATGTGGGAGCTGTGGGAGCCTTTGCTGTGTTTTCAGGCTTCAGGTTAACAGTGTCAACTGCACCGCTGTCGGTTACATTGATAACGATGTTGTACTCACCCTGTGCGTCTGTGGGGAATACATAGTCGTTTGCAACCTTATCGCCGTTTACATAGATAGACTCAACTGTGTCGCCGTCGCCGTAGAGCTCAAGGCTCAGAACAGCGTCTCTGTACTTATAATTATCAATATAGAAAGGACCGTTCATCCAATCGGGGATGTAGGGGTCAAAGGTGATACCGTCTGTAGTATACTCCATACCGAAGAGAACTCTGTAGTATCCGGACATTGTGCCTGCAATAGACCAGAGCTGCTGGGTGGAGTGGAGACCCTCACCTGTTTCGTAGTCGATAACCTCGTAGTTTGTGAGGCAAGATGCCGCACCGCGTACGCAGGAGTTCCAGATTTCCTCTGCAAGGAGGTTGTTCTCGTTCTCATTATTTGCAGCACCAATCATCAGAAGTGCTTCCCAGCCGGGCCATACGCCTGAATCGTGGTACTTGTAGTCGATATGTCTTGCAGCGTTCTTCTGGGGATATACGGTGTTAGCACCGAAGTTTACAAGTGTGTGGTTATCCATAATGGAGTTAACCTGCTCCTCTGTACCGATGTTGTACCATACTGCATAGCCGTCTGCAAGAACGTCCTGCTTGTAAGAGAGAGGTGAACCCATCCAGTCGGGATACTCCCAGGATGCGTATGTGCCGAGGTCCTCGTGCCAGAGTCTTGTGGAGATAGCCTCCTCAAGGTCTGCGGCAAGGTCTGCCCAAGCCTTGGACTCTGTCTCACCCTTGCCGAGGATTGTTGCTGCCTCGGAGAGGATCTTCATAACCTGGCAATAGATGATGTTTGTGCTTGTTGCCTTGCCCTCAGCGATAGTAACGATACCGTTCTCGTCGTCTTCGCCTGTCCAGTCGCCGTAGGTCTTGTCACGATGGTCAAGACCGCAGGTTTCCCCGCGGAAGAGTCCTGCTTCTGCGTCAAAGACAACCTCGTAGTCCTGCTCGATTGTGTTGGAAGCAACCTCGTAGAAATACTCCAGATTCTCTTCGTTGCCGTCTGCAAGGTAGGTTTCCCAGCATGCCAGCATCATAATGATTCTGTCAGTAGATACGGGATAGGAACCGCCTGTACCTGTATCCTCTTCAAAGGTAAGGTTGCCGTCCTTGCCTACTACCTTTGCCTCAGCACAGTTGGTAGAAATCTCGGGGAAGAGCCAGGAGAGAATGTACTGCATGGAGATAGCAGTGTCACGGGTCCATACCTTCTGCCAGTTGGTACCTGTGTAGAATACCTCGCCGAAGGTCTCGTCGTAGTTGATGCTCTTGAATATTTCCTCCATGGTCAGGTTGTATGCAGCCTCTGCCAGAGGAGTGTTGGGTGCATAGAACGCAGGTGCATCGGAGGTATCCTCTGTGAGATTCCACTCTCTGTCGGAGCCTGTCTCACTGGTGAGAATCTTTGTGCCTGTGTTTGCAATAACTCTTGAATCGTTCTCGGTGAGACCATTTGCAAAGAGCTCGTAGTCCTGAACACCGCTCACATTTGTGGAGGCACCCTGATATGTGGTGTCACCCTCTGCGGTAATCATATTGATTGTAACTTCCTCAGAGAACTCGAAGAAGTAACCGAAGGAGATCATACCGTCAAGAGAGAATGTGCATTTGTACTGTGTATCATTCTGATAGAGAGTACCCTTGAGAGTCTTTGTCTCGCCTGAAGCTGATGTGACTGTAACTGTCTCGGGAATCTCATCGGTGAAGCTTACAAAAGAAACCTTGTCAACAGAAGCTTCTCTCTCAAAACCGATACCGAACTCCTTGGCTGTGAGTTCATCACAAGGATAGTCAACAGCAAGCTGCCAGCCATCGGTTGTGCTTACGTAGCCTTCAAGTGCTATATCGGAAGTTTTGTCTGTTTCGTCTTTCTTGCCCAGAATCTCAAGGTTTGTAAAATCAGCAAATTCGTTCTCGATTCTGACCCAGGAAATATTGTGATCTCTGGTAAGCTTAACTTCCTTTGTCTCGTCTTCTGTAAAATTGGTAACAGTTGTTTTTGTGCCATCACTGAGCATAATATCAATGCTCTCGGTATCGCCAAAGGGAGTGATGTTGATCTGGTTAACAAGGAAATCGCTTTCAAATCTTACTCCGCGATAACCCTCTCCGCTGAACCAGTATCCCATCTCCTCTACATTGGGGATATAGGTAAATGTGATTTTCTCAATGGTCACATCGTTGTTTGCATAAAGGAAAACTTCTGTCTCGCCGTCAATAACCAGATTGGCGGTAGGATGCTCGTCATCGAGACCCTGCATAAAGTCTGCCTCTGTGCCGATAGAAACATCGCTGATGTCTTCTGATGCAGCAGCTGCGCCCGATACGGTAAAGTACTCGCCGATAGCGTAGCCTGTATCCATCAGGGCAACGTGCTTCTGAATTGCGGTTGCGTCCTTGACGTTAACGTTCTCGTTTGAGTCAACATCCGCACAGAGCTTTGCATCATCAGAGAGAGTGAGCAGTAATGCTGCGGATTTCTGGATTGTTGTGGCATCCTTGACGTTTACCTTGTCGTCGCCGTCTGCATCGCCCAGGAGAAGCTTCTTCTCGGGCACGGTTGCACCCTCACCCAGAGAAACAACATATACGCCGTCCTGCTCAGGCTTTACGATAAGAGATGCCTGATCCCCTGCCTTTAAATTCAGAACACCGTCTTTTTCGGTAGCGGTATCGGTGATAGAATCATATCCCGAGAAATCAAGGGTAGTCTCGCCCTTTGAAATCGCATCAACATAATCGGTAACAGGCTCTACAACAATCTTGTCCACGTTGTATGTGCCCATTCTGTTCTCAATGCCGATTCTGTTGTAGCCGGGCTGAAGAGTCTTTGTGATGACCATGGACTTGTACTTCTGCCATCCGCCAGTGGAAAGGAAGTAAGCGGAAAAAGAATCATCTCCGGACACAAAATTTAATAAACCATCATCGGTTTCAGATGCAACATCAATGGTGAATCTGTAAGCCTTTGCCTCTGTACCGGAAACGCTCACGCCGAAGTTGATGGAGTCGCCTTCGTTAAAATCACCTACATACTTGCCTGCAGATGCCTTGCTGTCGCTGAGGACACTCACTGCACCAATAGCATAGGTGTATTTTTCTGCCTCGATGGTAAGGGATTTATCACCGAGGGTAAAGTCTGCCTGCTCATCAAGGCGCACATAGGATTGTTTTTTTGTGTTCAAATCCAATGTGAATTTGACAACTGCGTCGCTGTCAAGTGCAAGAACTGCATCTCCGCCGCCGTCAGCACCGATATTTACAGCATTCCACTGGGGAGTTGCTACTTTATAGTTGTAGGTGCCTGCGGGTATGTCCTTAACAAGTGTATAGATGTTTCCACCCTGATCGGTGAACCTGTACTCCTCAGAGGTTCCCCATGCGTTCATGGAACCGCGAAGGTAGATACCGTCATTCACACTGTTGGCAGATACAGATACTATGCCGAGAGCTGTGAAGGAGCTCACAACCATCAGCAATGCAAGTATCATACTCAGCAGAGCTTTGAGCCGTCTGTGTTTTTTCATAGTCTTTTGTCCTTTCTGTGTTGTCTGTGTACAATTTTGTACAATTATACAGCATTATTTTATCATAACATAATTATTAATACAATAGATTTCCGTCAGATTTTACAAATAAATTCACAGCATTTTCTCAAATACATATATTTTGACAACAACCCCCTGCTTTTGCCAAAACCCATACTGCATCTCACACAAAAAACGCCGCCTCCGACGGAAGCGACGCATTTGCTTTTTATATTGAGCTCTGTGTGCAGAGCAATCACAGCTTTTCTGCTATATAATCCATGACCTGCTTTTTATCTATTCCGAGAGAGAAGGCAAAAGCTTCAGAAACAATTTTCTGTGCACAAGAGAGCATCCGCTCATCGTGGGCAAAGGTCTTGCTCTTATTTCTCAGAGCTTCCTCCTTTTTCTCAGTGAGGAGACTGTGCATGGCAATAATCCTGCTCAGGTTTTCGCTTGCGATTATCTCCTCCAGATACTCACTGCGCTCTGCACTCTGTGCTATCCACTGCACATCCTCTGTCTTGCTTTTTTCTATTATGTCTGCAATTTCCTCCCGGGAAAGGACGTGCTCCATCTGAGAAGTAAGCTCCTCGTGGTCAACGGGTACATATACAGAGGCGTTGCCGTCATACACAGATTTCAGAACATAGTATGTCTTCAAAAAACCGCACATCTTTTCCTTGCGTATATCTGTAATCTGATACACACCCTTCTTTTTGTATACAACGTATTCTCCCTGAGTATGGGACAGATTCAATGTACTCACCGCGATAACCCCTCATTCAGATTTTGCCTTTGCAATACTCCCATATTACAATAAAATTATACCGCTTTTGAGCCACTGTTTCAAAGGGAATATTCCACAAAAAACATATAAAAAAATCAGATAATATTTATTGCGTCACAACCCTTTGAGACACAGAAACACAGAGAGGTAAATATATAAAACTTTGTCTTTATTTTGCAAAAAAATTATGTTATGATAGAATAAGGTTATGCGCAAACATAATCACTACAACACGAAATCAATCCGATACTTCGATGAAACGGAGGATTCTTATGATTTATTTTGTTGAAGACGACGACAACATCCGCGAGCTGGTGGTATACACCCTGAACTCCACAGGACTTTCCGCCACGGGATTTTCAGACCCCGACGCATTCTGGGAAGCCATGAACAGCACCCTGCCCACCATGGTACTCCTTGACATCATGCTTCCTCGGGAGGACGGTCTCTCCATTCTCAAAAAAATCCGCAGTAACAAAAGCACCGCAAAGCTTCCCGTCATCATCCTGACGGCAAAAGCTGACGAGTATGACAAGGTCAAGGGTTTTGACCTTGGCGCAGATGACTACGTGCCAAAGCCCTTCGGTATGATGGAGCTTGTGGCAAGAATCAAGGCAGTGCTCAGACGCACGGAAGACACTCAGGATGTTACGGAATATGAGGTGGGATGCCTCACTGTTTCTCCTCAGAAACACAAGGTCAAGGTAAACGGCGAGAAAATTACCCTTACTCTCAAGGAGTTCGAGATGCTGTGTCTCCTTCTTGAAAACCGCGGTATGGTTCTCTCCCGCGACCAAATTCTCAACCGCGTATGGGGCTACTCCTTTGACGGAGAAAGTCGTACGGTTGACGTACACATCCGCACACTTAGACAAAAGCTCAAGGATGCAGGGGACCTTATCACAACAGTACGCGGCATCGGCTATATGATAGGAGAATAATTCATGAAGAAAAGAATCTTCAGCGGTATGTTCACTATCTGTCTCACGGTGCTGGCTGTGTGTATACTGATTGTGGCAGGTTTTCTTTACAATTATTACTCCGACAAGCAGGCAGATGACTTGTATACAGAGCTTAGCTACCTGACACATATGGCAGAAGAACACAACGCCGAGCATATTTATTCGCTGGATACTCCCCGTCAGGTTGTTATCGCAGACAAAAACTCCAACATTCTAAGCTACGGTACCGACACCGACCCCACACAGTTCAGCTCTGCCCTTGAAAAAGCAGTCTCAGAAGCTACCGAAAACGGCGAAGGCAGAGCCTCGGCACATATAAGCATAGAAAAAAGACAGATGTGTATGTCGGCACTTCTCTCCGACGGAACAGTGCTGTGTATTTTTGATACATACTACACATTCCCCGCACTGATTTTCAATATGAGCGGATACATTCTTCTGGTGCTTGCAGTTGCCGCCTTGCTGTCGCTGCTTCTGTCCAGAGTTTTGTCAAACAGGATTCTCAGGCCCGTATACGAAATGGACCTCACCTACCCCGACAAATCCAAGGTGTACCCCGAGCTTCTGCCTTTTGTGGACAAAGTCCGGGAAAAGAACACGGAAATCCGCGACCGCATCAGCGCCCTTGAGGATGAGCACAAGCATCAGGATAAACTCCGCCGTGAGTTCACCGCGAATGTGTCTCACGAGCTGAAAACCCCTCTTACCTCTATTTCGGGCTATGCGGAAATCATCCGCGACGGCATGGTGCAGCCTCAGGATGTCCCTGTGTTTGCAGGCAGAATCCACGACGAATCCAAGCGGATGATAAATCTGGTAGGCGACATCATCAAGCTGTCACAGCAGGACGACAACGAAATCTCCGTTAAAATCGAGCGGATAAATCTATACGACTGCTGTCAGGCGGTTATCAACAGCCTTGAACCTCAGGCGAAAAAACGCAACATCACCATAAACCTCAGCGGTGACAAGGCAGAAATCAGCGGCGGAGAGATCATCATCGAAGAAATCATCCACAACATTCTGGACAACGCCGTGAAGTATAACAAAGAAAACGGCTCCGTGGATGTAAACCTCCGTCAGTGCATCGACGGCGTGGAGCTTACCGTAAAAGACACGGGAATCGGCATCTCGGAGGACGACCTGCCCCATATCTTCGAGCGTTTCTACAGAGCTGACAAAAGCCACTCCAAGGAAATCGGAGGCACGGGTCTGGGACTTTCCATTGTCAAGCACGGAGCAATGTTCCACAACGCCCCTATCTCCATCGACAGCGAACTCGGAGTAGGAACCACGGTGAGAATCCTCTTCTGATTACTTTTTCTCAGAAAACGAAAACAAAAAAAGTAGAGCTACGTTTGATTATTATCCGACGTAGCTTTTTATTTTTCAAAACTCTTACGATTTTACACCGATTTAACATAGATTTTACATTATACACCTTTAGATTTTACATAGATTTGATAATATTTTAAGTAACATAATATGATAAAATACAACATAAATCCTGAAAGGATGTGCTATCCCCTATGGAACTTAAGGACATATTCAACCTGATAACGGGTCTTGCTATGTTCCTGTTCGGTATGAACGCTATGGGAGACGGACTCAAGCGCGTTGCAGGAAGCAAACTGGAGTCTATTTTATGGAAGCTTTCTTCCACTCCCCTCAAGGGTGTATTGCTTGGAACGGGTGTTACCGCTGTAATCCAGTCCTCCTCGGCAACCTCCTGTATGGTAGTCGGATTTGTAAACTCCGGTATGATGACCATTGCTCAGGCAATCGGTATCATCATGGGCGCCAACATCGGTACCACCGCCACAGGCTGGATTCTGACACTTTCTTCTGTTGAAGGAGGCGGTGAGGCATTCTGGACTCAGTTCTTGTCCACCACCTTTATCTGTGCAATCTTTGCCCTCATAGGCACACTGTTCACCATGCTGTGCAAAAGCAACGTATACAAGAACACAGGCGCCATTATGCTGGGCTTTGCTGTTCTTATGAGCGGTATGAAAATGATGAGCGGTGCAATGGACGGCCTCGGAGAGAGCGAGATGTTCAGAGATATGATGTCCACTCTTTCAAATCCCTTCCTCGGAATTCTGGTGGGTACTGTCATCACTGCGATTTTGCAGAGCGCATCTGCCTCTATCGGTATTCTGCAGTCCCTTGCAGTCACAGGAGTTGTCAGCAACGAAGCCGCTCTGTATCTTATCATCGGTATGTGTATCGGTGCATCCATGCCCGTACTTCTCTCGGCAATCGGTGCAACCACCAACGGCAAGCGCGCATCCATCATCTACCTTATCTTCAACACAATCGGCGCAATCGTCCTCACTCCCGTTTTCTACGGACTTGATTATTTCATCCAGTTCCCCTTTATGGACTTGCCCACAGATGCCGTCAGTATCGCACTGATAAACACAGTATTCAACACTGCCACCACCATCATCCTCCTGCCCTTTGTGAAGCAGTTCGAAAAACTGGTGTGTGCGCTTATCAAAGAAAAGAAAAGCGACAAAGCCACGGATATTCTGGACCGTCTGGACGAGCGCTTCCTCAGCCACCCTACCCTTGCTATTGAGCAGAGCCGAGAGGTTCTTATGATAATGGCTGACAAGTCAGTAAACAACCTGCTTCGTGCCATGGCGTTGCTGGGCAACTACAACGACAAAGACTACAACATTGTTCAGGAAAAAGAAGAAATCATCGACAACTACGAGGACAAGCTGGGCACCTACCTTGTAAACATCACAGGTCTTGCTCTGGACAAAAACCAAAGCCGTGAGGTTTCCAAGTCCCTGCACACCATCGGCGACTTCGAGCGAATTGCTGACCACGCCGTCAACATCTCACACGTTGCCAAAGAAATCCACGAGAAGAAGCTGGAGTTCTCCCACGAAGCAAACCGAGAGCTTAACATCCTCTCCGCCGCTATCGAAGAAATCGTTGCCTTGTCGGTAAAAAGTTTCAGAAACACAAAGGACTCCGACATCTACCGCATAGAGCCTCTGGAAGAAATGATCGACCTGCTCTGTGACGAAATGAAGCTCCGCCACATCCAGCGTGTGCAAAGCGGTAACTGCACACTGAATCAGGGCTTCGTGTTCTCAGACCTTATCACAAACTACGAACGTATCGCAGACCACTGCTCCAACATCGCAGTTGCTCTTATTGAGCTTGATTTAGACGAGCTTGAGACTCACGCATATCTCAACGACCTGAAGGAGCACAAGAGTGCAGAGTTCATCAACTACTATGATGAATACAAAACCAAATACGCTCTCTGATTCCCGCACAAACATAAAATCGGCAGTACACTGTACTGCCGATTATTTTTATCCATTCATTATTAAAGCAGCATACCGCGGAGAATTTTCACCAGTTTCTCCACCGTCTGCTCCAGAGAGCCGTCCTGCACATCAACCGCCACATCCGCATACTTTTCGTAAAAGGGACGTCGGGATTTGTAAATATCCTCCAGAGTCTCCCCTTCTTCAAAGGTTATTCCGCGGGTGGTGATGTTGGTGATTCTGCGACTCAGCTCTTCAAGCCCTACGTCGATAAACACCACGGGTCCCAGAGTTTTCAGATGCTCCATTGCATCCTCATAAAGCACCATTGAACCGCCTGTGGCAATCACCGTGCCCGAAAGCTTCAGCTCCCTGCCTACAGCACACTCAACCTGAGAGAAATGCTGAAGACCCGAAGATTCTATTATCCTCTGCAGGGTGGCACCTTCCCGCTTGCAAATTATAAGGTCGGTATCAATAAAATCCATTCCCAGAGTCTTGGCAAGCACAACTCCCACGGTGCTCTTACCGCATCCGGGCATACCCACAAGCACTATATTCTTCATTTACTGCTCCTTGGGCACAGGCTCAAAAATCGGTGCAACCGTCATATTGCAGGTAACCGTGGTGAAATCCAGCTGCCAGCCCTTGAACACATAGTCAAAGTAATCATCCGAAGGCTTTACGGGATCTTTGGGCGGATATGCCTTTGTGCCGTGGGCAACCGTCTGGGTGCTGATGATAGAGCCGTCGTAGTTTATGAAGGTTACAATGTAGCTGCTGGCACCCTCAGAGGTAATGAGCCACTCGTTGCCCTTAAGGTCTCCCGAGCCGTCGTACCAGTCAATATTGCCCTCAGAAAGCTCGGTTTTGAAGGTAGTAATCTCAGGACGGCTTCCTGCGTGGTTGGTATAGTACACATCGGGCCACACGGGATTTTCCGCCAGAGTTGCATTCTTTACATAAGAAATTGCACTCTCTCCGTCGCGGAGCTTCCTTGCAACCACAACTGTGCGGAAACCCGTATACTCATGGGAGCAGGTAGACAGAGTGATGATCTGGTCGTCCTCGTTTATGGGCACAGGCACATCAAAGAGAGAGCGCACCTTAACATTGTAGATATAGTTCATAAACTGTGCGTCAGATTCATACTCACCCTGAAGATAGGTGAAGAACTCTCCGTGCTCTTTTATGGTATTGGTCTTATAGTAAGAGAATATAATCCACTGCTCGTTACCCTCGGGAGTATTGAAGAACAGTGTGGGATGGTCCTTGTAGTAAGAAAGATCCCCCGAATAGCTTCCGTAATTAATCAGGTCATGATACATGGTACCGCTGTTCATCTTGTGTCCGTGAGTGATGATATTTCTGCTGTTTACACCCTGGGTACTGCGATAATCAATGAAAATACTGCCCGAATACAGGTGGGAGCCGTCGTAGTTTCTGTGCAGATAATACTCGCTGCCGGGGCCGTCTCCCTCATGCTTCATCACAGGATAGTTGACGTTGGTACCGGGAATGTGAATCCAGGCTACGATTTCCTCGTTGATGCTTTTAAGCTCTGCCCAGTCCTGTGTGATGGTGTACAGATTTCCGTCGGGCGTGGTCATGGGTTCAACGTCAGCGCTTCCGTCCACGTTGGGGATGTCCACAGGTTCAAGCCTGACCTCATCCTGAGTTGAAACAGATGTATCAATGCCGAAGTAGTCAATCATATACATTGAGCCAAACACCGCCGCCACAAGCACCCCAAGGGAAACAACGCAGATTATCACGGTGTTCAGGATTTTTTTGTTCTGATTACCTTCCAAAATAATCACCTCGCATAGAGTATATACATATGTATTTTATCATATCAAAGCAACGTTGTAAACAAGGGAATAATGTAAAATAATTATGACCTCAATGTGACAAACGAAAGTTCTCGAAACAAAAAGAACAGCACAAAAGCCTGCGCTGTCCTCACTTTTTTATCTATAAGCCTTCCCCTTGAGGGGATAGTCATCAATCAGAACAGAGATGTTATACCCCATCCTATAACAGGTCCTGCAAAAATTGCAATATATATAAGAGTTATCCAAGGTTGATAGTCTATGTAAAACTCTCTGAAGCTGAGGCTCCATGGGTGTTTTATAAGTACCCATCCGAACACATCAAAGACTATGCAAATACCTGACCACAATGCACCCGTAATAAGTGCATCCGATACTGTCGGCAAGTCAAGCCCCTGCATATACAGCCAGCCGAAAAATGAAAAAAGAATTATATTATAAAGAGGATGCCAGGGCTTTGTTTTCTCGTAGCCCTCACCCATTCCGTTTTCATCCATAGGACTGTACTTCAGAACATAGATATTAAAAATCGTGTGCAGAATGCCTACCACCGTTACTATAGCATAACAAAGCCAGAACCACAGCATAGACATACCAAAGTTTTGCATAAACTACCTCACTATATTTTATGATAATTAATGTTATTATTAAAATCAGAGCATCCGAAGATGCTCTGACAAAGAAAGTTTTCAGTTTAAAACAATCACAGGATAATCGACTTGCCTGTCATTTCCTCGGGCTGAGGAAGTCCCAGAATCTTCAGCATTGTGGGAGCAATGTCAGCAAGCACGCCACCCTCGCGAAGTGTGCAGTCATAGCCTGCAACGCAGAACTTAACGGGGTTTGTGGTGTGAGCTGTGAAGGGAGAGCCGTCAACGTCTACCATTCTGTCAGCGTTGCCGTGGTCTGCAGTGATAAGTGTTACACCACCCATTTTATCAATGGAAGCAGCAACCTTGCCTACGCAGGTGTCAACCGCCTCAACAGCGCTTACTGCTGCATCGAACACACCTGTGTGGCCGACCATATCGCAGTTTGCAAAGTTCAGGATGATAACATCGTACTTACCGCTCTCGATAGCCTCACAGCACTTGTCGCATACCTCGTATGCGCTCATCTCAGGCTGAAGGTCATAGGTTGCAACCTTGGGAGAAGCCACAAGGATTCTGTCCTCGCCCTCGTACTGCTTCTCAACACCGCCGTTGAAGAAGAAGGTTACATGAGCGTACTTCTCGGTCTCTGCAATACGAAGCTGTGTCAGACCCTTGTCTGAGAGATACTCGCCCAGAGTGTTCTTAAGAGACTGAGGCTTGAAAGCAACCTGAACGTTCGGCATCGTTGCGTCGTACTGAGTCATACATACATAGTAAAGGGGGAAGAAACCGTTCTTTCTCTCAAATCCCTCGAATGCCTCGTCTACCAGTGTACGTGTAATCTCACGTGCTCTGTCGGGACGGAAGTTGAAAAATACAACGGAGTCGTTGGCGCCGATTGCCTCACCGCCTGCAATGACTGCAGGCAGAACGAACTCGTCGGTGACGCCCTCTGCGTAGGAATCAGCCACAGCCTTCACCGCATCGTCGCACTGAACACCCTCGCGGAGAACCATTGCATCGTAAGCCTTGCCTACTCTCTCCCAGCGGTTGTCTCTGTCCATGGCATAGTATCTGCCCATAACGGTGGCAATTTTGCCTACGCCGATTTTCTTAATCTCTTCCTCACAAGCTGCAACAAAATCCTTACCGCTTGAAGGAGGAACATCTCTGCCGTCGAGGAAAGCATGGATGCAGACTCTCTGAAGTCCCTTGCGCTTTGCAAGCTCCAGAATTCCGTACAGATGTGTGTTGTGGCTGTGAACACCGCCGTCAGAGAGAAGTCCCATCAGGTGAAGCGTGGTGTTGTTCTTAATTGCGTTGTCGATAGCACCGCACAGAGCCTCGTTCTCAAAGAAGTCGCCGTCAGCAATAGACTTGGTGATTCTTGTCAGCTCCTGATATACGATGCGACCCGCGCCGATGTTGGTGTGGCCTACCTCGCTGTTACCCATCTGACCATCGGGCAGACCAACGTCCATACCCGATGCACCGATAGCGGTGGTGGGATTCTCAGCAAAGATTCTGTCAAGGTTAGGGGTCTTGGCGGCAGCGATGGCGTTGCCCTTTTCGGGAGCAATACCGAAGCCGTCAAGGATACATAAAATCAGAGGTTTTTTCATTTTCATACATCTCCAATTACTTTAGAATAAACCAAAAATCCGTACTCCTTTTCAGTGTGCGGATTTTGGCATTTATTATTTATTTCAGAAAAAAATTACTTGGAAGCAAACTCAACAATCTTTGCGAACTTCTCAGCAACCAGAGAAGCACCGCCGATGAGACCGCCGTCAACGTTAACCTTGGAGAGAAGCTCCTCAGCATTTGCGTCGTTCATGGAACCGCCGTACTGGATTGTGGTAGCCTCTGCAACCTCAGTGCTGTAAAGCTCAGCGATAACGTCTCTGATGATACCGCAAACCTCGTCAGCCTGGTCAGCAGTTGCTGTGAGACCTGTGCCGATAGCCCATACAGGCTCGTAAGCGATGACGATTCTGCTCATCTCCTCAGCAGTTACGCCCTGAAGTGCAACCTTTGTCTGCATTCTGCAAAGCTCTGCTGTGATGCCCTGCTCGCGCTCTTCCTTAAGCTCGCCGACACAGAGGATAACTGTGAGGCCTGCATCCAGAGCAGCACGGACTCTCTTGTTAACTGTTACGTCAGTCTCGCCGAAATACTGACGGCGCTCGCTGTGGCCGATGATAACATACTCGATGCCCATAGCCTTCAGCATAGTTGCAGAAATCTCGCCTGTGTAAGCACCGCTTACCTCCCAGTGGCAGTTCTCTGCACCGATTTTGATATTTGAACCCTCAGCAGCCTGCTGTGCAACAGCAAGGTCAACAAAGGGAACGCAAGCGATAACGTCGCAGTCTGCATCCTTTACGAGAGGAGCCATCTCGCTGATGAGAGCCTTTGCCTCATCGGGAGTCTTGTTCATTTTCCAGTTACCTGCGATAATAGTCTTTCTTGTAGCCTTGTTCATGATTTTACTTCCTTTCGAGAAATATAATGATTCTAATATGTTACATAGCTAAGGGCGGATACACTCCGCCCTTTTGCATTATATTGTCTGATTATTTGTCAGCGATAACAGCTACGCCGGGGAGAACCTTGCCCTCGAGATACTCAAGAGAAGCACCGCCGCCGGTGGAGATGTGAGACATTGCATCAGCAAAGCCAAGGTTGATAACTGCTGCTGCAGAGTCGCCGCCGCCGATGATGGTTGTAGCATCTGTCTCAGCAAGAGCCTTGGCAACAGCGATAGTACCGCCTGCGAAAGAGGGGTTCTCGGAAACGCCCATGGGACCGTTCCATACAACTGTCTTAGCGCTCTTCACTGCATCTGCAAACATCTCTGCAGTCTTGGGACCGATGTCAAGACCCATCAGGTCGTCGGGAATCTCGTTTGTGGGAGCAACGCTTGTCTCAACAGGCTGGTCGATGGGATCGGGGAACTCCTTGGCAACGGTTGTGTCCATGGGGAGAACCAGCTTCTTGCCCAGCTTCTCAGCCTTCTCGATCATTTCCTTGCAGTAGTCAAGCTTGGTGTCGTCAACCAGAGATGTGCCTACCTTGCCGCCCTGAGCCTTGATGAAGGTGTAAGCCATACCGCCGCCGATAATGAGGGTATCGCACTTCTCAAGGAGGTTGGAGATAACGTTGAGTTTGTCTGCAACCTTAGCACCGCCGAGGATTGCAACGAAGGGTCTTACGGGATTCTCAACAGCGTTGCCGAGGAATGCGATTTCCTTCTGCATCAGGTAGCCGACTGCTGTGTCCTTGATGTGCTCGGTAACACCTGCTGTGGAGCAGTGTGCACGGTGTGCGCTGCCGAATGCATCCATAACGAAAACTTCTGCCAGAGATGCA
>JAFQMC010000028.1 GCA_017421045.1 Clostridia bacterium
GAGGAACTACCCAGTCAAGAGTAATGTTGGAGAAAGGTGCCTGTGTGCCCCATCTGGAGGGAGTATTAACACCGAAGATGAAGCTCTCCAGAGCCTTCTTGGTCTGCTCATAGGAAAGGTTGTCAACCTTTACAAAGGGAGCGAGGTATGTGTCGAAGGAGGAGAAAGCCTGTGCGCCTGCCCACTCGTTCTGCATAATTCCCAGGAAGTTTACCATCTGGTTGCAAAGTGTTGCCAGATGGCTTGCAGGAGAGGATGTAACCTTGCCGGTAATACCGCCGAGACCCTGCTCGATAAGCTGTCTGAGAGACCAACCTGCACAGTAGCCTGTGAGCATGGAAAGGTCGTGGATGTGGATGTCGGCACGGCGGTGAGCGTTTGCGATTTCGTCGTCGTAAACCTCACTGAGCCAGTAGTTTGCTGTGATAGCACCGGAGTTTGAGAGAATCAGACCGCCTACAGAGTAGGTAACGGTGGAGTTCTCCTTAACTCGCCAGTCGTTGATTTTAACGTAGTTGTCTACGATCTCCTTGTAGTCAAGGATGGTGGACTTAACGCGTCTGAGCTTTTCTCTCTGGCGTCTGTAGAGGATGTATGCCTTGGCAACATCGCCGTAGCCTGTCTGGATGAGAACATCCTCGACGGAGTCCTGAATGTCTTCAACTGCAATCTTGTTGTCAACAACCTTGGTTGCAAAGTCGGCAGTAACCTTCAGAGCCAGCAGGTCTATCACGGAGTCGTGGTAGTCCTTGTTTGTAGCCTCAAAAGCCTGCTTAATGGCGGTTGTGATTTTGGAAAGATCGAAGTCAACTATTTTGTCGTCACGTTTAATTACCTGATACATTAAAAAAGCCACTCCTTTTCGTTTATTATTTCTTAGTGCTACACAATCATACACAAAAAATTGTGGTTTGTCAATAGGCAAACCACAATATATTGTGACAATTCTGTTATCTTTAATTTTTAATCGGAATTATAAAAAAGCGATGAACCCCGGCAAATCCAGTGTCCATCGCAACTTTGATGGTTATAAGTCTGTAACCACAATATTTTGTGGTAATTTTTATCAATCACAAGATATAGTGGTATATCTTGCGGTGACGTCTATTTTTGCGTTGTTTGCCCAAGAACAGCCTCACTTATCAATATATATTGCCGGGAAGGTGTAGCGGAGGTGAGTATATTTACCAATGAAATTGTGGGGAATCGTTGACAAGCACTGTGACAATTAGTATAATTATTATAAATGTTACCGCGAAAATTTATGAATAATACCGAGAGCAAAGCAAATAGTATGATGTTTGTTAATCGGTAAGGAGGAAACAGCATGAAAAAAACCTTAGCTTTATTGCTTGTGGTGTTGATATGTTTATCATCGCTCGCTATTTGCATGACATCTGTGCAAGCGGCCACCAATGCCAACGCTACAAAGGCAATCGATAACCTGCAGACCAAGAGCGGGTACCAAAAAGGCTATCGGTATGGTGGGGATTTGCAGTGTTATGGATTTGCCAGAAAAGTATATACAAAGCTTTTTGGAATGGAGATGGGAAGTCAAAACAAAAGCACATATTATAGTATTAATAATCCTTCTATGTATGTGGTTGGTCAGCTTAAAGGCGCACATTCTTTATCAGAAATTAAAGCGTTACTGATGAAAGCAAGTCCTGGAGATGTTTTGACCTATCGCACAACGTGTGCATGGACACATACTGCGATAGTTGAAGCAGTTGATTCAACTGGAATTACACTTTATCATTATACGGATGATGATCCAAGTGAGTCTATTAATTATTCTGTGAAGATTACAAAAGCATATTGGAGTAAATCAGTAAATGCAGATAATTGGTATGCTGTTGCTTGGATTGGTCAGCTTACCTCAAGCAGTCACGGTATGACTCTTTACCATGCCAAGAACTATGACGAACTTTACGGCAGTGCCTATAGCATCAAGCATAACGCAAATGGTGGAACAGGTTCGGTTGCCACTTCTTCTGTGACATATGGTACAGACTTCACCATTGCCAAAAGCGGATTTACAAGAGCCGGATATG
Organism: Clostridia bacterium; assembly: GCA_017421045.1. GTDB lineage: Bacteria > Bacillota > Clostridia > Oscillospirales > Acutalibacteraceae > Ruminococcoides. Next base: position 2,055 of record JAFQMC010000028.1, read on the forward strand.
CTCTGGCAGGATATAATGTGTATCGCTCCTCTGACAAAAGGTGGTATACCACAGGCGGTTGGGCAACAGCCGCTGAGATAACAAGCGGAGGCTACACTAAGAAGCAGTATTCCCCCGGCGCAACCTACACTTTGGACTACTCATGGACCAGAGGTGCCAGTGCAGGTGATACATATACCTTTTATGCGGTGTGGAAGCAAAGTGCTTTTAATATTGCCTATAATGCCAACGGCGGTACAGGCACCATGGCTTCCTCAACAATAAATTCAGGAGGCATACTGACAATTCCTGAATGTAGCTACACCCGTGACGGTTATTATTTCTTGGGATATAATGTGTTAAGACAATCCGATTCGGGTTGCTATATAGCCGGAAAAGGATGGTTTACTTCTTCTGTTCTGAAAAATAACGGATATAAAAAGAGACTGTATACCCCGGGTGAAGCTCTTACGTTTGACAACTCGTGGACAAACGGAGCAACGGCAGGAGATACATACACCTTTTATGCTATATGGGGAAAAAATAATCCCTCTCTGAATTTTTACAATAACTACAGCGGAGCCAATTATATTGCAAGCGGAATAACAGAGGGAGAGCTGTTTGAGAAAAGCTTCATCAGCAGAGATGAAAGTGTATATACCCTGAGCATTGACTCTACGGAACGTCTCAATAACCAGAATAGTCTTAAGATTGTAGGTAAAGCCGCAGGCTCAAGCGGTAAAGACATGGCATTTATGACGGATACCAATCAGGGCTGTTGCGTCTGGGGCGGTGCACGTGATGACAAGCAGATGACCCTGTCCTTCTGGGCAAAGTCATCAGTAAATGGTGCTAAGATGTACCTGCGCTGGGGATATACCTCTGATTATCAGACCATAACGCTTACAACAAGCTGGAAGAAGTACACCGTTGATATGTCAAAGAACCTGTATGACGGTAATGTGATTCATCCCTATTTTGATACTGCAGGAACTTTTTACATTAACAATCTGTTCCTGAGGGATGGAAGCACCTCGGAGATTTACAGACAAGAAAGCACAGATATAGTAGATACAATTTCATATGATTACGGCAGCACCTACGGCAAGCTTCCAACTGCCGAGAGAGCAGGTTATACTTTCAAAGGCTGGTATACTGCGAAAGTTGGAGGTACACAGATAACTGCTGATACACAGGTTCTCCCCGATGATACAAATGTATACGCTCATTGGGAGCAGGATTTCTGTGATGCATCAGTTGGTCTTACATATGCGCCCGACGGCAGGGTTTACGAGCTTTATGACAATGCACTGTCCTGGGAGGAAGCAAAGGCACATTGTGAGTCTCTTGGAGGTCATCTGGTCACCATAAACAGTGCTGAAGAAAATGAACTCGTGCACAGTATGATATCAGATGACAGCAGAATTGCCTGGATTGGTGCATACTTTGATACAGAAACCGGCGCCTGGCGTTGGGTAACAGATGAGGAGTTTGATTATACAAACTGGGCAAGCGGTGAGCCTACAAACTCTGAGGCTTCTCCAGAGCCTTACGCTCATATGCATCCTTGTGACATTGGTACCGTACAGGTAAGTGCTACATGGAATGATATGTCTATTTTAGATTCATGGACATCTCACTATGCCGTTCAGAATTCTTCATATATATGCGAGTATGAACCCGGGGCTTATGATGACCCCAACGACCCTGAAGATCCTGATGACCCCGAAGATCCTGAGATTCCTACAGACCCAGAAGACCCGGATGACCCCGAGAACCCGGATGTTCCCGTGGATCCTGAAGAAATTGTCGCCGTATATTTCTACAATTCTCTTGGTTGGAAAGACCCGTACATATGTTATTATGATGGGACGGAAGAAATAACCTATATACTATTTATGGACTACGTAGGTGTGAGTGCACAGGGAGATGTGTATTCAGCGTATATTCCTTCGGACGAGACCGAGTTCTGGTTTGGAACAGCAGAAAGCGAGAATATGGCAGCTACTGTATCGGTAGTTGGAAACCCTGTAGATGGAATTGGATATATGCCATCCGAGCTTAATGAGGACAGTTTATACGATTTGATTTCTCTTGAGTATGAGGATGGTGCTTTCGGATATCCTGATGAGCCTCAACCAACCCCGGTACTGAAGGGCGATGTTAACGGAGACGGCGAAGTTGATATTGGTGACGCAGTGGTCGTTTCCAGATATTCTGCCGGATTCTTATCCTTGGATAGTGTGCAGCTTATCACGGCAGATGTTAACGGAGACGGTGAAGTTGATATTGGTGATGCTGTGGTCATTTCAAGATATAGTGCAGGATTTATTACATCAATAGGATAATAAAGCAGAGGAGAGAAATATGAAAAATCTTAAAACAATCTTGTGTGTTCTGATATCTGTATTAATGATAATGGGAACACTATTCCTTAGCGTTACAGTGCAAGCAAACGACAGCACTGCACCCACAGTTACAGTTGAAAGTAAAACCGTAGAGCCTGGAGAGGAATTTGCTGTTAATGTGGATATTGTAAATACTTCTTCTATTTATAGTGGAAGCTTTGTCTTGAATTATGACAGCAATAAATTAGAAGTATTAGTATATAAAAAAGCAGAAATCCTCGGCAACTACATGGATAACTGTAATCTTGATTATCAGTCTGCAGGCAATAAGGTGTACTTCAACTTCTTTGGCAATTACGCAATGACAGGTGAAGGAACAATGGTTACCTTTACATTCAAAGCAAAAGCTGATGCTAAAGGTGATGCGGAACTGAGAGTTTCTAACCTTAAAATGTACGACGGAAGCGGAGTGTCGCTTAATCCTGTCGCAATTAACGGTGTTGTTTCAATCGTAACAGCTACAAGTGAAGTCACAACGAATCCTCCTGCAACCACCACAGCACCTCCTACAACTACTACAGCTCCACCTGTGACATCTACAGCAACAGATCCTAAGGAGACTACCACAGCACCTCCTACAACTACTACAGCTCCACCTGTGACATCTACAGCAACAGACCCCAAGGAGACTACCACTGCACCTCCTGCAACTACTACAGCTCCACCTGTGACCTCCACAGCAACAGATCCCAAGGAGACTACCACTGCACCTCCTGCAACTACTACAGCTCCACCTGTAACCTCTACATCAACTGACCCCAGAGAGACTACATACGAGACAGTTGCCACCGTGACTGAGATTTCTACGGCAGAGTCGATAACCACAGTCGGTCATGAGGAAATGGTGCTTATGGGTGATGCTGACTTGTCTGAGAAAATCACAGTCAAGGATGCTACACTTATTCAGAAAAACGTAGCGGGACTTTCAGAACTTTCAGAGAAGGCGATGTTTGCCTCAAATGTAATTTCCACAGATAATCTTAATGTCAAGGATGCTACTGCAATTCAGAAGTGGCTTGCATCTCTTCCCATAAACGTCAAGATAAACGAGTTCGTGCCATATGAAGAAGATACTCCCTCCGAGCCTGTGACAACTACAGTGGCAGAAGATGTTGCGGTTATCTCTTGCGGAGGAGAGACCTTCACCGCAAAGGTTGGTGATACAATCACCTACTCTGTGCTTCTTGAAGCTGAGAAAAAATTTGAAAATATACAGGGAAATGTCTATTTTGACAGTACAGTTTTAAGTCTTCTCAGCAACGATTCAGAGCACTGTCCCAATCTTCCTTATGCAATGGTGAATCAGGATTCGGATGATTCCATACTGTTCCTGGCAACAGACGGATACTCAACAGGATTTGACTTTAGAAGCGAAAAACTGCTTTTCACCTATTCCTTTGTTGTTCGTTCGGCAGAAGAGACCGAGTTAGATCTTGTGATCGACACGATGACTATTGTGGGTGGTGATGACTATTACTTTGATTGCGGCGAGGCAGTCGTTACCGACGGAATCACCATAAAAGAATTGGTGACAGTTGTATAGTTTTCCGCAGTGTAAACTTAATGAAAAAAACAAAGCAGGTGCTGTTTCAGCACCTGCTTTTGCGTGGTAGAAAATTAGTTTTACTGAGATAATTCGTATTCTTATACTCCTCGAAGCTGTGTGCAGGGGAGTTTTCTCTTGACCTCTTTATACATGGCGGTCAGCTCCTGATTGGTGTAGCCCTCTATGGTACTGTCGATGAGATTTCCCGAGTCCACAAACTGTTGCAGATAGTAGGCGTCGCAGCCGGAAATCCACTCGGCAATATCCAGCAGATCCTCCGTGGTATGAAAATTCTTTGTGACGGTGGTGCGGAATTCGTAGGGGATATCACCCTTTTTCAGAAACTCCACGCTCTCGTTTACAGCCGAAAGGTCGAAGGCGGTTTTGCCTGCGGTGAGAGCATACTTTTTCTGAGAATTTTTGATATCCATTGCCACAAAGTCCACAAGTCCGCTTCGGCAAAGCTTTTTGAGCTTTTTCGGGAAACTGCCGTTGGTGTCAAGTTTCACAAGGAAGCCCATGTCCTTCACGGCTTTCATGAATTCCTCGATGTCCTCCTGAAGCAACGGCTCTCCGCCTGTGATGCATACGCCGTCCAGAATACCCTTGCGTGTACGCAGAAATGACAGCACGTCTCCGGGAGTGATTTGTTCCTGAGATTTTTCCGTCACCAGCAGAGCGTTGTGGCAGAAGGGACAGCGGAAGTTGCATCCGTGAGTGAACACGGTGCATGCCATCTTCTGCGGAAAGTCGAGGAGTGTGAGTTTTTGAAGTGCTTCTATTTTCATAGTTGATACCTTAATGTTGGGATGTATTCGTAAGTCAGATTTCTGTAATTTCGGAAATAAACTTCTTTATTTCATTGTCGTACTTTTCCTCTGCATTTATACGCAGATGGGAGTGGGCGCCCTTTTCAAACCACACAAGTCTCTTTTTGCTGCTGGAGCATTTGTCGAAGAGAGACTGGCATTTCTCGGGGATAGAGTAGGCGTCCTGCTTTCCGCACAGCAGAAGGAAGGGAACATCAATTTTATCTATGTAGTTGATGGGCGACTGCTTTTTGATGTCGATGCCAAGATGGATTTTACAGATGAGTCTTATCTGCCAGAGCACGGGATATATAGGCTTTTTCAGCTCTACAAGGTGCTCTCTGAAGCTTTCGTAGAAAGAGTGGTAGGTGCCCTCTGCGATGATAGCTTTCACGCATTTGGGGAAATCGGGTTTTGCCGCCGCAAGGATAGCCGCCGCACTGCCGATGCAGATACCGTGTATGTAGAACTCCTTGTTCTGAGGATAGTTTTCTGTGATGTAGTTTATCCATGCTGTGACGTCTCGGCTCTCGGGCACACCCACGCCTACGAAGTCACCCTCGCTCAGGCCGTTGGCTCTTGTGTCGATAACAAGCACGTTGCATCCTGCCTCTTTGTAGGGCTTTGCAAAATAATAGTCATACAGCAGAGACTCCGCACGGCCCTGCTCAATAAGCACGCACTTCTCAAATCCGAAGTCGAAGTATTCGCCGCAGAGCTTCAAGTTGTCGTTTGTGATGGAGACTTCGGTTTTGTATTCCTTGTTTTCGTCGCCCCATCTGAGTCCCTGCTCAAACATTTCAACGTGCTCGGGATTTGTTACACAACTGCACTCGCGACCCCATTTGTTGGGAGAGGTGCGCACAAGCTGGTCTTTGAAAACCTCAAAAGTTATTTTATAGGTGATAATAAACATCACCGCCAGTGATATTATCACAAAATCCACAAGTATTATTAACAGATATCCCCATATCGGCATAGTTGAATCCTCCTGATTTCAAACAGATGTATTTTGAATAACATTCTTATTATGTAATAAATTATCATAAAAGTAAATATGCAAAGAGAAATATAAGCATATTAATGATATGTAAATTTTAGAAACCCGCAAAGCACAGAGGCAAAATAAAACAGTTGAAAATATTGTCGAATACTGTTATACTTAGTTTAATCTTATTATGAGGTGGATATATATGAAAAAAGATTTTGTTATTATATCGGACTCAGCCTGCGACCTTAACAAGGAGCTGAGAGACCGTTTCGGAGTAGCCGACTATGTTCCCGGTCACGTTATCTGGCCTGACGGCTCAGACCATCTGGCAGACCTTGACTGGAAAGACATTTCTCCCGACGATTATTTCACAATGATAAGCGACAAGAAGAATGTTTTCTCGACAGGTACCCCCAGCATCGCCGATGTTATGGACTGCTATGAGAAGTATCTCTCTCAGGGACAGGATGTCCTCGCAATTGTTCTGTCTACCGGCATCAGCGGTACCTACGGAGTATTTGTGACAGCAGCAAATGAGCTTAAGGACAAATATCCTGACAGAAAGATTGTTGTTGTTGACTCTCTGCGTTACTCCACATCTCTGGCACTTCTGTGTATGTATGCAGCAGGCCTGCGCAACATGGGCAAGTCTGTTGACGAGGTAGCACAGTGGGTAGAGGAGAACAAGCACTGCGTTCACCAGATTGGCTGGATGGATGACCTGTTCTACTGCAAGCGTATGGGCAGAGTTTCCAACGTTGCCGCAGTTATGGGTACACTCGTAGGCATCAAGGCGATGGCAGACTTTAACGAGGAAGGCAAGAACTACGTTATCGGCAAAACCCGCGGATACAACAACGCCTACACCGCCTGTGTTGAGTATATGAAGGCAACTATCCTCAATCCTGAGACACAGATTATCTTCATAGCTCAGACCCTCCGCAAGAAAGAAGCAGAGGAGCTCAGAGCAAAGATTCAGGAAGAGCTTAATCCCAAGGAGATTATCATGACAACCATCGGTCCCTCCTGCGGAACCGCAATCGGCCCCGGCTTTGTGGCTGCATTCTACTTCGGCAGAAAGGTCACCAAGGGTCTGGAGAAAGAACAGCAGATCTTCGAGAAAATCCTCAAGACCAAGTGCAAATAATTTAAAATAATCCATATAATACAAAAAGCCCACAGCGCAGGATGCTGTGGGCTTTGCTATATGCGAAAACAGGTAGTGGCAGAGCAAGCAAATAAGCAGGTGAGAAATCTTGTCACAGTGTACAAAAGGGAAATCTTTCCTTTGTGCAACAGGACAAAAATTCACCACCGAAAGCGAAATTTGTTGACGTGAGAATTTTCTGCGTGGTATAATTTCATTGGGTGGATAGTTTTTCTATACCCATCTGCTCCTGCAGACAGAATCAGAATTTGCATGAGGTGATATTATGAAGAAGATTTTATATTTAATGTGTATTGTGTTCCTGTGTTGCACTATTTTTGCGACCTCGGTTGTATCGGCTGCTGAAATAACAGGCGTTAAGGAAATAGCTGCAACAGAAATCTACACAACTGCGCCGATTTACACTTCCCCTCCCGAGCCTACCATTGCCGGATATGGCGGGGAGTACGAGGAGCTTTTTGTGAAACGATTGGAACTGAACTGGACAGAGAATGGATGGAGCGACATATATAATTACGAGGAGCTCTTTTATTATCACGGCGACGACACCGCAGATATTGATGAAGCAACTCCAAAGTATGTTTTGGTCAAAGCGGCAAGTCCGAATGCTCTAAAAATAGAAGTCTTCGAAAGAATCGGAGAATATATGGTTTTCTCTCCTGCTTATTATATTCCTTATAGCCTTGCATATTATATCTATGTTCCGTCAGAGGATAAAATCTATACAATAGAAGAAGCTTATTATGCCGATATCGAGGGAATAGACTATGCTTTTACCAACAGCGGAATTAATGCAGTTCTTATCGGTGATTCTGATGGCAACGGAACACTGAATGTAAAAGATGCCACTATGATTCAGAAACACCTTGCAGGACTTGAGGTTGAGTGGGGAGTTAGCGGATCAAGGCTTGATTTTGTTCAGGATGATGTGCTTAACATCAAAGACGCCACAGCGATTCAGAAACATATCGCAGGACTTGAATACTAATCCTCTGAATTTTAAAAGATAGGATTTAATAAACGAGGTGATATTATGAAGAAAATATTATGCGTAACACTGGCGGTAGCAATGTTGCTGTTAAGTGTATTGTCTGTTTCGGCAGGGGTTGGTACCGATGCAACACCAACCTATGAGGAAATAATCCTTGAAAAGTTAAATCCTCCGTACACAGACCCCTATCAGTATGAATACAAAGAACTATATTCGTACCACAGCAGCCCCGCAACTGCAGACGAAGCAACCCCTGACTATGTATTGGTGTTTATGAACACAGGTAATTTTGGTCCACTATATTCTTGCGGTGTTTTCGGGGACTATGTTGTGAGAGAACGGAATGATTATTCTCCCTACGAGCTGGGTTATTATGTCTATCGTCCCGCCGAAGATGAGCTTTATACCCTCCGCGAGGCTTGGAATGAAAACCCCGAGGAGATAAATCAGGCCTTCATCGACGGAGCCTTAGGAGAACTGATTGGTGATGTTGACAAGGATAACGTCCTCTCCGTAAAAGATGCAACAAAAATCCAGAAGTGTATTGCAAGAATCGAAGATTTCGATTCGGAAGATGAGATTAGTGGATATACCGATGATGAGACCGAGACTTGCGATTACATCTCCGACTTCAACCGCGACGGAGTAAGAAACATCAAAGATGCCACAGCTATTCAGAAACATATCGCAGGGCTTGAATATTAATCCTTTGGGATTTAGGAGTATTCAGAGGTGATTCTATGAAAAAATTAACGGTCACAGTTACAACCTTATTATTCGCTCTGCTTTTTCTTACAGGATTGACCATATTTGCAACTGACGGCAACACCAAATATGAAAGCATTATTACAAACCACATACAGCTTTCTGAGGATTACTGTTACGAAGAATTATTTGAATATCACGTCACGGAACAACTTAATTCTGACTATGTGCTGATAAAAGCACACGAAAGCGTTGTTCCTGATATTCTTGTTTCAAGCGACTTCGGCGGTTATAGAATCATCACGGGCTCTTATTCACCCTATGAGCATGGGTACTACATATACATTCCAGCATCAGACAAACTTTACACTTTGGAAGAAGCATATGATGCAGATATAACAGACATAGAAGAAGCATTTCGTTATCTTAACGGTACTGCGGTTGTATTAATGGGTGATGCAGACGGCAACTTTGAGTTGAACATTAAAGATGCCACTATGATACAGAAACATGTTGCAAATCTGGTGAACCTAAACGAATTTCATAAAGAAAGTTACATAGGTTATGACGCTTGCGATTTTACAGATGACTGCCAATTGAATATCAAAGATGCCACGGCTATCCAGAAACATATCGCAGGGATTCCTGTTTAATTCTTGTTGATTGATTTAATACCCGATTACAAAAGGCGACGAGTTCAGCTCGTCGCCTTTGTTGTTATCTGTCGTTGTTTTCTTTTATAGCCGAGAGGATGTATTCATCCTCGTCTTGGCAAAAAAGCTTCAGGTTTGAGAGCAGGGTGCGTTTTATCCCGTTTTTGTCTGCAACGGAGATGCTTTCCAGTCCTCCTGCGAGTCCCTTGCCTGTGTATTTGAGATACGCTTCTTTCGCGGTCCATATCTGCAGAAATCTGCGGTCTGTGTATTCGTTGGTGACTTGCTTGTCACCGCCTGCAAAAACGTAGTCGAGTTCTTCTTCGGTGCAGACCCGCCTGATGAGATTTGCATCTGCTTTTCTCGGAACTTCTATGTCGATTCCAACAGGAGAGCTGTCCACCGCACAAGCGATGAAGTCTCCGCTGTGGCTCAGATTGAAGTGTGCTCTTTTGTCTGCAAGCTCCGGTTTTCCCTTTTCGCTTGTGACAAATTCAAGCTCCGACTTTTCACATCGGCAGAACGCACACAGCATATCCGTGAGCATAATCCATGCGAATACGCAGAGCTTTCTGTCCCGCTCAGATTTATATCTGTCGGCTTTTTCCTGACGGCTTCGGGGAATGTTCAGATAAGCTTTCTCATAGTCCTTGTCGGTGTAGGAGGCTATGTTCTCTATGCGGTAAATCATAGGGAGCGGATATCCTGCGCGATTTCAAGCAGGGCATCTTGTGCCTGAGGCAGATAGCCAAGCTTTTCGGCAAAGGCATGGAACACACCTCTGTATCGTATGCATCTTACGTCTGCTCCCGTTTCTCGGAGTTTTCTTGCAAAAACCTCACCCTGAGGACGGAGTCCGTCGTACTCTGCGGTGATGACGGTGGTCTTGGGTGCGCTCTTTATCTCGGCTCTCAGGGGGCTGACTCTGGGGTCGGAGCAAAGCTGGCGGTTTTCGCCTAAATACATAAAGCCGATAGACATCATAAATTCCTCGTCGCCTTTTCCGTCGCTGCGACCCAGCCTGAGTCTGGGAACGATGATTTCTCTCTCCTCCTTTGGAATGTCGAAATCTTCTTCTCGCCACGGAACAGCTTCGTCAGCTACATCCATCAGCACGCAGGGGTACAGAAGTCCCATATAGCTTATGCGTCTTTTTTCATCGTTCAGTGCAACTGCAGCGGCAATGCCTGCACCGGCACTGTCACCGCTTATGCATATTTTGTTTCGGTCGATACCGAGTTTTTCTGCGTTGTTGTATACATAGTCCAGTGTCTCAAAGCAGTCGTTGAGTCCAAGAGGGAAGGGCATCTCGGGTGCGAGGGAGTACTCGATGTTGTAAACGACGCAGTCGGCTTCTTCGCAGATGTATTTGCACAGATTTTCCATGAACTGTGCAGACCCTGCAAAGAAACTTCCGCCGTGGATATACAGCAAAGCGGCGGAATGTCCCGCGGTGTTTGAGCGGCGGAGTCTGTACTCCCACACGTCGAAGCTGTGACCGTTGCTTTCAAGGGTCAGCTTGTCGGTGAGCACTGCCTTTGTGTTGAGATTAAGAGCGGGAAATCCTGTGGCATCTCTGTGGTCCTGCAGAGTCACGGCAGGCTTGTAGTTTTGCGCTGCCTTGAAAAACAAGGCTTTTTCTCTGGGGTCAAGCCCTGAGGGGATTCCCTCGGGTATTGATTTCAGCACGATGTCGGTGCCGTATATTTCTGTCCTGTCTGTATTCTTGAAGGTTTCCAGAAGCTCAGGATTGTAGTTTATCATCAAATCAGCCTTTCGGTTAGGTTTTGTTACATAGAGGCAATGGCTTTCAGCAGAAAATACTCTGCAACCACCACAAGTCCCACAGTTACCACATAGCAAATAAACAAGGGGACCACAGGGAGCAGGGAATGAAGCAGGAACATAACCAGCATATAGAGAATAAATCTGATTATAGCCAGAAAGAAAAGCCTGCGTTCACAGCGGAAATTGAATCCGTGATACCATACAAAGCGGTTCAGTACCCAGCTCAGCATAGCACTCGACACGCTGGTAGAGTATACAATATATGCCCAGTGTTCCCAGCCCGTTAAAAAGCTTGCAATGAGTATCAGGTACAAGGACACAAGAAAAGCGATGATGCTTGCCATAGATGAGACGAAAATCCGTTTGTGGATTCTCAGGGTATCAAGGACGGGGTTGAAGTGGGAGGAGCTGTTGTCGTCGATATAGATTGTCTCGATGGGGATTGTGTCGATTCTTATTCTCTGCTTCACTGCGAAGATGAGCATATTCATTTCGTACTCGTAGCGGTTGCCGCCAATGCGGAGCATCCACTCAATATGCTCAGTTGAGAATCCCCTGAGTCCTGTCTGATTGTCGCTGAGATAGCATCCGCTTGCAATGGTGAAGATGAATCGGGACAAGCTGTTGCCGAATCTTGAGCGCAGGGGTGCGTCCTTGGTGAGGGTACGGGTACCGAGAATAAAGCTTCTGCCTGTGTGAAGCTCGCTACATATGTTTATAATGTCGTGGAGTGAATGCTGTCCGTCTGCGTCTGCGGTGATGAAGTATCTGCAGTCGGGGTAAATCTCCGAAAGCCTCTCCATACCGTATCTCAGGGCATAGCCTTTGCCGTGGTTTTTCGGATAGGACAACACCTCGGCATCTCCTGAGACTTTCTGAAAAATATCCTTGTACTCCTCGCCACTGCCGTCGTCAATAATGAGTATGTCAAATCCCTCATGCCTGAGCTGACCGACAGTTTCAAGCATAAGGTGGTTGGGTTTATATGCAGGTATCATAATAACTGTATCCATAGCATATCTTCCTTTTGACACGGGTAAACATTCTAACTATAAATTATAAGTTATTTCCCTGCCTTTTGCAATAAAATATTCCTTATTTTTGCATAAAAGACGGATTATCTGCAAAAGCATCCTCTGTATGCAGTATGTGGGACCGAAAATATCAGAAAACATCTTTGGAATATTTTAACGAATGTTGACTAATATCCGTTGATATGCTATTCTTTTATTAATTGTTTCGGTGTTTGTTGTGTGATGTATTTGTAACAAGGAGGTATTCTCTGTGGTCTTTTGGAAAGAAGAACTCGAAGAACTTTCAAAATCTCAGCGTAGTTTTTCCGATATATACAGAATCATGCAGGAAAGATTCAGAGACGAGATATTTGCCGAAGAGTACAAAGACGGCGAGATAATCCGCACCTCCTACAGAGAACTGTTTGAAGGAGTTGAGTCCACAGCGGCAGCTCTGAGCTGTATGTACCCCGATTCATGCAACAAATTTATCGCTATCAGAATGGCAAACTCCACCCTGTGGGTTAAGTGTTTCTTCGGTGCGCTTATGGCGGGCATGCGTCCTGTGCTCATAAACACCCGTCTGGATGAAGAGAGTGTTGAATATGTGCTGAAGACGTCGGGTGCCGTCGCCGTGCTCACCGATGAGGAAACGGACAAAGTGGACTACATAAACGCAAACGGTTTTGAAAAGAAAGCTTTCGTTTCTCAAAAGTGGGCAGACGAGATTGTCCTCATGACATCGGGCACCACGGGAACTCCTAAAATGGTTATTTATGACGGAAGTGCCATGTGCGAACAGATACTTGTGTCGGGTTGGGTAGTAAAGCAGAATCCCACCATAAAATACGACAGAAGCCTCCATATCCGTCTTGTTGCACTTCTTCCTTTTTATCATATTTTCGGACTCAGTACCACCCTGATGTGGTTTGGCTTTTTCGGCAGAACACTTCTGTTCCCTCCGGGGATGGATTCCGAGTCCATTCAGTTTACCTGTAAGGTGGGCCATGCCACACACTTCTTTGCCATACCTCTGGTGTGGAGCACTGCGGTGAGGAAGCTTTTGGCGCAGGCAAAACAACAGGGCAGAGCGGATACTCTGCGCAAAGCTGTGAAGCTGTCAAATTCACTGCAGTCTGTTTTCCCGCGTTTCGGTGCCTTTGTGGCACGCAATATCCTTTTCAAATCCGTGAGAGAGCAGATGTTCGGCACAGACCTCAGGTTTTGTATCAGCGGAGGCGGATTTATCTCAGACGAGGTAGTGGAGATTATGAACGGCCTTGGCTATTCTCTCCACTGCGGATACGGCATGACCGAGACGGGCATCACTTCGGTGGATTTGTCGCGGAAGGCTAAACACCGGAATCAGAATACCGTGGGCAGACCTTTCCCCATTATCGACTACAAGATAAACAGCAAAGGCGAACTTTTGCTCAAAGGCGGCAACTTGTGCAGTGCCTTCCTCACGGAGAATGGTATAGTAGTAAGAAATAAAAATGAATATTTCAACACGGGAGATATGTGTTCCGTGGACAGTCGTGGGCGTTTCCTGCTTTTCGGCAGAAAGGACGACGTCATCATCGGAGAAAACGGAGAGAACATCAGCCCTGATATGATAGAACAGCGTATCTCGGTTCCCGGTGCGGTTTCCATGTGTGTTCTGGGACTTGATATTCTTGGCAATACCCGACCCGTGGCAGTGCTTCAGCTCAGAGAGAGCACAAGCCCCTATGAGAAGGCACGCATAGCTCAGAGAATTTTCAGCGCTATAGACGGTCTCCCTCTCACCGAGCGACCTGCAAAGGTGTTTTTCACCTTCGCGGAGCTTCCCTCAAATCTTGGTAAGGTGAAGCGCTCTCAGCTTCGTAAAATGATTGATGACGGAGCAGTTATCTGCGAGGAGATGAAACGCCCCGAGTCGGATAATTTTGACAAGATATACGATGACAGCATAAAAATGTACCTTGATGATATCCGAGGGGTTTTCGCTCAGGTGCTGTCAAAGGATGTTTCAGAAATTTCCGCCGACTCTCATTTCATATATGATCTGGGCGGCGACAGCATGAGCTATTTCAATCTGGTTTCCTTGGTATCAAAGAAGTATTCGGTGGAAATCAAAATCGAACAGCAGAACTCTCTGTTCACTCCTCTGGATTTTGCAAGGGAGATAGCAGAGGGAGCAGATAAGTAAGATATTTAGGATCTCTTGGGACGGATGGATATGAAAAGACTATTTCGTATTTTTTTAAAAGTTACTTCCCTGTGGACGATGGGGCTTTTCTTCCTGCCTCGCATAAGGCACGAGAGCAAGGAGAACCGACAGAGCACCTTTGCCTTTAAGGGGCCTGCAATAATCGTCAGCAACCACACACATTTTCTTGATTTTATTCTGATTATGTTCCTCTTTGCATTTCGGTACATACGCTGTGTTGTGGGCAAGACTCTCTATGAGAGCAGTAAGCTGATGACCACGGTACTCAAACTTCTCGGTGCAATCAAGGTGGACAGGTTTTCCTTTGATATGCAGTTTTTCTATGAGTGCACAGAGTTTCTCCAGAAGAAAGGCGTTGTGCTCATATTTCCCGAGGGACGTCTTTCGCGGGATGGTACTATACTCCCCTTCAAATCCTCAGTGGTGCTGATGGCAATCCGCACAGGGGTGGATATCATCCCCATATATCACACTCATAAGTACGGTTTTATGAAGCCTACCGGTGTAATGGTGGGAGACAGAATCAATCTGCGACAGATGTGCAACAATCCCAACCCCGGTGAGGAGGAACTCACGGAGCTTACACTCCTCCTTGAAAACAAAATCAAGGGACTCAGGGATTTATACGAGCAGGGAGGCGGAGTCAGATGAGCAAAGAAAAAGCCTCCTTTGCACAAAAAATAAAAAAGGTATCACTTGCGATTTTTAAGTGGTTTGGTGTTTCGCTGATTAAATATGCCTTTTGCCTTGTCTGGTGGCCCCGCATAAGCTACGAGAGCAAGAAAGCAAAGAACGATTTGAAGAAAAAGCAGAGCATCATCATCAGCAACCACTGCTATTGGTTTGACCCCGTGATGATGTATGTTATAGGCCACACCAGTAAAATGTCAGTAGTTGCCGCCAAGGAAGTTCTGACAGGCATAAAAGGAGTGCTCTTGCGGGTGCTTGGGTGCATATCTGTGGACAGAACCACCATGGATCTTGTGTGTCTTCGTGAGTGTGCAAAGCGTGTGAGCGAAGGAGAGAAAGTAGCAATCTTCCCCGAAGGACAGATAAATTTTGAGGAGGAGCTCTTGCCCTTCAAGGCAGGTGTGTCCCTCATAGCTTCCCGAACAGGGACCCGCGTTATTCCCGTATATCTCTCAGGAGATTACAGACCCTTCGGTCATCTCAGGGTGCTTGTGGGAGAGAGCGTGGACTTGTCAGAGGAATTCTCAAAAGTTGCCACAGCGGCTGAGATAGCCTCGGCAACAGATGTGCTTTCTAAAAAGACATCGGAGCTTCAGCAGAAGCTTTATGAGAGGATGACCCCGAAACAGCTTCAGGGAATGAAGAACTTTCGAGCAAAGTTTTCTAAGAGCAGAGAAGCTGACTTGTCCGAGCAGAAAAAGGAAGCACACGTATAATAGCTGAATATATATTTTATCATAATGATTTTTCAGAAAGAAGGAATTAAAATGTACAGTAATTATTACACCGATAACATGAAGCCTGAAGAGCTCGAAATGCTCA
Source organism: Clostridia bacterium (assembly GCA_017421045.1). Classification (GTDB taxonomy): domain Bacteria; phylum Bacillota; class Clostridia; order Oscillospirales; family Acutalibacteraceae; genus Ruminococcoides. The sequence continues at coordinate 17,830 of JAFQMC010000028.1, forward strand.
AGGAAATCCGCACCGTGGACGGACTTCTGGAGTATTGCCTTGAAGCCTTTGGCGAAAGGGAGGCAATCACAAGCGGAGGAAAAACCGTTACATACAAGGAGTTCTATGAGGACGTGGAGCTTACAAGAGGTTTTCTTGTATCCAACGGCATCAATAAGGGCGACCACGTAGGCATTATGCTGAAGAATGAGTATGACTTTATGCGTGTGTATATGGCAACGGTTACTCTGGGATGCGTGGCAGTGCTTGTACCCATGCAGACCCCTGTGGAGAATGTGCTTCCCCTTTGCAAGGGCTTTGATGTGAATATGCTTGTTCACAGCAGAGTTTTCGGCGGTGCATACAAGGCGATGAATCCCTCAATCCCCGTATTCTCTCAGGATGAAGTGACAAGTACTGATAAAGCAGACAAATGCGGTGATATTACTCCCGATACCCCTGCAACCATTATTTTCACAGGCGGTACTACAGGCAAGTCCAAGGGTGTTCTGCTGTCTCACGGAAACCTGATGAGAGGTACCGTAAGCAGTGCATACGGAACACGCAACGGCTTCTTTGCCCGTTACTATGCAATTATTCCTTTCACTCATGTGTTCGGACTTATCCGTTCGGGTCTTGCCGCTTTCTATACAGGCAGTTACCTCTTTATGTGTGAGGATATGAAGAATATATTCAAAGACCTTCCCGTGGCAAAGCCCACATATCTGATTCTGGTGCCCGGACTTGCAGAGCTTGTGTGGAGCATTATGGCTCAGCGCGGAAAAGAGGCAGTCGGCGGACAGCTCGACGTAATCATCTGCGGTGCATCTGCAGTGCCCCAGAAACTGGTGGACAGACTTGCTCAGTTTGATGTTATGCTTCATCCCGGTTACGGACTTACAGAAAGCTCCAACCTTGTTTCAGGTAATGTATATCCCGATAAATACCCCGGCAGCGTGGGCAGAGCATACGGATATCAGGAGCTTAAGGTTGTAGACGGTGAATTGTGGCTCAAGGGCGAGAACGTGATGCTCGGCTACTACAACGATCCCAAGGCAAACGAGGAAGCTTTCTGCGACGGATGGTTCAAAACCGGCGATCTGGTAGATATTGACGATGAGGGCAATATCTATATCGTAGGCAGAATCAAGAATGTCATCATTCTTGACAACGGCGAAAACGTATCTCCCGAAGCTATTGAGGATAAACTCTGCGAGCTTCCCTTTATTCAGGCGGCCTTTGCCTATGAAGGCAAGAACGATGCAGGCAAGCCCATTATTGCAGTTCAGATTTTCCCTGCTCAGGCAGCACTGAAAGCAATGAATTGCGAAGATCCTTTGGCACTCATTCAGTCTGCAGTGGATAAGTTCAATGCCTCGGTTCCCTCTTATATGCGAGTTGCAAAGGTAACTCTCAGGGATGAGGACTTCCCTCGCAGCGGTTCAATGAAAATAATCAGAAATCAGGTGCAGGTATGATAATCGAAAGACTCAAAAAGCTCACTGAGGCTATTATGGCAGGCAGTGACGTAAATATTTCTCTGGATGATATGAACAGAGACAGCAGACTCGTAGAGGATGTTTGTCTCAACAGTATCTCCATGTTGATGCTTGTTATCGCTATCGAGGAGGAGTTCGGTATCGAGCTTCCCATAAATGAGGCATCCCACTGCGTTACAGTAGGCGAGATAGCCGATGTTATTCAGGGTTGTTTAGATGCTAAAGCGTAAGAGTATCCGTGACTTTGAGGAAAAGTGGGAGTACGCACAGCCTGAAGCAGGTGCTCAGATAAGAGTAAACCGCCGGATGTACTACCACCACGGCATATACACAGGAGACAGCGTTATCCATTTCGGAGAGGGTGACCCCGCTGCGGATATGCTTCACAGTGAGAACAATATTGTCCATGAAACTTCCCTCAAGGATTTTTTGCAGGGAGGTCTTCTTCAGGTGCGTGTATACTCAAGAGGCGAGAAGAAGCTCCTGAATCCTCCTGAGAAGATAGTGGAGTGTGCCAGAAGTATGCTTGGTGAAGGCGGCTATCACTTTGTCCGCAACAACTGCGAGCATTTCTCGAACTACTGTGCCTTTTCAGAGAAATACAGCGCTCAGGCTGAAGCACACATTCAGGATATCAGACAGCGCATCAAAAACGTAAGCGAATAAATAAGCTAAAAGCAATACTGCAAAAAATGCGACAGGGTACTTTTGTGCACTGACGCATTTTTTTGTAAAGATGTTGACACGTCAACAAAATCATGCTATAATATCTTGCAGAAAAAGGTAACTAAGGTAAAGAAAGAATATTTCATATTGATTTGGGAGGTTTTTATGGAGGATCGTTATGAAGTGTTCTCGTTGACTGTTGCAGGCGTTCACCGCTGCATTCAGAAGATCGAGACAGAAGAAATGGAAAAATACGGACTCAAAGGGTCCTATGCACAGTATCTGGCGGCTATCAGACGTAACGGCAACGGAATGACCCTGTCTCAGCTAAGCGAGTTTTGTATGAAGGACAAGGCGGCGGTATCCCGTGCAATAGCAGAGATGGAGGCAAAGGGTCTTGTGTGTCGCGTCGGAGAAAAAGAGAATGCCTATCGGGCAAAGCTTACTCTGACAGAACGAGGCGAGGCTGTGGCTGATTTTGTCAGCAAGCGAGCAACCGCAGCAGTGAAGCTTGCAGGAAAAGGTCTCACCGACGAAGACCGAAAAATCTTTTATTCCGTGCTTGACCTTATTTCATCAAATCTGCGAGAAATCAGCAAAAACGGATTGCCTGAAGAGCAGGCATAAGAATCGGTATGCTGAGCAGAATAGTAACATAGCGAGGAGAAATATATGAGTAATAATAAAGTAAGAATCATTGTGGATTCAGCAGCAGATATGGCACCCGAGTCCAAGGAGAGACTGACAGTTCTCCCTATGACGGTTCGCTTCGGTAATGAAGAGTTCATCGACGGAGTAACAATCAACCACAAGGAATTTTATTCAAAGCTTATCGAGAGCGACGAGCTTCCCACCACAAGCCAGATTATGCCCATGGCATATGCTGATGCATTCAAAGAGGCTCTTGATGCAGGGGAGGACGTAGTTGTCATCACGATTTCTTCGAAGCTCTCCGGCACATTCCAGAGTGCAAATATTGCCGCCGAAGAGGTAGGCGGAAACATCTACGTGGTGGATAGCCTCAACGCCGCCATCGGTGAGGGAATCCTTGCTGAGTATGCACTCAAGCTCCGCGATGAGGGCAAAAGTGCAAAGGAGATTGCCGACACACTTACACAGGAACGCGGAAACATCCGTCTTGTGGCAATGCTCAATACTCTTGAGTATCTTAAGAAAGGCGGAAGAATCTCCAAGACCGTTGCCTTTGCAGGAGAGCTTCTCTCCATAAAACCCGTGGTTCATATTCTGGACGGAGAGGTGCAGATGCTCGGCAAGGCAAGAGGCTCTCGTCAGGGCAACAACCTTCTTGTGAAAGAGATTGAATCCGCAGGGGGAGTGGATTTTGAAAAGCCTCTGCTTCTCGGCTATTCAGGGCTGGACGGCACACTTCTGCACAAGTACATTGAGGACAGCGCTGAGCTTTGGAAGGACAACACAGAAGACCTTAGAATCTCTCCCATCGGCAGTATTATCGGTACCCACGTAGGTCCCGGTGCCATCGCTGTAGCTTTCTTTAAAAAGTAATTCAGAAATTAACAAAGGACTGGGTCACATCATCGTGACCGCAGTCCTTTTCTGTTCTGTCTTTATCGGCTCAGGTTTGCTTCAAAGAATTCGTTGATTTGTGCCATAAGCTCAGGGTTTGCCTCGCTTGAGAGCATATCGTCAATGGAGGAGTAGAAATCCTGTGCAACATTTTCGGGGATCCCCTCGGGGTACTGTTCTTCAAGGGCGTCCAGTTCATCGGAAATCTCCTGCTGATAGATGGCGGCATCCTTTGAGTACATAACCGAGGTGTGTCCGTTGATATGCTCGTCGGATATGAGCACAAAGCTTGCCAAGGGATTTGTGATTTCGTCTTTGTGGGCGTATATCGAGCAGGTGTCTGCAGGGGTGTTGTCGTCCTCGGAGCCTTGCACAATCATCACGGAACAATCCGAGTTGTTGATGGAGTCCACCGCCGTGATGCTTGTCAGTTCCGTGCCGAAAATCATCGCCTGATATGTGTACAGGGCAGGGTAGCCCAGATAGGCGAAGTTGCCGATGTAGTTTTTAGAGGTGTCTATGGTTATTTCCATGGAGGAGTTTGCGGCACCCACAGTAACAATTCCGTTGATAGAATGATCAGATTCAAGCACACAGGCGGCGGCATACCCTCCGCGACTGTGTCCGAAGATGAACACATCAAGCTTGCTCAGTTCCTTGTCGGTTTCGATGTAATTCAGAACGGCATCAAGGTCGAGGATTGCCTGGGCAAAGCCCACGGAGCTGTCACCCTCGCTTTCGAAACATCCCGTCGGATCAAAGGAGAATACCCGCCAGCCGTAGTCTACAAGACTCATTGTGATGCCTGCGTAGTCCTGCGCACCGCTGCTGAGTCCCGGGGATATAACCACAAGCCCCTTGTCGCCTTCTCCGTAGATATATCCCTGAAGTCTGTTTTCGTCAGATAGGAAGCCGACTTCTCTTATTGGATAGGCTTCTTCCATTTCAGAGTTGGAGGGATTTTTTGCAAGATAGTAGTCGGTGTATTCGTATCTTGGAAACAGTGAGTCGTATATGATCTTTGCCGCGACCAGATTCATAACTGAAAGTACAAGTATTATCACAAGCGTCACCGTCAGCGCACGTCTTATTCTGCGTGCAGTGTTTTTTCTTTCAGTCATATTATTCACTCCTTCTCACCTTTTTAGTCGTAGGGATTTTTATATATCGGAATTATATCATAAATGATGTTGAATGTATACGGATTTTTGTATATTCCATATGTTTCTTGCAGTTGCAGAAGAAGAATATACCAAATATATTGTTAAAAAAGGTTTACAAACCACAATATATATGATATAATTCGATTATTAGTATGAGTGTGTGAAAAATAGGGTCTGAAGGAACTTTGATGTCTTTCAGCATAAGGAGTGAATTTCCTGTGAGTTTGTCCCGTGCAAAAATTGAGGGCTATATGCTCCCTGTGAAAAAGAGTAAATACTATGAAAAATCTGCGGTTGATGCAATGCTGGCTGATATTGCCGCCGATGCTGACGATACACTGAACGAACTGTCTGAGAAAAAAGACCGAATCCGTGAGCTTGAAAAGCGCGAGGAGTCCATTGCTCAGGCACTTGTCATTGTGAAACAGCTCTCAGAGCAGATTGTCTCCAAGGCAAAGGCAGAGGCAGAGAAGATAATTATGGAAAGCACAGCAAAGCAGATGGAGATAGAGCAGGAGGTTGCAAGACTTGAATCCCTGCGACTCAGCTATCGCTCTGAGCTTGAAACTGATATCAAGAATATGATGAATAAATTCCTGCTTGAGGTCAGAAACACAGAGCACAAGCCTGATGATTCTGACAGCAAACCTGAGAGTGTGTGATTGTTTTTTATACAATCTCTTTACTCGGGGAAAGAAAGATAAAAATGCTCGTGAGGTCTCATGGGCATTTATGTTTTTGAGAGGTATTCTTATGAAAAAAAGACTTTTAGCTTTATTATTGACAGCATTGCTCATGTTGGGAATCTTTGCAGGATGTACAGACAGCGACAATACTGGAAGTACCGGTCCTTCCGTCAGCACTCCCGATTTTGTGGAAGTACCCATAGCATCTCCTGATGAGAGCGGTGCAGTTATCTCAAAAATCCCCGGCTTTACCGCGGATACACAGTCAAGGGGTGTGAATTTCCCCTGTGAGATTGAAGACAATAACCTTGTGATTACAGCCTTCGGAAGTTACACGGGTGATTATGTCGAGGACGGAGACGACGAGGCGGTAGAGAATATTATGGCTATAGTTGTTCAGAATACTTCTGACAAGCCTGTTCAGTATGCTACTGTCACTCTGAACACAGCGGAGGATGAAACCACAGCAACCTCTGCAGAGGATACCGAGAGTAGCGAAAAATCCTCGGAGTATACCTTTGTGCTTTCTACCCTGCCTGCAGGATGCAGTGCACTGGTGCTTGAATCCGCAAAGCAGACCTGCGATGCAGATACTGAATTCGCAGGAATCACCGCGTCGGTTACTGAGTGTGATGCACTGAGCACAAAGTCCGACAAAGTCAGCATTAACTTTGAAGACGGAAAGCTGAAACTCAAAAACCTCACAGATACCGACTATCGCGCTGTTTATGTACGCTACAAGAATTTTACCGACGGCAATGTGTTTATGGGTGGTATAACTTACAACGCATCCTTCGAATCTGTCACGGCAGGCGAGAGCTATGAGTATGAGCCTGCACATTTCTTTGAAGATACAAGTCTCATACTTATGGTGGAAATTGTAGAGTAAAATCATTTGTTTTTGAAAAAATAAACATAAAATATTCAAGCATTATCCTCAGATATTTCTGCAATCACGGCAGACAATATTATGGGTGAGGATAATGGATAAATCAGAACGTGGACTTGGAGTTCCTGCAGACTCACAGTTTATGATGCTTGCGGAGAATGCAAGAACCGTTAATCAGTATGCATCTCTCGGTCCTGCAGGACAGCAGGTGTTTCTCTACAAGCTCAGCACCGGCGGATCTCAACAAGAGCAGCAGAAGCTCATAGAGGAACTCACCAGATAACACGTACTACTTTGTTATAAAAGAAATGAAAAGAAAGCAGGGACAGAGCCTCTTGGCAGGTTCTGTCCCGTTTTTTTGTTAAGCGAAAACCCCCGATTGTATCGGGGGTTCAAAAAAGCTTTAGCGATGAGTATAAAAAAATACCACCTTCTGGTATAATGGAAGTGCGGTCTGGCAACTGCACAACAAAAACAGAAGGAGGTAGTCAAATGCATGACAATAACAGTTTAGCACACACAAGTTGGAATTGCAAATACCATGTGGTCTTTGCACCCAAGTACAGGAGAAAAATATTCTATGGTGAACATAAGGCAGAGATAGGAAAGATACTAAGAGAATTATGCAAATGGAAAGAAGTAAATATAATAGAAGCCGAAGTGTGTCCTGACCATATACATATGCTTATAGAGATACCTCCCAAACTAAGTGTAGCAAGTTTCATGGGATTCCTCAAGGGCAAAAGTAGTATCATAATACATCAGAGGCACGGAACCCTAAAGTACAAGTATGGAAACAGGTCGTTTTGGTGCAGAGGATATTATGTGGATACGGCAGGCAAAAACGCCAAAAGAATTGAAGAATACATGAAGAATCAGCTTAAAGAAGATATGATACACGACCAAATGACGCTCCGAGGATGGGAAGACCCGTTCACGGGCAGTAAGTAACAGACGCAAGTGTCAGACCGCGCATGTGCCTTGAGGCACCGCTTGTAACAGAGCCTTTTAGGCGCATAAGAAAAACCACCGGCTACGCCGGTGGTTTTTTTTTGAAATTCATCGGAAAAGCTGTTGAACAATGTATTTTTGCATAATTCTAAAAGCAAAAATTCATATTTATGAACAGTTAATTCGCAAACGGAAAAATAACTTGAAATTATGCATTAACTTGTGTTATAATAATCATTAATATGAAATATTTGGATAAGCGTATAGATTTGAACTTTTAACCATAGTTTATAGTGAGTATAAAATACACGATATGTTTATAAATTGTTTATTGAATATTCCATATAAATACAGTACAATTAACTGAGATGATATTATTTGGAAAGGCAGTGATCAGAATTGACACCAAAACACAACTCCTACTCGCAGAACTCTCCCAAGGTTGAGAATTTATGTGCCAAGTGCGTCGAGAACTCACGCATCGACGCTGACCTTTACGGAAAATATGACGTAAAAAGAGGTCTCCGTGACCTTAACGGTAAGGGTGTTCTCACAGGACTTACCGAGATATCCGAAATCCGCCAGAATAAGATTGTAGACGGAGTGGCAGTGCCCACCGACGGCAAGCTGTTTTATCGCGGAATCAACATCAACGACCTCATATCGGGCTTTGCGGGCGACGGCAGATTCGGCTTTGAGGAGACAATATACCTGCTTCTCTTCGGCGAATTGCCTACACAGAGTGAGCTGGAGAATTTCCAGAGTCTGCTGGCTTCATACCGCACACTTCCCAAGAACTTTGTCCGCGATGTAGTTATGAAAGCTCCCTCGGGAGATATGATGAATACTCTGGCACGCAGCGTGCTGACCCTCTATTGCTATGACAGCAACGCAATCGACATTTCATACACCAATGTGCTTCGTCAGTGCCTGCAGCTTATTTCAGTATTCCCCTTGCTTTCTGTTTACGGCTACAACGCATACAACCACTATCAGAAGGGCAAGAGCCTCTATATCCACAATCCCGACAAAAAGCTCTCTACAGCTGAGAATATTCTGAAGCTTCTCCGTCCCGACCAGAAGTATACTGCCCTTGAGGCGCAGGTTCTGGATGTGGCACTGGTGCTTCATGCAGAACACGGCGGCGGTAACAACTCAACGTTCACAACCCGTGTTGTAACATCTTCGGGTACCGACACTTACTCTGCTGTTGCGGCTGCTCTTTCTTCTCTCAAAGGACCCAAGCACGGCGGTGCCAACGCCAAGGTTGTGGGTATGTTCAACGAGCTTAAGAAGACCGTCAAGGATTGGAGCGATGAGGAAGAAATCAGCAACTATCTCCGTCGTCTCCTGCATAAGGATGCTTACGACAAGGCAGGTCTTATCTACGGTATGGGCCATGCAGTTTATTCAATCTCTGACCCCAGAGCCAAGGTTCTCAAGGGATATGTTGAGAAGCTTGCAGAGGAGAAGGGACTTATGAAGGAGTTCGCACTCTATTCCCGTGTTGAGAACCTTGCTCCTGCAGTTATTGCAGAGGAGAAGAAGATATACAAGGGCGTTTCCGCCAATGTGGATTTCTACAGCGGATTTATGTACAATATGCTGGGACTTCCTCAGGAGCTGTACACACCTCTGTTTGCTATTGCGCGTATCGCAGGCTGGTCTGCTCATCGTATGGAAGAGCTTATCAATGCAAGCAAGATTATCCGTCCTGCATATATGAGCGTTGCCGAGGAGCGCGACTACAAGCCTCTGTCAGAAAGATAAATCAGGGAAGCGTATATGAAAATAAAAGGACTTATCTTTGATATGGATGGTCTGCTGATTGATACAGAGAGTCTGTCCTTTGAAGCGCTGAAGTATGACTGTGCCGAGCGCGGTCTCACGCTTACAATGGAGCAGTTTCTCTCAATCCGCAGTCTGTCTCTGCCGAAATGCGAGGAGAAGTTCAAAGGCTACTTCGGCGATGACTTCGACTTTTACGGTTGCTTTGAAAACCACACGGCATATATGAACGAACACATCGCAAAGCACGGAGTTCCCATGAAGAAGGGTGCAGACAGCATCCTCAGGTTTGGCAAAGAGCAGGGACTTCGCCTTGCCCTTGCAACCAGCACACCGCTGGAGATTGCCGAGGGTTGGCTTCGTGAAATCGGGCTGTGGGAGTATTTTGACAAGGTGCAGAGTGCTGCCAATATCAAACACGGCAAGCCTGCTCCCGATGTGTACCTGGCAGCGTCAGAGCTTCTGGGACTTAAAGCTTCGGAGTGCATGGCGTTCGAGGATTCTCCCAACGGAGTCCGTTCTGCTTCTTCGGCAGGCTGTATGACAGTTATGGTGCCTGATTTGTCGGGACCCGACCAGGAACTCAGCAAACTTATTTTTGCCTCTGTCAGAGATCTGGACGAGGCAGTGGAACTCATCAAAAACACACAGGAATGATAACGTATCAATTTTGCGGAGGCAAATATGAACGAGCTCATTCTCAGCATCAACGGCTATCTTTGGGGTCTCCCCATGATAGCCTTTTTGTTTTGCACACATCTGCTCATGACCGTCCGCTCACGTTTTATACAGCGAAAGGTTTTGAGAGGTATCAGGCTTTCTGTCAGAAAACCTCAGGGTGCAGTGGGCGACATAAGTCCCTTTGAGGCGCTGTCAACCTCCCTTGCATCAACCCTCGGCACAGGCAATATTATCGGCGTAGGCACCGCGGTGGCTATGGGTGGTGCAGGCGCTGTGTTCTGGTGTTGGCTCACGGGAATATTCGGTATGGCGACCCAGTACGGAGAGTGCCTTTTGTCTGTGAAATACAGAGTCAGCAAATCCGCAGGAGGCTTCACGGGTGGCACTATGTATGTACTTGAACACGGGGTGGGGAGCAGACCTCTGGGCATAGTCTATGCCGCTTTGGCGGCAGGATGCGGGCTGCTCACGGGTGCTGTCATACAGACGAACGCAATCTCGAATGTGGTTGCCGAAACCGTGGGAGACAGAGACAGAACCCTGAAGTTTTTGGGCGCTGAGATTTCTCTCTCGGAGCTTGCTGTAGGCATTGTCACAGCGGTGCTGACCGCCCTTGTGATTTTCGGCGGAATCAGTGTCATCTCCCGTGTGTGCAGTTTCTTTGTGCCTTTTATGGCGGTGGCCTATATACTTGGATGTTTTGCCATTCTGTTTATTAACCGAGGGGTGCTTCTTGATTCCCTGAGGCTGATTGTGTCCGAGGCTTTTTCTCTCAAAGCAGCGGCAGGAGGAGCTACGGGAACTGTGATGATGACGGCGTGCAGGTTCGGCATGGCTCGGGGACTTCTCTCAAACGAGGCAGGATTGGGCACATCTTCAATCGTCAGCGCCAGCGCAAATACTCCAAATCCCGTCCGTCAGGGATTGGTGGCAATGACCGCCACATTCTGGGACACGGTGGTTATGTGCCTTGTGACAGGCGTGGTGATTGTCAGTACGGTTGTGGCATCAAACGGCATCAACCTGCAGAATACTGACGGCGGTTCGCTCTGCTATATGGCATTCACTCAGATACCCTACATAGGCAGAGGACTTCTTGTGTTCGGTATGATAACATTTGCCTTCTCCACCATACTGGGTTGGTCCTGGGTGGGAGAGAGCTGTGCGGTGTATATCTTCGGCGCAAAAGCACACAGGGTCTATCTTGCCTTGTGGGTGGCGGCGGTGTTCATAGCACCTATGATTTCTCTGGATATTGTGTGGAATCTGGCAGACCTCTGCAATGCGCTCCTCGCAATTCCCAATGTGTTTTCCCTCGTTATGATGCAAAAGGTTATATCCCGCGAAACGGATTTGTATATTGATAATATTGAGATACCCTCCAAGGCATAGAAAAACGGCTTAGATCAATGTCTAAGCCGTCATTTCTTAAATTATGCCTGCAATCTTTTTCTGTATTGCCGTTGCATCTTTGATATTTATAGTCAAGTTTAAATCAAAGTCTGCAACTGACAGTGCAACTTCATCAAGGATAGTAAGGGATGCTATGTGCTTCTGGATAGCGGTTGCATCCTTGATGTTGACTTTGCCATCCAGGTTTACGTCACCGAGGAGATAATTGTCATTTGGTTTTGTTGCAGGTTCTGTAGAGTTGGTTGTTATGGTTGTTGCTGTAGTGTTCTCTGCTATTTCTCTCGTTTCTACAACCGCTTCACAATCCAAGCAATATTTAGCCTGTGTGATTGTGCCTGAAACTGATGTAGAAATTGTTGTCCAGTTACTCTGAGGGTTATGACCCTTTGCAGGGATAGTTTCTGTGTATGCATTACCGCAAGTGGAACATGTGTATGTTTTTGTTCCTGTTGTGGTGCATGTGGACTCCTTAGAAACAACTCCATCCCATTGGCAATCAGTATGCTCTATCCACTTGGCATATAATGTTACATTAGATTTCGTTTCAAGGGTTGAAGAAGATGTTACTAAATTATTATAGTCTTTAGAATCATACCACCCAACAAATATACAATCTTTTTTGTTAGGTGTTGGCAAATCTTTAAAAAATCCGCAATAGCTTATTGGTTTAGTTTTGACATCGCATTCTCCGCCCACTGGGTCAAATGTAACTGTAAAATGCTCGGCGGTGTATTCCTTAAATGTATCAGCTCCAGTATATCCTTTTGGAACTACCATTACCTTAAAAGCTTCCATTCTCAACTCTTCACCAGTTGTTCCCGCAACAGTTCCGTTTCTAACCCAACTAGTCCAATCTTTATCTTGTATATGTACTTTATACATTACATCAAAAAGCTCATTGGCTTTTCCGTCAAGAGCTACAGTGATAGCCTCTGCTCTCAATCCTAAGCTAGTTGTTCCACTCTCTTTTCCGTTATAGACCGAACTCCCCCAACCCAAATCTTCTAAATGAGTTTTATAACGTATATTTCCATAAGAAGTATCTTTGAGATAAATATTCAACGCTTCTAACTGCAATTCCTCTCCTACTGTTCCAGAAATTTCTTTATCTTTAACTCTATCAGTCCAGCCCTTATCCTGAATATGAGAAGCATATCGAACTTGAGGAACAAGTATTATTTTAATAGCAGTAATCGGTAATGAACCACCAGTTGAGCCTGATATTTCTCCATTTTTTGCCCATTCAAGCCAACCTTTATCTCGAACATAAGCACGATAGAAAACATTATACGAGTTAGCTATATCACCATACAGTTCCATTTTTATAGCTTCAATAGAACTCATATCGTTTGTTGTGGAACCACAGACTTCACTATCCTGTACATAATCGCTCCAACCAGTATTTGCAAAATGTGCAGAATATTTAATACCACCTGTACAATTTTCTAATCCTACTTTTATTGCCTTAAAGCGATTTTCGTTTTCTGTTCCTACGATTTCCCCATTTGTACTATTTTCTGTCCACGAATTTCCTATATATCCACTGTAACTAACTGTCGGGGGATTATCACTAGGCACCACTTTGTTTTCTTCCAAGTCACCACTTTCAAACACAAATCCAGTTATGCCTGAATAATTATTCGTAAAGTCATTCCAGAATTTCAAATCTCTATTTGTAGAGCTATGTTTATATGCTCCCAAATAGAATTCATTATTTCCTGCACAGTCTGGCTGGTTTTCTGCCCAAGCAGTATACGAAAAAGGTTCTCCTGTTACCCACTTCCAGCTTCCACTTGTGCTGCTTCCTCCCAAATAAAAGTTATTAGGACTATATTCTGAAAGCAATTTATATATAGCAAGTTGCTCTCTCTCAGAGGTTATTGTAGCTAAATATCCGCCCTTGCTTTCACAGATTGTTTTTGCATTTTCCCATGTTGTTGAGCAAGCGTACAATCTATATGTGTGACCATCTAATGTGCATTCTTTCATTCTCTTAGGTGTATTCGGGTCAGCTGTCACACTAACATTTTTTTCACCATTTTCAATCAAAATATTTGAGCCATTTCCAATATTAATAGCAAATACTTTTATGTTTAGATTTCCAGATTTATTCACAATCAATATATCTTCAAAACCATGATTGTTACCAACCCCCGAATGTGTATTGTTGACATCAGGTCGTGATTTGTCTGCTTTTATTGTTGCATAATGTTTACCATCAACATATACATGTAATAAAACTTCTGCATTTACATCGTCTCTATCAAATGCCCAACCACGCAAATGTATCTCACCAGAATTATCTGATCTAACCCAATCAAAGTAACCTTGAGGATTATTATTAACAGGTTCTTCTGCTGTATATCTTAAGACACCATCCCATGAAACTCCGCCATAGTTGTTATAATAGCTTGATAATGAAATACCACTATTTGAGTTATGAGCTCCTAGTATTTGATTATTGCCATAATAAAATTCTACATGTTGGCTTTCATCTAAGAGAATATCACCCCTTTTTAAATTGGCTGTACTACCAATTGAACTCCAAGAAATCCACTCGAAACCATACGGTTGAAAATTCTGCTTCATAACATAAGTAGTACTGATAGGAACATTAAGACCGGCGTGTCTTAATGCCCATGATACAAAGGAAGAACAGTCGTAGTTTGTTCCTTCAGCACCATGGCTAGCTCCTAATACATATTTATGAGTATCATCATTTGCAATACCCAATCCCCAAGATAACGCGTTTTCAATCACAGAACTCGCACTTACACTCAGAAAAGAACTAAGTGCCATAACCAAGCATAAAGCTATGCTTAAAACTTTTTTCACAAAAATCTCTCCTCGTTTAGTGATTATGTAACAATCTGTTACATAATCAGTGTAACAGATTGTTACAATAGTGTCAAGGAACAATATTGCTTTTGGGGAGATTGGATCTTCTATGAAAATGCTTGGGCTTTATGCCGTCAGAAAGAAAAAAGGATATAGCCAACTGAAGGTTGCTATGGATTTAAATATCAGCAGAGAAGCTATTTCTTACTACGAAAACGGTTTGCGTTGTCCTAATCTGGAGACCCTTGTGAAACTATCCGAATACTTTAATGTTTCTATTCATTATCTGATTACAGGAGAAGATTTTATAAACTAAGACGAGGCATATTAAGGTCTCGTCTTTTTTGCGCGAAAAAACTCCCGACACCGTGTGGTATCGGGAGTCAGTTGTTTTTCTTTCGGATTATGCGAAGTAAACGTCCATATCCTTCTCGTCGCCGTCTGCAACGAAGTATGCCTTGCTCTCTTCGGGCTTAACATAGATAGTGATGTTCTTTGCGTCCTTGCCGTTAACCTTCTTAACGTTCTCGATGATCTCGTCAACGGAAACCTGTGCACCGCCGAACTCGATGAACATCTCAACCTTTGTAGCTGCCTTCTTTGTGGTAGTCTTCTTGGTTGTTGTTGTCTTCTTAGCAGCAGGCTTCTTCTCAGCTGTTGCCTTTGTCTCTGTCTTCTTTGCTGCAGCAGTCTTTGTCTCTGCCTTAGCTGTTGTCTTTGCAGCTGCCTTTGTAGCAGTCTTTGCTGTTGTCTTCTTCTCTGCTGTCTTAGTCTCAGCCTTAGCTGTTGTCTTAGCAGCTGTCTTCTTTTCTGTTGCCATTTAATATTACCTCTTTCAAAAATGAATATACTTGGGGAAAAAGCGAACTTCGCTTACGAATCCTATTATATATGTCTGGTTTTTCAATGTCAAAGGAGTTTGTATAATTTCGGCTATTGCGATAAAAAAGGGGTGTCAAAAATCAATAATATAGTAATAGATAACATAAAACGGAGACGAATTTTGGCTATTTTTCAGGGTGGATTGTTGGATGTGAACATATAACGATGTACTGAATTGTATAAATCCACAGTTTTTTTCTGCCACAGGTCTTGTGTTGAAAAGCTAAGTGCCTCTGTGATATACTTACTGTATATGCATAATTCATTCTAAGGAGATGCACAGCATGGCAAAAAGCTCACGTCAGAAGCAGAAACTTCTGTATATACTCAAGATGCTTATGGAGCAGACCGACGAAAACCACGGCCTCACCGTTGCACAGATAATCGAACAGCTTTCGGACATGGGTATTCCTGCTGAGCGAAAGAGCGTGTACGATGATCTGGAGGTGCTGGAGCAGTTCGGCAGAGACTGCGGATATGAGATTATCCGCAACAAGACAAACACCACTGTTTATTACATAGGCAGACGGCAGTTCCAGCTTGTAGAGTTGAAGCTGTTGGTGGATTCAATCCAGAGCAGTAAGTTCATTACCCTGAAGAAATCCCACGAGCTTATCAGCAAGGTGGAGTCTCTTGCATCTGTTCATGAGGGCAAACAGCTCCAGAGGCAGGTCTATGTATCCAATCGCGTCAAGAATCCCACGGAGACCATATACTATGCAGTCAACAGCATCCACGAAGCCATCTCTCAGGACAAGAAGATAACATTTTTCTATACCGAGTGGGCAATGGGCGGTGCAGGCGAGAAGATTTACAAGCGCCGCAGACGTGACGGAAATCGTTACAGCGTTTCTCCCTGGGCGCTAACCTGGGATGACGAGAACTACTATCTGGTAGCTTTCGATGATGAAGCGCAGGCTATCCGCCACTACCGCGTCGATAAAATGGAGAGAGTTGAAATATCCGATGCTGCGCGAGACGGCAGGGATGTGTTTGACAAATTCGATATGGCGCTTTATTCAAAGAGCGTGTTCGGAATGTTCGGCGGTGAGCTGACTACGGTAAAACTCCGCTTTCACAAAAGTATGATTGGCGTGGTGGCAGATCGTTTTGGAAAAAACGCCTGCGTGGTAGAGGACGGCGATGAGCATTTTACTCTGGATGTGAATGTGGCGTTGAGTCCTCAGTTCTTCGGTTGGCTGTTCGGTCTTTCAGACAAGGTGCAGATAATTGCACCCGACACAGCGGTCGGAATGTATAAGGAAGAGCTTGAGCGAATAGTGCAGATGTACAACCGCTGATACGTAGAAAACTCTGTATTTCCACGGCGAATCACTGTCCTGATTAATGGACACCCCTTCTTGTAGAATTAAATACAAGGAGGAGATAATATGCTTAATTTTTGTATTTTTGTTTTTGTTTTTTACGCACTGTTTGCTATTGTAAAAATGCTTTTTGCATACGGAGTCGGAAAGCTCCCCTTTGCAAAGCAGTGCAGAAGGAGACCTCGTTATGAAAAGAATCGTGCTGGCATCAGCCTCACCTCGTCGCAGGGAGCTGATAAAGCTTATTTCTGACAATGTAATCTGCGTGACCTCGGGCGAGGACGAGAACCTGCCCGAGGGTCTTGCTGTGTCTGAGATTCCCGAGTATCTTGCACGTCTGAAGGCATCAAGCGTCGCAAGGGAATATCCCGATGACATTGTTATCGGAAGCGATACGGTGGTTATACTTGACGGCAGACTTTTGTCAAAGCCTGCATCCGAGGAAGATGCATTTCAGAAGCTCAGCACTCTCAGCGGCAGAACCCATCAGGTAATAACAGGATGTTGCATTGTTCACGGCGACAAGACCCTGACTTTCAGCGAGACAACAGAGGTTGAGTTTTTGGAGCTTTCTGCTCAGGAGATAAATGACTATATTGCCACAGGCGAGCCGATGGACAAAGCCGGTGCCTACGGAATACAGGGCAGGGGCGCCTTGTTTGTAAAGGGCATTAAGGGAGACTACTTCAACGTGGTGGGTCTTCCTGTTGCAGGTCTTAAAAGACAGATTGAAGGCTTTTGCAAGGAGTGAGCAGAAACTATGAGACATGTGTTTATAATTAATCCTACGGCAGGTAAAGTCAATAAGACCGAAGAGCTTACAAAACAGATAGAGGCATTATCGTCATCAGAGTCAGTGGAGATTCTCATTACCGAGGGAGTAGGAGACGCAACGGCAAAAGCAAGAAATATAGCCGAAAGCGGCGAAGAAGTCCGTATATATGCTTGCGGTGGCGACGGAACCGCCAACGAAGTGCTCACGGGAATCGCAGGGCACGACAACTGCGCCCTGGGAATTATCCCCATAGGTTCAGGCAATGATTTTGTCCGTGCTATGGACAACTTCAGCAGAGAGGATTTCCTTGACATCGGCAGAATGGTCAGAGGAACAGAGCGGAGAATAGACCTTATTGAGTGCGACGGTCGCTATTCCATGAATGTTTTTTCTGTGGGCTTTGACTGTGCCGTTGCCAATAACATGGAGAGGTTCAAGCGTCTGCCCTTAGTGGGAGGAAGTCTTGCCTACAAGATGTCTATTATTTACTGTCTGTTTTCAAAGCGCAAGCACCCTGTGAAAATTCACATAGACGGCGAGCCTTTCAGCAAGGCAACATTCAGAAAAACTACCCTTCTTGCCGTGGCAGGTAACGGAAAGTTTTACGGCGGAGGCATTAAGGCGGCACCTCTGGCAGACATGTCAGACGGCTATATGGATTTTATCCATGTGAACACCGTTTCGGTGCTGAAGTTTATAAGCGTTCTCGGCCAGTACATAAAGGGCAACCATGTAAACAACCCCAAGTATCCTTTTGTTACTTTCAAGCGCTGTAAGCGAATCAGATTTATGGCAGAGGGTCCTCTGGATGTAAACTTTGACGGAGAAATCCACGTTATGAATAATCCGGAAATTTCAATTCAGCCCGGTGCACTTAGAATAATTGAGCCTGCAAAAGCGTAAAACCAAGATGTTCTTACCAAAAAAGTTGGGAAAAGTTTCTTTTTTTTCAGTTTTTTTGTTGACTTGTGGATTGGCAGTTTGCTATAATAATTTTGGTTATACATATTTTTTCTAAAAATTCTATTAAGGAGATGTAGATATGAGAAAATATATGAAGATTTCAGCTCTTATTCTGGCAATGCTTATGGTGATGAGTTCCTTTGCTTTTACTGCAGGAGCAAGCAGTTTTATGGAACTTGGTGACGCAGACTGTGACGGTGTTATCACTGTTAAGGATGCAACCGCTATCCAGAAGCACGCAGCAGCTATTGCACAGGTTGGCGACGAGTATGTTGCCGACGTAAACTATGACGACAGTGTCAATGTTAAGGATGCATCTGCCGTTCAGAAGTTTGTTGCAGGTCTCGGTGCTACAATCGAGGATGTTGCCGGCATAGATATGACAAACATCGTGTTCCCCGAGGAGCCTTCCAAAGGCACAGAGAACACCGTAGCTGACTTCCTTTACGGTAAGAATTCCGACGGCACTATCAACATCATTGCTTACATAGGCAAGTCAAAGGACGTAACTGTTCCCGCAAAGATTGACGGCAAAGCGGTAACAACTGTTGCAAAGTGTGCTTTCAGCACAGCACTGGATATGACAAGCCTTGGCGAAGAGGTACCTGCTCTTAACAGCGTATGGTTGCCTGACAGCATCACAAAAATTGCTGACGGCGCATTTGCATACCAGTATAATCTCACAGACCTGCGTCTGCCTGCAAATCTCAAAGAGATTCCCCAGTGTATGGCACTTGACTGCCACTCCCTCAAGAACTTCGTAATTCCTGCTTCTGTTGAGAAGATCGGTTACGCAGCATTTGAGGATTGTCGCAAGATGACAGCATACACCATCCCTGAGGGTTGCAAGACTATCGGCGCACAGGCTTTCAACCGTAACGACAGACTGGTTGTTATCAACCTTGACGGCGTTGAGACTATCGGCGACTGGGCATTCTTCGAGTGCAACAATCTGGCTCCCGATATGAACCTTGCAAGCATCAAGACTCTGGGCACATCTTCTTTCCAGGCATGCAGAAGCCTTGAGAACCTCACCATCGGCGAGGGTTGCAAGTCTATCCCCAACAGCTGCTTCAAGAACTGCTACAAGCTGAAGAATGTTGACCTTCCCGCAGGTCTTGCTTCCATCGGCAATCTGGCATTTAAGGCTTGCTATCGCATCGAGAGCATCGACGTTCCTGCTTCCTGCACAGTAGCAGCAAACGCTTTCGATGGCAAGTAATTAATAAGAATTATACATGAATCAAATCAACCGACCTTGAGTAAACACACTCAGGGTCGGTTTTGTTATTATGTGGATTAGTTTAATAATTTACTTTGGCAATTCTCACTTTACCTCTTGGAATATCGTTGGGTATTAGTATAGGTATGACGTGTGGTTCCATTGCCAAAATATTTCTATGGGATTGTGTATTGGAGTAATGGGTGGTTTAATAATTGATTTGCTTGCTTTTGTTATTTTGTATTTAAGTGCGAACAAGAAAGATAAGTAAATTCCAATTTATAAAACTAATAAAAGCTATGAGAGGTTTTTCTTACTCTCATAGCTTTTTATGCTTTATTGAGATAAGTGCATTCTGCCCTCGTGGTCGGTCTGATAGTCGCCTTCGAGAAGTATCTCGGAGATTGGCACGAACTCGTAGCCTGCATCCCGCACCGCATCAATAATCTGAGGCAGAGCTTCGGGGGTGTTCTTTGCACCGTTGTGCATCAGTATTATGCTTCCTGATGTGAGTTTGCTTGTTATCCTTTCCACCATTTGTGCAGGGGATGGGTCTTTCCAGTCAAGAGAATCACTACTTGATACAAAAGTAAAGATGTCTGATTTAATAATTTACTTTATAGGATAAGTGTAGTATAATCTAACCGATAAACTTGAATTTGGCGGAGATTTTTATGAATAAAGAATGGGCAGAAATGAATAAGACCTTACAGTTACAAATTAAGAGAAAAGACACTTTTGCAAAGGGTATTGATACATTATTAGAACTTCGCAGAAGCCTAATGGAACAAATTATGCAGTTTAAGACTGAACTGTCAGATGCAGATTTTTGTGCTATGCCTTATATGAACGCTAAAGGTTATCATAACAAATCCATTGCGTA
>JAFQMC010000029.1 GCA_017421045.1 Clostridia bacterium
GCACCTGCGAGCATAAAGCAAGGGAACACAATGCTCAATATAAGCACAAAGCTTAATACTATCGCAATATTTTTCTTTATATTCATGTTTTGTCTCCTAATATTATTTTTCAACTTTACAATAATACTTTCTTCCTTTTATGTCAATATACCATTGGACACGGCATAAGCATTTGCCGACAGACATAATACTGCAAGTATAGTAGCAAGTAAAAGTGAAATTTTGTGTTTCATATAGTTTCTCCTTTGTATTTTATAGTAGTATATATCTCTACCCTCCTATAATACAGATAATTAAGTCACCTGTTTGGTTCCATAAAAAATCAAAATTTATCCTAAAAAAACAAAAATTTACAATTGCATGGTGTTGCGGTAACCAAGTTGCATTAAACATTTGCTGCAATTGCGCTTTAAACAGTATGATAATAAGGGTTATGCTATAATGAGACAATCCTTCACGGCAAAAATAAGAGCAACACAAAAAGGAGGGAACCATTCTGCTCCCTCTGCAATCTTATATATAGGAGATGAGCATTTTACAAATGCAGGAGGTATCAATCGGTTTTGCACAAAGATAAAAAGCTTAAATGGTTTTATGACCAAATAATAGAATTAAGAAACGAATTGTTCTGCTTTGCGTACGGTATACTGCGTTCCGTTCCTGAAAGCGAAGACGCTGTAAGCAATGCCATTATCAAGGCGCATACGCATCTGGACAGTCTGCGAAACAAAAGCTCTTTTAAGCCATGGCTGTTTCGCATATTAAGAAACGAATGTTACCGTATAGCAAAGCTGCAGCAGAAAACAATCACACTTTATGATCAGACGCTTTATCCTCATAAGGTTGGATCAGAATACAGGGTAGATGTAGAAAACGCCTTGTCACAATTGCCGCAAGAGCAGCGCGAGGTAATAACACTGTACTATATCTGCGACTATTCAATAAAGCAAATAGTTGAAATACTCGAGATTCCTTCGGGTACCGTAAAAAGCCGCCTGTCCAGAGCACGGGCAGAATTGAAAAGATTGTTAGGAGGTGAATATTATGAGGCATAATGACAGACAATTTATCCAAAGCCTGAAAGCCGGTATTCCCACACCTCCGCAAAGCTACTATCAGAAAATAGATGACACCATAGCCCTTTTGAAAAAGCATGATGAAGAACATATCAGCGTAAAAACAAGGCACGGACAGTTTGTTTCAAAATCACTTCATATTGCCACAGCCTGCATAGTTGCGGTACTGTTATTCGTATGCACTTTTGCTGTAAAGCCTTCCCTTGCCGCAGAATTACCGTTAATCAGCAATGTGGTGTACGCACTCTCCCCAACCATATCAGTAAATGCAGAGAAACTGAACAGGGTATCTGAGCTGATTAAATCTGCTGTCATGTCTTTCGCCATGGGAGACTACACCTCTGCTTCTGCACTGTTCTATGAGGGTGATAATTGGGAGGAAGATAAATATACATATGCAACTGCAAAGTACTTACACTATCTTCTCCACAGCACAGAAAAAGCTCCCGGCGAAGAAACAACCGCCGAAGCGGTATCCTTCACCGTTGTGAACGCAAATGCACATCAAAAAGCTTTCCGCTTTGGTGCAGTGATTACTCTTGAGCTAAAAGGGAAAGACGGTTCTACATGCTTCGAGAAATTATATTGCGAGCTGATTGAAACCGTTGACGGACTTTACATAACCTCCGTTCGTACCGAGTCAGACAGCTACTTAAAGTACATCACAATGTGCAATTCCTACGGTTTAGAAAACTTGCAATACAAAAATCTCTCAGCCGGTATTTCTTTTGAAACGGAGTACTTAAGCTTTATGACCGTACATAAGAATTCAACAATCAGCACTGAAGAAAAGCTCCGTATGCTGGAGCATTTGCAGAAAAAATTTGCTATTGCACAGCCCGATGGGCAAGCACAGCAATCCATTATACAAAAACTGGAAGATGAAAGAGCAGCCTTGCAAGAGCAGATTACACCTGCCGTAATGAGTGCCGAAGAGTTAGCTGCAGAGGTCTTGTACCGCTATTATCTTGGCAGGAAATCAGGTACAGTACAAGACTTTTCAGACATAATGGAGCGAAACGAAGCAACGAATCTGTTCTTTTACGATGCACAGCTTGCTGTTGACAAAACCCTTGCCGGAAGTTTAACCGCGTTTGATGAGGTAGAAAAAGGCACCGCCGAAATACTTGAAACAATTCGAAGCGACAATGAGCACATGACTGCTCGCTTCTATATAAAAACAAAAATAACATCGGGTCCCATGCGTGGCGTGGGCGAGGAAATCATATTTACCCTCGAAAAGCGCGATACCTGTTGGATTGTTGTGGGCTACGACCGTACAACCGACGATGGCGTTTATGTAAATCAGCTCAAGCCTCTGTCTGAGCAGTATAAGAAGGCGGGATTATCCTGGCAAGAGGCTGACGAAAAAGCATATAAAGAACTACTTAGAGAAATTAAACCGTAAAACACTTTTCAAACGACAAAACTCTGCTTTTTAGCAGAGTTTTTCGTTTGTTAAAGTAAATGAAATCCCACAAGGAAAGCCTTGTGGGATTTGATAATTTATTATGCTCGTTATTTGTTCTGGAAGTCGTATGTACCCCAGGGCTGAACATCCATCGTATCGGGCAGGAAGCCGTATGCGAGGTAGAACTTCAGGATGCCTGAGAACATATAAATCATGTTGCAGTAGTTCATCGTTCCAAGGTCACTTGTTACGTATGTCGGAACTGCATCTGTTGAGTAAATAACATTTGCAATTCTCTGTGCAAGTGCAATGTACTGGAGCTTTGTAAGTGTGCCTGCTGTCAATGTTTCTGAAACGATGTTCTTGGGAGTATCGATTACCTGCAAGGGCATATTTGTTGCCTTGCCGCGGTTGATGTTGGATACTGTTGCTGCGAACAATCTGAGCATTGTGCCGGGCAATATACGTGTACCTGCATCGAGTGTTACATATGTCGGGATGTAACCTACATCTTCGATTGTTGTTACAACACGACGTGCACCCTTCAAGATGTTAAGGAAGTTAAGTGTCTGATATTCAGGAGCTTCCGTCTGAGCAGGAGGTGTGGGCAAGCTTTCACCTGTCCATGCTGTTACTTCAACTGTTTCGGGCAATGCCTGTGCACTCTTGTAGTTTGAAATAACTGTTGCAAATGTCCTGAGCAATGTCTCAAATGACAATGTGCCTGCTTCTGTTACAACAAAGCCCGGAGCTGCTGCTGAGAGTGAGCTCTCAATGTAATCAATAACATCCTGTGCAGCCTTTACATACTGAGCCTTTGTGAGGCTTGTGCCTGTAATGTTCTCGTATGAATTTTCTGCAAATGTTGCATCGTTTCTTGATGTCGGGCCTTCAACGCCTGCATTCTTATTTACGATGAACTGTGCAAACAAACCGAGGAGCTCGGGCTGGTAAACCTGCTCGCCGTTCAATGTGCTGTAAGCTGAGAACTTATTGTTCTTTGTCAAGTAGCTAAGCTGTGAAGTTGCTGCGTAGATTACGTATGTATCTTCAAACTCTGTTGCATGTTCTTCGGGAGGTACGGGCAAGGGATCAAACCACTCAGCTACTTCTACTGTTGCAGGAAGTGCTTTTGTTGCCTTTCTGTCTGCAATAACCTTAGCAAAGATTCTTACCAATGTGTTCATTGAGAGTGCACCGAGGTCGCTTTCAATGAATGCAGGAGCTTCGCCCTTTTCAGCAATGTAATCTACGATTGCCTGTGCCAAAGCTATATACTGAGCCTTTGTTAGTGTACCTTCTGTAAGGTCTTCATACATCATTTCGGGGATTGTTGCACTGTTGCCTGCTACATCGCCTGTCAAGCCGTTGTTTGTATCAACAACATACTGTGCAAATGCGCCGAGAACTTCTGCCATGTTTGTTGCACCGTGGCCGAGGTTTGCGTTTGCCGGCAATTTGCCGTTGTTTGTGATGTAATTGTTTGCACTGTTGCCTACATATTCAATGTAAGCTCTTGTGTAAACTCTTGAGGGAGCTTCTGTAGGAGCAACTGTGGGAGCTATTGTGGGTTCAACCGTGGGTTCAACCGTGGGTTCAACTGTAGGCTCAACTGTAGGCTCAACCGTGTAGCTGTAGCCGCAATCGCAGAGGAACTGTTTTTGTCCTTGCTGACCGCCGGTAGAGTCAGGAAGGGTGTTTTCCGTATAGCTGTGGGCTTCCTTATCAAAGGCAGCATAGACAGTCATGGACTGTTGAATGTTGGACAGGGCAACGGTATTTCCTGCAGCATCCACCCAGCCCTTAAAGCTGTAATGACCTGAGGCATCGGGAGCCTTGGTGGGAGTTGCTCCGCTGTATGTTGCCGTACCGTCCTGGTCAACCTCTTGCTGATAGAGGATGCTGCCGTCTGTATTGGCAAAGGTGACAGTATGGAAGGTGGGGACATCTGCCGCAGGACCGATATAGAGATAGTCAATGGTGATACAGCCGGCTTTGGAGGTGTCGGCAGGGATCACATAAGAGAAGGCGGGACGGAGGCCGGTGATGGCAGTGCAGTCCCGGAAGGCCTGGGTCAAGGGAACCGTGACCACCATATACTCGCCGTCGGCCACATAATCAGAACCGAGGGTGTAGATGGTCTCATAGATCAGATCGGTACCACCGTCTTTGTAATAGCACAGACGGAAGTTTGCGGTTTCTCCAATAGAAGCCTTCAGATTTTCTGCCTTGAAGCGGATCTGCACCACTTCTGCATTCTTTGGGCTGTAGCTCAGGGGATTGTAGCTGCCGGCAAAGGTACGGAAGGACAGATTCTTTCGGGCGGTATCAGCTGTCTTGGTATAGAGTTTCAACGTGCCGGACGAGATGTCCACAAGGCCCGATGTAGTGTCGTTGGTCTTGGTGGAAGCATTGTACTCAATAAATTCCCAACGGGAGGTGGCATCAAAGTTAATGCCGTTGTACTGGGTCTCGTTTTGATACTTCTTTCTGGAGGAGGTATCGTCATTGAAATCGAAGAAAAGCTGCTTGGGAGCAGGATCCTTGCTGCGATCCCGAATATGGAGGGTGAAGCTTCCCAGGCTTACGGTGGTTCCGGCATGGTTCTTGAATTTGATGCTAATGGTATAATTGCCGGGAGTGCTGCCGCTGAAGCCGCTGGGAAATTCCAGCCAGTAGGTGCCGGCGGCATTCTTCTGCCAACCGTCATAGAAGATCTCTCCGCTGTCGCCGGAATTCTCGAAGGTGTAGCGGACACGAATATCGGCGGTCAGGAGGGACAGGGCCTGGCTCTTGCTGATGCCGGGATCTGCATAGTAGTCCTTATGACCTGTCCAGGATAGGAGCATGGTATCGGGGGTAGTATTGTAGGAATACAGTCGCAGGCGGAGATAGTCAATCTTGTCAACAGCGTCTGCTTTGGCAAGGCTGGAGGCACCCCAACCCTTATCGGTGGTGAGGCTGGGATCACGGTACAGAGGATGGTAGGTAGACCCGTTGGTGTTGTAGCGGGCGTAGAGAAGGAAGGTGTTATCCTCCATCATGTCCAAACGGACGGAGTTTGTGGTCGTCTCCATCTGATTGGTAAAGGATGCCCATGCGCTGAACATGCCGGAGGCGGAGAAGGTATCCCCTCTGCCCAGGGCCATGTTGGCGTTCTCGGTGTTGGTTCCCCAGTAATCTCCGCTGCCCTTCTTCACAGCTCCGGAGGTGTAGTAACCCTTTCCACCAGTGACAATAGCCAGGGAGGAATCGCTGATGGCATTGAAGGTCATGTTCCAGTTCATATATCTCCGTTGAGATGCGCCGAAATAATATCTGTCGTTGGTGTAGAAAGCGGTGGAGCCGTTCGTTACAGTGCCGTTTGCGGTACTGTAAGAGAGGGGATAGCCCAGCTTGTCATCGACGATGAGATAGGTGCCGCTGATTTTGCTGGGGGCAGTAGTAACACGATCGTAGCGATAATACTGTTCAGGGTCTGTAACAGTACTGCTTGTATAGGGATTGGCTTCCTCCATATCACGGGTGAGATTGCCCCAAGCCAGCCAGTCTGTGGCTTCTGTAAAGGGCTCACGGAGGAAAATGCCTGTCTCGGCACAATAGCCGACGAGTTCGGAATTACCGTAATAGATGGTACCTGCATAGGGGGCCCAGCCACGGTTGTTGGTATAGTTGCTCTTACGGTTGCCCATGGAGCTTTCGTTCTGATTGATGAAGGAAATGGCGGGGGCGACAGTCTTGACCAGGGTTACATGGCCGTCAAAGCCGTGGTGGGGGATCTGGAGCACATCTGTGTGGAGATATTCTTGAGGATACATGCTGATCAAAATGCGGTCAGCATCGTAGATGTCGCCGGTAAGGAGTACTGTCTTTCCTCCAAAGGATACGCGGAGAACGGAGGAACAGTTATTCTCTTCATTGGATTTACGCATACAACCTGCATCGCTGAGGGTGAGCTTGTTACTGCTGTTAGGGGTATAGAGATCTTCTACCGTGTATAAAACCTCAAAGCGAACACCACAAATATCGAAGTATTCGCCGGTGTGCTGTTTGTAGTACTTGGCGTTGGGATAGAGCTTGCCGATGATCTCCATGTTATCACCGGAAGAACCTACTACATCGAAGTTATACATGACGTTTTGCAGGTCAAATTCCGTGTAGTACTTGGAAAGGAAACGGGGGAAGCCGGAAACATGATCGTCATGGTAGTGGGTGACAAACCATGTGTTAATTACCATTTTCTGGCCTTCGGGAATGCCGGTGATTCTCCGCAGGAGAGCATAGATCCGCTCACAGTCCCTGTCGCTCATCTGAATATAGCTGCCACCGTCTATCACAAACAGACTGTTATCCGCAAATTTCATGACATACATGGCTCCGGCATTGTTGCGGTTCTGGCTACCATATTCGCTGGAGTACAGGAAGCCGTCTTCGGAGCAAGAGAAGGGAATCATGTACAGCTCTGTGCGACCGGTGCTGTTGCCGTTTTCGGTGTAGCTGATACGGCGGAAAGTATCTGCATTGGTGTCTACAATGATACGGGTTTCCTGATATGCTTCAACATAATAGGCATAAATGGTGAAGGTGCCGTCGGGAGACAGGCATTTGATATGGCGGTTGGTACCGGATTGGGCATCAACGGCCTTCTGGTACAGGAGGGTATACCCCAACCCCGTCAGCTTATCCCGGTAATTCAGGAGCTGCGTGCCTGAGGTGCCCTTGATGATCTGCATCTTGGACTGAGTTCCTGTGTTCGCCAAGCCCAAATACTGACCGCAGTCGTACGTCATCCAGCTTGAAGCTGTGCCGCCGGAATAAGCGGGGACGGAAACACTACTGACAGAAACTGCTTTGGTAGCAAGTCTCTCTACAGGGAGAGTGGCTTTCGCTGTGGTTTCCGTCTCTTCTGTCTCTGCACCCAGAACGGGGAGCGTCGGCAGGAGAGAAAGAACCATGGCAAGAAGCAAGAAAATGCTGAATAAACGGGTGAGCTTTTGCATTAGGGTTCCTCCTTATGTTATGAATTTATAAAACCGTAATTTTATTTTACAATCAGCTTCCGTAAATTACAATATGATTTTCAATAAATAAATCGGGAAAAAGGAGCCGTCTCCACGGGCAGACAGGGGACGGTTCTCCGGGCAGACAGGGGACGGTTCTCTGTATTCTTATAGAACCGTCCGAAACCACTGAAAAAGTAAGCATTTTTATCTTGTTCAAAGAAACTAAGAAAGTAAGTTTTTGATGTCATTTTCTATTTGTTCGTAATCAAATTTATCTTTTAACCTCCTTTTTATTACGCCTAAAGATTTCAAAATGTTTTCTATAATTATTTTCCTTTTGGACATCAGATCGGCTTTAAGAAAACTATCATAGTCAGAAACTAATGATATGCTTGCCATCCTATATGGCAAACTTATTTTTCTCTCTTCTTTCCATTTTCCACTCTCAAGGATTTGCGTAGGCGCAATAATAGGAGTGATACCAATCGTATCAAGCGCATCCGTATATAAAGTTATATCAATATTAAGCGATATCATCCTGCACAATTGGTAAATATCATCTATCACCCCGTTTTCTTGTGTGTAATAAGAGGGAGAATTTATAAACAGATTCAACTTCTTCACCATCCTCTCTTGTTCAATGGGGGAAAAGAACCAAGGCAGACAGGGGACCGTCCCCTGTCTTGATTGCTGTCTTTCTTTGTTATCCTTATGCATTCCCTGATTGGTCTTCTATGACAAACACCACATAAAATGCGTTTCCGTTTGTTCTTACATAATTTGAAATATATTCAAATGCCAACTTAATACTACATTCAACATTAAATTTAGAATTTTGACTGGATTCCACATTATAATACCAGCTATCATAGTTGTGTTCCAATTTTTCTGTCAGAATATCTCCCCCTAAAACAATTTTATTTTCACTTTTTAGATGTTCAAGGACTAAAATAGCATCTTCTATCATCCATGCCGTTTCAGCATTGGAAAAATCCGTAGAAGTAATCATTTTGTTTCCAATATTAATTTTCATTTAATCACCTCAACTCCCTAAAAAACCGATGATTGCACATGCCATTAGGTTCTATAATGTGGCAGACAGAACCGTCCCCTGTCTTGTTCTTACCTCAGTTCCCTGATTGGTTAAATGCTTCTTTTATCTGGTAGCGAATACTCTTCTTTTAACAAAATCAAGATTTTCTTTGCTTTGTCTCTTATTTTTTTCCATTCATGTGAATTTAATATGGCATAATCAGAGAATTCTTCTGGAGCAAGCATCGAGATATCTTCATCTAAATCAATAATTTGCATTAATTCTTCCGGAAGAAATGCATATCTATCTTCAAGTTTATCTTCAAGCTCCCTTTTTTCTTGATACAAAAGGAGCCAGTCCCCCAATGAATTAGCAATTTCATCTCCTTTGCAAACAAAATCAGGGTAACAACTGAGCTGAACTTCTCCATCACTAGCAAGGAGTTTGATGCTTTCAATCATATGATGTCTTAACAGTTTTACAGACATAAAGATCCCTCCTGGCAGACAGGCTTTCCGTCCCCTGTCTTGTAGTTATCTTTATCTTCAGGACCGTCCCCTGTGTTATTTTCACCCAAATAATATTTCTATTATGAATTTTATAAAATAAAACACCTGCACTATGAATGGTTTGTCTTTTGGTACTACCTCGTCAATCGGCAATGATGCATCATCGGGCTTGGAATCTGTTTTTATCCATTCGCTCATCTGATTTTTTACGAGTATGTCTTTTTGTTCTTCATACTCTTGCTCGTTGTACGGACCATGAACATTGTCATTTGCCATGTCAACCAAATAGTATTGCAAGTCGTCAGAGTAATACATGGTATAATAATCCGGATAGGCAGAATAGTCTCTTTCGTTCTCGGCTTTATACCTCTTTACGCCCAGAAATTTATCATTGTAACAAAACCCGACAACAAAACGCCCGACAACAAAATCATCGTTGTTTTTCAATACTGCTACATGATTTGACCCTACAATCGCCACCGAATATCCGTTTGCAAGCTCATAATACCATTCGCTTGTAAGGGGACATCCGCATAAAACAAACATACAAAATATAATTATCAGCACCAGTGCAAGTTTACGCTTAATCTCATTCCATAACATATAAAAAAGATACCTCCCAGTATGGCAGACAGAACCGTCCCCTGTCTTGCACTTTCCTCTTTTTCTTTTGTCCTCCCATACATGTGTTTCCATAATATACCTTTTACCTTTTCTTTTCAAGCAACCCCATGCCTTTACAGAGTTTTAACAATATGCTTCATAAAACAAATCTTAAAAAAGGCTAAAAAAACATTGACAACGCTTTATGTTTGTGATTAAATGTTTAGCAAAGAAAAAGACATTGAAGGAATTAAGTCCTTTTCGGTGATGTTCAAGAGAGTCGGCGTGTGGTGCAAGCCGATACAGCTGAAATGCGACAGTCTCATTCCCGAGTCGGCTCTGTCAAAGCAATTTTGCGAGTAATTGAGCCCGGGTGCCCCGTTACAGGCTGATGACTTGATTGAGTCAAAGAGGTGATTCTCTTTCGTGAGAGAGGGGATAATCGGGGTGGTACCGCGAAACTTGTTATTTCGTCCCTGAGGCAATATGCCTTGGGGACTTTTATTTTTATAAAACCAAACAATTAAGGAGAGTGCACAATGCAGGAAGTAAGAATCAGCGACATAACCATGAAACAATCCGTAAAGTCAGCGGATTTTACGCTAACCTTTAAGGAAAAGCTCGAGCTATCCAAGCTTCTTGACAAACTCGGTGTATCCGTAATCGAAATTGAAGGTATTGAAAACAACAAGATAGACGGTCTTCGAATTAAATCCATCGCGGCAAATGTAAAAAACGGTATTCTGGCCGTTCCGGTAAAGCACACACGCGAAAGCGTTGAAGCGACGTGGAACGCATTAAAAGAAGCCGCAAGTCCCCGTTTGCAGGTAGCGGCACCCGTAAGTAGCGTACAGATGGAATACATATTCGGCAAAAAGCCTCAAAAGGTTTTGGAGTCAATTGCCGAGACCATATCAATCTGCAAGGAATACACGGACGATGTGGAATTCATTGCAGACGATGCAACAAGAAG
This sequence comes from Clostridia bacterium, assembly GCA_017421045.1. GTDB lineage: Bacteria > Bacillota > Clostridia > Oscillospirales > Acutalibacteraceae > Ruminococcoides. Next base: position 10,609 of record JAFQMC010000029.1, read on the forward strand.
TGACGAAAAATTCCTTTACGAAGCAGTTTCCACCGCCATAAAGGCAGGCGCAAAGATAATCACGCTCTGCGATACAGCAGGAACAATGCTTCCTACCGAGTTTGCAGCATTTTTGGATACGCTTTATGAAAATGTTCCCGAACTTAAAAATGTTGATCTTGGCATTTCCTGCTCGAATGAGCTTTGCATGGCTGATGCCTGTGCGATAGCAGCTGTTCGCTACGGTGCTGTCGAAATAAAGACGGCGTCCTACTCAACCGCTACCGCATCACTTCCCAATGTTGCAAAGATAATCACGGCAAAGAGCAGCTCTTTCAAGGCCTATTGCTCAGTTCGCATGACGGAGCTTAACCGTGCAATCCGCCAGATTGAATGGATGTGTGAAACCGACCGCAGTAAATCTTCACCCTTTGACAACGGTGTTCAGGATGGAAGCGATAAAATAATGCTTTCATGCCATGATGAAATGCCTGCCGTACTTAAAATGGCAGAAGACCTCGGCTATGACCTTTCAGAAGAAGACGGTGTAAAGGTTTGGGAGGCTTTTGAGCACATAGCTGCCCGCAAGGAACAGGTAAGCTCAAAGGAGCTTGATGCCATTATAGCATCAGCCGCAATGCAGGTTCCCCCCACATACAAGGTTGATAATTTTGTAGTCAACACGGGCAGCAATACCTCCGCAATGGCACACATGAAGCTTATCCGTGACGACAAGGTATACGAGGGCGTATCCCTGGGCGATGGCTGTATTGATGCAGTATTCCTCGCTATAGAGCAGATTATCGGCAAGCACTATGAGCTTGACGATTTCCAGATCCAGTCAGTAACGCAGGGCCGTGAAGCAATGGGGCAGGCAGTTGTAAAGCTTCGTTCAGACGGTAAAATTTATTCGGGCAAGGGTATCTCAACGGATATCGTATGTGCAAGCGTGCACGCCTATATCAACGCACTCAATAAAATTGTCTATGAGGAGGAAGAAGAATGAAGCTCTCATTTTCCACCCGTGGCTGGGCAGACCTTTCATGGAATGAAATCATTGAAACAGCGCTCGATATGCGCTTTTCGGGTATAGAAGTTTATAATTTGCAAAAGGCGACCGAGCTTTGCGAGCGTGGAGGCAATTTCCATAAGTATAACATTGCGGCAACCGCACGCCAGCTTCGCGAGAAGCACCTGAGCATCCCCTGCTTTGATACCTCGTGCGACCTTGCATGTGATACGGACTGTACGGACGATATCGGGAATCTTATCGAGATTGCAGAAGGTATGCAGGTTCCCTACGTATCAGCAGTTGCACTTTGCGATAATGAAGAGCTTGTCCGCAAGCGTCTTGAAAAGCTTATCCCGATAGCTGAAGAAAAGGGTGTGGCAATCCTTATAAAAACAAGCGGCATATATGCTGATACGGCTCGCCTGCGTACGCTCTTGGAGCAGTTCCCCTGTGACCAGCTTGCAGCATTGTGGGATATGCATCACCCCTACCGTGATTTTAACGAATCACCTGACACGACAATTAAAAACCTGGGTGCATATGTTCGCCATGTGCATTTGAGGGACTCTGATGATAAAAACACATACAATCTCATCGGTGAAGGTAATATGCCCGTCCGCGAGATGATTCGTGCGCTCTCCTCCGTTGACTATGACGGTTTCATTTCACTCGAATGGAAGCCCGAATGGATGGACGATTTGAAGGATCGCGAAATTATATTCCCCCATTTTGTCAACTACATGAACCGCTTTGAAAAGACGAACAGCACAAGCAAGGCACTTTTTTACAATCATGACGGAAGCGGTCAGTACGTCTGGAAAAAGGATGAGCTTATCGACTTGACTTTCCCCCAGGTGCTTGACAGAATGGTTGAAGAGTTCCCCGACCAGTATGCTTTCAAGTATACAACGCTCGACTATACGCGCACTTATGAAGAATTCCGCGAGGATGTTGACAACTTCGCACGTGCACTCGTATCCATGGGCGTAAAGCCGGGAAGCAAGGTTGCTGTCTGGGCAACAAATGTTCCTGCGTGGTTTATCACTTTCTGGGCAACAACAAAGATTGGTGCAGTTCTTGTCACCGTCAACACGGCTTACAAGATCCACGAAGCGGAATACCTGCTTCGCCAGTCGGATACCCACACTCTTGTTATGATCGAATCCTGCCTCGACTCCAACTATAAGGCTATAATAAACGAGCTTTGCCCCGAGCTTGCCTCAACAAAGCCCGGCAGTCCCCTGCACAGCAAGCGTTTGCCTTTCTTAAGGAACGTAATCACGGTAGGCTTTAGTCAGGAAGGCTCACTCACATTTGATGAAGCTATGGGCAGAGCACACCTTGTACCGCTTGAAAAAATTCATCAGATGGCCGCCTCTGTCAAGCCCGATGATGTATGCAATATGCAGTACACATCAGGCACAACGGGCTTCCCCAAGGGCGTTATGCTCACACATTACAACGTAGTTAACAACGGCAAGTGCATAGGTGACCGTATGGGACTTTCAACGGCTGACCGTTTCATGATACACGTTCCCATGTTCCACTGCTTCGGCATGACGCTTTCGATGACATCATGCATGACTCACGGCGCAACCATTTGCCCCATGCCCTATTTTTCTGCAAAGTCCTCGCTCGCTTGCATCAATCAGGAGCGTATCACTGCTTTCAACGGTGTTCCCACGATGTTCATTGCAATGTTCAACCATGAGGACTACCGCAAGACGGATTTTTCACATATGCGTACAGGCATCATGGCAGGAGCAGGCTGTCCGCCGGAGCTCATGCGCCGTGCCGCACAGGAAGACGAGATGCATATGACGGGTATCGTCAGCGTATATGGTCAGACGGAATCCGCCCCCGGCTCCACCATGTCTGCATGGACTGATCCCATTGAAGTCCGCACAGACACAGTCGGCTATGCATTCCCCCATGTTCAGTGCAAGGTCATAGACCCCGAAACAGGCGAAACTGTTCCCCCGGGAGTAAACGGTGAGTTCTGCTCCAAGGGCTATAACCAGATGAAGGGCTATTATAAAATGCCCGATGCAACAAGGGACACCGTTGATGAAGAAGGTTGGTTGCATTCAGGCGACCTTGCCTGCTGTGATGAGAACGGCAACTACCGCATCACGGGCAGACTCAAGGATATGATCATCCGTGGCGGTGAAAACCTCTACCCCAAGGAAATTGAGGAATTCTTCTACACGCACACATCCGTTCAGGACGTACAGGTTATAGGTATTCCCGATGAGAAGTACGGCGAAGAAGCTATGGCTTGCATAATTCTCAAGGACGGCGAAAACATCACGGTAGATGATATGCGTGCATATGCAATGAAACTGCTTGCACGCCACAAGGTTCCCAAGTACATCGAGTTTGTAAAAAGCTTCCCCATGAACGCAGCCGGAAAGGTATTGAAGTACAAAATGCGTGAGGATGCGGCAAAGCGCCTCGGACTTGAGCATATCTACAATACAAGCTCCGCTCCCAAGAAATAAGTTTATCGCAGGGGCGTTGCCCCTGCACCCCAATTACTTTTTACCAAAAAGTAATCAAAAACAAGTATACAAAAATATATTCACCCTCCGTCAAATGGTGACGGAGGGTGAATTTTCATTAAGTACTTATTCAATATTACTTATAACTTTAAGATATGTATGCCTCTTTACAAACTTTAAGAAGATGTTACAATAAAAGGTAGGGCTTAAATCATATTAAAAGGAAAGGAACGCAACACACAATGAAAAAGACAATTGCTCTCATCCTGGTGCTCATGATGTGCTTCACTCTTGCAGCACCTGCCCTTGCCTCAACTGTTGCAGAACAGTACACCTATACTGTAATCAGCGACAGCTATGTTAAGATAACCAAGTATATCGGCTCCGAAAATGAAATTGTGATACCGAGCGAGATAGACGGCTATCCTGTTCAGGTTATCGGCAAAAATGCATTTTATTCCTGCAAGGCAATAACAAGTGTAACAATACCCAATACCGTAAAAACCATAGAAGCCTCCGCATTTGCGTGGTGTGAAAAATTGACAAGCGTATCGATTCCCGACAGCGTAACAAGTATTGGTGATTTTGCTTTTATGTCCTGTAACGGTTTGCCGACGATAACGATCCCGAATTCCGTCAGAAGCATGGGCACGTCGGTATTTCGTACTTGCAAATCTTTGACAAGTGCAACGATATCAAACGCTCTCACTACAATAGCCAATGAGATGTTTTACGGCTGCAGTAAGCTTTCCGGCGTAACAATACCGACCGGTGTCTTTTCGATAGGCGAGCGTGCATTTTTCAATTGCTCGGCATTGAAAAGTGTAACCATGCCCGATTCTGTTAATTATATAAAAGAGCAGGCATTTTACGGATGCAGATCGTTAACCGAGTTAACGTTGCCAAACGATCTCAGGGAAATCGCTAAAGACGCATTTACAGATTGTGAATCATTGCAGAATGTTTCAATACCTGCTTCTGTTAAAACTATGGGGACTCATCCTTTCAGGGGCTGCAAAAGCTTGGAAAACATAGAAGTAGCTGATGATAACCCCTATTATACTGATATAGACGGCGTGCTTGTCAACAAAGATAAAACAATGCTTATACAGTACCCCATAGGCAAAACGAACAGCAGTTATACAGTACCTTCCGGCATAACACACATTTTAGGGTATGCATTTGCAGAATCTACCAGTTTGACAAGTGTAACGCTTTCGGAAACTGTTGAAGACATAAGCAATGATGATATATTTAATTCATGCCCAAACCTTTTGAACTTTGAAGCAGCAGAAAACAACAGCTCCTTCTGCGATGTGGACGGTGTTCTGTTCAATAAGGATAAAACAGAGATCATACGTTATCCCGTAGGCAGAACCGCCACCTCTTATGCAGTGCCCGATGGCGTGACACATATAGGCGATGACGCCTTCACCGCTTCAAGAGTCTTGGTAAATGTAACTTTGCCCGATACAGTTACAGTTATAGGTGACTGTTCGTTCACCGGATGCACATCATTGGAAAGTTTAAACATACCGCCCAGTGTAACAGAAATAAGGCTCCTCAAAGAAATAGACGGTATGCAGGTACTCGGTGATCCCCAGACGTTTATAACTTGTGATAAACTTACAATCTACGGTGAAAGCGGCTCATATGCTGAGGCTTATGCAAACGACTGTGAAATTCCGTTTGTATGCATAGAACCGACTCCTGCTCCCACTGTAGCTCCCACAACACAGGCTCCGACAGCAGCTCCGACAACAGCAGCTCCCACAGAAGCTCCCTCAAAGGTTTACACAAGAGCTTACATTGAATATGTAGGCAACAGTGCAAACACATACATCACAAACAACGGCAAATTGCCCGCAAACGCAAACCTCGGCCACGGTGCAACAAACATGGCAGAAGTTCTCGGCGCATTTGCACAGTATGTTGTTGATACAAACAACGGCTTGACAGGCGATGTAGCAGGAAACAGTGCAACAATCCCCGAAATGATGTATGAAGACCTCACAGAAGGCACACTCACAAAGGCTCAGTATATAGCTTTGGCACAGGCAATCGTAGATTACATTGCTGAAAACAGTGAAGCTCCTGCATACCTCGAATGTGACCTTGGTGCACTCTCAATGAACACATTGGTAAGAATCTTCGCTAAGGTTGTTGCAGAGAGAAAGGCAACAAAGGCTCTTCCTGAAACAGTAGA